>NZ_CP025113.1:6167060-6779070 GCF_002831585.1 Bradyrhizobium sp. SK17 | reverse complement strand
TCGACCTGTTCGGCCAGAGCGCCGACCATGACGCGATCGCGGCGGTCGCCGAGGCCGAGGGCCTGTTCGTGCTGGATGATGCCGCGCAGGGTTTCGGCGCAACCTACAAGAACCGCAAGCTCGGCACCTTCGGTCTCGCCACTGGCACCAGCTTCTTCCCCGCCAAGCCGCTCGGCTGCTTCGGCGACGGCGGCGCGATCTTCACCGACGATGCGGAACTCGCGGCCACGCTGCGCAGCATCCGCGTCCACGGCCAGGGCTCGGACAAGTACGACAATGTGCGGCTCGGCCTCACCGCGCGGCTCGACACCATGCAGGCGGCGATCCTGCTCGAGAAGCTGAAGATCTTCGACGACGAGATCGCGGCGCGCAACAAGTTGGCGGAGCGCTATTCGCGCGCGCTCGGCAACCTGGTCGCGGTGCCGCGCCTGGCTCCGGGCTGCACCTCGGTGTGGGCGCAGTACACCATCCGCCTGTCCGAGGGCATCGATCGCGACACCTTCGCGGCAGCCCTGAAGGCGCAGGGCGTTCCGACCATGATCTACTATCCGAAGTCGGTGCATCAGCAGACGGCCTACAGCCACTTCCCGGTTGCCGAGGGCGGCCTGCCGGTCAGCGAGCGCCTGTCAAAGGACGTCATCGCGCTGCCGATGCACCCCTATCTCGACGAGGCGACCCAGGACCGCATCATCGCGGCTGTGCGCAGCGCGCTGTCGGCCTGATCAGTCATTTTGACCTAGGGTGATGATGCGCTAGAAGCAGCCATGCTTGGGCGCATCTTCACCGTTGGCGGCTATACCCTGCTTTCGCGGGTGACCGGATTCGCGCGCGACATCATGCTCGCGGCGATCCTCGGCGCCGGGCCGGTCGCCGATGCCTTCTTCGTGGCGCTGCGGCTGCCCAATCATTTCCGCGCGATCTTTGCCGAAGGCGCCTTCAACGCCGCCTTCGTGCCGGCCTATGCCCATGTCCATGGCGAGCGCGGCGAGGCGTCGGCGCGGCTGTTCGCCGACCGCATTTTCACGCTGCTGTTCGCCTCGCAGGTGATCCTGCTCGTCGTGGCGATGGCGTTCATGCCGCAGGCGATGAGCATCCTCGCGCCGGGCTTCACCGACGACGCCGAACAGCGCAAGCTTGCGATCGAGCTGACGCGGATCACCTTTCCCTATCTGCTGCTGATCACGCTGGTGACGCTCTATGGCGGCATGCTCAACGTGATGCATCGCTTCGCCAGCGCCGCTGCTGCGCCGATCTTCCTCAACCTCGCGATGATGATGACGCTGGCGCTCGCGGCGTTCTTCCCGAGCGCCGGCCATGCCGCGGCCTGGGGCGTGCTGATCTCGGGTTTCCTGCAGTTTGCTCTGCTCGCCGGCGACCTCGCGCGCCATGGCGGCCTGCCGCGGTTCGCGCCCCTCAAGCTCGACGAGGACGTCCGCGCCTTCTTCCGCGCGCTGGGCCCTGCGACGCTGGGCTCGATGGGAACCCAGGTTGCGCTGTTCGCCGACACCATCATCGCGACCTTCCTCCCGGCTGGCGCGCTGTCGGCGCTGTACTACGCCGATCGTCTCAATCAATTGCCGATCGGCGTGATCGGGATCGCGATCGGCACCGTGCTGCTGCCGGAGATGTCGCGACGCCTGACCGCCGACGATCACGCCGGCGCGATGGCCGCGCAGCGCCGTGCCTTCGATTTCACGCTGTTGTTCTCGGTGCCGTTCGTGGCGGCGTTCCTGACAGTCGCAGATCCGATCATGCGCGCGATGTTTGCCCGCGGCGCGTTCTCGAAGGCCGATGCCGCGAGCGCCGGCGCCACGCTTGCCGCCTATGCGGTCGGGCTCATTCCCTTCGTGATGATCCGCAGCGCGGTTGCGACCTTCTACGCGCGCAAGGATACCGCAACGCCAGTGAAGGCGGCGCTGACCGGGGTCGCGGTCAATGTCGCGCTGAAGATCGCGCTGGTCGGCTCGCTCGCGCAGGTCGGCCTCGCGCTCGCGACCGCGGTCGGGGCCTGGGTCAACCTGCTGCTGGTGCTGTTCTTCGCCGGGCGCCGCGGCTATCTCGTGCTCGATCGCGTGCTGATCCGCTCGTTTGCGACCTTCGCGCTGTGCGGTGCGCTGCTCGCGCTCGCGCTCTGGCTGACCTCGCATTTCGCCTATGTGTGGTTCGCGCCGGTGCAGCATTTCCGCAACGAACTGGTCCTGCTGCTGCTGATTGCGGTCGGCGTCTTCGTCTACGCGTTCCTGATCCTCGCGCTGTTCGGCCGCGGCTGGTTGTTCGCACTGCGGCGCGTATAGTTTTACCTTTCAAATCAAGTGCATAGGAGCGGGGTGCGAGACGGCGCCGCGCGCGACCGAAAGCGGTTTGCGCTTCGCGGACAACCACGCCAATATGCGCAAAACACACCAAGGCAATTGGAGAGACGATGGCAGCTCCCATCAAATTCGGCGTCGGACAAAGCGTGCGGCGCAAGGAGGACGACGCTCTGATTCGCGGCAAGGGCCGCTACACCGACGACGTCGCGCCGTCTCCCGCATTGCACGCGTTGATGCTGCGCTCGCCGCATGCGCATGCCACCTACACGATCGATGCCGGCAAGGCCCGCGGCCTGCCCGGCGTGGCGCTGATCCTGACCGCGGCCGATGTCGCCGAACTCGGCGGGCTGCCGTGCCTGTTCAATCTGGAAACCGATCCGTTCACCGCGCCGCCTTATCCGATCCTCGCCAAGGACGAGGTGCGCCATGTCGGCGACGCCATCGCCTTCGTGGTCGCCGATAACCTCGATCATGCCCGCGACGCGATCGAGGCGATCGACGTCAAATGGACGCCGCTGCCGGCGGTGGCAGGTCTCCTCAACGCGGTGAAGAAGGGCGCGCCGCAGGTCTGGCCGGACAAACCCGGCAATGTGCTGTTCGACGTCTCGATCGGCGACAAGGGCGCCGCCGCGGCGGCGTTCGCCAAGGCGCATGCGGTCGCCGAGATCACCATCGTCAATCCGCGCGTCATCACCAACTTCATGGAAACGCGCGCCGCGGTCGCCGAATACGACGCCAAGAAGGACCATCTGACGCTGACGATCGGCAGCCAGGGCAGCCATCGCCTGCGCGAGATCCTCTGCGACATGATCCTGAAGATGCCGAAGGAGAACATGCGGGTGATCTGCCCGGATGTCGGCGGCGGCTTCGGCACCAAGCTGTTTCCGTACCGGGAATACGCGCTGGTCGCAGTCGCCGCGCGCAAGCTCAAGAAGTCGGTCAAGTGGACCGCCGAGCGCTCCGACCACTTCATGGGCGACGCGCAGGGCCGCGACAATCTCACCACCGCGAAGATGGCGCTGGCCGAGGACGGCAAATTCCTCGGCATGGATGTCGACCTGATGGGCGATATGGGCGCCTATCTCTCGACCTTTGCGCCCTATATCCCGCATGGCGGCGCCGGCATGCTGCCGGGCCTCTATGACATCCAGGCCTTCCATTGCCGCGTCCGCACCGTGTTCACCAACACCGTGCCGGTCGATGCCTATCGCGGCGCCGGCCGCCCGGAGGCCGCCTATGTCATCGAGCGGCTGGTCGACGCTGCTGCGCGCAAGCTCGGCATGACGCCGGACGCGATCAGGCGGAAGAACTTCATCCTGCCGAAGTCGCTGCCCTATACGACCGCGACCGGCAAGGTCTACGACTCCGGCGACTTCGTCGCGCACATGAAGCGCGCGATGGAGATCGCCAACTGGAAGGAGTTTTCAAAGCGCGCCAAGGCGGCCAAGAAGGACGGCCTGGTGCGCGGCATCGGCATGGCGAGCTATGTCGAGGTCTGCGGCACCATGGGTGAGGAGACCGCCAAGGTGGCGCTCGATCCCAATGGCGACATCTCGGTCCTGATCGGCACCCAGTCGAGCGGGCAGGGCCACCAGACCGCTTATGCGCAGATCGTCGCCGAGCAATTCGGCGTGCCGCCGGAGCGCGTCCATGTGCTGCAAGGTGACACCGACAAGATCGCGACCGGCCTCGGCACCGGCGGCTCGGCATCGATCCCGTCCGGCGGCGTCAGCGTGCAGCGGGCGACGCATGAACTCGGCAACAAGCTGAAGGAGCTGGCGGCGCAGGCGCTGGAAGCCGGCACCGGCGACCTCGAGATCGCCGACGGCCGGATCCGCATCGCCGGCACCGATCGCTCGGTCAGCTTCGCCGATCTCGCCAAGCGTCCCGGCGGCGACACCGCAAAGATGAATGCCAGCGCGACGTTCGCCAGCGCCGACGGCACCTATCCGAACGGCACCCATCTCGCCGAGGTCGAGATCGATCCCGCCACCGGCATCATCAAGATCGTCAGCTATGTCATCGTCGACGATTTCGGCGTCACGCTTAATCCGCTGATGCTCGCGGGCCAGGTTCATGGCGGCGCGATGCAGGGCATCGGGCAGGCGCTGATGGAGCAGGCGGTCTACAGCCAAACCGACGGCCAGCTCGTCACCGGCACGTTCATGGATTACGCGATGCCGCGTGCCGCCGACGGTCCGTCGTTCGTGTTCGAGACCAACAACGTTCCCTGCACCACCAATCCGATGGGCGTGAAGGGGGCCGGCGAGGCCGGTGCGATCGGCTCGTGCCCGGCGATCGTCAACGCGATCGTCGAGGGGTTGCATCGCGAATACGGGATCGACCACATCGACATGCCGGCCACGCCGGAGCGGGTCTGGATTGCGATCCGCGAGGCGCAGCGCCGCCACACTCTCTGATAAATTGTCGCAGGCGGAATGAAGATTCCGCCTGCGGTGTTTGCAGGTCAGGCCGGCCGCAGACCGCGGACCGGGACAGAGCAGGATTGAGGGGATTGCCGATGAAACGGATTGTCGTCGTTGCTGCGATGCTTGTGTTGAGTGCCGGTGCGGTCGTCGCCGACCAGGATCAGGTCAAGCAGACCCAGGCCCAGATGAAGGAAACCGGCAAGAACGCCGGTGCGCTCGGGGCCATCGTCAAGGGCGAGAAGCCCTATGACCAGGCAACCGTCGACGCCGCGCTGGCGAAGTTCGAGGACACCGCCAAGAAGCTGCCGACGCTGTTCCCGGAAAGCTCCAAGGGGCTGAAGACCGACGGCGACTACTCGGCCGGGCCGAAGATCTGGGAAGACAAGGCCGGCTTCGAGCAGCACATCGCGAGCTATGCCAAGGCCGTCGCTGATGCCAAGGGCAAGATCAAGGATGTCGATACGCTGAAGGCGGAGCTGGGCGTGATCGGCAAGCAGTGCGGCGGCTGCCACGAGACCTATCGCCTCAAGAAGGGCTGATCGCGGTTCGATCAACGAAAGGGCGGGTGCTTCAGGCACCCGCCCCTTTTTGTGTCGGCCGTTTCTTGTTCGCGTGTCTTCGCCTGCGACGACTTCGTCCGCGGCTATTTGGTCACCTGGCCGCGGATCTCGCCGCCCGGGTTGGCCACGGTGTGGACGTTGACATAGTACTTGCCGGCGAGCAGATCGGCGGCCTGCGCGTCGGTGAGCGTTGCGCTGCCTTCGACCGGGCTCGACGTCGCGTTCGGGATCGCGACCGCGACGCCGGAATTCTTGCCGGCCTCCGCAGGGCCGTGGAAGTGCGCAGCAGTGGCCGGACCAGTCAGGCCGGAATAGGTCAGCTTCCAGCTCAGCTTCTTGGAGGCGGCGTCATAGTCGATGTCGGCGGTGCCGGTGCCGGCGCTGGTGTTCGGCGGTACTTCGGTCTTGCCGTCCAGCTTGGCATGCAGCTTCTCGGCAAAGGCCGGGCCGGCGAGGGCGACGACAGCGCCGAGGGTCAGCGCGGCAAGCAAGGTCTTGTTGGGCATGGTTCTCTCCCCTTTGACGTCACACGATGGTTGCAGTGTTCAAACCGCGGCCGTTCCGATTTATTCCCAAAATGAACGTGCATGCGGCAAATTTGATGCGAGCTTGTGCGACCGCTTGCCATCATACTGGTTGATAGACTGACGCGACCAATGACGGATCGGTGAATGTTGCGACGAATTCTCCTCCTGGCCGGCCTGGTCGGCGCCATCGGCCTCGCCGTGTTCTGGTGGCTGACGATCCCCGCGACCGTCGCCGCCAGCGCGCTGCCGGCCTATCAGCCCGACCTTGCCAATGGCCTCACAACGTTCAATGCCGGAGGATGTTCCTCCTGTCATGCCGTGCCGAAGCAGGATGACCGCACCAGACTCGGCGGCGGGCTGGCGATACCGTCGCCGTTCGGCACCTTCTATGCGCCGAACATCTCGCCCGATCCCAACGACGGCATCGGCCGCTGGAGCGAGGCCGACTTCGTCACCGCGGTCATGAAGGGCACGTCGCCGTCGGGCACGCACTATTTCCCGGCGTTTCCCTATCCGTCGTATCAGCACGCCAAGGTCAACGACGTCCGCGACCTGTTCGCCTATCTGAAGACCTTGCCGTCGGTGGCGGGCAAGGTGCGCGACCACGATGTGCCGTTTCCGTTCAACATCCGCCGCAATATCGGCGTCTGGAAATTCCTGTTCATGGACGGCAAGCCGTTCGTCGCGGACGCGAGCCGCTCGGCGCAATGGAATCGAGGTGCCTATCTCGTCAACGGCTTCGGCCATTGCGCCGAGTGTCACAGCCCGCGCAATTTCCTCGGCGGCATCGTCAGCGCGCAGCGCTTTGCCGGCGGCCCGAATCCGGAAGGCGAGGGCTGGGTGCCCAACATCACGCAGAAGGGGCTGTCCGACTGGAGCGCGAAGGATATCGCCTATTTCCTCGAGAGCGGGCAGACGCCGGATGGCGACAGCGCCGGCGGATCGATGGTGCGGGTGATCCGCAACACCTCGCAGCTTCCGTCAGGCGATCGCGACGCGATCGCCGACTACATCAAGTCGCTGCCGCCGGTCGAGGGACCGCCGAAGCCCACGAAGCCCGAGAAGAAGTCCTAGCGGGGATGCTGGTGGGGACATCGGTCCACCCCTCCCTTTGGGAGAGGTGAACGAAAGTTCTCGGGCAGGCAGAGCCTACTTCGCGCCGAACGCCTTGAAGGTGATGATGGTGAGGGTGTCCTGAATGCCCGGGATCACCTGAACCTTCTCGTTGATGAAATGGCCGATGTCGGTGTCGTGGTCGACGTAGAACTTGACCAGCAGATCGTAATTGCCCGCGGTGGAATAGATCTCGGACGCAATCTCGGCTTCCGCCAGCGCGTTGGCGACGGTGTAGGACTGGCCGAGCTTGCATTTGATCTGGACGAAGAAGGGAACCATCAAAGTCGTCTCCGGGGATATCAGCGACTATAGGCCAAAAACCGGCGGCCAAGGCAAGGGGGAGGGGGCCCGAGGCAGGGTCAACTCGCGGTAAAGTCAGGCAAACTTGCTGCCGGCGGGCGGCCGGGCTAGGACAGGCCATGGTGCACTTCGTCATGGTCTCGTTCGTATCAACCGCCGGTGCTGCGCAATGACGCCGGTCGCGCTCACCATTGCCGGCTCGGATTCCTCGGGCGGCGCGGGCATCCAGGCCGACCTCAAGAGCTTTGCCGCGCTCGGGGTCTATGGCGCCTCGGCCATCACGGCGCTCACCGCGCAGAACACCAAGGGTGTCAGCGGCATCCATCCGGTGCCGGCGGCCTTCGTCAGCGCGCAGATCGATGCGGTGTTTTCCGACCTCGCGGTCGGTGCGGTCAAGATCGGCATGGTGGCGCAGGCCGAGACCATTGCCGCGATCGCCGATGGGCTGACGCGCTGGGCGCCGCGCCACATCGTGCTCGATCCGGTGATGGTCGCAACATCGGGCGACCGGCTGCTTGCCGCTGAAGCCGTCGACGCGCTGAAGACCCTGCTGTTTCCGCTGGCGTCGCTGATCACGCCGAACCTGCCGGAAGCGGCTGCGCTGCTCAACGAGCCGGTCGCATCGAACGAAGCCGAGGTCGAACGACAAGGCAAGCAACTGCTGGCGATGGGCTGTCGCGCGGTGCTGGTCAAGGGCGGCCACGGACACGGCTCCGAGAGCATCGACTATCTGATCGACGCCGACCGCAGCATCGCGCTGTCGGCGCCGCGCATCGCCACCGCCAACACGCATGGCACCGGCTGCTCGCTGTCGTCGGCGATCGCGGCGGGGCTTGCCAAGGGTGAGACGATGGAGACCGCGGTGCGTCACGCCAAGGCGTGGATCACCGATGCGATCGCGGCCGCCGATCGCTTTGCCGTTGGACACGGTCACGGGCCGGTGCATCACTTCCACAAATACTATTGAAACTCGGTAGCTGAATCCGGCTACGCATTCATCGACTGCCCTCGTCGTCCCGCTGCGCCATGCGCGCAACACAACGCCCGTTCCACACAGCCGCGACCGCTCATGTCGCCAGATTGTCGCACGTCGCTGTTATCCGCAGTGAAGGGGCGTGCTGCTGATTCTCGTTAACTCTTTGTGGGACCTCAGGTCGCGGGATCGTCATCGCCCTGTCACAGGAATCTGTTAGGTGCACAGGCATGGGAAGTGACTCCTTGAGTGAAGAAAGCCCCGAGCGGCGCTTTCGCACTTTGTTTATCTCCGATGTCCATCTCGGAGCCCGCGGTTCGCAAGCCGACCGCCTGCTGGACTTCCTCCGCTCTCACGACGCCGACACGATCTACCTCGTTGGTGATATCGTCGACGGTTGGGCGCTGAAGTCGAACTGGTACTGGCCGCAGACTCACAACGACTTCGTGCAGAAGATGCTGCGCAAGGCCCGCAAGGGCGCCAAGGTGATCTACGTTCCGGGCAACCACGACGAGTTCCTGCGCAGATATTACGGCACGCATTTCGGCGGCATCGATGTGGTGGAGAACACCATCCATACCGGCGCCGACGGCAAGCGCTACCTCGTGATCCACGGCGACATCTTCGACCTCGTGGTGCAGAACGCGCGCTGGCTCGCCCATCTCGGCGACAAGGCCTACGACTTCGCGATCCAGATGAATCGCTTCGTCAACTTCTTCCGCAAGATGTTCGGCGTGCCCTACTGGTCGCTGTCGCAATGGGCGAAGCTGAAGGTCAAGAAGGCGGTCAACTATATCGGCGCGTTCGAGGCCACGCTTGCCGGCGAAGCGCGTCGTCACGGCTGCGACGGCGTGATCTGCGGCCACATCCACTACGCGACCATTCATGACGAGCACGGCATCCGCTACATGAATTGCGGCGACTGGGTTGAGAGCTGCACCGCGCTCGCCGAGCACGAGGACGGCCATTTCGAAATCATCACCTGGACCGACCCGCTGCGCCGGATCGCGCCAGTTCCGCGAGTGACGGCACGCGCTGCATGACGCATATCCTGGTCGCGACCGATGCGTGGCATCCCCAGGTCAACGGGGTTGTCCGCACGCTGACCATGATGGCGCAGGCGGCGAAATCGCTCGGCGTCGAGGTGAGTTTCCTGACGCCGGACGAGTTCCGCACCTTCGCGATGCCGAGCTACCGCGATCTCCGGCTGGCATTGCCGTATCAGGCCAAGGTCGCCAGCCTGATCAAGGCGGCCAAGCCCGACAGCATCCATATCGCGACCGAAGGCCCGATCGGGCTTTCGGTCCGCCGCTATTGCCGCAAGCACGGCCTGCCGTTCACGACGAGCTTCCACACCCGTTTCCCGGAGTATGTGTCGGCACGGACGCCGGTTCCGGAAGCCTGGGTGTGGCGTGCGTTGCGCTGGTTCCACAAGCCGAGCCGGGCCGTGATGGCGGCGACGCCGGCGCTGGCGGCCGAACTGCGCCAGCGTGGCTTCCGCAACGTGGTGCTGTGGTCGCGCGGCGTCGACACCGCGCTGTTCCATCCGCGTGATGTCGATCTCTGCCTGCCGCAGCCGGTCTATCTGAGCGTCGGCCGGGTCGCGGTGGAGAAAAACCTCGAGGCATTCCTCGATCTCGATTTGCCCGGCACCAAGGTTGTGGTCGGGGACGGCCCGGCGCGGGCTGCGCTGGAGCGGAAATATCCGGAAGCCGTCTTCCTCGGCGCGCGCCATGGAGAAGAATTGGCTGAGATCTATGCGGCGGCCGATGTGTTCGTTTTCCCCAGCCGCACCGATACGTTCGGTCTGGTGTTGCTCGAGGCCTTGGCGAGCGGTCTGCCGGTTGCCGCATTTCCGGTCACCGGCCCCCGCGACGTGATTGGCGCGGCACCGGTCGGCGTGCTCGACGAGGATCTGCATCACGCCTGCCTGGAGGCGCTCAGCATCCCGCGGCAGGCCTGCGTCGATTTCGCCGCGCTGCATACCTGGCAGGCGTCGGCCCGGGTGTTCATCGAGCGCTGCCTGAACGTCCGCCCCGCGGCGCCGGACGGCGAGGGGGAGGTGTTCGAATTCGGTGCCGAGGAGCACCATTTCGCAGGCCTGCCGGCGAGCCAGCCGACCTCGCGCTAAACAATCTCACGTTAAAGCGTCTTGCCGGGCCGCGCTCCGTCGCGATACAAATCGCGGATGACGGACACCGTTTCAAATCCACCCGTCGCTGCCGCGGACATCGATGCCGCCGCAAGGGTGGTCGCGCCGTTCGCGGTGCGCACGCCGCTCCTGACCTTCCCCGTTCTCAACGAACGTGTCGGCAGCCAGGTTTTCCTCAAGCCCGAGATGTTGCAGCGGACCGGATCGTTCAAGTTTCGCGGTGCGTTCAACAAGCTTGCCTCGATCCCGCAGGACAAGCGGAGCGGAGGTGTCGTCGCGTTCTCCTCGGGCAACCATGCCCAGGGTGTCGCCGCGGCGGCCAAGATCCTCAACATGCAGGCGACCATCGTGATGCCCGCGGACTCGCCGCTCACCAAGCGCGAGCGGACCAAGTCGTATGGCGCCGAAGTCGTGCTCTACGATCGCGATCGCGACGACCGCGCGGCGATCGCCAGCGGCATCGCCAGCAAGCGCGGCGCGACGTTGGTGCCTCCCTATGACGATCCCCTGGTGATCGCGGGCCAGGGCACCGCCGGCCGCGAGATCGCCGAGGACATGGCGGCGCTCGGGCTGACCCCCGATATCGTCGTCGCGCCCGCGTCGGGCGGTGGCCTGATCGCCGGTGTCGCCACCGCGGTGAAAGCAAAATATCCACAGGCCCAGGTCATCGTCGCCGAGCCCGCGGGCTATGACGATCACGCGCTGTCGCTCAAGGTCGGGCATCGCGAGGCGCATCCGGTTGCGGCGCGCACCATCTGCGACGCGCTGATGGCGATGATGCCGGGCGAGCTTACTTTTGCGATCAACAGCAAGCTGCTCGCCAACGGCGTCAGCGCGACCGACGAAGAGGTTGGTGCGGCGGTTGCCTTTGCCTATCGCGAGCTGAAACTCGTGGTCGAACCCGGTGGCGCCATCGGCCTTGCCGCGCTGCTGGCCGGGCGGATCGACGCCCGAGGCAAGAACGTCGTCATCGTGCTCTCGGGCGGCAATGTCGACGCGGATTTGTTCGCGAAGCTCGTCGCCTGACGGCTACGATTTGAGATCAAGCGGGGGCAGGGCGGTGCCGTTCTGCCCCTGTTTCGTTGCGCGGCCAGGCGCGAACTCGATCAAGAGAAGAACGCGAGTTTCTCGGCCTGGCTCATGCGGCGGATCGGCGCCAGCGGATCGTTGGCTGCTACGCTCGGCTTCTTCAGCAGGCCGCTCGCAATGATGGTCGCGCCGAGGGAAACCTCTGCCGCGGGCGCCGGGGCAATTTCAACGCTCGCCGGGAGAGGCGGCGGCACGGCCGCTGGAGCCGAGGCAATCGGCGTCACGGCGACTGCCGACGATTCGATCTCGAGCTTCGGCTCGGCCGCCAGCATCGGCTCAGGCGCGGGTTCGGGCTCCGTCGCGGGCGCGACCATGTCGGGCTCGGCCGCCATCGCCTCGGCGACACGCATCTCCTCGGCGGCGCGCATTTCCTCGGCGATCGCCTCTTCGTCGACCGGATCGGGCGCGCCCATCTCCATCGCGATCAGGTCGAGCACCGCTTCGTCCTGCGCGTCGGCGGCGGCATCGTCGGTGACCCGGGCGAGCTCCGCAGCTTCGGCTTCGGCCAGTGCGGCTTCGGCTTTGAGCCAGGCCTCGCTCGGTTGCGGCATCACGGCCGTAGCCGCCTCAGCGCTCGGCGTTGCGGCAGGCATCGCGGCCTCGGCGTTCGGCGCTGCAATGGTCTCCTGGGGCAGCGCTGGCGACGCAGCGGCCATGGCGGCTTCTGGAGCAATGTTATCGGCCGCGGCGGCGCTTTCGGCTGCTGGCGGCGGTGCAGAGGGCGCGGCCGGTTCCGCAACCGGGCCCTCGGCCACTTCAGGCTTGGCCGCAGGCGTGACCGCCTTGTCCGGATCGAACTCGCTGAGCCGGCGGGCCAGCGCCGCGAAGGCGGCATCCAGCACGGCCTTGGCGTCGTCCATCGAAACCTGCGCAGCACCGGACTCGATCGCGCTGGCCTGCGAATCGATGATGTCGCAGATCCGGCCGTCATTGCCGATCTCGCGCAGCCGCCAGGAGATCTCCCGGATCACCCGCACGCCCTTGCGCACCGGCGCGAGGTTCGGCTCGAAGCTGATGCCGTCGAGCGCGGCGATCGCGGACGCCTGGCTGGCCTCGATCGCGCCGCGCAAGGCGGCCAGCGCCTGCGCCAACTGCTCGTCCCTGATCGCGTCCGCGGCGGCCTGCCGCTGGGCGCTGAGGCTCTCTTCGATCCGCGCCACGGCGTCGAGCACCATGCTTGTGTCGGCATTGCGGTTGCGCTTGGCGTATTCGCCGAGGAACCAGCGGCCCCGCGAGGTCTCCATGAAGGCCGCGCTGATCGCGGCATAGTCCTCCTCGCTCGGCAGGGCCGCGCGGGCGGATATCGGAGACAGGGCGAATGCTTCTTCGGCCATCACAATCTCTTCGCGCAAATCACTGCGCGTTACGCTAACGATCACCACGATATCGCGCGAATCGCAATTGAATTGATGTCTTCCGAATCACAAATCCCCATTGCAGCCAGGGTTGCATCGCGGCGATTCGCGCGAAGGCTCGCGGCATTCTACGCCACGCTGTTCGGCATGACCGGGGTGCATCTGCCGTTCTTCACGGTGTGGCTGAAGGCGATCGGGATCGATGCCACCTGGATCGGCATCATCACCGCCGTGCCGCCGGTGACGCGCTTCACCGTGCTGCCGCTGATCACCGCGGCGGCGGAACGGCGCCAGATGCTGCGCGGCGCGATCATCGCCACCGGCTTCGCCACGGCGCTGGGCTTCGTCGTGATCGGCACCCAGCATCAGCCGTTCGTGCTGCTTGCGGTCTACGCGCTGACCTGCTGCGTCTGGACGCCGATGGTGCCGCTCACCGACGCCTATGCGCTGCGCGGCGTCCGGCAATTCGGCCTCAGCTACGGGCCGCTGCGGCTGTGGGGGTCGGCGGCCTTCGCGGTCTGCGCGCTGGTCAGTGGTTTCCTGCTCCGCTACGTCGCGGAGGTCGATTTGATCTGGATCATCACGGCCATGACGCTGCTCGGCGCGCTGGTCGGGCTGACCTTGCGGCCGCTCGGCCGTCCGGCGGCGGCCGCCGCGCCGAAGGCCGGCGCGCCAAGACTGCTGCGCAATCCGACCTTTCTCGCCATTATCGTGGCCTCGTCGCTGATCCAGGGCAGCCACGGCGCCTATTACATCTTCGCCTCGATTGCCTGGCAGCAGGCCGGCTTCAACGGCCTGACCATCGCATGCCTCTGGGTGATCGGCGTGATCGCCGAGATCGTGCTGTTCGCATTGTCGCCGCGCTTCACGCTGCCGTCGGCGGTGCTGGTGATGATCGCAGCGGCCAGCGCCGCGGCGCGCTGGGCGATCACCGCGCAGGACCCGCCGCTCGCGGTGCTCGCCGTGGTCCAGCTCGGACACGGCTTGAGCTTCGGCCTGACCCAGGTCGGCGTCATGGGGTTGATGGTGCAGCACGTGCCGGGGCATGTGATGGCGCGCGCGCAGGGCTATCTCACCGCCTGCGGCGGCATCGTCGCCAGCACCACGGCGATCGTCAGTGGCATGGTCTATGCGCGCTTCGGGCTCGGCGTCTACGACATGATGGCGGCGATGGCGGCCACCGGCGGGCTGGTGGCGTGGCTGGCGCGTGGACGCCTAACCCATCATCATCCCCACAGCGCCGCGTCCGGCGGATAGACCTGGCTGCCCTCGTAGCGCAGGCCATGGTCGCGATCCTTCGCCAGCAGCAGCGGGCCGTCGAGATCGACGAAGCGGGCGGCCTGCGCGATCAGCATCGCCGGCGCCATCGACAGCGAGGTCGCGACCATGCAGCCGATCATGATCTCGAAGCCGAGCGCGCGGGCGGCATCCGCCATCGCCATCGCCTCGGTCAGTCCGCCGGTCTTGTCGAGCTTGATGTTGACCGCGTCGTAGCGGCCGCGCAATCCGGCGAGCGAGGCGCGATCGTGCACGCTCTCGTCAGCGCACACCGCGACCGGCCGCTTGATCCGCGCCAGCGCTTCGTCCTTGCCCGCCGGCAGCGGCTGCTCGATCAAAGTGACGCCGGCATCGGCGCAGGCCTTGAGGTTGGCGGCAAGGTTGTCCTCGGTCCAGGCCTCGTTGGCATCGACGATCAACTCGGAACCCGGCGCCGCCTTGCGCACGGCGGCGATCCGCGCGCCGTCGCCATCGCCGCCGAGCTTGATCTTGAGCAGCGCGCGGTGCGCGGCCTTCGCGGCGGCTTCCGCCATCGCCTCTGATGTCCCGAGCGAGATCGTGTAGGCGGTGGTGCGGGGTTCTGGCGCAGACCGGCCGAGCAGGTTCCATATCCGCCGACCGGCGCGCTTCGCCTCGAGGTCCGCTAGCGCGCAGTCCAGCGCATTGCGGGCGGCCCCGGTGGGCATCCGCCCTTGCAGGGCGATGCGGTCCATACCGCCGGCAAGCGGTTCCTGCATGGCCTGGATCGCCTCCAGGGTCGCCTCCGGCGTTTCGCCATAGCGCGGATAGGGCACGCATTCGCCGCGGCCAATCAGGCCGCCCTGGCCGACCTCCGCCACCACGACGACGGCTTCGGTCTTGGCGCCACGGCTGATCGTGAACGAGCCCGCGATCGGCCAGCGCTCGATCCTCACCGTCAAGGAAACAGTTCCGCGTGAGGTGGAAGTCATTTTAAAGTCTACTATTTCCTGAACCGTAGCTTGCGACGCGCAACCAACTATGGCTGGTTAGTGACAGATTCGACAAGCCGATCCGGCAAGCCGCCGGAGATCTGCATAAGCGGCGGCCAGCCGGCTTGAGGGGTAGGCAAAAGGTGAGCGGCGACCCGACACTGGAGCGGATAGCCCAAGGCGAAGGACTGGCGTTGTGCGCGGCGGGCAACTGGACGGCCCGCTTCGCGCCGGCGCTCGAGCGGATCGTCTCCGATGCCGAGAAGCTGCGCGGCAGCCGCCCGCATATTTTTATCGACGTGTCGCAGGTCGCAAGCCTCGACACCTTCGGCGCCTGGCTGATCGAACGGCTGCGCCGCAGCCTCAGCGACACCGGTGCCGAAGCCGAGATTGCCGGCCTCTCGGCGAATTATTCCAGCCTGGTCGACGAGGTCCGCCGCGTCGATCCCGCGCCCAAGGCCGCGGGTGAACCGCTGCTGATCGTGGGCATGCTCGAGCAGATCGGGCGCACCGTGGCCGGGATCAGCGGCACCATCGTCGGCCTGGTCGATATGCTCGGCGCGGTGCTGGCCGCGGCCGCCTGGGTGCTGATCCATCCGCGCAGCTTCCGCTTCACCTCGACGGTGCATCACCTCGAACAGGTCTGCCTGCGCGCGGTGCCGATCGTGGTGCTGATCACCTTCCTGATCGGCTGCATCATCTCGCAGCAGGGCATCTTCCATTTCCGCAGGTTCGGCGCCGACATCTTCGTCGTCGACATGCTGGGCGTGCTGGTGCTGCGCGAGATCGGCGTGCTACTGGTCGCGATCATGGTCGCGGGCCGCTCGGGCTCGGCCTATACCGCCGAGCTCGGCTCGATGAAGATGCGCGAGGAGATCGACGCGCTGCGCACCATGGGCTTCGATCCGATCGAGGTGCTGATCCTGCCGCGCATGCTGGCGCTGGTGCTGGCGCTGCCGATCCTGGCCTTCCTCGGTGCAATGGCCGCGCTCTATGGCGGCGGCCTGGTGGCCTGGCTCTATGGCGGCGTCGATCCGGAAGCCTTCCTGCTCCGCCTTCGTGATGCCATATCGATCGACCATTTCATCGTCGGCATGGTCAAGGCGCCGGTCATGGCGGCGGTGATCGGCATCGTCGCCTGCGTCGAGGGGCTGGCGGTGCAGGGCTCGGCGGAGTCGCTCGGACAGCACACCACCGCGTCGGTGGTGAAGGGAATCTTCTTCGTGATCGTGATGGACGGCGTGTTCGCGATCTTCTTCGCCTCGATCGGGATGTGATCATGGCGGACGAGGACAACGACGCCATCATCCGGGTCCGCGACATCACCGTGCAGTTCGGCGAGACCCGGGTGCTCGACGGCCTCAACCTCGACGTCAAGCGCGGCGAGATCCTCGGCTTCGTCGGGCCGTCGGGCGCCGGCAAGTCGGTGCTGACGCGCACCATCATCGGCCTGGTGCCGAAGGTTTCCGGCCGCATCGAAGTGTTCGGCGTCGACCTCGATGCCGCCAACTCGGCGCAGCGCCGCGCCGTCGAGCGGCGTTGGGGCATCCTGTTCCAGCAGGGCGCGTTGTTCTCCTCGCTCACGGTGCGCCAGAACATCCAGTTCCCGGCGCGCGAATATCTTCGGGTCTCGCAGCGGCTGCTCGACGAGATCATGGTGGCGAAGCTCGTGATGGTCGGGCTGAAGCCCGAGGTCGCCGATCGCTATCCGTCGGAACTTTCGGGCGGCATGATCAAGCGCGTCGCGCTGGCGCGCGCGCTCGCGCTCGACCCTGAGCTCGTGTTCCTCGACGAGCCGACCTCGGGCCTCGACCCGATCGGCGCCGGCGATTTCGACGAGCTGGTGCGCACATTGCAGCGCACTTTGGGGCTGACCGTTTTCATGGTAACCCACGATCTCGACAGCCTCTACACCGCGTGCGACCGGATCGCCGTTTTAGGGAACGGTAAGATCATTGCTGCAGGATCGATCGCCGACATGAAGGCATCGCAGCATCCGTGGTTGCAGCAATATTTCAACGGCAAGCGCGCCCGTGCCGTTGTGGCTTAGCCATGATCCCGAGACGAGACCACCGGTTTGACGAGATCATGCGGCAATGGGGAATTCGACGGGCTCGCGCGCAGGTCGGCTGCGTGGGGTCCAAGGGTATGAACGCGAGTAATTGATGGAAACGCGGGCGAACTACGTCTTGATCGGAGCCTTCACCCTGGCGGTCATCGCCGCGGCGTTCGGCTTCGTGCTGTGGTTCCAGAGCCTGCACACCACCAAGCAGCGCAGCCCGTTGCGGGTGATCTTCGAGGGGCCGGCGTCGGGCCTGCGCAACGGCGGTAACGTCAATTTCAACGGTATCCGAATAGGGGAAGTCGTCTCGGTCAAGCTCGACAACCCGCGCCGCGTGGTCGCGCTGGCGATGATCGAGAACAGCGCGCCGCTCCGCAAGGACACCCTGGTCGGTCTCGAATTCCAGGGCCTCACCGGCGTCGCCGCGATCTCGCTGAAAGGCGGCGAGGAGGCCGCCCCGCCGGTGCCGCTGGACGAGGACGGCATCCCGGTCCTGACCGCCGATCCCAATGCTTTGCAGGACGTCACCGAGGCGATCCGTGCCACCCTGCAAAACGTCAACCGCATCGTCGCCGACAATCAGCAGTCGGTGAAGAACTCGCTGAAGAACCTCGAGGTCTTCACCGAGGCGCTGGCGCGCAATTCCGAGAAGATCGACAACGTCATGGTCAAGGTCGACGGCGTGATGGCCAAGGCCGACAATCTGATGCTCGGCCTCAATGCGATCGCCGGCGGCAACAATGGCAGCGAGCTGAACCAGATGGTGAAGTCGATCCGCGAGCTCGCCGACAATGTCGACAAGCGGACCAATCTCCTGATCAACGACGGCCGCCGCACGCTCGCCGACATCAGCCGCGCCGTGAACAATTTCGACCGCAACCCGAGCCGGGTGATCTTCGGCGGCAGCAACAACGCCGCCCCCGAACCCGCGCCGGCACCCGCGGCGCCAGGGCCGCGGCGGCGGCAGTAGCAACTAGGTTTCGCTGCCAGATGCACGCGCGTAGCCCGGATGAGCGTAGCGATATCCGGGGGCAGTCGTTCCGCGGCAAGCGGCGTCCCGGATGTCGCTGCGCTCATCCGGGCTACGAAGCCGGGGCGCTTCGATCCTCGCAATGACGGTGGTGAGGTCATCGCGCTATCGCTGATGCGTCGTCCGCGAATTCAATCCCGGGCCCAAAACAAAACGGAGGCCGTCAGGCCTCCGTTTTTTATTCGTAGTTCGCTATTCGCCCGCTTACCCCAGCCGTCCCGCGGCATGCGCGAGCAGGGTATAGACCAGCCCGGTCTCCGAGGTCAGGTGGCCAGCGATCTCCTGCTGGCCGCGGCCGTCGCGGGCGACTTCGTCGAGCAGGCGCTCGAACTCCGCGATGTAACGGTCGACCGTCTGCTTGAAGCCGCGATCGGCGCGGTACTTGCGGGCCACCTCGTCGAAGGCCTTCTGGCCGGCGGGCGTGTAGAGCCGCTTGCTGAACGCCTTGTTCTCGCCGCGCTGGTAGCGATCCCACATCTCGGCCGCGAGTGTGCGGTCCATCAGTCGGCCGATGTCGAGCGACAGCGACTCCAGCGGGTTGACGGCCTGCTGCTGCGGCTGACGCGGGCGCTGCGTGTCGCGGCTCGGCGGGGCAGGCGGCGCCGCGTCGCTGCGGTTGAGCAGGTCGGACAACCAGCCGTCCTGGCCATTGTCGGAGCTCGCCGGGCTGACCGACGGAGCTTCGGTGCGGCGCGAGGCCGGCATGCCGAGGTTCTGCATGCCCAGATCCGGGGGCGGCAGCGTCGCGGCGCTGTTGCCATTGTCGCGGGCGCGCACGTCGTCCCGCAGCCGCGCATCGTCCCGCATCCGCACGTCGCCACGGCCGCCGGCGGCAGCCATCAGCGGCTCCTCGTGGCGGACGCTGGCGCGGTTGGTCGAGACCACGTCGAGCCCGCGGCCGTGATGGGCGACGATGCGGTTCAGTTCGGCCAGCGCCTCGATCTGGTCGACGATCACCTTGCGCATCTGCGCGGTGTTCTCGGCGGCTTCCTGCGGCATCTCGAGCACGCCACGGCGCAGCTCGTTGCGGGTGGCCTCGAGCTCGCTGTGCATCTCGCTCGCCATCTGCTTCATCGCCGTGACCATCGCGGAGAACTTCTCCGTCGATTCCTTGAACATTGCATCGGTCTCGGCGTTGCTCTGCTGGTAGAGCTCGTTCATCGCATCGACGGTCTGCTGACGCTCGTTCTCGGCTGCCTGGCGCACCGCCTCGAACTGCCTGCTGATCGCAGCCGAGCCGGCGCCGGCGGTTTCCGCCACGACGCGGGCGATGTCGCGGGCGCGCTCCTCGGCCGCGGCCAGCGATTCATCGAGCAAGCCGGTGAAGCGTGACAGCCGCTGGTCGAGATCGGTGGTGCGCAGGTCGATGGTGGTGACCAGCGCTTCGAGCTCAGACTTGCGGTCGTTGACGGAGACCGTCGTCGAGCGGTTGGCCTGCTCGACCACGGCTGCCGCATCGAGCAGCGCCTTGCCATGGGTTTCGAACTGGCTCGACAGCGCGCCGAGATCCTCCAGCGCCTTGCCGGTCTTGCTGTTGAACACCGTGAGCTGGTCTTCCAGCGTCTGGGTCGCCACGCCGTTGCGCGAGGTGACGTCGTTCATGGCGGACACGAAGTCGGCCACGCGGGTCACCAGCGCGCGCTCCAGCGAGTTGAGGTTGTCGTGGGCGCCGGTCAACACCTCCTGCAGCAGGATGTTGCCTTCGCGCAGCCGCTCGAACAGCGCCACCGTATCGGTACGCAGGATCTTGCTGGTCTCCTGCATCTCGGTGACGGCCGAGATCGAGACCTGGCGCGACTGGTCAATCGCCGCGCGCGAGGCGTGCTCGAGCTCCTTGAGCGACTTCGCCACCGCACCGGTTGCCTGATCGCCGGCCGAAGTGATGTTGCGCGCGACATCGCTGCCATGCGCCGACATCGACTGCGAGAAGGCGAGGCCGCGGGTTTCGATCGCCTTCAGCGCATCCGCGGTGGCGCGATCCATGTCGGTCGCAAGCTGCGTGGTCTTGGCGGTCAGCGCCTCGACCAGCGAGCCACGGCGGCCGTCGACCATCTGCGACAGGCGCTCGGTCTGCTGCTGCACATAGGTGACGATCTCGTCGGTCTTGCCGGTCATCGCCGAGCCGAACGCGCTGGAGGCGGACAGCACCGAGCGCTCGATGTCGGCGGAGGTCGTCTTGACCTTGGTCGAGACCTCGTTGGACATCGTGATCAGGGCCGCCTGCGCGTTCTGTGCCGAGGTCTGGATGTTGTCGGTGGTCTTGGCGGTCACCGCGCCCAGCGCGCGCTCGACGTCGGTCGACAGCGTGCGGATCTGAGCGGCGGCATCGGCGGAGGTCGCCGCGAACGAGCTCTGGGCCTCGCGGGCGCTGCCCAGGATGGTTTGCGCCGTCTCCGCGCTGGCCGCGGTCAGCGAGCGCTCGATCTCGGCAGAGATCGCGCGCATCTGGCTCGCCGCTTCGCTCGACGTTGCCACGAACGAGTTCTGTGCGTCGCGGGCGCTGCCCGCGATCGTTTGCGCGGTATTGGTGCCGACCGACGTCAACGTGCGCTCGACATCGACCGCCAGCGACTTGACGTGGTTGGCCGCCTCCGTCGACGCGGTGACGAGGGCGTTCTGCGCCTCGCGGGCGCCGGCCGTCAGCAACTCGACGGTGCCGGAACCGGCCATCGTCAGCGCGCGCTGGATGTCGGCGGCAAGTGCCGACACCTTGCTGGCAGCGTCAGTCGACGCATTGACCAGCGTGCTCTGGGCATCACGAGCACCAGCGGTGATCGATTCCGCAGTGGCGGAACCGGCCATCGACAGCGAGCGCTCCATGTCGGCCGCCAGCGTGCGAACCAGGTCGGTGGCCTCGGTGGATGCGCCGACCAGGGTGCTCTGGGCCTCGCGTGCGGAGGCGATGATGGATTCTGCGGTCGCGGAGCCTGCGGTCGATAGCGAGTGCTGGATGTCGGCCGCGAGCGTCCGGACCAGGTTGATGGTTTCGGTGGATGCGCCGGCCAGCGTGCTCTGGGCCTCGCGTGCGGAGGCGACGACGGCTTCCGCAGTGGCGGAGCCGGCCATCGACAGCGAGCGCTCGATGTCGGCCGACAACGTCCGGACCAGATTGGTCGCGTCGGTCGACGCGCCGGCCAGCGTGCTCTGGGCCTCGCGGGCCGAGGCGACGATGGATTCCGCGGTCGCGGTGCCGGCGGTCGAGAGCGAGTGCTGCATGTCGGCCGCGAGCGAGCGAATCAGATTGGTGGCTTCGGTCGATGCGCCGGCCAGCGTGGTCTGGGCCTCGCGGGCGGAGGCGACGACGGCTTCCGCGGTGGCGGAGCCGGCCATCGAGAGCGAACGCTCGACATCGCTGGCAAGCGACTTGACCTGGCCGGTGACGTCGCTCGACGTCGAGATCAGCGTGGTCTGAGCTTCGCGGGCGCCGGCCATGATCGCCTCGGCGGCGGCGGAGCCTGCCATCGACAGCGACTGCTCGACGTCGGCGGCCAGCGACTTGACTTGGCCGGCGGCCTCGGCGGAGGCGCTGACCAGCGTGGTCTGCGCGTCGCGGGCACCCGACAGAACGGAGGCGGCGGTGGCGCTGCCGGCCGCTTGCAGGGTACGCTCGACATCCTCCGACAGCGACTTGATCTGGGAGGCGACGTCGCCGGAGGCCGAGACCAGCGACACCTGGGCGTCGCGGGCGCTGGTGAGGATCGAGTTGGCCGCATTGGTGCCGACTGCGGTCAGCACGCTCTCGACCTCGGCCGAGCTCTGCTTGAGCTGGTTGCCGACATCGGCGGACACGGTGAGCAATGCCTGCTGCGCGGTGCGCGCGCCGGTCTGGATCGTCTCGCTGGTGTTGACCACGAGGTTGGTCAGCGAGCGTTCGGCGTCCTCGACATGGGACTTGATGCTCGACGACAGCAGCTCGGCGCGGGACATGAGGTCCTCGCTGGCCTGACGGCCGCTGCTCTCGATGCGGCCGGCGACTGCCTCGACGCGCGAGCCGAGCAGGTCCTCGAACTGCGCGACGCGGGTGTCGATGTCGCTTGCGATTGCGCCGACATGGCTCTCGATGCCCTGCTGGATGTTGGCGAAGCGCGCCGAGATGGTGTCGGTCAGGTTCGCGCTGTGACCCGTGATGGTGTCGACGAGGCGGGTGTTGTGACCGTTGATGGTGTCGGCGAGACGGGTGCTGTGGCCGTTGATGGTGTCGACCAGGCGGATGCTGTGGCCGTCGATGGTCTCGGTGACGCCGTTGATGCGGTGGTCGACCGCGGCGATCGCCTGCACGGTGCCCTCGGTCAGGGTCGTGGTGAGCAGGCCAAGCCGCGAGTCGATCGAGTGGATCGCCTGGGTGGCGCCTTCGGTGAGCTGGGTCGCGAGCGTGCCGAGATGGCCGTCGATGGTGTCGGTGACCGACTTGGCGCGACTCTCGAAGGTGACCTCGAGCGTCTTCATGCGGCCGTCGATCGCCTCATCCAGCGACTGCAGGCGGCCGTCGAACGAGCCGATCTTGGTGGCTAGCGAAGAGTCGAACGACGACAGCTTGTCGGTCAACGAGGCGTCGAGATGGGTGACGCGGCTGCCGAGCGTGGTCTCGAACTGCAGCAGGCGCTGGTCGAGCGAAGCGGTGATCGCGCCGCTGTTGGTGCTGACGCGATGGTCGAAGGTGTCGACATAGGTCTTCAGGCTGTCGGCGATATCCTGGGTGCGCTGGCCCATGCGTTCGACGATGTCGCCGCCGAAGGTCTTCACCGTGCGGTCGAATTCCGAGATGTGGCGGGTGATCAGCGCGCCGAGCGTGCCGGAGTCGCGGGCGAATTTCTCGGCTAGCTCGCTGCCGTGGTTCTTCACCAAGTCGTCGAACGCGCTCATCTGCAGCGACAGCGAGTCGTGCGCGGTCTCGGTCTGGCCCACCACCTTGGCGACCAGCGAATTGACGGTGACGTCGAGGGCTTCGCTCGCCTTGTCGCCGGAGGTCATGATCTGGCCGGCGAGGCGGTTGCCGGCGTCGTCGATCTTGCCGACCAGGTCGTTGCTGCGCAGCTCGAGCTCGAGCAGCAGCGAATCGGCGGAATTCTTCAGGGAGTCGTGCACGTCCGCGGTTCGGTCCGAGATGCCGTCGACGATCGCGGACGAGCGCTGCTCGAACTCGCCGGTGATGCGGTCGATGCGCTCGTTCAGCATCTCATGGACGCGATCGGCAAGATCGACGAATTCGTCATGGACGTGGCCGGTCTTGAAGTTGAGGCTGGTGGTCAGCCGCTCGGAGGCGTCGAGCACCGCGCGGGTGGTCTCGGCGCTGGCTTCTTCGAGGCGGTCGAGCAGGTCGCCGCCGCGCTCGCCGAGCGCCAGGATCATGTTGTCGCCGGCATGGCTCAGCGCGGTCGTGATGTGCTGGCCGCGCTCTTCCAGCGCGCCGGTGATGCTCTTGGCGACCTCGTCGACGCGCGAGGCGATCGCGTCCGAAATCAGTGCGATGTCGTGGCGCAGGTCGATCTGCACGCCGGAGATCGCACTGCGCACCTGCTCGGCCTGGCCGACCAGATTGTCGCGCTGGTGGGCGATGTCCTGCAGCAGCGCGCGGATGCGCACTTCGTTGTCCGAATAGGCGCGTTCCAGCGCCGCCACCTCGTTGGCGACAAGGGTCTCGAGTTCGCCGGCGCGCGCGATCGCGCGCTCGACGCCGTCTCCCATCGCCGCGACCTCGCGGCGGATCGCCTGGCCGACCGTCACCATCGAATCGGAGGCGGCATGCTCCGGCTCCGAGAAACGCATCGCGACCTGCGCCATCGATTGCGCGATCTTGTTCATGTTCTGACCATAGGCGGCCAGGGTCGAGACGAAGAAGAACAGCAGCACCGGGGCGATGAACAGCGCGGCAAGGCCGGCAAGCACCAGCACGCCGGTGCCCTGCGCCATCGCGGACTGCAGCGACGGCCAGAACGCGACGGTGAGGATGGCGCAGCCGAGCAGCCAGACGCCGGAGCAGATCGCGAACAGGGTGTAGGTGTTGAGGGAGGGGCGGCCCCTCTGCACCTCCTGCAGCATCTGGCCGATGCTGGCGCGATCGTCATTGGCCGCTCGGCGCTGGTTGCGCGGTTCCTCAATCGGCTCGAAGACCGCGCGATCGGCATTCGCGCGGGGCTCGAACGACGTGGCTGAAAAATCCGGTGTGGCCGGCGGCAGGCTCGGCGGCGCGGCGCCGTCGTTGAGGGGGCTGCGATTCTCCGCGCCCTGTTCGCTGATGTTGAGGGCTTCCTGGATGGCAGAAAGCGCGACTTCGGTGGGATCTTTGACCTTCTTGGGAGTGTTCGCCATGTTCAGTCCAAGCCCTCTCACTATTTACGCGTCGGCGAGCCTGCGATTGTCCCCGCGCAAGCTCGAAGCCGGTGCCCACAAGCGGAGCGCAAGCGCCCCCCTCGGCGGCTTGTCCGCTACATCCGCAAACATCCTATGGGGAGAGTGATGCGAATGAAATGCTTGCGATTAATACTTTCTTAATCATCGTTAACAGCTTTGCGCCATAAGGTCTTATGGGCACTCAAAATTCCCGTCCTGGTGCGTCGATTGTGTCCGGAAATTGTCCAGAATCAGGCGGTTTTGCCGATCATCCAGACAACAATCCGTTAACCAGTTTCGTGATTGGCTGGGCCAACGATCCCGCCGGCAAGGGCCGGACAGGGACCACAGGGACTGGCCATGCCGCTTCATCTCGAACGGGTTGAATGGACCCAATCGCCACCGCTCGCGCCCGGCGGCGGGCCGATCGACGTCGACCATCTCCAGCGCATGACGCTGGGCGACCCGGCCCTGGAACGAGAGGTGCTGGCCATGTTCTCGACCCAGTCGGCCCGGATCCTCGGTGAGCTGGCCGCCTTGCCGCCGGAGGCGGCGACCCATGCCCATACCCTCAAGGGGTCGGCACGCGCGATCGGCGCCTTCGGCGTCGCCGAGGCTGCCGCCCAGCTGGAAACCGCGCTCGGCAGCGGGTCCGATCCGGCCCAGCCGCTTGCCGCGCTCGGGGCTGCCATCGCCGAGGCGCGCACCGCGATCGAGCTGATTCTGGGCCGCTGATCGCCATTCCGGCGCCGCCAGGCGCCCGCAAGGCCCTGGCGCTGCCGGTTGGCGCGGTCCGGACCGGCAGGCAGGATTTCGGTCTCCGCGCTGGCGCTGTGCGGATCGACCCGTTATACGACTGCCGGGACCTTTCCATTCATCGTCCGGCGCATTCCGGCAGCACGAGCAATCATGGCCAAAATCCACTTTATCGACCATAGCGGCGAGAAACGCACCATTGAGATCGAGAACGGCGCGACGGTGATGGAAGGCGCGATTCGCAACGCCATTCCCGGTATCGAAGCCGAATGCGGTGGCGCCTGCGCCTGTGCGACCTGCCACGTCTATGTCGATGAAGCCTGGCGTGAGAAGGTCGGTGCGCCGTCGCCGATGGAAGAGGACATGCTGGATTTCGGCTTCGACGTGCGCCCGAACTCGCGGCTGTCCTGCCAGATCAAGGTGACCGACGATCTCGACGGATTGGTCGTGTCGACGCCGGAACGGCAGGCCTGAACGCTTCCGTTCCGATTGAATCGGAACGGGGCTCTATATTTTTCGTTTCGACGCGTGTTTTACGCGAACCGCTATCCGCTTCGCGCGCAACGCGCCGAACTCCTTTACTCGCCGTCCGGATTCACGCCGCGACGGACCCAGCGGCGGAAGTTCTCCTTGACCTCCGCCGGCAGCGGCGTTGGCCTCCGCGTCGCCTCATCGATCATCACGGTGATCGCCTTCGCCGACGCCACGCAGCGCCCTTCCGAAAACACCACCTGATCGAAGGTGGTCGATGTCCGTCCGAACTTGACGAGACCGAGCCCGAGCTCGATCTGTCCCGGCCAATGCAGTTCGGCGCGGAAATGGATGTCGAGACGCACCATGATCCAGCCGAGCCCCGCCGGCATCAGCCCCATGCTGCGATCCTTCACCAGCGTGACGCGGCCGGTCTCGAAATAGCTCGCATAGACGGCGTTGTTGACGTGGCCGTTGGGGTCGAGATCGGCGAACCGCACATTGTCGGACAGCCGATAGGGGAAGTCTTCCAGGCGCGGCGCATCGTCGGCGCGGACAGGGGCATTCACGAGGGGGATCTCCATCGGTTTCCGATCCATACAGCCGAGTTGCGCAAGCTCGGCAAGGGGTTGCCGCGCCAGCCGCGGTCCCTATTATGCATGTCCCGATCCGGTCATGCTTGGCTGGGCAGGCGAGAAGCCGCCCGGTCGATCTCAACTTGAAAAGAAGCGGATATGAGCGAAGCGATCAAAACCGATGTGCTGATTATTGGCGCGGGCCCCTGCGGACTGTTCGCCGTGTTCGAACTGGGTCTGCTCGACATGAAGGTGCATCTGGTCGACATCCTCGACAAGATCGGCGGCCAGTGCGCCGAGCTCTATCCGGAGAAGCCGATCTACGACATTCCCGGCATCCCGATGGTCACCGGCCAGGGCCTCACCGATCAACTGCTCGAGCAGATCAAGCCGTTCGGGCCGACCTTCCATCTCAACGAGATGGTGGAGAGCATCGAGAAGATCGGCGATCCTCTGTTCCGCGTGAAGACCGACGGCGGCAAGGAGTTCGAGGCCAAGGTCGTGGTGATCTCGGCGGGCGGCGGTTCGTTCCAGCCGAAGCGGCCGCCGGTGCCGGGCATCGAGGCCTATGAAGGCACCTCGGTCCATTACGCCGTGCGCAAGATGGAGCAGTTCCGCGACAAGAGCATCCTGATCGTCGGCGGCGGCGATTCCGCGCTCGACTGGACGCTCAACCTGCATCCGCTCGCCAAGCGCATCACGCTGCTGCACCGGCGCGACGATTTTCGCGCGGCGCCGCACAGCGTCGAGCAGATGCGCACGCTGGTCGCCGACGGCAAGATGGATCTCAGGATCGGTCAGGTCACCGGGCTCGAAGGCGCCAGCGGCCAGCTCACCGGCGCGACGCTGAAGGGCAACGACAACGCGATCTCGACCATCGCATGCGATACCATGCTGCCGTTCTTCGGCCTCACCATGAAGCTCGGCCCGGTCGCGAACTGGGGCGTCGAGCTGGAGAACAACTTGGTGCCGGTCGACACCGCAGCGTTCGAGACCAACGTGTCGGGCATCTTCGCGATCGGCGACATCAACACCTATCCTGGCAAGCTGAAGTTGATTCTGTCCGGCTTCCACGAGGGCGCGTTGATGGCGCAGAAGGCGCATCGCTACGTCTATCCGGACAAGCGACTGGTGTTCCAGTACACAACATCGTCATCGAGTTTGCAGAAGAAGCTCGGAGTGAACTGAATCCACTCCGACAGCGACCAATGCCAGGGGCACGAGCCAGTTCCCATCTGGCGCGGGTACTGGAACACTCCGCGAAATGGCCTTAGTCTGTGGCCATGCGGGGGCGTCGATTGAGCAGGTGATGATGATGCGGAACACGCTGTCCAGACTTCGGCTGATGTTTGCGATCGCTACGGCCTTCGCGCTGGCTGCTCCACTTGCGGCTTCCGCAGCCGAGCTATCGGCGGCCGGGCTTTGGCAGAAGACCGAGGACGGCAAGCCCGAGGGCTGGTTCCTGGTGATCGAGCGCAACGGCGTCTACGAAGGCATGATCGCCAGGATGTTCTCGGCGCCCGACGATCCGCCCAATCCGGTCTGCGCGAAATGCACCGACGATCGCAAGGACATGCCGTGGCTCGGCATCCCCTTCATCCGCGACATGAAGCGCAACGGGCTCGCTTATGAAGGCGGCAACGTGCTCGATCCGCGCAACGGCAAGATCTACAAGGCCAAGATGACCTTGAGCGCCGATGGCCAGACGCTGACCATGCGCGGCTATCTCGGCATCTCGCTGTTCGGCAAGGACGAGGTCTGGACCCGGCTGCCGGATACGGCGCTGGCGCAGCTCGATCCGACGATCGTCGCCAAATATCTGCCGGCGCAGGCCGCCGCGGTGAGGCCGCCGACACCCGCGCCGGCGCCGGTGACCAAGCGGCACTAACGCATGATCCGGAAAAGTGCGAAGCGGTTTTCCGAAAAGATCATG
Organism: Bradyrhizobium sp. SK17; assembly: GCF_002831585.1. Classification (GTDB taxonomy): domain Bacteria; phylum Pseudomonadota; class Alphaproteobacteria; order Rhizobiales; family Xanthobacteraceae; genus Bradyrhizobium. Next base: position 6,750,872 of record NZ_CP025113.1, on the reverse strand, counting down.
CTTAGATAACAAGCCTTCTTTCGATCACGCGCGCTCGCGTCCGCAGTCCTGCGGCGCGAGCCCTCAGCGTTGCTCCGGCGCGGTCGGCAACGGAGCAGCCGGTAACGGAGCAGCCGGCAATGGTGCGACCGGCTCGGAAATCACCTCGGGCACGGCGGTGTTCAGCTGCAATACAGTGGCGGCTGCGGGAAGCGCGGCATCGGCCATCGCTGCATGGCCTTCAGCGGTGGGGTGCACCGCGCCGCCATACACCGCCGACAGGATGCCCCAGGTCGCATCGTGGATGTCGGTCGGCTGCATCGAGGACGGCAGGCCCTGCGGGTAGGTCATCGCGGTGAAATAGCTGTCATTGGCGTCGCGGATCCAGCGCGCACGCGGCAAGTAGGCGCGGTAGTCGCCGGCGCTGCGGCCGCATTTGAGCGGCTGGCTGGCGGCGGCGACGAGGTCGGAGACGAAGCTGTCGCCATTGGCGGCGAAGCAGTCGCGGTCGAACTCCGGATCGCTGGTGGCGCGTGCGCAGAAGCCGTGGCTCGCGAATGCATCCTGATGCGCATCGACGAAGGTCATGCGATCGGTTTGCGGATTGCGGCAGATGATGCCGGATTGGCACTGCGCGATGGCCTTGAGCTGCGGCAGGAATTCGTTCTGCACGAAGCCCGAGACCTCCGCGAGCCGCTGCGGATCGGCGTTGAACGACGGGTGGATCTCGAAGCCGGCGCGGCCGCCGGGGCAGGGCGCGCCGCCATTGGCGAGCGCCGGATTGGCGTAGGCGGTGTAGATCACGTGCGAGAGGTCGCCGCCGACCAGCGGCTTCAGCGCATCGCGCAGCTTGGCAAAGCCGGCCGGCAGGTCGCGCGCCAGCGCCGAGCGGGCGTCGTCGACGCTGGCCATCGAGCCGCCCTGGTTGAACAGCGTGCGTTCGGTCGGGGTGTCGACGATCACGTTGGCGACGAGGCCGGAGAAGTAGATGTCGTTGGCGCCGATCGACAGCAGCACGAGGTCGAGCTTGCGGTCCGGCTGCCGGCGCTTGGCGGCGGCCAGCGCCATGCGCAGCTCCGCGATCTGGCCGCTGACGGTGCCCGAGCAGGTGCTGGCGGTCTTGGTCGGCAGGCACTCCCGGGCCTGCTGCGAGCCGAGCAGGCCGTCGGCGATGCTGGCGCCGGTGCAGGCCAGCGGCAGATAGGTTACCGCGATGTGCGGATACTGCACCGCCAGCGCGAGCGCGGTGCGGGTCTGGTAGCTGTAGAGCGACCGGTGACACGCCGAATTGAGCCACAGCGCGCTCTGGCGCTGCCAGTTGGTCAGGGTGTCCGGCGCCTCGCAGGCGCGGCCGCCCTTGTAGCCGGCGCGGCTCGGGCGGTAATACTGCGCCCCGCCGAGATAGGAGCGGAAGCAGAACCCCTCGTCGGACAGCGCGATGGCGCGGTCCGGATTGCCTTCACCCGATGCGATGCTGTCGCCGAGCCCCGCGATCAACAGATCGCGCACCGCGATCTGCGTCGTCACGTGCTGGTTGGCGTCCGAGCCACTGGCGACGTCGACGGTCGCGACCGTGGTGCGGCCGTAGCGGACGCGCAGGTTGACCGGCTCGGCGCAATCGAAGGTGGAGGATTGCGGCCCGTCGCCGTCGTCGAACGACCAGGCGCAGGTGGCGCCGACCGGAACCGGACCGGTCAGCCGCACGGTGATCGGATGATCGATCGGCGTCAGATAGCTTTCCTTGACGTTGTCGCGGGTACAGGGCTCGTTGACGCGGCCCTGGAGGTCGATGCAGAGCCGGTTGACCGTGTTGCGCGCCCAGCCGCGGCCGTCGCTTTGCAGCTCCAGCGCCTGCTCCGAGGCCAGCACGCTGCGGCCGAGCCCGCTCTCGACATGCAGGCGGAAGTCGCGCTCCTCGCGGAACAGGCGGAAGCGGTTGCGGACCTCCCAGGAGATCTGCAACTGGCTGTCTTGCGCCTCCGCGGCCGATGCGAATGCCCCTGCCAGCGCGCTGCCGAGCAGCACGCTGCAAACCGTCACACGAAGCGAAAATCGAACCAAAGAGCCAGTCATGGCGCGGTTTGACGTGAGCGGTACGGCGAAAATAAGAGAACCGGCGGCGGAGATCGAAAATCCCGGACCGAAGGACCGGGACGAGGGGCCGAAGCGTTGCCTGTTACCGTTTCAGCTGCCTGATCCGCTGCTGCCGGCTTTCGATCGGTTGCCGCACGGTCGCCGAAGCCGTGCAGGCTTGGCTCAATCGCTTTCGTTCCTGCCATGGTTGCACGACGTTGAGCCACAGCTCGCGCATGCCCATGATCGAGATCGAAATCCCGAACGGGATCAGGAAATAGAGGATGCGGAACACGACCAGCGTCGCCAGCAATTGCTCCTTGCTGAACTCCGGCAGCGCCACCAGCATCGCGGCGTCGAACACGCCGATCGAGCCCGGAGCGTGGCTGGCGAAACCGAGCAGCGTCGCCAGGATGAACACGACCGCGAGCGAGACGAAGTCGATATGCGGCTCGGTCGGCATCAAGAGATACATCGCGAGCGCGCAGAAGCCGAGATCGACCACGCCGATGAAGATCTGCAACAGCGTCAGCCGGGCCGAAGGCAGCACCACCTTCCAGCCGTTCTGGCCGAGCTCGCGGCGCTTCTCGCCGGTCAGCAGCCAGACGAAATAGGCGCCGATGCCGACGAGGCAGCCGATCGCGATCAGCCGGTTCATCGCCGGCGGCAGCAGGTCCATGGCCGACGCCGCCGCGGGATGCCACGCCATGCCGATGCCGAGCACGAACAGATTGCCGAGCCAGAAGGTCAGCCCCGACAGGAAGCAGATCTTGGCCACATCGATCGCGGTGAGGCCGTAGTCGGAATAGATCCGGAAGCGGATCGCGCCGCCGGTAAAGACCGTGGCGCCGATATTGTGGCCGATCGTGTAGCTGGTGAAGCTCGACATCGCCGCGATGCGATACGGCACGTGGTTCTTGCCGATCGTGCGCAGCGCGAAGAAGTCATAGAAGGTCAGCGTGCAGAACGCCCCGACCACGCACAGCGCAGCCAGCGCGATCCGGTGCGGCGCGATGTCGGTCAGCGCGGTGAGGATGACACCGGTGTCGACGCCCTTCAGGGTGTGGACCAGTGACGTGATCGCCAGCGCGATGATCAAGACACTCGCGGCGATCCCGAGCCGTTTCCAGCCGATCTTTTCCTTGAAACCACGCCCGAGCGTGGTCAGCAGCCGAAGCATTCATCCTCCCGGCGGGGCGGCAATTGTCGTGGGACCCGGTCACGGACGGCGACGGGTAACGGGCATGCGCACCGTACGCGATGACCCATAAGGCAAAACCGATGCGTTGTGCAGCCCTTGACAAGCCAAGCTTCGGCTCCCGTCCAGCGTCATTGTCATACTGGCTACATATGTTCTCGCTCTGCGGAATGTGAGTCGCAGCCATGCCATCCGGTCGGCTCGGTACGCTGCATGGCCGGCCATTCCAGGCGATTTCATCGGCATTTTGGCCGATTTTGCCGTCATCTCGACGTAGGCACGGGGCGGCTGGCGCGGTCGGAATGGACGATATGCACCAGCATGGGGACATCGCCTGGCTGGCCGCGGCGTTTACCAAAGCCTGAGGTCGCCATGCGCCTGCGCATGATGCGCATGATCGGGGCGTTTGGACCGCGATCGGGCGGCGATAAGACCGGCGACGCCGGGCCGCAGGTCTCTTGAGGCAAAACGCCGCGTAGCGTCGCCGCGGCGGCATGTCCCGTCCGGTACCATGGATCCACACTTCGATCGACGACGAAGTGTTTGGTCGAAACGAGCGCCTATGTCTCGCATTGGTTGCCCGGAGCGAGAACCAGACCATGCAGCAGACATCGATGAACGACCGGCGCATGCCGGACCAGCGCGCGGCGCGTCACCAGCAATCGACCGGGCTTGCGGCAACGCTGACGCTCGCCGCGATGAGTCTCGGCTACGGCGTCGTGCAGCTCGACGTCACCATCGTCAACACCGCGCTGAACGCGATCGGTGGCTCGCTCGGCGGCGGCGTTGCCGAACTGCAATGGGTGGTCAGCGCCTACACCATCGCGTTTGCCGCCTTCATTCTGACCGCGGGCGCGCTCGGCGACCGGATCGGCGCCAAGCGCGTCTTCATGGCGGGCTTTGCGATCTTCACCGTGGCCTCTGTCGCCTGCGCAATCGCGCCCGATGCGGTGACGCTGATCGCCGCGCGCTGCGTCCAGGGTCTGGCCGCGGCCATCCTGGTGCCGAACTCGCTTGCGCTGCTGCGCCACGCCTATGCGGACGAGAAGGCGCGCGGACGCGCGGTCGGGGTCTGGGCCGCCGGCGCGAGCCTTGCGCTGACGGCCGGCCCGTTCGTCGGCGGCGCCCTCATCACGCTGGTCGGCTGGCGCGCCATCTTCCTCGTCAACCTGCCGATCGGCCTGGCCGGGTTGTGGCTCGCCTGGCGGTTCGCCGGCGAGACCACCCGCCATCAACAGCACCGGCTCGATCTGCCGGGCCAGCTCTGCGCGATCGCCGCGCTCGGCACGCTGGCCGGCGCGCTGATCGAAGGCGGCGCGCTTGGCTGGGACAGCCCGTTCGTGGTCGCGGGCTTCGTGCTGGCGGCCGCGTTCGCCGTGCTGTTCGTCTGGCGCGAGGCGCGCGCGGCGCAGCCGATGCTGCCGTTGTCGCTGTTCGGTCACCGGATGTTTGCCCTGACCGCGCTGGTCGGCCTGCTGGTCAACGTCGCGTTCTACGGGCTGATCTTCGTGCTCAGCCTCTACTTCCAGCAGGTCAACGGGCTGTCGGCGTTCGCAACCGGCCTCGCGTTCGTACCGATGCTCGGCGCCGTGCTGCCCGCCAATCTGGCCGCGCCGCGCGTTGCGGAACGGATCGGTGCCCCGGCGGCGATCGCGCTCGGCGCCGCGCTCTCGGGCGCCGGATGCCTGGGGCTGCTGTTCATCGGGCCTGGCACGAGCTATCCCGCGATCTGCCTGCAACTGCTGGCGATGAGCGCCGGTCTCGGCCTGCTGGTGCCGCCATTGACGTCGACGCTGCTCGGCAGCGCCGAGCCACGCCATGCCGGCATCGCGGCCGGCGTGCTGAATGCGACCCGGCAGACCGGCAGCGTGCTCGGCGTCGCGCTGTTCGGCTCGATGGTCAGCCGGTCGGCGGCCTTCATCACAGGATTGCATCTGGCGCTGGTCGTCTCCGCCGGCGTGCTGCTGGCGGCGGCCGCGCTGATCTGGATCGGCGGATCGTCCGGGGCGCGGCAATGAAATCAGTGCGGGTCAGGCGATTTCGCCAGATGTTGAAGGCTTTTTCACCATGCGCGGAGCGGTGCTGCGGTGCGGTTACCGTTCGTACACGAATGCGCGGGTTCTTATGGGCCCATAACGGGGGCCTATATGTATCGCGTCTATACCTGTCTCACATTGGAACATGACTGGCGGCTGGTCGTCCTTGGTGGGGTGATCTGCCTGCTCGCCAGCGCGGTTGCGATCAGTCTGTTTCACCGGGCCCGGGCGGCACAGGGCCGCACCCGTGAGATCTGGATCGGGCTCGATGCGGCCATTGGCGGCTGCGGTATCTGGGCCACCCATTTCGTCGCCATGCTGGCCTACAATCCCGGTATCGACGCCGGCTACAACATTCCGATCACCTTGCTGTCGCTGGTCCTCGCGGTTGCGATCCTGGCGGTCGGACTGGCCGTCGCATCGCTCGACGAGCGCCGCTGGACGGCCGCCGCCGGTGGCGCGATCGTCGGCGCCGGCGTCGCGGCGATGCACTACACCGGCATGATGGGGCTCGAACTGCCCGCGCGCATCGTCTGGTCGCCCGGCATCGTGTTCGCCTCGATCGCATTCGGCAGCGTGTTCGGCGCGCTCGCACTGGTCGTTGCGACGCGCGGCGAGCGCCTCGGCCCCACGGTCGCGGCAACCGGCCTCCTGACCGTTGCCATCGTCTCGCATCATTTCACCGCGATGGGCGCGGTGACGCTGGTGCCGGACCCGACCATCGTTCCTGACGGACTCTCGGTCTCGCCGCGCGTGCTCTCGTTCATGACCGCGGTCGGTGCCTTCGCGATCCTCGGGCTCTCGCTGATCGCTTCGATCCTCGATCGTCGCGCCAAGACCGAGCTGCACAAGCAAAAGGTGGTGCTGGATACCGCGCTGGAAAACATGTCGCAGGGACTGTGCATGTTCGATGCCGAAGGCCGCATCATGCTGTTCAACGAGCGCTACGGCGAGATGATGGGACGCAATCGCGTGCCGTTGCAGGGCCGCCTGCTGATCGACGTGTTGCAGGATCTGCATTCCATCGGCGAGTGGGACGGCGATCCCGAGGAGTTCTGCAATGCGCTGGTCACCGAGGCGAGGGCCGGCAACTCCGCGACGCGGATCGTCAGCCGCAACGACCGCGCGATTCGTGTCGTCGACCAGCCGATGAAGGGCGGCGGCTGGGTCGCCACCTTCGAAGACATCACCGAGTGGCAGCAGGCGCAGGAACAGATTTCGCACATGGCGCGGCATGACGCGCTGACCAATTTGCCGAACCGGACCCTGTTCCGCGAGCAGCTCGAGAAGGCCGTGCGGTTGGCCAAGCGCTCCGACCAGCTGGCGGTGCTCTGCCTCGATCTCGATCACTTCAAGGAGATCAACGATACGCTCGGACATCCGATCGGCGATGCGCTGCTCAGCGAGGTCGCGCGCCGGCTCGGCGAATGCGTCACCGAGCACGACACCGTGGCGCGGCTCGGCGGCGACGAATTCGCCATCGTGCAGTTTTGCAGCAACAGCGAGCCGTCCGTCGTGTCGTCGCTGGCAAGTCTCGTGGTCGAGCGGATCGCCGCGCCCTACGAGATCGGCGGCCATCAGCTCGTGATCGGCGTCAGCATCGGCATCTCGCTTGCGCCCGAGGATGGCAAGGATCCCGACGAGCTGCTGCAAAAGGCCGATCTCGCGCTGTACCGCGCCAAGGCCGATGGCCGCGGCACCTATCGGTTCTTCGAGACCGGGATGGATGCCCGCGCGCAGGCCCGCCGCCTGCTCGAGCGCGACCTGCGGCTGGCGCTCGATCGCGACGAGTTCGAGGTCTACTATCAGCCGATCCGCGATGTCGTCGGCGACAAGGTCGTCGCCTTCGAGGCGCTGGTGCGCTGGAACCACTCGCTGCGCGGGCTGATCGCGCCCAACAATTTCATCCCCGTTGCCGAGGAAACCGGGCTGATCGTTCCGCTCGGCGAGATCGTGTTGCGCAAGGCCTGCATGGAGGCCGCAAGCTGGCCCGCGGACATCGCGGTCGCCGTCAACCTCTCGCCGGTGCAGTTCAAGAACCCCAGTCTGGTGAACTCGGTGAAGACGGCGCTGGAAGCGTCCGGCCTGTCGGCGGATCGGCTCGAGCTCGAGATCACCGAATCGGTGCTGCTGCAAAATAGCGAGGCGACGCTTGCGGTGTTGCACGAACTGCGTGGCTTCGGAGTCCGGATCTCGCTCGACGATTTCGGCACCGGCTATTCGTCGCTGAGCTATCTGCGCAGCTTCCCGTTCGACAAGATCAAGATCGACCGTTCCTTCGTGATGGACCTTGCGACGCGCGAGGACTCGATGGCGATCGTCCGCGCCGTCACCGGCCTCGGCAAGAGCCTGGGCATCGTCACCACGGCGGAGGGCGTCGAGACCGATACCCAGTTCGACCTGCTGCGTCAGGAGGGCTGCACGCAGGCGCAGGGCTATCTGTTCAGCCCGCCGCGGCCGGCGGCCGACGTCGCCAAGATGCTGCACCGGACGCCGGAGCGGTCGGTGGCTTGATTGAATCGGCGTCCGCTTCGCTCGAAGCAGCGCCAAGGCGGGATGAGTTTTGGCTGAATCGGCTTGGCGCGATCTTGCTTCACCTCTCCCCGCCGGGGAGAGGTCGGATTGCGAAGCAATCCGGGTGAGGGCTCTTGCTCTCTCGATAGATCGTAACCCCTCACCCGATTTGCTACGCAAATCGACCTCTCCCAAGGGAGAGGTGAACTTTCGACGCCGTTACGGTTCAACTTGATTTCGTCAGGCTTTAGCTTTTGCGCAGCGCGAAATACGCGCCGCAGAACGCCATCGCCGCGCCGAGGCACAGAGCGGCGAGGCCGGCGAGCACGGCCGAAATCGTCGACACCGTGCTCGGCGCCGACGCGGCCTGGCCGGCACCCGCCAGCATGAGCACGCCGACCACGATCAGGAACTGCCGCATCCGCTGCGGGATCTGGCCGGCGACCGCGCTGTGCATCAGATTGGCGGTGAAGTAGCCGCCCGAGAACCCGACGCTGGCGATCAGCCACCAGGCGATCGCGGCGCCCGCCGGCATGAATTCGTGGCTGTCGGAGCGCCACAGGCCGCCGAGGTCGAGCCCGTAGCGCGCACCGAGCATGTGCACGGCCAGCGCCAGCAGCACGCCAGATACCATCGCGCCGCCGAGGATGAGGTAACGCGGAAAATAGGTCGTCTCGGGCATGGCTCGCTTGTAGGATAGGCGCGACACTCCATGCAAGCGCCCGGATGTGTCCGAACAGGTGGAACGGCGGATTGCCAACAACGTTGCAGCAGCGGTCGGAAGCAGGCGAGGGCGCGGCCCTGCGCTATGCCTACAAGGCCTCGTTGATTGGCTCGGCGCACCAGTTCGAGCTGACCGAGGACGGGCTGGCTTGGCGGATCGCCGGCAGGTCCGGCGTGTGGGACTACGCCGACATCTCCGCCGTGAAACTGTCCTATCGCCCGGTCTCGATGCAGCAGCAGCGGTTTCGCGCCGACATCGACAATGCCAAGGGTGGCCGGATCGCGATCCTCTCGACCACCTGGCAGACCGCGACGCTGGTGGCGCCGCAGGGCGAGCTCTATCGTGCGTTCATCGTCGAGCTGCATCACCGGATGCAGGCGGCGGGCAGCACGGCCACGCTGATCGGCGGCCTCGGGCCGAAGACATACACTGCGGCGTTGGCGGTGCTGGCGTGGCTTGCGGTGGCCATGATCGGATTGCTGGTGATGGCGCTCATGGCCTCGAACTGGATGGGTGCGCTGTTCCTGGTCGGGTTCGCGGCATTGTTCGCCTGGCAGGTCGGCGGCTTCGTCACGCGCAACCGGCCGCGGCGCTACGGCTTCGATCGATTGCCCGATGCGCTGCTGCCGAAGGCCGCCCGCAATCAAGCGCAATGAAACGTGACTTCGCGCGCACGGCTGCGCGCGGCATCGTCGTCGCGGTGATGTCGTGGCCGGGGAGAGCGGAGGCATGGACGATCGAAGCTTGCGGATGCCGTCCGACGACGAGATCGCCGCGATCAATACGCAGCACCTGATCGAGACACCGCTGAGGCCCGCCGATCTGCTGTTCGTGTTCGGCACGCGCACGGATGTTGCCGAGCGGGTCGATGCGGCGGTCGATTTGTGGCGCGGCGGGTTTGCGCGCTGCGCGATCGTGAGCGGCGGCATCACGCCCGGCGATCACCGCTCGGAATGCGCGATCATCAAGGCCGCGATGGTGGCGCGCGGTGTGACGTCCGAGCGCATCCTCGAGGAACATCGCGCGCAGAACACCGGCGAGAACGTCGTCTTCTCGCTGCCGGTGATCGACGCTGTGCTCGGCCTTGCCAATGTCCGAAGCGTGATTTGCCTCGGCAACAGCTGGACCGCGCGGCGCTATCCGATGACGCTGCACCGGCACTGGCCGGAGGTCGAGAAGATGCTGGTGACGGTGGACGGCTTCGCAATCCCCCGTGCGCAGTGGCATACCGTTCCGGAATTTCGTCGTCGCGTCCTCATCGAGTGGGACAAGATCGAACCCTACAAGGCGAGGGGATTCATCGCGGAATGGCCGGTTGGCTGACCGCGCTGCCGGCATTGCCGCGGCACTGTGGCAGGCGGTTCGCAGTCGAACGCAACAAACGACGAACTGTAAGTGGCCTGTAAGCAATACGCGATACACTCAGCAACAAATCAATCTTAGCTGGAGTGTCAGATGACAATCCGGACCCCGCTTCTGGCGCTGTGCCTCGTGCTGTCGGGCATCTCCCCGGTGCTCTCCAAGGGCGGCAGCGTCGGCAACAAGCATGATCCGCTCGACCCCCATCACATCGACAGCCTGCCGCTCGATGTGCAGCAATATATCGCCGGGATTTGCAGGGGGACGCCGGTCGCGCAGCACGATTTCGCGACCTACTCACCGCAAGAGAAGCGCTGGCGGATCAATCTCGAATATCTACAGTGCGGCGTGATCGGGGAATATCGCAGAGGCGACCTGTGCCTTGACGTGGACTTCGTGGCCGCGGGGGCAGGCTACCGCCTTGCCCGAAAGACGTATGCCGCCTGCGGCTACTGACATCCTGCTGCTCTGACGATCTATCGCCGTCACCGGCTACCTGAGCAGCCGGCGTGAGAGCGCGATCCAGGTCAGAAGGACCGCGAATGTCGGGAGCACCCAATTCTGAATGGGAAACCCGAAGACGACGAAATATCCCGTCAGCAGATGGCGCATAGAAGGCCCCCGAGCGCCCATGCTACTGCCGGTCGCTGACGGGGGACTTACGGGAGGACGGGCCGCACCTCGGAGTGCCAAACGCCTGATGAGATCAGGTTGATCTGGAGCGGCATCGGAAGTCCACCTCTCCCAAGGGAGAGGTCGATTTGCGCAGCAAATCGGGTGAGGGGTTACGGTCTATCGAGAGAGCAAGAGCCCTCACCCGGATTGCTCTGGACGATGCTTCGCATCGCCAAGCGCAATCCGACCTCTCTCCGGCGGGGAGAGGTGAACCAAGACCGAGCCAAGCCGGTTCAATCAAAGCTCATGGCGCTTTGGGCGGCGTCATTCCGTGGAGTCAAAATCTTCCTCGGTTGCGCTCAACATGCCCGCCAGTGTCCGCAGGCCGAGCTCGAGCTGCTCCATCGGCGGCGCGGCGAGCGCAAGTCGTACCGCGTTGGGCGCGTGCCCCGGCGTGGCGGCAAAGGTCGTCGACGGGGTCAATGCGATGTCGCGGCGGGCCGCGGCCGCGACCAGGGTCTGCGAGCGCCAGTGCTGCGGCAGGGTCAGCCAGAGGTGATAGGATTTCGGGTTGGTCTGGACCTCGAAACCGGCCAGATGCTTCGCCGCCAGAAGCTGGCGGCGGCCGGCATCGATCCGCTTCAGCCGTGACAATTCGGCGGCGGTGCCGTCGGCCATCAGCCGTTGGCCCGCGGCGAAGGCGTAGCCCGACGCGGTCCAGCCGCCGGAGCGTACCGCAGCCATGGTGCTCTCGCGCAGTCGCGGCGGCGACACGATGAAGCCGAGTGCGAGGCCCGGCGCGACCTTCTTCGACAGGCTGTCGAGCACGATGCAGCTGTCAGGCGCCAGCGCGGCGAGCGGCGCCTCGTCGTCGAGGAATCCATAGACGCCGTCCTCGATGACAATGAGGCCGAGCTTCTCGACCACGCGCAACAGCTCGGCGCGCCGCTCCGGCGGCATGGTGATGCTGAGCGGATTCTGGATCGTGGGCTGGACATAGAGCGCGGACAGATGCGCTTCGCGATGTGCTTTCTGCACTGCGTCCGGACGCACGCCGTGTTCGTCCATCGCAAGCGGCACCAGCGAGATGCCGAGCCGCGCGGCGATGCCCTTCACGAAGGGGTAGGTCAGCGCCTCCACGCCGCAGCGTCCGCCGGGCGGCACCACGGCGGCGAGCGCCGCGGCAATGCATTGCCGGCCGTTGGCGGTGAACACGATCTGGTCGGGGTTCGGCGTCCAGCCCTTGCGCGCCAGGAATTCCGACGAGATGGTTCGCGCCGCCCGCGTACCGAAACTGGTGGCCGGCCGCAGCGCGCCTTCGAGCACCTCGGGCCGCTCCAGTCCTTCGAGGCTCTTGGCGATCATCGTCGCCTGATGCGGCAGCAGCGGATAGTTGAATTCGAGATCGATGCGGGCGCCGCGCGGCTCGGGCGGGGCCGCGTTGCCGCGGCGCGCCTCGCCCGACACGAAGGTGCCGCGGCCGACTTCGCCGACCACCAGCCCGCGCCGCAACAGCTCGGTATAGACCCGGCTCGCGGTCGAGACGGCGATGTTGCGGTCATAGGCGAAATGACGCTGCGGCGGCAGGCGGTCGCCGGCCTTCAGCGTGCCGCTGGCGATCTCGGCGGCCACCGCGTCCGCCAGCTTCAGATATTCGAATCTCGACATTATTGCACCGAGAGCAATGTTTTAGTTGCTCCGAGAGATGTACCGGATCATTTAAGAGGGAACAAGCCCATGATTGCACCGAGGAGAGCGCAAGCGATCCGAGGTTACCCCGCGCAAGTGCTGAAATCGCATTTGTGTCAACGCTATAGCTTTGCCGTCTGGGCTGCCGAAGGAGATGACAATGACGATGATGTCCTCACCCGCCGCACCGCTCGCACGGTCCGGCATGTTGGGTGGATTGCTCCGATTGCTCCGAGTTTGGGGCGATGCATTCGTGACCTACTGGGTACGTCGCGATGCGATCAAGATGCTGCGCCAGCTCGATGACCGGACGCTGCGCGATATCGGAATCTCGCGCTGCCAGATCGAAACCGCGGTGACCGGCAATTTCGACCTGGAGCTGATGCGGATCCGCTGAGCCGGTCCTGGCGGGCGCGGCGGCGCTCCGCCGGCTGCTTTGCATGGGGTTGTTTTCGAGATTTCGACCGCGCGTGCCTGCGGCCGCGGTCCGGCCGCACTAATGCCGCACCACCAGCACCGAGCATTTGGCGTAGCGCACCACATGGCCGGCGTTCGAGCCGAGGAAGTAGGTGCGCATCGCCGGGCGGTGCGAGGTCATCACGATCAGGTCGGCCTTCATCGTCGCGGCCTCCTCGAGGATCTCGTGATAGATGCCGCCCTGGCGGACCACGCCGGAGATGCGCCCGGCCGCGATGCCGGATTCGCGCGCGACGATCGCCAGCGCTTCTTCCGAGGTTTCACGCTGCTGGCTGTCGAAGTCCGCCGGAACATATTCGGCGAGCATCACCGGGGTCATCGGCAGCACGTTGAGCAAACGCACCGCGCCGTTCCATGTCTGCGAGAGCGTCGCAGCGGTTGCGATCGCAGGCTTCGCCAGATCGGTATCGGCGAGGTCGATCGGCACGAGAATGGATTTGTACATCTGCGCCTCCTGTCCGCGATTGGTCTGGAGCCGTTTGGTCCCTCGTCCGGGACGCGCGCCTTCTTGGTCTTGAGCCAGCCTGTGCCCGAGCTGGCCTGTGGTGTCGACGCAGACCGGTCCCCCTGTCGCGTGGCCATCAATATAGCATGGCGCAGCGGCGATGTCCGCTCGCGTCAGTTGCGCGAGGCCTGCTTCAATAGTTTAGGGCTGACGAACAGGACGAGCTTGCCGCGCCGGAACGACACCTCGTTCCAGTCGTCGGTCGCGAAGTCGAAGACCGCGAGCCCCGAGGTCGGCAGATTGTCGCTGAGCGCGCGCTTCGCCGCCTCGTCGCCGCTGCCGGTCAAGGTCAGCGCGAGTTCGTGCATGCCGGGGTTATGGCCGATCAGCATCAGCCGCTTCGGGTCGGCGACCGAAGCCATCCGGATCGCGGTCAACAGTTGCGCCGGATCGGCGCCGTAGAGATCGGGCAGGAATTCGACGTTCGGCTGCGGGCCGGCGCCCTTGATCGCGTCGCGCACGATTTCCCAGGTTTGCGTGGTGCGGACCGCCGGCGACACCAGCGCCAGTTCGGGGATGGGCGGATGGCCGGCGATCCAGCCGCCGATCTCCGCTGCATCGCGGTGGCCGCGTTCGTCGAGACGACGGTCCTGGTCGTGCCCCGAAGGCGCGTCGGTTTCGGTCTTGGCGTGACGCAACAGCAGCAAACGGCGCATGGACTTCCATCTCGATTCGGTCTGGTCGAATTAATTCTACAGGCGCATGCCCTGGACAAGGTGACAAGCGCCGCAGCGGTTCGTAGAAAACGCCATGAGCGAGACTTCCACAAGTGCGGCGGACGGCCCGGACGAGGCGGCCTCGCCGTTCCGCAACCGTATGGCGTTCGACCTCGATGTCGACATTTGCGTGGTCGGGGCGGGGCTGGCTGGCCTGACCGTGGCGCGCGAGGCGGCGCGGCTCGGCGCCAGCGTCGCCGTGCTCGAGGGGCGCCAGGTCGGCTGGAACGCGTCCGGTCATCATCTGGGCACCGCGATGCCTGGTTTCGGCCTGCCGATCTCGGACGTGGTCGAGCGGGTCGGGCTCGATGATGCCCGCGAATTGTGGGCGCTGTCGAAGCAGGGCGCTGATTATGTTCGCGCCACCGCGACGGAGGAGCTGATCCCGGGCATCAATCCGAGCGACGGCGCGCTCGAGGTTTCCAATGTCGATGTCGGCGAGGCGCTGATCAGCCGCTTGCAGATGCTCGGTGAGGAGCTCGCGACCGAGGTCGAAGGCTGGCAGGTCGATCGCGTGCGCAGCGTGCTCAGGACTGGCCGCTATTTCCACGGCATCTACTATCCGAGGGCGTTGCAGATCGATGGCCGCAAATACGTTCACGGGCTCGCTGCGCTGGCGACCCGGGCGGGGGTGCGGATCTTCGAGGAGACGCCGGTGGTCAGCATCGACTTTTCCGGCATCCGCAAGCGTATCGTGACGCCGTCGGCCCGGCTACGCGCCAACCATATTGTGCTTGCCGGCAACATCCACCTCGGCGCGCCGCTGAAGCGCTTGTCGGACACGCTGCTGCCGGTGTGGCGCTACGCGGCGTTGACCGAGCCGCTCGGCGAGCGGCTGGCGGAGACCATCGCCTTTTCCGGCTCGGTCGCCGACAGCGATGGCATCGATCATTTCCGCATCGTCGATGGCGATCGGCTGCTCTGGTCCAGTCCCGAGACCACCTGGGCGGCACGGCCGAAGCGCTTCGGCGCGGCGGTGCAGCGCCGCATCGCCACGGTGTTTCCACAACTCGGCAAGGTTCCGATCGCGGATGTGTTCGGTGGCGCGGTCGGCGTCACGGTGCATGGCATGCCGCAGATCGGGCAATTGCGCAGGGGCCTGTGGGTGGCGAGCGGCTTCGGCCGGCAGGGCCTCGGCACCTCGGCGCTGGCCGGGCAATTGATTGCCCGCAGCATCCTGTGGGGCGACGACCGCTGGCGGCTGTTTTCGCCGTTCGAGCTGGTCTGGGCCGGCGGAACCACCGGCCGCGTCGCCGGCCACTTCGTCAGCCTGTGGGCGAGGGGCGCCTCGTCCGCGGCGGGCGTGCTGGCGCGCTACCGCGAGGGGGCCCGCGCCAGGGAGCGGGTCCGCGAGGCGCGACTGGCCGAGGCCAATCTCAAGGCGGGAACCAGGGGGCCGGCGCTCCGCCGTCCGCCATCGGCCACGGTGCGGCCGGCGCCGCCA
Source organism: Bradyrhizobium sp. SK17 (assembly GCF_002831585.1). Classification (GTDB taxonomy): domain Bacteria; phylum Pseudomonadota; class Alphaproteobacteria; order Rhizobiales; family Xanthobacteraceae; genus Bradyrhizobium. The sequence continues at coordinate 6,735,543 of NZ_CP025113.1, read as the reverse complement.
CGGCAGGCTGGGGACGGCGATGCGCCGCATTCTCACGCCTCGCAAGAAAGTGAGCGGGTCTCCGACCGGCGGATGTAACGTCGGCCGGCGGGGTTCGTATCTGTTGACGAACCCGTTCGCCAATACTGGCCGTCCGCATCGGAGATGATTGATGATCGACCGCCGCATCCTGCTGGCTTCCGTCGCCAGCCTGCTGAGCTTCGCCGCCTTCCGCTGGCTGCGCGCCGGGCCGGCGCAGGCCGCCGAGAAATTCGAGATCGAGAAGACCGACGCCGAATGGAAGGCGCAGCTGACGCCGCAGCAATACGAGATCCTGCGCAACCAGGGCACCGAGCGGCCGGGATCGAGCCCGCTGCTCAAGGAGCACCGCAAGGGCACCTTCGCCTGTGCCGGCTGCGACCTGCCGCTGTTCTCGTCCGAGACCAAATATGAGAGCGGCACCGGTTGGCCGAGCTTCTATCAACCGCTGGCGAATGCGGTCGGCACCACGTCGGACCGCACCTTCGGCATGCTGCGCACCGAGGTGCATTGCCGCCGCTGCGGCGGCCATCTCGGCCACGTCTTCGACGACGGCCCGAAGCCGACCGGGCTGCGTTACTGCATGGATGGCTTCGCGCTGGTGTTTCATCCGGCCGCGCCGTCCGCGACCTGATAGCGTTTTCGAGCGACGCCTGTCCCGCACTTGATGCGGGATGGATGCCGGTTCGCGCTCAAGACAACGCATCAAAATAAAGGAGGAGGGCGGTCAGAATCGCCCTTCTTTCCCGGCAATTGTTGCCGGCCCGGCAATTGTGCCCCGGTTAAACGGCCGCGGCGTTTTTTTCAAGCGCATGATTTTGTTACGTTTCGTTTCCTGGCACGACCCTTGCGACATGCTCCACCGATGCGGCCATCGTTCTGATTGCCAGCCGCCGGGAATTGAATTGGAGAATATGTCATGGGTATCTTCGGCGCTCTCACGACGGCGGTCGGTGGCCTGCGCGCAGGATCGTACGCACTCGAAAACATCTCCGGCAACATCGCCAACTCGCAGACGACCGCCTTCAAGCGCATCGATACCTCGTTCCTCGACCTGGTCCCGCAGACCGCGCTGACCGCGCAGCTCGCCGGCGGCGTCACGGCGCAGTCGCGCTCGACCAACTCGGTGCAGGGTGACGTGCAGCCGGCGTCGGTCGCGACCTTCATGGCGATCAACGGCAACGGCTTCTTCGCGGTGCAAAAACCCGGCAGCTTCAGCGACGGCTCGCCAGTGTTCGATGGCGTCGACCGCTACACCCGTCGCGGCGATTTCCAGCTCAACAAGGACGGCTATCTGGTCAACGGCGCCGGCTATTATCTCGAGGGCGTGCGGATCGACCCGACCACCGGCAACCCGTCGGGGTCTTCGCCGCAGGTGCTTCGTTTCGCAAACGACTTCCTGCCGGCGCAGCAGACCACCAAGATCGACTACCGTGCCAACCTTGCGTCCTATCCGCTGACCACCGCGCACGACGTCTCGGTTCCCGGTTCCGAACTGTTGCGGCCGGGCGCGTTCAGCAGCGGGCATAACCCGTTGGTGCTGGGTACGCCCGCCGCGCCGTATACCGATTCCTCCGTCACCGGCACCGCGCAAAACAACAAGGCGACGCCGTCGGTGGCCAACACGGCTGCGACCTTGCTGTCGGGTACCGCGGGCAGCGATTCGATCAACGCCAGCTTCAGCGCCGGCTCGGCCGGCCCGCCGGTCGTGCCGGCCGATACGATCACGGTCAACGGGACCGTCATCACCTTCGTGGCGTCAGGTGCGACCGGCAACCAGCTCAATGTCACGGACAGCATCGGAACGCTGCTCGCCAAGATCGACGCGATTACCGGGACTGCGACTCCATCGACCATCAGCGGCGGCAAGATCACCTTGCACTCGGGCACCGCGTCGGACTTGCAGGTGACCAGCTCGAACTCGACCGCGCTCGCGGCGCTCGGCTTCACCGGGCAGGCGGCTGCGACCCGCGGTGGCGGCGGCACGGTCGGCACCGGGCAGGTGGTCGGCAACGACAACTCGACGTTCCTGAACGAATCCGTCTCGGGCGGTGCCGTCACGGGCTACGACGTGTCGGGTGCGCCGGTGAACCTGCAACTGCGCTGGGCGAAGAGCGACAGCGCTTCGCTGGGCGCCGGGCATACCGATACCTGGAACCTGTTCTATCAGGTCAATCCCAATGCAACCGGCACCCAGGTCGCGTGGCAGAACGTCAACGTCAACTTCACTTTCGCGGCGAACGGCCAGATGTCGCCGGCGATTTCCTCGGTGACGCTCAACAATGCCGTCGTCAACGGCGTGTCGCTCGGCAGCCCCGTGATCAATTTCGGCTCCGGCGGCGTGACCCAGTTCGCGGATACCAACGGCAACGTCCAGGTCAACCAGATTCAGCAGGACGGCTTCCCGGCCGGCCAGCTTCAGTCGGTCAGCGTCTCGACCAACGGCCGCATCGTCGGCAACTATACCAACGGCCGCAACATCGACCTCGCTGAGATCTCGGTGGCGACCTTCAACGGCACCAACTTCCTCAAGCGCATCGACGGTGGCGCGTTCGAGGCGACCGATGAGTCCGGAGGGGCGCTGTTCGGCAAGGGCGGTAGTACCATCGTCGGCTCCTCGCTGGAAAACTCGAACACCGATATTGCCGACGAGTTCACCAAGCTGATCGTGACCCAGCAGGCCTATTCGGCAAACACCAAGGTGATCACGACGACCAATTCGATGGTGCAGGATCTTCTGAACGTGGTGCGCTGATCGCATCGACGATGCACGTGTGAAGCAGTAAAGGCGAGTACACAACATGGGTTTGAGCCAAGCCCTTTCCACCGCGATGTCGGGCCTGCGCGCCACGCAGGCCTCGCTGTCGCTCGTGTCGTCGAACGTCGCCAACGCGGAGACGCCGGGCTACGTCAAGAAGACGCTGAACCAGACCACCGGTACCACCGGCCAGTACGGCTCGAGCGTCCTGATCAACGGCGTCAACCGCCAGCTCGACGAGTTCCTGCAAACCCAGCTTCGCACCGAGACGTCTGGTGCCAGCTACGCCGACGTGCGCTCGAGCTTCCTGGCCAATTTGCAGGGCGTCTACGGCAATCCCGACTCCACCGGCACGATCGAGGACGCTTACAACAAGTTCCTGACCGCGTTGCAGGGCCTATCGACCAGCCCGGATTCGCAGTCGGCGCGCATCGGCGTCGTCAATGCCGCGCAATCGATGGCGCAGCAGCTCAACGCGACGTCGCAGGGGATCCAGACGCTGCGCGCCAATGCCGAGGCTGGGATCACCGATTCCGTCAACAGCGCCAACAACGCCCTGCAACAGATCGCGCGGCTCAATGTCCAGCTGCAAGCCAGTGGCGGGACCGCCGATGCCTCGACCGCGGCATTGCTCGACCAGCGCGATCGCTACGTCACGCAGCTCTCGCAGCTGATGGACATTCGCACCGTCACCAACGGCCAGAACCAGGTGACCGTGTTCACCAATTCCGGCGTGCAGCTGGTCGGCACCGAGGCCGCGACGCTCAGCTTCAACGCCCAGGGCACGATGACGCCCAACACGCTGTACAATTCCGACCCGACCAAGAGCACCGTCGGCACCATCACCATCAACTTCCCGCATGGCGGCACCTACGACATGGTGTCGACCAACTCGATCCGGTCCGGCAAGATCGCCGCCTATCTCGAGCTGCGCGACAACACGCTGGTGCAGGCCCAGGCGCAGATCGACCAATTCGCCGCCGCGATGTCGAGCGCGCTGTCGGACAAGACGACGGCAGGCACCGCGGCGACGTCGGGGGCGCAGTCCGGCTTCGACCTCGATCTGTCGGGGTTGCAGAACGGCAATACCATCCACCTCTCCTACAAGGACAACGCCACCGGCCTCACGCACAACCTGTCGATCATCCGTGTCAACGATCCGAGCGTGCTGCCGCTGAGCAACACCGCGACCGTCGATCCGAACGACGAGGTGCTGGGGGTGGATTTCTCCGGCGGCATGAGTTCGGTGCTGGCGCAGCTCAACGGCGCGCTCGGCGGAACCGGCCTGCAATTCTCCAATCCGTCGGGATCGACGCTGCGCGTGCTCGACGACGGTGCCGCCAACAAGGCCGACGTGACCGCGGCGTCGGTCACCACGACCGCCTCGTCACTGACCTCGGGCGATCCGCAGCTGCCGCTGTTCACCGACAATGGCGCGCTCTACACCGGCGCGATCAGCGCCAATGGATCGCAGTCCACCGGCCTTGCCGGGCGGATCAGCGTCAACACCGCCTTGGTCGGCGATCCCTCGCGCATGGTGGTGTATTCGACCAATCCACAGACGCCGGCCGGCGACACCACGCGCGCCAACCTCATTCTGAGCCAGTTGTCGAACGCGTCGTACAGCTATTCGCCGCAGACCGGTCTCGGTACGACCGGCGCGCCGTTCACCGGCACGCTGCTGAACTTTGCCAAGCAGTTCATCAGCCAGCAGGGCGAGTCGGCGACCGCCGCCAAGCAACTGGCAGACGGTCAGGACGTCGTTCTCAACACGCTACAGTCCAAGATGGACTCGACCTCGGGCGTCAACATGGACGACGAGATGGCGCATCTGCTCTCGCTGCAGAACGCCTATTCGGCCAACGCGCGCGTGATGTCGACGATCAAGCAGATGTACGACGCGCTGCTGCAGCTCACGTGAGGGTAACATGTCGATCGACGGCGTAAGCGGCAGAACTTCCTATATCGGCACCAATATCCTCAATCTGCGCAATCAGCTCAACGACCTGACGACGCAGCTCGCGACGGGCAAGGTGTCGACGACCTATGCGGGGCAGGGGCTCGATCGCGGCTTTGCGCTCAGCCTGCGCGCGCAGATCAGCAGCATCAACGCGTTCTCCGACACCGCGACCAATCTCAACACGCGCCTGAGCGTCGCCAACCTCACCTTGCAGGGCTTGTCCGACGTCGGAACCCAGGTGAAGAACGCCGCCACAACGGCGACGCTGACGCTGAACAACAACGGGCAGACCTCGGGCCAGATCACGGCGCAGGCCGCCTTCGCCAATGCGGTCGCGATGCTGAACAGCCAGTCGGGTGACCGCTATCTGTTTTCCGGCCGTGCGATGGATACGCCGGCGACGGTCGCTGCCGACACCATGCTGAAGGGCACCGCAACCCAGGCCGGCCTGATCCAGCTCATCAACGAGCGCAAGCAGGCCGATCAGGGCGCCGGCATGATGGGACGCCTCAGCGTCTCATCGCCGCCGGCGACCACGACGGTGACCAGCGTCGCCGAGGACGGCTCGCCGTTCGGCCTGAAGCTCCTGTCGGTGCAATCGTCCTTGACCGGAGCCACCGTGACGCAGCCGACCGGTGCGCCGAAGTCCGCATCGGTCGATCTCGGTGCCGTCAATCCGAAGGACGGCGACAAGATCAAGTTCAACTTCACGCTGCCCGACGGGACCACCGAAGCGATCGAGCTCACGGCGACGACGACGAGCCCGGCGCCGGCCGGCTCGTTCCTGATCGGCGCCGACACCGCGGCCACGACCGCCAACCTCCAGTCGACGCTGACCTCGTCGATCAAGACCCTGAGCGACACCTCGCTGGTCGCGGCATCGGCGGTCGCTGCGTCGAACAACTTCTTCAATCCGGTCGCGACCGTCTCCGGCGCGGCCGTCAACAACCAGAATGCGCCGGCGGCGCCGATCTCCGGCGCCACCGCGCTTTCGGGGGCGGCGGGCACCAACTCGCTGTCCACGAGCTTCGCGGCCGGCGACACCATCACGGTGAACGGCACCCCGATCACCTTCGTTGCCTCGGGCGCCACCGGCAACCAGGTCAACATCACCGACAGCGTGCAGACGCTGATGGCGAAGATCGACCAGGTCAGCGGCACCAAGAACCCGTCGACCATCAGCAATGGCGCGATCACGCTGCACGGTGCCGATGGCGAGAGTCTCTCGATCTCGAGTTCGAATTCGGCGGCGCTCGGTGCGCTCGGCATCGCCAACAACACGACCGCGGCCCCTGCGCCGCTGAGGGTCGGGGGACCGCCGTTCGACACCGCGACCAATCTGGTCGCGGGTACGCCCGACAATACGGTCAACTGGTACACTGGCGAGAACGGTCCGGGATCGGCGCGCGGCACCGCCGTGGCGCAGGTCGATCAATCGATCACCGTGCAGTATGGCGCGCGCGCCAACGAGCAGGCCTTCCGCTATTTGTTGCAGAACGTCGCGGTGTATGCGGCGGTGACGACCGACGCCAGCAACCCGAATGCCAGCGCCCAGGTGACCGCCCTCGCGCAGCGGGTCAGTGGCAACCTCGCTCCGCAGAACGGTCAGCAGCAGATCCAGGACGTGCAGGCCGAATTCGCCGGCGCCCAGACCGCGACCAAGGCCGCGACCGATCGGCAGACCCAGCTCAAGAGCATGGCCGAAACGATGCTCGACTCGGTCGAGGGCGTCAATCAGGACGAGGTCGCGACCAAGATCCTGGCGCTACAGACCAGCCTGCAAGCATCGTATCAAACCACGTCGATGCTGTATCAGACGACGCTGCTGAAATATCTGCCGATCGGCTGATCGTTCGGCGCACGTCATCGGACAACAAGAAGGCCTCCTCGCGGAGGCCTTTTTCGTTCAAGGCGCGGAACTTCTACGCGCTCTTGCGGGTGTCGTCCCGATTGGCGTTTTGCTGGTTGCGCGCGGTTTCCAGCAGCTTCTCCTCATGCGCGATCAGCTTCTTGGATTCCTTCAGCGCGTGATAGAGGTCGCCGTTGAGGATGAAGTTGTTGACGCTTTCGATGAACGGCCAGGCGCTGGGCATCGCCGTGATGATGTCGCGTACCAGGCTGAAATAGGTCGGGTGGTGCGCCATCGGGTCTGGCGACAGATACATCAGCTGCACCGCGAGATAGATCAGCTTCGCCGGCGTGTCAGCGGTCTCGGGTGTCAGGATATCCTTCTCGCGCAGGATCGGGATGCGGTCGCCGTCGATCAGCAGGCGGGCGCGCTGATCGGTGTTGGTGATCACGCAATTGCCGACGATGATGCGCTCGTTCGGTTTGAGTTCGACCTTCAGGGCCATGACCGTTCTCCTTTGCCGGGCAGTCGCGCGATGTCGTCGCTCGCGGAACATGTTCGGCACTGCTTAGCAGCCGCCGTTGCGGCCCGGGGCCGATGCGACAGCGATCCTTTCCCATGATGGTTAACGCTTGGTGAACAAAGGGCGCGCGCAGGCGGTGACGTCGCGCCGGAATCAGCAGTCGCGTCAGTAGTTTTCGCGGCGAACCTCGTCCAATGGCGACAATTTTATTCTCTCGCATTTGATTGAAATGCCAATCTGGAGATTTCTTTTTCCTTCGCGGCCTGAATGCAGGATCGGCCATCCGCGCGGTCAGAAAGGACTGGCGCGGCTTTTTCTCAGTTTCACACCAGAAAGGTATGAAAATGTCCGATATCATTCTCTCGTCCTCGGTTCGCCAGAACCTCCTCTCCCTCCAGTCCACCGCCGATCTGCTCTCCACCACGCAGAACCGCCTTGCCACCGGCAAGAAAGTCAACACGGCGCTCGACAACCCGACCAACTTCTTCACGGCGCAGTCGCTCGACAACCGTGCCAGCGACATCAACAACCTGCTCGACGGCATCGGCAACGGCGTGCAGGTGCTCCAGGCTGCCAACACCGGCATCACCTCGTTGCAGAAACTGGTCGACACCGCGAAGTCGATTGCCAACCAGGTGCTGCAAAGCCCGACCGGCTACACCACGCGGTCGACCGTGAGCTCGGCGGCGGCGCTCGGCGGCACCGCGGCGAACCTCGTCGATGGCACCACCATCAAGAGCGGTGACACCCTGGCGATCGCGGCCTCTGCCGGCCAGCCCGCCTTCAGCTTCACGTTCGGCGCCAACACGTCGCTGGCGCAGCTGAATACGTCGCTGGCGGCGAGCAACCTGACGGCGAGCCTCGACAGCTCCAACAAGCTGGTCATCAGCACGACCAACGACGCTGCCTCGACGACGATCGGTGCGGTGACCTACACCGGCACCGGCACCGCGACGTTCGGCACCGCGACCGCCCCGGTTGCCGACTCGGCTTCGCAGTCGGCGCGCGCCGCGCTGGTCCAGCAGTACAACAACACCATCTCGCAGATCACGACCACGGCGCAGGACGCGTCGTTCAACGGCATCAACCTGTTGAGCGGCGACAGCCTGAAGCTGACCTTCAACGAGACCGGCAAGTCCACGCTCAGCATCACCGGCGTCAAGTTCGATGCCGCGGGCCTCGGCCTGAAATCGCTGGCCGCGGGCACCGACTTCCTCGACAACAACTCGGCGAACAACGTGATCGCGTCGCTGAGCACGGCGAGCTCCTCGCTGCGCAGCGAAGCCTCGACGCTGGGTTCGAACCTCTCGATCGTGCAGATCCGTCAGGATTTCTCCAAGAACCTGATCAACGTGCTGCAGACCGGTTCGTCGAACCTGACGCTGGCCGATACCAACGAGGAAGCCGCCAACAGCCAGGCGCTGTCGACCCGCCAGTCGATCGCGGTCTCCGCGCTGGCGCTCGCCAACCAGAGCCAGCAGAGCGTGCTTCAGTTGCTCCGCTAAGCGCGTCGCGCAAGCACTTCGGGAACGGCGGGGGAAACCCCGCCGTTTTCGTTTGTCTCCGGGATATTACGGTATCTGTCTGTGCCGTCAGAACGACGCATTTCGTAACGGCTGCTAACCATATTTAAAGGCGCCGGATGCATAAATATCGAGCGCTAGAATTGCGTCTCCGCGGCTCGAGAAATCCGCATCCATCGAGGTCATTAATGTCGAATGCAGCCCAGGCCTACGCTCGTACATCTACGACGACGGCGTCCCCACGCGAAATCGAGGCGCAGGCACTTCTGAAGGCGGCCCGTCAGCTACAGGAAGTCCAGTCGAACTGGAACGGTCTCGACAAGGCGCTCGATCACGCATTGCTGTTCAACCGGCGCCTGTGGTCGATCTTCCTCAGCGCAGCGCAGGGCGACGAGAATCCGCAGCCGCTCGAGGTGCGTCAGAACATCGCGAACATCGGCGTGTTCGTGATGAAGCAGACTGTCGACATCCAGATGAATCCGGACCCGGCGAAGCTGAAGTCGCTGATCGATATCAATTGCAACCTTGCCGCCGGCCTTTCAGGCCGCGGTTGATCGATCGCGCAACGACGGAGCCGCGCCATGGCCGACGTCCTGAGCATCCTGTCAGCCAATTACAAGGCCGCCGGCCTGACGGTTCCGTCGAAGACGCCCTATGTGCCGGTCGATCCGAACCTCTATGAAGGCAGCTGGAGCGGCAAGTACGCCAACAGCAAGTCGTTCAACATCTCGGTGTCGAACGTCGATGGCTTCCGCGCCAAGGTACACTACCAAAGCGACGGCACCAGCAAGTATCAGGACGTGCTGATTAAGGACGGCGCGTTCCGGATCGGCGATACCAAGTTCTCGCTGGTGCAGCAGGGGACGGCGCTGATCGCCAACGTCGTCACCGATCCGGCGACGGGGTCGACCTATCTCGACAAGGCCTACGCCACCCAGAAGACCTGAGCGCCGCCGAGGCGGCGCCTATGCCTGGCGGTCGGTCGCGTTCACCCGGGTCGGCGCGTCCTTGCTGAGATCGAGGGTGTGGAAATAGGCGCGGCGGCGCAACACGGCTTCTTCCGGAAATTGTCTCACCACCAGGTTCGTGCGGTTGTCGACCACCTGATAGACCACGGCATGGGCGTCGCGGTCGATGATGACCTGGTCGGTGACCGTCGGGGACTGGTTCGCGCGCGATGCGTTGGCGGCGTTCGGATCGATCGTGACGCGCACGCTCGGCTCCGGAGCGGTGACGCTCTGGCTCGCGGGCAATTCGGTCTTCACCGCCTTCTGCGCCGTGTCGCTCACAGGAGTGATCATCGGCGCCGCGACCGGTGCCCCCACCGGCTTGATGTTGAAATCTGTACTCATGGCAGCCTCGTAGTGCACAGGCACTAGTTTGCTTGAGTCAAATCCCAACCCCTCACGATCCGCAACTCTACGGGGAACATCTCAACAGGCTGTTAGGGAACACGCTGAACGGCGTGCTGCCGAGCTTGCGTCGAATTGAGCTAAATTGTCGGTGGGCGTCAGAGCGTGCGGCTGACGGAGATCGGCGTCATGTTGCGCGGGCCTGGCGTGGCGCGCTGTCCGCTCGCGGTGTAGGTGTTCGGGATGTTGCGGCGCTGCACCTCGGCATTGACGCCGCGCACGATGCCTTCGGAGACCGCGTGCGCGGTCGCGAGCACCGTCAGGTTGACTTGCAGCATGGCGCGGAACGTCTCGTGATGCCGCCGCAGCGTCGCGAGCAGTTCGGGATCGGTCTGCGTCAGCATCTTCTGCATCGACTTCAGATGCTCCACCGCGACCATGTAGCGTCGCGACAACTCGGACTTCTGCGCCTCGAGCCGCATGCCCTCGCGGATCTTGCCGGCGCGGACGAATTCGGTTTCCTGTTCGACGACCGCGAGCAGCGCACCCATCACTTCGGTGAGCTCGTTGGCGAGACGCGCGACGTCGGGCGGCGTCGACGTCGCAGGCCGCGCGATCGGGGCTGACGCTGGCCGCTGCTGCTGTGGACGCTGGTTCATCGCGCTGCTCCTTGAAACCGGTTAGCTCTTGTTCGCCTGCTGCAAAATCAGCGAGCGGAACACTTCGTTGGAAATGCCGACGCCGCCGGACTTGGCGAAGTTCTTCGAATATTGGTCGGTCAGCATCGAGCGCCACGGGCCGGTGCCGACCGTGTCGCCGTAGGGACCATCGCCCTTCAGGCCGGTGGTCATCTGCGAGAACATCGAGTTCAGGAACATCGATTCGAAATCGGTCGCGGTGGCTTGCGCCTTGGCGAGTTGCTGCGGCGTGACCTTCTTGATCGCGTCCTGCAACACCGGATCGGGGCGGCCCTTGAACATCGGCATCAGCGCCTTGTTCGGCATGCTGCCGGACGTGCTGTTGATCAGGCTCGTCATCACATCACCTCGATGTCGGCTTCGATCGCGCCGGCGGCCTTGATCGCCTGCAGGATGCTGATCAGGTCGCGTGGACCGATGCCGAGGCCGTTGAGGCCGTCGACCAGCTGCTGCAACGAGACGCCGTCCTTGACCACGGCGAACTTCTTGCCGTCCTCGGTGACCTGCACATTGCTGCGCGGCGTCACCACGGTGCGGCCGCGCGACAGCGGATTGGGCTGGCTGACCTGCGGGCTCTCCGAGATCGTGACGGTGAGGTTGCCTTGCGCCACCGCGACGGTGGCGACGCGGACGTCGCGGCCCATCACGATGATGCCGGAACGCTCGTCGATCACGATCCGCGCGGCCAGATCAGGTTCGACCTGCAACTGCTCGATCTCGGTCAGGAAGGCGACGACGTTGCCCTTGAACTCCGGCGGAATCGAAAGCTGCACGGTGGAGGGATCGAGCGGTTCGGCGGTCTTGACGCCGAGATAGTCGTTGACCGCGGCGGCGATCCGCTTGGCGGTGGTGAAGTCGGCGTTGCGCAGCGCGAGCCGCACATTGGGCAGCCGATTGAGCGCGAATTCGATCTCGCGCTCGATGATGGCGCCGTTGGCGATGCGGCCGACCGTCGGCACGCCGCGCACCACCTTGGCGGCTTCTCCCTCGGCTTGGAAGCCGGAGATCGCGAGCGTGCCTTGCGCCACCGCATAGACATTGCCGTCGGCGCCGAGCAGGGGGGTGACGAGCAGGGTGCCGCCGCGCAGGTCCTTGGCATCGCCGAGCGCGGAGACGGTGACGTCCATCCGCGTGCCCTGGGTGCCGAATGCCGGCAGATTGCCGGTGACCATCACGGCCGCAACGTTGCCGGTGCGGATGGTGGCGCCGCGGATGTTGACGCCCATGCGCTCGAGCATCGCTTGCAGCGATTGCTTGGTGAAGGGGATGTTGTTCAGCGTGTCGCCGGTGCCGTTGAGGCCGACCACCAGGCCGTAGCCGATCAACTGGTTCTGGCGCACGCCCTCGATATTGGCGAGGTCCTTGATCCGCGACGTCGCAGCGGCCGGCATGGCGGAGGCCGCCAGCGCCAGCAACGCGGCGCAGGCCACTCCGAATAAACGTACGATGCGGATGCCGGGCATCCCGATGCTCCCCTCAAACTCACTGTTGGATCACGCGACACTCCCATGACGGCGATCCGCCATTAACCATGCGAGCTGCGTGCCAGTTCGATTTGATTTGGTAATGTATTGATATATTTATCGAAATTGTCTGGCTCGCGTTTGGCTGGGGTTGGCCAGGGAGCGCGAAACTGCCGTGCGGCGGCAGAAATTGCCGGGTCGTTTACGCGCCGTTAACCATAAAACGGCGATGCTCGCGGCATCAGGCCTGCGGGATCACCACGATGCGCATCTACGGACCGAACGGCACCACGCTTGGCACGTCCACCAGCTCCACGCGGCGGACCTCGTCGAGCGGCTTCTCGTTGCCGGATGCGACCACCGCGCAGGAGGAGGTCCGCTCCACCACAGCGCCGAAGGCCGCCACCAGCCTGGACGCGCTGCTCGCGCTACAGGGCGTCGAGGATCCGACCGAACGCCGCAAGCGCTCGGTGGCCCGCGGCAAGGGCGCGCTCGACGTGCTCGATGCGCTCAAACTGGGACTGCTGTCCGGCAATTTCGATTCCTCCACGGTAAACCGGCTGCGCGATGCGGCGGCGAGCCTGAAGGAATCCTCCGGCGATCCCGGCCTCGATGCCGTGCTCGGGGAGATCGAGCTGCGCGTCGAAGTCGAACTCGCCAAGGCCGGCCAATACTAGGCTGTTCTCTCGACTCATCCGCTTCACGCCGCTGGTGCCTTACGCCGCCAGCGCCTTGCGCTGCGCGTCGTAGCGGCGCTGCGCGGCCAGTACCTCCTTCAGATTCTGCTCGGCCCAGTCGCGCAGCGGATCGACCGCTTCGGCCAGCGTCGATCCGAGCGGCGTGATCGAATACTCCACGGTGACCGGAACGGTTGCGATCGCCCGGCGGCGCAGCAGCCCGTCGCGCTCGAGGCTCTTCAACACCTGCGACAGCATCTTCTGCGAAATGCCCTCGATGGCGCGGCGGAGCTGATTGAAGCGCATCGGCTCGCTGCGCAGCAGCAACAGGATCAGCACCGCCCATTTGTCGCCGACCCGGTCGAGGATCTGGCGCGTCGGGCAGTTGGCGGCATAGGCGTCCGGCTTCAGGCTGGAAGCTTTCATCGGTTACTCCGGCGTAATCAGGTGAGACAATGGTGCCTTCTTCACACCTACATCCATTTCGCTATCTAGTCACCATTGGAAACTATTAATCGGAGACTTGAGATGAAGATCGCCATCGCCGGCGCGTCCGGCCAGGCCGGCTCGCGGATCACCGCGGAACTCGCCCGCCGCGGCCACGCCGTCACCGCCATCGCCCGCAACCCGGAGAAGATCGCGAGCCTCCCCAACGTCACTGCCAAGAAGGGCGACGTGAACGATGAGGCGGCGCTGGCCACGCTGTGGGCCGGGCATGACGCCGCGATCAGTTCCGTGCACTTCTCGGTCAGCGATCCCGCGAAGTTGATCGGGGCGGCCAAAAGCTCCGGCGTCGGCCGCTACCTGGTGGTCGGCGGCGCCGGCAGCCTCGAAGTGGCGCCCGGCGTCCGGCTGGTGACCACCCCGAACTTCCCGCCCCAATACAAGGCCGAGGCAACCAAGGGGGTGAGTTTCTCGACCTGTTGCGCGGCGAAAAGGACCTGAATTGGACCTTCCTGTCGCCCTCGGCGTTGTTCGTGGCGGGTGAGCGGACCGGCAAGTTCCGGCTCGGGACCGACCAGCTGCTGACCGCATCGGACGGCAAGAGCTGGATCTCGTTCGAGGACTTCGCAGTTGCACTCGCCGACGAAATCGAGCGTCCGTCCCACCTCCGCCAGCGCTTCACGGTCGGTTACTGAGGGACCGGGAGAAACGCCCGGAGAAGCGCCAAGGCGGCCTCCAAGCAGGGCGGATAAGTTTGCCTGTGCAAGGCCTTGGGGGCGGCCCGGCTTTCGCGGTGGCAGATATTGTCTGTCACATGACGTGGCTATATAAGGCGCCGCGCGGAGGGGTCCTGTTCCCCTCCGCCTCACAGGGACATGGCTGCCTTTGGAAAAGCTGAAGAACTACCGGCCGACTGAAAAAGAGCCTTTCATGAATGAGCGGCAGCGCGACTATTTCCGCGCCAAGCTGCTGGCCTGGAAGGATGAAATCCTCCGCGAATCGAAGGTCACGTTGCAGACGTTGCAGGAAGAGAACGTCAATCATCCCGACCTCGCGGACCGAGCGTCCTCGGAAACCGACCGTGCGATCGAACTGCGTGCCCGCGATCGTCAGCGCAAGCTGATCTCCAAGATCGACGCGGCGCTCCAGCGCATCGAAGACAACACCTACGGCTATTGCGAAGAGACCGGTGAACCGATCTCGCTGAAGCGGCTCGAAGCCCGCCCGATCGCGACGCTGTCGGTGGAGGCGCAGGAACGCCACGAGAAGCGCGAGAAGGTCTATCGCGACGAATAGTGGCGGTTGATCGCCACCAATTGATCCCGGCGCGCACCGGTTGTAGATTCGCGCCGCCATGATGACACGTACTCTCAACATCGCATCGGTGTTCTTCCTGGGCTGATCTCGTTTCCGAGAGGAAACACGCTTCCGCGTGGAAGTGCCGATCGTCCCCGCAAGCCTGGGCTCGCGGGATTCCAGTGAACCGAATGAGCCGGCCAAACTCCGCGCAGCGCGGAGCATCGACGGCTCGTGACAATTTGAGAGACAATCATGACCGACCGACACGACGCGCGCGCGTTGAACGATGCGCAGATCGCGCAATTCATCGAACAGGGCTTTGTCAGGATCGACAACGCTTTTCCGCGGGAACTGGCCGAGCAGGGACGTGCCATCATGTGGCGCGACATCCCCTGTCGCGAGCACGACCCTTCGAGCTGGACATACCCGGTGGTGCGGTTGCCCGGCTATGGCGGCCCGCCGTTCCGGGAAGCGATCAACACGCCGGTGCTGCACCGGGCGTTCGACCAGATCGCAGGGCCACGCCGTTGGCGCCCGCGCGACAACATCGGAACCTTTCCGGTGCGCTTCCCGCATCCGGACGATCCCGGCGATGCCGGCTGGCATGTCGATGTCAGCTTCCCTGGCGACGGTTGCGACCCGAACGAGCGCAGCGACTTCTCGGCATGGCGGGTGAACGTCAACTCGCGCGGCCGGGCGCTGCTGTTGCTGTTCCTGTTCTCCGACGTCGGCGAGCACGACGCGCCGACCCGGATCAGGGTCGGCTCGCATCTGCCGATGGCGCGCTATCTGGCGCCGGCCGGCGAGGCGGGACGCGCGCGCATGAACCTCGAGCAAATGGGCGCCGATTGCGAGATCGCGCTCGCAAGCGGCGAAGCCGGCACGGTCTATCTGTGTCATCCGTTCCTGGTGCATGCCGCGCAGAAGCATCGTGGCATGACGCCGCGCTTCATGGCGCAACCCGCGCTGGCTCCCGGCGAGCCGTACCGGCTCACGCGTGACGACGCGGCTTACGCGCCAGTCGAGATCGCGATCCGGCGGGCGCTCGGCATGGTGTGACGGATGCCGACCTGAAGGCGAGGCGACATTCAGGCCAGTCCGGCCTCGATTGTCGCCTCGCTTGCCGCGCTGCTGCGCCGCGAGCCGTAGGTCTTCGACCACGTCAGCAATTCGCGGAACGCCGGCGTCAGGCCCCACGCCGACTCCGTCAGCTCATAGGCGACTTGCAGCGGCGTCTCGGCGAGCACCTTGCGCGCCACCAGCCCGTCGCGCTGGAGCTCGCGCAGCTGCGCCGTCAGCATGTGCTGGGTGACGGGACTGAGCGCGCGGCGCAGCGCGCCGAACCGCACGCCGCCATGCATCAGCGTGAACAGGATCTCGAGCTTCCACTTGCCGCTGAGCGCATGGATCGCCTGCTTGGAGTCGATCAGCAGGCTGGGATCGGTGGGGCAGCTGTCGCAGTCACCGCTGTCACACACATCGCTGGTACTGTTTTCCATACCGGTCTCGATTTTCATTCTACTTGCTCGAACAGAGATAGTGACCAGATGCGGCCTGTGCAGGGTGGGCAGCGCGATGCCCGAACCCGCCGAACTATGGAAGGGCGACGACATGAGCACGGTGTTGGTCACGGGCGGATCGGGCTTCATCGGCGTACATACGATTTTGCAGCTGCTGGCTGCCGGGCATGACGTGCGCACCACGCTGCGCAATCCGGATCGCAGCGCGGACGTGATCGCGATGCTGCGTCAGGGTGGCGCCGCCGCGCCCGACAAGGTTGGCTTCGTCACCGCCGATCTGCTGCGCGACGACGGCTGGCGCGAGGCGGCTGCGGGGTGCGACTACGTGCTTCATGTTGCATCGCCGCTTGGCTCCCGTGTGCCCGAGGACGAGAACGAGCTGATCGTTCCGGCGCGCCAAGGCACGTTGCGGGTGTTGCGCGCCGCGCGCGATGCCGGCGTCAAGCGCGTCGTCGTCACGTCATCGTTTGCCGCGATCGGTTATGGCCATTCGCCGCAAACAGAGCCGTTCGACGAGACGGTCTGGAGCAATCTCGAAGGGCCCGACGTGCAGGCCTATCCGAAATCCAAGACGCTGGCCGAGCGCGCGGCCTGGGATTTCGTCGCGCGCGAGGGAAACGGTCTGGAGCTCGCCGTGGTCAATCCCACCGCCGTATTCGGCCCGGCACTCGGCCCCGATTTCTCCGAATCGATCGGCATCATCAAGGCGCTGCTCGACGGCGCGATGCCGGCGGTGCCGCGGATCCATTTCGGCCTCGTCGATGTGCGCGACGTCGCCGACCTGCATCTGCGCGCAATGACATCGCCCAACGCCAGGGGCGAGCGGTTCCTGGCGGTCGCCGGCGAGATCATGTCGGTGCAGCAGGTCGGCCGGGTGTTGCGCGAGAAGCTCGGCAGCCAGGCGCGGCGGGTGCCCCGGTTCCAGGTGCCCGACTGGATGATGCGGATCGCCGCACGGCGCAATCCGCTGGCCCGCGCCGCCCTGCCATTGCTGGGCAAGGTGCGGCGTTCCACCAGCGCCAAGGCGCAACGCGTGCTCGGCTGGAAGCCGCGCGGCAATGAGGAGATGATCGTTGCCACCGCCGAAAGCCTGATCGGGCTCGGCCTGGTCAAGGCCTGACGGCATCTCGCGTCCCGTGTGCTTGCCAGATGCGTCTGTGAGTGCTGAATTGCCGCGAGCAGACGGGGGCGCCATCTCGGCGCCGCGATCATCAGGGAGGCTGCGCAGATGGATCGGGTCCTCGCGGCCGCAAAAGCGATCGCCAGCGCGCGCCGCAGTCGCGCGCCGCTCAAGGCACTTTCGAAAGACGTCGTGCCGGGCGACGAGGCCGAAGGCTACCTCGTGCAGCGCGCGTTGCATGATCTGCTGCAAGCCCAGCTCGGCAGTCTCGTCGGCTACAAGATCGGCTGCACCAGCGCGGTGATGCAGGAATATCTCGACATCCCGCACCCCTGTGGCGGTGGCGTGTTCGAGAAGGTCGTGCATGACAGCGGCGTGCGGCTGCCAGCGGCCGATTTCGTCCATGTCGGCGTCGAATGCGAGATCGCGGTGCGGCTGGCGCGCAATCTCGCGCCAGGCGAGGCGCCGTTCACCGCCGAATGGGTCGCCGAGGCGATCGAGGCCTACTATCCAGCGATCGAGATCGTCGACGATCGCTACGTCAAATGGGAGACGCTGGGCGCGCCGACATTGATCGCCGACGACTTCTTCGCGGCCGGCTGCGTGCTCGGCGAGGCGGTGCCGCGGATCACCGCGCCCGATCTGCGCACGGTCGCGGGACGCGCCATCGTCAACGGCAAGGAGGAAGGCCGCGGCACCGGCGCCGATGTGCTGGGTCACCCTCACAACGCGCTGGCCTGGCTCGCCAATCATCTCGCCGCGGAGGGCCGTGGCCTGCATGCCGGCCAGATCGTGCTGACCGGCAGCCTGGTCAAGACGGTGTGGCTGAAGGCGGGCGACACGGTCGTGATGGAGCTCGATGGTCTCGGCAAGGCCGAGGCGACGTTCACCTGAGCATCAGATCGTCGGCCGCTTCGCGTCCGTGACCAGCTCGACCTTGCCGTCGGTCAGTCGATAGACCGCGCCGACAATCCTGAGCTTGCCCTGGTCGACCGCAGCGCCGAGGATCGGTGTCGCCGATTTCAGCTTCGCGACATTGTCGATGACGTTCTGCCGGATCGCGTTGGCGAGCCGGTCGCCCGGCTTGCCCTCGGTCGCCTTCACCGCCGGCGCGATCGCGTTGACCAGCGAGGGCAGGTGACCGGGCAGGGTGGTGTTGTCCTTTAGCGATTTGATCGCGGCATCGACCGCTCCGCAGCGGTCGTGGCCGAGCACCATGAACAGCGGCACGTTGAGCACGGATGATGCGTATTCGAGACTGGCGATGGTCTCGTCGCTGGCGAAATTGCCGGCGACACGGCACACGAACAGATCGCCGCGGCCGGTATCGAACGCATATTCCGGCGCGATGCGGGAATCCGCGCAACTCAGGATGCCGGCGAACGGATTCTGTCCGCCCGCCAGCGCTTCGCGCTCGTGCTTGAAATCATGCCGCTGCGACACGCCTTCGACATAGCGGAGGTTGCCCTTCACCAGCCGGTCGAGCGCCGCGTCCGGCGGCAGCGCGTTCTGCGGCTTCGGCGGCGGCTTTGTCTCTTTGGCGGAAACCGGTGGCATGAAAGCGAGGCTGGCAGCGGTGCAGGCCGCGGCAGCGAGGAAATGGCGTCGGGAGGTTGGGCTGGGAGCTGTGGCGTCGCAGAGCTGGCACATCAAGGTTCTCCGTGAACAAGGACCGCATCCGCGCGATATTTGTAGGTCAGGGGCAATGCCTGCGCAACGACACGCATCGAGCGCCGCGTCCACCCGTGTCGTCCTGGCTTGCGCCTGGGCGACGCCAAGCACACGGTGTCATCACCCGCGAAATGTTTAGCCCGGAGACATGGCTGACACCTGTTCGGAGACATGACTGACAGGTTGGTCGCTGGTCGAGCCGGGCGATGACGGCTGAGGATAGGACGCAGCTTCGTGCCTCACGGCATGATTGCCCGAGCTTGTATTTCGTTTCGCCCTCTCATCGAGGAGGGCGCAGGGAAAGCCGGGGCCGATCGCACCCACTCCGCGATCTAAGACTTGCTCTTTTAAATAACCAATAGGCTATGTGAATGAGGGAGGGCCGGCGGGGTTAAGCTACCGAATGGCATGAAATTCTGGCTGAAATTATACTAGCAAGTTTCCTGTTGACTGATCCATAGCTAGTTGGTTATACGTTTATCCATAACCAACAGGTTATGGATTGCCATGCCGGATGCCCATGATTTGCTGTTTCGAACTCTCGCCGACCCGACCCGCCGGGCGATCTTCGAGCGCCTGTGCCGCGAGGGCGAGCAGACTGTCGGTGCGTTGACGGCGCGGGCGAAGATTTCGCAGCCGGCGGTGTCGAAGCATCTCGGCGTGCTGAAGCAGGCCGGACTGGTACGCGACCGCCATGAGGGCAGGCAGACGCATTACAGCGCGCAACTCGGCGCGCTGGCGCCGCTGATCGACTGGACCAGCCAGATGGCGGGCTTCTGGCAGAACCGGTTCGACCACCTCGAAGATCTCCTCAAAAGGATGGACCAATGAACAAGACCACTCCTGAGACGCGTTCCGCGGTCGTCGAGCGCGAATTTCCTCATCCGCCGGAGAAGCTCTGGCGCGCGTTGACGCAACCGCATCTGATGGAGGAGTGGTTGATGAAAAACGATTTCAAGCCCGTGGTCGGACACAGCTTCAATCTGCGCGGCGAGTGGGGCGGCGTGCTGGATTGCAAGGTGCTCACCGTCGAGCCGCACAAGACGTTGTCCTACACCTGGAACTTCGCGCACGAGGACGCTGCCTACGATCTCGAGAGCGTGGTGGTGTTCACGCTGACGCCGACCGCGCGCGGCACCCATCTTCGCGTCGAACAATCCGGCTTCCAGCCGCATCAGAAGCAGGCCTATGGCGGCGCCCATGCCGGATGGAAGCAGTTCCTCGAGAAGCTCGATCAGCTGGTCGCGCGCGAAGCCTGATCGTCTCTCCCTCGTCATTGCGAGCGAAGCGAAGCAAAGCAATCCATCTCTCTGCATGTGCTGCACGATGGATTGCTTCGTCGCTATCGCTCCTCGCAATGACGATTGTACTCACATCGTCCAACGGGAGTTCACATTGAACTGGAACAACTTGATCCGCCAATCTCACCGCTGGCTGTCGATCGTCTTCACGGTCGCCGTCATCATCAACATCGTCGCAATGATCGCGCAGCTGCAAGCGGCCTGGATCGGCCTGCTGGCGCTGTTCCCGCTGATCCCGATGCTGCTCACTGGCCTGTATCTGTTTGCGTTGCCCTATCTGGCGCCGCGGCGGCGCCAGCATCGCGGATCGACGGCGGTGTCCCAGCTGTGATTGGATGGGCGATCGCACCGGACAGGCGAGAAGCGTGAGGCAGCAATGACGGCATCGGAACAAATCGACCGGATGATCGAAGGGCTCACCGACTGGCGCGGCAAGACGCTCGCCAGCCTGCGCAAGAGCATCCTCGCCGCCGACCCCGGAATCATCGAGGAGTGGAAATGGATGGGCAGCCCGGTGTGGTCGTGCGACGGCATCATCGCGGTCGGCAACGCCCACAAGGGCAAGGTGAAGCTGACTTTCATGTACGGGGCGCAACTGCCGGATCCCGACAAGCTGTTCAACACCGGCTTCGAAGGCAATGTACGGCGTGCGATCGATTTGTTCGAGGGCGACAAGATCAACGGACCTGCGCTGAAGGCCCTCATTCGCGCCGCGATCGAGCTCAACCAGGCCAAGAAGAAGCCGGCCGGGAAAGCGGTGAAGAAGGCTGCGGGCGTTCGTGCGCCGGCAAAGAAGAAAGCGTGAGCGACGCTGGCGTGTGGTCCGCTGATCCGGTCGGGACGAGATGATCAGGACCAGGCTCGCGACACTGTCGGATGCGGAAGCGATCTCCGCGCTGCTGATGGCCGACTCCGGCGATCACGGTGGCATGCTGCTCGGGCAGTGGCCGCGCGAAACGATCGAGACGCGGATATCGAGCGGGCAACCGATCGTCATCGCGACCGACGAAGCCGATCGGTTGCTCGGCGCGCTGCTGACGTCGGAGCAGGATTTTGACGAGGCTCCGCCGGTACGGGCCATGCTGATGGCGTGGCCGGGCGGTCCTGATGCTTACGTGTACGGACCGGTGTGCATCTCCCGCGACGCGCGCGGCCTTGGCGTGCTCGAGGCGTTGTATGCGGAGCTCCGGGCGACGTTTCCGGGCCGCGAGGCCATCCTGTTCGTCAGGGAGGACAATCCTCGCTCGCTGAAGGCGCATCTGCGGCTCGGCATGCGCGAGGTCGCGCACTTTGACCTCGGCGGCAAGGTTTTCGTCGTTCTGAGCGACGGGCCCGAATTCGGGTGATAAGCGTATCGCTGCCGGCAACCTAGGGTTCCGCGAGCGGGAACTCGGACCCCAAGGTAGGAATTCGTCAGAAACAAAATATTTACTATCGGATACATATCCTCGGCGACCTTGCCAGAAGTTGTATCTGATTACCGATGCAATTGAGAGGGCAGCTGCTAACCCTGTGGCTGTGGAGTGAGCGGGTTTCGTGTCGAAGCGCCCGTTGGAATGGCAGTCGCAATGGCAGTCGCAACGCTCAGTCGGTCGGTTGGTCCGTCACGGATCGCTTCGCCGTCGGACACCGAAGTCGCACCGCAGGCCTCTCCGGTCACAGCAGCTGGCGTACCTCGAACCCCGCAACCTCATCAGCGGATCGAGCGGGCTTCATGGCTGGTCGGCATCGCGGCGAGCGGCTTCGCCGGCTTCCTGCTCTGGAAATTTCAGGTCGACGTCGAGCCCGAAAGCCTGACGCTGTTTTCAGGCCTGATGGGGTTTCTGCTTGCCGTCGATATCGTGTACGGCAGATGGCGGTCCGCTCCGGTTCTGTCCAACCTGGCCGCGGCAGTCGCCGTGTTCTTCTGGTCGGCCGCGGCGGCGGCGACGATCAGCCTCGTCGGCCTCAGATACAAATTCCCACTGATCGACGACGGTCTCGCCAAGGCCGATCGCCTCATCGGGATAGATTTGCAGTCGATCATCCCATGGTTTGCGGACCATCCACGGCTGACAGAACTGCTCGCTGTCGCCTATTGCAGCTCCTTCGTGCAGGTGGCCGCGCTGTTCGTCCTCCTGGCGGTGACAAAGCGTTTCGACAAGCTCTGGCAACTGGTATTCGTGTTCGCCCTGACGATCGTTGCGTCGACGACGTTCTCGGTGTTCTGGCCTGCCAAGGGCGCCTTTGTCTATTTCGACCATCCCGTCGCGATCCTCAACGCGCTGCCCGAGCACGCCGGGATCTATCATCTTGCGAAGTTCGAATACTTCCGTAACGCGGCCGCGCCTGAATTGTCGTTGAGCAATCTGCAGGGCGTGGTGACGTTTCCGTCGTTCCACACCTGCCTCGCCCTGATGACGATTTTCGCGACGATCGGCATGCGGTGGCTGTTCGGCATCACCTTGATCTGGAACGTTCTCGTCCTCGTCTCGACGATCCCGATCGGGGGCCATTACGTCATCGATCTCATTTGCGGAGCGCTGCTGTGGCTGGCGGCGATGAAAGTCGAGGCGATGCTCCGCAGATCGTCCATGACCGGGCGCGCAATGCCGATGCCGGAAGCCGCGTCCGCCTAGCCGCGCAATCGGGCGACCCGCAACCCGGTTGCGGCCGCTATGCCTTCGTGTGCACGATCACTGGACCCGCAACCGCCGTGGCCTGCCCGACCAGCAGTGGCCCGAGATTGTCGTCGATCCAGGCCAGCGCGCGGCGGTTGGCTTCCTCGGCACCGGCGTGGTTGTTGAAGACGCTGATCGCGGTGACGGTGTCGTCGCCGGCATAGACGACGTAGTAGGCCATGAAGCCTTCGACGTCGCTGATGATCGGGATCGCGCCTTCCTTGATCCGGCGCGCGAGTTCTTCGGCGGTACCGGTCTTTGCCTTGGCCTGACGGATAGCGGCATACATCGGTCTGCTCCTTCCGGCTGGATCGATCGGGCTGCGCTTGACGCGCATGAGCGATGCTACGCCGGCCAGGGCGCGGACGCTATCGGGAACGGGCGCGGATCAGACGAAGCGCTTGCTCGCCAATGGATTTGGCGCGCGGCGATCGACGGTGAGCCGCGGCAGCCGCGCCAGATCGCCGGATGCCGGCGGGCAGGTTGGTCTTGGCGGAGGCGCAGCATCCGGTAGTTGCAGGAACAGCGTGGCCTCGAACAGCACGCCGGGGGCCTGTTTGGCCGTGCCCATGCACACCGCGCGATTGCCGTTGAACGTGCCCGTCAGCTCTGCCTCGACCTCGTCGCATCCGAACACGGTTGTGAACGGGCCGTCGGCATAGCGGCGCGTCGTCAGGGTCGCCGTGAAGCGATCCTGGTCGAGCTGATAGGAGCCGCCATAGCTGAACATGGCGTCGCCGCCGCTGATCCTGCCGTTTGCGAGCTGGACTATTCCGGTGCCTTCGCCGCGCGGCGTCCGGAACCACGCCGCATATTGACCGTCTCTTTGCATGGCCGTCATACGACCCGAAAACCCTGCGTTGTCTTCTCACTACGTTGCAAGCGTTGGGACTGCCACTGTGCGTTGTCGCGACGGTTAACGAACCCGGAAAGCGATCGCGCGACTTGCGCAAGGCAGCATCTGACTGATGCGCGTCGCTCGTGCGAGTGCACGCGACCGGTCACAAAATGCCACGGCCCTCGCCAGGGGAGCTAGCGAGGGCCGTGTTGGTACACCGCGTCGCGCCTAGGTTCGCGACGAGATGTGGGAGCTCGTGAAAGTCTTAGTCGGGCCTGATCCTCATCGGAAATCTTTCGGGATCATGTGGCTAGAAGGGCAAGAGCACGTCGAGAACCTGCTGGCCGTAGCGCGGCTGTTGCACGTCGGTGATCTGGCCGCGTCCGCCATAGGCGATGCGGGCCTGCGCGATCTTCGAGGAGTCGATGGTGTTGTCGCTCTGGATATCTTCGGGGCGCACGATGCCGGCCACGATCAGTTCGCGGATTTCATAGTTGACGCGGATCTCCTGCTTGCCCTCGACCACGAGATTGCCGTTCGGCAGCACCTGGGTGACGACGGCGGCGACGTTGGTCTGCAACGCTTCCTGGCGGTTCACCGAGCCCTTGCCGTCGCTCGACGCCGAGGAATCGGCGGTGAGCAGGCGGCCGGGCAGGATCTTGTTGGCCTGCGAGATGGTCTGCGAGCCGAGGAAGTTGGTCACGCCGGAATCTTCCGAATTGGTCCGGCTGCGCTGGGTTTCGTTGGCGATCGCGGCCTTGTCGGTGAAGTTCACCGTGATGGTCAGGATGTCGCCGACGCGCGCCGCACGCTGGTCCTTGAAGAAGGCGCGGGAGCCGCTGCGCCACAGCGAGTTCGGGCTGTAGGAGGCGACCTCGGGCTTCGGCATCGGCATCTGCACCGGCTTGTAGCCGGGCTGCGTGGTCGGGTTGTCGATCGAGGACAGCTTCGGCTGTTCGCCGATCTGGGAGAGCCGGTCGATCGAGGAGCAACCGCTGGCGATCGTTCCGAGTGCGACCAGCGCACTGGTCAAAGCGAGGCGGTTGGTACGGTACTGGGACATGAACCTTACTCGGCGTTTGGTGCAACTGAACTCAGCTTGACGGGAGCGGGATTTGACGGGGCGTCGTCGGCGACCGGTGCGGCGCGGGGGGTGGCGACCGAGATCGTCACCTGGCCACGGCCGCTGACGACGCCGGAGATGGTGCGTTTGGTTTGCAGATTCATCACCGAGACGACGTCGCCTTCGGCGCCGCCATCCATCGCCTTGCCGCGGATCGTGAGGTAGAGGCCGCCGTTCTGGTAGATCAGCGTGACGTTCTGGTCACGGGTGACAAGATCGGGCTTGGCGAGGTCGGGAACGCGCAGCGCGCGGCCGGCACCGATCTGGCGGCGGGCCTGCATGCCGACGGCGCTGTCGCGGATCGCAGCGTCGTTGCCGACCTCGGCTTTCGGGCGGCGTTCGACGATCACGTCGGACGCCTTCAGCACGTCGCCGCGCTCGACGCTGCGGGTCAGGATCGCGGCCTCGACGGTCTCGATCGCTGTGCCGGTGAAGCGCAGCTTGAGCGGCGCGCTGCCGGCGTCGTTGCCGATCTCGAAGCTGACGTCGAAGCGCGTGCTGCGCGGGTCGTAGCGCACGGCGACCGGCTGCAAGGTGCCGGTGTTGGTGGCTTCGAGGCGGAGGTCGCCTGGATCGCGGTCGAAGGTCAGGGCGATGTCGGCGGCATTGCCGAGGCCGTGGCGGCGCTCCAGCACCCGTGCCACCTGCTGCTCGATCTCCTTGGCGTCGACCGTGCGCGCCAGCCGCGTGACGGTGATTTCCTTGAGATCGCGGGTGTCGACGCCGATGATCTGGCGGGCGCGCAGGATGTTCAGGACCTGGGCGACCGGCAGCGTGCCGGTGGTGCCGAGATCCGGCGCGCGGTAGATCGCGATCGAGGCGGCGCTGCCGGCATTCTCGACGAGGTCGCCGACCCGCACGATGTCGTCGGCGACGGTGACGCTGGCGCGCAATGTCGGCTGCGCGATGACGCTCTCGCTTTGGCCCTGCACTTGTGCGAGCGAGGGCGTC
The DNA here is from genome assembly GCF_002831585.1 of Bradyrhizobium sp. SK17. Classification (GTDB taxonomy): domain Bacteria; phylum Pseudomonadota; class Alphaproteobacteria; order Rhizobiales; family Xanthobacteraceae; genus Bradyrhizobium. The sequence continues at coordinate 6,709,795 of NZ_CP025113.1, read as the reverse complement.
GCGGAGACTGCTAACAATATGGCGACGAAGAGCGAGCGGGTGATCATCGACATCATCCTCAGCGGAACAGGTTGGAGGTCGATTGCATCATCTGGTCGGCCGCCGAGATGACCTTCGAGTTCATCTCATAGGCGCGTTGGGCTGCGATCAGGTTGGAGATTTCAGACACCACTTCGACGTTGGCCTGCTCGAGGTTGCCCTGCTGCATGTCGCCGTAGCCGTCGGTCGAGGCGATGCCGTCCTGCGGCTGGCCCGACGCCGGCGTTTCCTGGAACAAGTTGTCGCCGATCGGGTTCAGACCGGCCTTGTTGACGAAGCGCGTCAAGCCGATCTGGCCGATCGTGGTCGATGCGGTCTGGCCGGGCAGCGTCACCGAGACCTGGCCCTGCGTGTTGATGGTGAGGCCGGAGGCGTTCTGCGGGATCGTGATCGTCGGCTGCACCGGGTTGCCCTGGGCGTTGACGACGCGGCCCTGGTTGTCCATCTGGAACGAGCCGTCGCGGGTATAGGTGAAAGTGCCGTCCGGCATCAGGATCTTGAAGAAGCCTTCGCCGCGGACCGCGATGTCGAGGTCGTTGCCGGTCGGCGACAGCGTGCCCTGGGTCATCATCCGTGGCGTGCCGACGGTCTTGACGCCACCGCCGAGATCGATGCCCATCGGCAGGATGGTGTTCTGTTGCGACGCCTGCGCACCGACGCGGCGCACATGGTCGTAGATCAGGTCCTGGAACGCGGCGCGTTGCTTCTTGTAGCCCGTGGTTTGCAGGTTCGCGATGTTGTTGGAGATAACCTGGACGCTGAGTTCCTGGGCGGCCATCCCGGTCGCAGCGGTGTAGAGTGCGCGCATGGGTCAGCCTCCGATCAGGTCGGCACGTCGGCGAGCTTCTCGATCGCCGATTTGTGCAGGTCGCTCTGCTGTTGCAGCAGGGTCGCGATTTGGGTGTAGGTCCGCGTGATCTCGAGCATGCGGCTCATCTCGACGACGGAGTTGACGTTGGACTTCTCGACGAAGCCCTGGCGCAGCATCGATCTGGTATCGTTGACCGGCGCCGCGCCTTCGCCCGGCGCGTAGAGGTTGGCGCCTTCCTTGAGCAGGCGCTGCGCCTCCGGGAACGAGACGAGGCGCAGCCTGCCGCGTACCGAATCGATGGTGGAGGTGCCCTCGAGCACGGTGATGTTGCCATCGGCTGCGATGGCGACGTCGTGGTCGGTTTGCTGGAAGGTGATCGGACCCGAGTTGCCGAGCACCTGGAAGCCGTCGGAGGTGACGAGCTGGCCCTGATTGTTGATCTGCAGATTGCCGTCGCGGGTGTAGCGTTCGCCGGCGGGCGTCTGCACCACGAGGAAGCCGCTGCCGTCGATCGCGACGTCGAGCGGGTTCTTGGTCTGCTCGGTCGGTCCCTGCGAATAGTCGCGATAGGTCGCGCGGTCCTGCACAAAGGACACCCGGCGGTCATTGCCCGCGAAATTGTCCTCATGCGCGTTCGAGGAGAGGTACTCCTGGAACAGCGACCGGTCGGCCTTGTAGCCGTTGGTGTTCGCGTTGGCGATGTTGTTGGCAACGACGTCGAGCTGCCGTTCCAGCACCATCTGCTTCGATAGTCCGACCAGAAGCGTATTCTGCATCGGTGGTTCTCCCCTGTGAGGTGATCCGAAGCAGAGGTTCTCCCAAACCCTTACGCCGGACCGTCGGTAACCATTGGGTTCTCCCAAACCCGCCAGTCACGCCGTCCTCTCAGCGAAAGCCGTGCCAACTTGAAATACTGAGATGTTTCAATTGATTAGGTGTTTTTCCGGGCGCCCCAACGGGCGGCAGAAAGGTCTTGTTGACCATGTTTGCCCGGCAGTTTTTTCCTAGTGGATGGTAAATCCTAATCTTCCGTTAACCATTCGGGCCCTAGCGTTGCCGCAGTGGGGCGCGTGTGCGCCGGCGGCATTTGTATTGCGTCTTCAGGCCAAGGCTGGGGCAAATCGCGTTCGCATCCTTCAGAGTGAAGCGAGCGGACGATGGCGGACGAGGAAAAGACGGATGGCGGCGAAGGCGCGGCCGCTCCGAAGAAGGGCAAGCTCAAGCTGATCATTGCCGTCGTCGGCTTCCTCGTCGTGCTCGGCGCGGGCGCAGGCGGCTGGTTCTTCTTCATGCGCGGCCATGGCGACGAGCAGCATGCCGAGGCGGCGCCGCCGCCGAAGCCGCCAAGCTTCGTCGACGTGCCGGACATGCTGGTCAATCTGGTCGGCGCCCCCGGCGAGCGGGTGCAGTATCTCAAGCTGAAGCTCGTGCTCGAGGTGAAGGAAGAGAAGCAGGCCGAGGCGATCAAGCCGGCGCTGCCGCGGGTCACCGACCTGTTCCAGACCTACATGCGCGAACTGCGTCCGAGCGATCTCAACGGCTCGGCCGGCCTGTTCCGCCTCAAGGAAGAGCTGACCAAGCGCGTCAACCTCGCGCTGGCGCCCAATTCGGTGAACGCGGTGCTGTTCAAGGAAGTCGTGATCCAGTGACGGGATGGATGTAGAGCCATGGCCGGCAACGACCAGATGGACCAGGACGCCATTGCCGCCCAATGGGAAGCCTCGCTCGATTCCGAGGATCCCGCGGCGGCCGCGGCGGAAGCTGCCAAGAACGAGCTCACCGAGAACATGGCGCTGCAATGGGCCGCCATGGTCGAGGACGGCAGCCGCGACTTCGGCGGCAAGAGCACCAATGGCGAGCGCGTGCTGTCGCAGGAGGAGATCGACAATCTGCTCGGCTTCACGGTCGGCGACGTCAGCCTCGACGACCATTCCGGCATCCGCGCCATCATCGATTCCGCGATGGTGTCCTACGAGCGTCTGCCGATGCTCGAGATCGTGTTCGACCGCCTGGTGCGGTTGATGACGACATCGTTGCGCAATTTCACCTCCGACAACGTCGAAGTCTCACTCGACCGCATCACCTCGGTGCGGTTCGGCGACTACATGAATTCGATCCCGCTGCCGGCGGTGCTTTCGGTGTTCAAGGCGGAGGAGTGGGAGAATTTCGGGCTCGCCACCGTCGACTCCAGCCTGATCTATTCGATGATCGACGTGCTGCTCGGCGGCCGCCGCGGCCAGACCCAGCTGCGCATCGAGGGCCGGCCCTACACCACGATCGAGACCAATCTGGTCAAGCGGCTGGTCGAGGTGGTGCTGTCCGACGCCGAGCAGGCGTTCCGGCCGCTGTCGCCGGTGACCTTCACGATCGACCGGCTCGAGACCAATCCGCGCTTTGCCGCAATCAGCCGCCCGGCCAATGCCGCGATCCTGGTCCGCCTGCGCATCGACATGGAAGACCGCGGCGGCAATGTCGAATTGCTGCTGCCTTATGCCACCATCGAACCGATCCGCAACGTGCTGTTGCAGATGTTCATGGGCGAAAAATTCGGCCGCGACCCGATCTGGGAAGGCCATTTCGCGACCGAAGTGGCACAGGCCGAGATCGCGGTGGACGCGGTGCTCTATGAAGCCGATATCCCGCTGAAGGAGCTGATGAAGCTCAAGGTCGGCGACACGCTGCCGCTGGATATCCGTTCCGACGCGCTGGTCTCGGTCCGTTGCGGCAACGTCACCTTGACGGAAGGCCGCATGGGCCGCGTCGGCGACCGCGTCGCGATCCGCGTCACCAAGAATTTGCGCAAACCCCAAACCACCTTCGCGATGTTCGAGAAGGCGGATGAGCGGACCAAGATGATGGAGGCCCCATGAGTCATCTACTAGGACTGGCAATCGAGAGCCTGGTGGCCGTGCTGCTGATGCTGACGATCGGCTATTGCTGGCTGCTCAACAAGCGCCTGCAGCGGCTGAAGGCGGACGAGCATTCGCTGAAGGCTGTCATTGCCGAATTGATCACGGCCACGGAGATCGCCGAGCGGGCGATCGGCGGGTTGAAGCACGCCGTGCGCGACGTCAACGAGAACCTCGGCAACCAGCTCGACGCGGCGACGCAGATGTCGGGACTGCTGAAGACCCAGCTCGCCGAAGGCGATCACGTGGTGCGTCGGCTCTCCAAGATCGCGCTCGCGGCACGGCCGTCCGAGCCCGCGCCTGCACCGGTACGCGCGTCCGCGCCCGCCGCACCGGCGGCACCGGCGCCCAGGGTCTCCGCCGCTCACGCGGTCGCCGCGGCGGCTGAAGCCTTCACCGAGCGCCGGAGGGCCGCCGGCCTCGCTGCATGAAGTGGCTTCGTGACATCAGAGTGATGCCCGTGGTGCTGGTCGCGATCTTCGGCCTGATGGTGCTGAAGGTCGCGGGCCTCGTGCTCGATGGCGGCTACGTGTTTGCCGACGACACGCCGCCGGCCGGTCCGTCCTGGGCGCAGCAGAACTTCAACTTCCCCGGCGCCAGCAAGCCGGTGGCCGACAGCAAGAACAGAGCCGATTCCGGCGACATCACCGGCTCGGTGCACGGCAAGGAGGAAAAGAAGGAGGAGGCGCCGAAGCCGGCAGCGCCGGCCGCCGAAGCCGCCAAGCCCGACGGCGTCGTGGTCAATCTCGATGCGCCCGCGCCGGTGTCGGCGTCCGAGCGCGCGATCCTGGAACGGTTGCAGTCGCGCCGCCAGGAGTTGGAGACGCGGGCACGCGAGGTCGAGATCCGCGAAAGCCTGTTGAAGGCGGCCGAGAAGCGCATCGAGGCCAAGGTCGAGGAGGCCAAGGCCAATGACGCCAAGGCGAATGCCGATGCGGCGGCAAAGGTCGAAGCCGAGGCCGCCCGCTTCAAGGGCATCGTCACGATGTATGAGAACATGAAGCCGAAGGACGCCGCCAAGGTGTTCGACCGGCTCGAGATGGGCGTGCTCTACCAGATCGCCTCGCAGATCCAGCCGCGCAAGATGTCGGACATTCTCGGCCTGATGCAGCCGGAGGCCGCCGAGCGGCTCACCGTCGAACTCGCCCGCCGCGCCGGCGGCGACAAGTCGGCGGCGACCGACGAGCTTCCCAAGATCGAAGGCAAGATCCTCGCGCCGAAATCGAATTGAGGGGCTCCGATCAAGAAGCCCGTCAATTGGCGCGAGAAGTTGCTAGGCCGCCTCTACCACCGGTTTGATCTTGTTCAGCTCGTTCGCAAGCGATGCCTCGGCCACGCGGACGTCATAGGCGTTCTGCAGATTTAGCCAGAGCTGGGCAGACGTGTTCAGCGCCCTCGACAAGCGCAGGGCGGTATCCGCCGAGATAGCAGTTTCCTCATTTGCGATGCGTTCGATCCTGGTGCGCGGAACACCGCAGACCTTGGCCAACGCACCGGCCGACAGTGACAACGGGATCAGGAATTCTTCCCGAAGTACTTCGCCGGGATGCATGGGGGGCAGCTTCTTTGCCATGTGCGACTCTCTCTGGTCGGGGCGATCCTGCGCGGACCTCGTAGCTAGGAGTGGTAGTCCGTGAATTCCACGTCCACCGCACCTTCTTCGGTCCAGATGAAACAGATGCGGAACTGATCGTTCACCCGGATTGAATGTTGGTCCCGGCGATCTCCCTTTAGAGCTTCCAGCCGATTGCCAGGAGGAGACCGAAGGTCCTGCAACGTCGTGGCGGCGTGAAGATACTGGAGTTTGCGGCGCGCGACTTTAAGCAAGTCGGCCGGAAATCCCTTTCGGGTCTCGCCGTCAAAGGCCGCTCTGGTCACAGCGTCTTTGAAGCTCTTAATCACGGCAAAACGGTATCATGGCATGATACAAAAGGCAATAGCGCTGTATCGTAATTTGATACATGCTCGCCCGCATTAATTTACCGCGGCTAGTCTAGCCATGCCCCGATCCGAAACAATCCGTTGACGTTAACAGGTCCTTAACGCCGCCCGATCCAAGATCGGGACGCGTGGGCGAGGGCGCTTCGCGCTGGCTTGGCTGAGAATCTCAAGAAGACGTTTCGAGATGGCGCGAACGGCTGCCGCTGGAACATGGTCGCGAGGCCGCGCCTGGGCGCGGACTGCGCGTTTGTGCCTGCTTGCCGCCGGCCTTGCACTCGCGGGCCTGGCCTGTCCGACCGCAGCGCGTGCCGAAGATCCGCCGCCGGTGCCAGGTGAGGCGACATTCTCCGCCGCGAACGGCTTCGCGCGGCTGGTGCTGAAGCTGAAGGAGGATGTCGAGTCCGAGGTGACGACCGCTGGCTCGATCATCGTGATCCGCTTCAAGCGTCCGGTCGATATCCCCGTCGAGAAACTGTCGGACGCGGTGCCCGATTACGTCGGCGCCGCGCGCCGCGATCCGGACGGCTCGGCGATCCGCCTGTCGCTGGCGCGCCGCGTCACCGTCAACACCATGACCGCCGGCGAGCGCATCTTCGTCGACTTCCTGCCTGATAGCTGGACCGGCCCGCCGCCGTCGCTGCCGCAGGAGGTGATCCGCGAGCTCGCCGAGCGCGCCCGCGCCGCCGAGCGCCTGCTGCGCATGCAGCGCGCCGCCGATGCGGCAAAGAAAAAGCCGCCGGTGCGGGTTCGCGCGCTGGTGCAGCCCACTTTCGTGCGCTTCGTGTTCGAGGTTCCCGACGGGGTCAGCGTGTCCTCGGTGCTGAACGAGCAGAAACTGACATTGTCGTTCAACTCGGTCCTGACCTTCGACCTTGCCGACGCCAAGGTCGCCGCGCCTCCGAACGTCGCATCGATCAGCGCGCGTGCCGACACCGATACGTCGGCGGTCGATCTCACCTTGATCGGCGATGTCGATTTGCATTCGTTCCGCGACGAGAAGAACTATATCGTCGACGTCGCCTTCCAGCCGACCGAGCAGCAGGCGGCGAAGCCCTCGCTGAGTTCGTTGTTGCCCACGCCGCGCGGCAAACCCAAGGGTGCGGCGGCGATCGCACCGGTGACGTCGGAAAGCATCGCGCAGCAGGCCAAGATCGAGATCAAGCCCGAACAGTCTAAATCCGAACAATCCAAGCCTGAGCAGCCAAAGGCGGAGCCAGCGAAGGCCGATCCGCCGCAAGTGCAATCCGAAGCGGTCAAGACCGGGCAAGGGAGCGGTGAGCAACCGGCGCCCGCCAAAGCGGAACAGCCCAGGTCGGAGGGCCCCAATCCGGAGCTGCCGAAGATCGCGGCTGCGCCACACGACGGCAGCGCCGGCACGGCGATGGAGCAGCCGGCCCCCGTGAACGATCCGCCGAAGCCGGCACCGATCGTCGCGGCCGCGCCGGCGACGGACGCGCCGAAGCCCGCTGTGACCTCATCGCCGCCAGCCGAAGCCCGCGCCAGCGGTAAGCCCATGGTCGAAGCCCAGCGCGACAGCGACGGGCTGCGCGTGACGTTCTCATTCCCTGGGGCGACGCCGGCGGCGCTGTTCCGCCGCGCCGACACGGTGTGGATGGTGTTCGACACGCTTGATGCGATCGATGTCGATCCGATCCGCGCCAAGGGCGGCGCGCTGATCTCCGATGTCAGCCCGATCGCGCTGGAGAAGGGGCAAGCGGTGCGCTTTCGCCTCAACCGGCCGCAGATGCCGTCGCTGGAGAGCGATGATCGTTCGCGCGGCGTGAGTTGGACGCTGACTTTCGCGGACCGAGGGCAGAAGCCGCCGCTGCCGCTCGCCGTGGCGCGCAACATCTCGGAACCATCGCTCGCCAATGTCAGTGTGCCGCTCGCCAATCCCGGCCAGCTCCATAAACTGGTCGATCCCGACGCCGGCGATACGCTCTGGGTCGTGACCGCACCGCCGCCGACCCGCGGCATCATCAAGCGGCAGGATTTCGTCGAGCTCTCGTTGCTGGAATCGATCCATGGCCTCGTGGTTCGTCCGAACGCCGACGACGTCAAGGCGGAGGTCGGCGCCGACAAGGTGACGCTCGGCCGGCCCGGCGGCCTGACGCTGTCATCGGCCGACGTTTCTGCCGAGCGGGCGACCACGGCGGTGAAGCCGTTGTTCGATCCGGATGAGTGGCGCAAGAACCAGTCGGAGAATTTCCTCAAGCAGCTCGACACCTTGATTGCGGCGGCGTCGACGGCCGATGCCGAGCAGCTGCCGCAGGCGCGGCTCGATCTCGCCGATTTCTACATGGCGCGCGGCATGTATCAGGAAGCCCATGGCGTGGCCAACCTGATCCTGTCCGAGAGCAAGCGCGGCGGCGAGACGCCGTCGGTGGTGATGGTGCACGCAGTCGCCAGCATCCTGATCGGACGCCCGGCACGCGGCCTCAAGGATCTCGCCAATCCCGTGATCGGCAACGGCTACGATATCCAATTGTGGAAGGGGCTCGCCTTCGCCCGCGAGGGCAAATGGGCCGAGGCGCGCGAAAAATTCAAGAACGCCGAATTCGCGGTCGCGACCCTGCCGCCTGACCTGCAACGTGTCGTCACGATGGATTCGATGAAGGCCTCGCTCGAGGTGAAGGATTATTCCGGCGCCGCGCGGCGCAAGAGCGACCTCGACGTGGTCGGCGTTCCCGACGGGCTGAAGCCCGCGGCCGCGGTGCTGCGCGGACGGCTCGCCGAAGCGCTGGGCCAGGAGAAGGATGCGCTCGACGCCTACCGCTTCGCCGCCGGTTCGGCCGACCGCCAGGCCGCCGCCGAGGGCAAGCTGCTTGAGACGCTGCTCCGGCAGAAGCGTGGTGAGATCGGCCGTGACGATGTGCTGAAAGAGCTCGAGCTGTTGTCGATGCTGTGGCGCGGCGACAACATCGAGCTGAAGACGCTGTACGAGCTGTCGAAGATCTATGCCGAGACCGCGCGCTATGCCGATGCCTTCGCGGTGACGCGTGCGGCGACCCGGCTCCAGCCGAACGCGCCGGAATCGCGTCAGGCGCAGGACGCGGCTTCCGCGCTGTTCGTGCAGCTCTATCTCGGGCCGAAAGGCGACGAGATGGCGCCGATCGATGCGCTCGGCACCTTCTACGAATATCGCGAGCTGACGCCGATCGGTCGCCGCGGCGACGAGATGATTCGCCGGCTCGCCGACCGCCTCGTCGGTGTCGATCTGCTGGATCAGGCCGCCGATCTCCTGCAATACCAGGTCGACAAGCGTCTCGAAGGCGCGGCACGCGCCCAGGTCGCGGCCCGGCTTGCGATGGTCTATCTGATGAACCGCAAGCCCGAGCGCGCCATCGGCGCGCTGCGCTCGACCCGGATCGCCGATCTCTCCGGCGAACTGCGCCAGCAACGGCTGCTGCTCGAGGCGAGGGCGCAGAGCGACGTCGGCCGGCACGACCTCGCGCTCGACATCATCTCGAACATCACTGGCCGCGAGGCGATCCGGCTGCGCTCCGACATCTACTGGGCATCGCGGCACTGGCGCGAAGCGTCCGAGCAGATCGAGCTCTATTACGGCGACCGCTGGCGCGACTTCACCCCGCTCAATCCCAGCGAGAAGGCCGATATCATCCGCGCCGTGGTCGGCTACGCGCTCGCAGAGGATGCCATCGGGCTGTCCCGGTTCCGCGAGAAATACGCGCCGCTGATGTCGGGCGACGCCGACAAGCTGGCGTTCGACGCGGCCAGCAAGCCGGTCGCGACCTCCAGCGCCGAGTTCGCCCAGATCGCGCGGATGGCCGCCAGCGTCGACACGCTGGACGGCTTCATCCGCGAGATGAAGTCCCGCTTCCCCGATGCCACCGCCCGGGCGCTGCTGCCCGATCCGGTGTCGACCGGATCGGTGCCTGACAAGCCGAAAGCCGCGCCGGTGAGCACGCTGCCGGCGATCAAGGGCGAGCGGCGCGCCAGCGCCGCTCAGTAGCCGCGCCAGCCTTACGGTCCGGGCGTCACCCACGCGGTCGAAATGATCCCCTTGTCGTCAAGCGCGATGCGCCAATGCGCGGCGCCGTCCGTGTGCCTGACGCTATAGACGTCCTCGCCTTGCTCGCCGACGCCGAGAAAGCGGATCGACTGGATGTTGCCGAGGTCCGCGAGCGGCTGAAGCCACTGCATCTGCTTGCGGGTGGCCGCCGCCAGCGCCGGGCTCATCTCGTTGTAGTCGGGATTCCCCGATGCGATTCCATCGATCAGGCGATGAAGCGCAGCTTCGGTTCCGGGACTGGCCGACTGGTTCTTGACGCGCTGCGCGGTCTGATCGGCGATCTTCGTTGCCGTCGCGGCGTCGATGCGCGCCATCGGAATGTCGCTGCCGTTCTGATGCAGAATAAGCGAAGTGGCGCGTCGGTCCGGCCCGACCACGAAGCTGACCTGCGCATCGACAATCTTGGCGAAGAATTCGGTTGTGCTCTCTGCAAAGAACCGCACCGAGCGCTGTCCGGTGAGTTGCATCATCAGATGATGTCCGTCGGGCGTCACCGTAAACACGGTGCGGTCGCTGAGCCGGTAGAATCCGGAATAATGATCGAGCACGGCTGGATCGACTGCGACCTCGTGCCGCGCCGTGATCGGCGGTGATTCCGCAGCGGGCTCTGCGGTCTGGGCCAGCGTGCTTGGCGGACCGGCGACCTGGATCCGCGCCGCCAGCGTGTTCCAGTCGCGTTGACCGAACAGTTTGGCGATCAGCTCCAGGCTGTCGCTATGGGTGAGGGGGATCGATCTGGCGCCGAGGGTTTCACGCAGGGTTTGCGCCATGGCCTTGGCATCACGGAAGTCGCGCATGGAATGGTCCTTTGCATCGACGAACGGAAAGCGTCAGGGGCTTGCGTTGCTGACCCGTTCGTGCGGGCAAAGGAAGCCTGAAATCGGCTTGATACATTCACCGTCCCCGGGCGGGGTGCAAGCGGCGGGTAGTATCGACCCGGACCGGATGTTCGCCGGGGTGGTGCGAATTGTCAATTGCAAGAGCGCGTGATCGCGTTCGTCCTCTCGACATTGCCTTGCCAAATCGGCCACCATGGCGCTCGTCGCAAGCTGGGAGGACGTTGTCACATGAGCAAGCCGATCAAGACCGAAGCCGAACTCATCGCGATGGCGCGGGCCGAGCTGAAGGTCCATGCCGATTGTCCCGATGGCATCGACATCTCCGTGCTGCGTGACGGCGAGAGCTGGGAATTCCGCGCCAGCGCCGGCGAGGCGACGGTGGCAAAGCCTGGCTATCCCGAATGCGTCGCCATGCTGGTGCAGATCGGCGACCATCTCAGCAAGCAGTATGATGTGAAAGGTTAGCGGGCTGCCGCGAGACGGGGGAATCGATGGACCGCATCGACGCCATGAAGGTCTTCGTCGCGGCGGTCGACGAGGGCAGCCTTGCGGGCGCGGGGCGGAAACTGCGGCGATCGCCGGCGGCGGTGAGCCGGGCGATCGCGTTTCTCGAGCACCATGTCGGCGCCGAGCTACTCCATCGCACCACGCGGTCGCTGAAGCTGAGCGACGCCGGCGAGCGCTATGCATCGGCGTGCCGCCGCATCCTGAGCGAGCTGGATGAGGCCGACATCTCGGCCGCCGGCGAGCGGGCCGCGCCGCGCGGCACGCTGACCATCACCGCGCCCATCGTCGTGGGTGAGGACGTGCTGCGGCCGGTGCTCGACGCATTCATGACGGAATATCCAGCCGTGACGGTCCGGCTGGTGATGCTCGATCGCACCGTCAACCTGATCGACGAGGGCATCGACGTCGCGCTGCGCATCGCCCATCTCGCCGATTCCAGTTTCGTCGCGATCAAGCTCGGCGAGGTGCGCCGGGTGGTCGCGGCGTCGCCGGGCTACCTCGCGCAGCATCCGGTGATCCGCGAGCCCGCCGATCTGGCGAAGCAGCAGATCATCGCGATGACGCATTTCGGGCTCGACTCCTGGAGTTTCCCGCCGGCCGCGAAATCGAAGGTGGCACGCGCGGTGCAATTCGCGCCGCGGCTGGTCGTCAACACGGTGCGGGCGGCGGTCGCCTCCGCCAGCGAAGGCCACGGCGTCACGCGATTGTTCTCGTATCACATCGCCGAGGAAATCCGCGACGGGCGGCTGCAGATATTGCTCGCCGGCGACGAGCATCCGCCGCTGCCGGTGCATCTGCTGGCGCCGCACGGCCGCTTCGACGTACCGAAGGTGCGCGCCTTCGTCGATTTCGCCGGCCCGCGGCTGAAGCGCTATTTCGAGCGGCTGTCGCGCGAGGCGAGACGGGCCGATGCTAAAGCGCGACGATAGGATCATCGCGCTTATGTTCTTTTTGCGCATGATCTCCGCGCAAACGCTTCGCGTTTGTCGCGCCGGAAAACCGCTTCACACTTTTCCGGATCATGCTCAGTCGTTCGCGGCGCGGAAGAGTGTCTGCCGAATAGCGGGCATTCGCGCGCAAATCGGATGTATCTAGGTTGCTCTCCATCGAGGCGGCGCTGGGCTGCTTCAGCAAGGGATGGAGAGACATCATGGGTGCAGAGCAGAAGGTCGCAATCGTCACCGGCGGCTCGCAAGGCCTCGGTGAGGCCATCGTCAAGGGCTATCGCGACCGCAACTGGCGCGTCGTCGCCAACTCCCGCAGTATCAAGCCGTCGTCGGACCCGGGTGTACTGGCGGTCGCGGGCGACATCGGCGATCCCGAGGTTGCCGAGCGCGTCGTCAAGCAGGCGCTCGGGCAGTTCGGCCGGGTCGACACGCTGGTCAACAATGCCGGCATCTTCGTCGCCAAGCCGTTCGCCGACTACACCGACCAGGATTACGCCGCGATGCTGGCGACCAACCTGAACGGCTTCTTCTACATCACCCGCCGCGTCGCCAGGGAGATGGCGAAGCAGGCATCCGGACACATCGTGCAGATCACGACCAGCCTGGTCGACCACGCCAACAGCAAGGTGCCCTCGGTGCTGGCCTCGCTGACCAAGGGCGGTCTCGCCGCCGCGACCAAGTCGCTCGCGATCGAATATGCCGCCAAGGGCATCCGCGTGAACGCGGTGGCGCCCGGCGTCATCAAGACCCCGATGCACGCGCCCGCCACGCATGACTACCTCGCCAAGCTGCATCCGGTCGGACGGATGGGCGAGATGAAGGACATCGTCGATGCCGTGCTGTTCCTGGAAGGCGCGGGCTTCGTCACCGGCGAGATCCTGCATGTCGACGGCGGCCAGAGCGCCGGGCACTAGGGGCACGAGCATGATCCGGAAGAGTGGAAACCGGTCTTCCGAAATGATCATGCTCAATTGAAGCGGAGCGTGTGATGCCGATCGTCACCATCCAGATCACGCGTGAGGGGACGACGCCCGGGGCGTCGTCCACCACGGCGGAACAGAAGGCTGCTCTGATCAAGGGCGCCAGCGAGTTGCTGCGCGACGTGCTCGGCAAGCCCTCGGAATCGACCTTCGTGATCATCGAGGAGGTCGATACCGACAATTGGGGCTGGGGCGGGCTGCCCGCGCTGGAATATCGCAGGAAGCTCGCCGCGGCGGGCACCCGCTGACGGCCTTTGCCGCATCAAACAGAGCACTTCTCCCGGCCGGGAGAGGTGCGATGTGATCGCTGAGAGTGATTGCTGCGATCGCAACTAATCATTTTTAACGAATGCCCAGAGGGTCTATTGGCGTGTCCATGTCAGCCAATGTCGAACATCGCAGGCGCCATCATGCCGAGCCGCATGGCGATGCCGGCAAGCCGTTGTGGGTTGCGGCGGCAGCGGGCCTGTGCGCCTCGCTGGTCGGGCTGGGGCTGGCGCGCTTTGCCTACACGCCGCTGATCCCGGCCTTGATCGCGGCCAAGTGGTTCACGCCGGCGGAAGCGGTTTATCTGGGCGCCGCCAATCTCGCCGGTTATCTCGCCGGCGCGCTGATTGCGCGCGACCTCGGCGCACGCATCGGTTCGGTGTGGGCGCTGCGCAGCATGATGGTGCTGGCCGCCATCACCTGCTTTGCCTGTTCGGTGCCGATCTCTTTCATCTGGTTCTTCGGCTTCCGCTTCCTCGCCGGCACCACGGGCGGCGTGATCATGGTGCTGGCGGCGACCGCGATCCTGCCGCACACCGCGCCGAGCAAGCGCGGCCTGGTCGGCGGTGTGATCTTTGCCGGTGTTGGCCTCGGTGTCGCAGCTTCCGGCACGCTGGTGCCGCTGTTGTTGCAGCAGGGCGTCAAGCAAGCCTGGTACGGCCTTGGCGTGCTGTCGGCGGTGCTGACCCTGATCAGCTGGACGGCGTGGCCGGCGGAAGCGCCCGCCGTGCATGCCGCGAAGGAGCAGCCGGTCGCCGCGCATGGCGTGCGCTCGCCGCTGGTGCTCGCATTGTGCCTTGAATACGGCCTCAACGCGCTGGCGCTGGTGCCGCACATGGTGTTCCTGGTCGATTTCGTCGCCCGCGGGCTCGGGCAGGGGATTTCAGCGGGATCGTATTACTGGGTGCTGTATGGCATCGGTGCCGTGGTCGGTCCGCTGCTGTCGGGACATCTCGCCGATCGCGCCGGCTTCGCCGCGGCGCTGCGCGTGGCGTTCCTGATCGAGGCGGTTGCGGTCGCATTGCCTGCCGTGACGACATCGCCCGCCGCGCTGATCGTATCCAGCCTGATCGTCGGCGGCTTCACGCCCGGTATCGTGCCGCTGGTGATCGGCCGCATCCATGAGCTGATCCCGCATTCGGCGGCGAGCCAGCGCTCCGCCTGGGCGCAGGCCACCACCGCCTTCGCGCTGTTCCAGGCGGCGGGCGCCTATGGCCTGTCCTATCTGTTCGCCCGAAGTGGCGGCGATTATGCGCTGCTGTTCGTGATCGGTGCGGCCGCGGTCGCCATCGCGCTGGCGATCGAATTGTTCAGCGTCGTCGTACGGGGGCGCAAGCCCGGTTAGAGCCTTTCCCGTTCCGATGGAATCGGAACGGGGCTCTAGGTTCTTGTCTTGACGCGTTTTCTTCACGCGAACCGGTATCCACTTCGCTCGAAAACGCTCTAGCCACGCAGCGCTTTCGTCAACGCGGCGACGAAGCGGTCGACGTCGGCCTCGTCGTTGAAGACATGCGGCGAGATCCGCATCCGGCCGAGCCGCAGCGCGACATGGATGTTCTCCGCGGCGAGCCGCGCGATCAGTTCCTTCGGGATGCCGCCATCCATGCCGAGGCTCAGGATATGCGGCGCGCGCACGGCCTGCGCCAGCACGTCGAGCCCGAGACCTTGGATGCCGTCGGCGATCCGCGCATTGAGCATCGTGAGCCGCTCGCGGATGGCGGCAGCGCCCCATTCCGCCATCATCTCCATGCCGATCGAGGCCATTTCGAGGGTGATGAAATGATCGCGCTCACCCATGTCGTAGCGGCGGGCGTTGTCGACATAGCCGAGGTCGCCGAAATAGACCGGGTTCTCGGAGTTGACGTTGCGGCGGCCGGCGGAAGTCTGCTCGAGTGGCACGCCGTTCTGGTGACGTTTTGCGACATAGAGGAAGGCACGGCCGTAAGGACCGATCAGCCACTTATAGGTCGGGAAGATCACCGCATCGGGATCGAGCTTCGTCACGTCCATCGCCACGACGCCGGCGCTCTGCGTCGCGTCGATCACGAACATCGCCCCCTGTCGGCGCAGCGCGGCCTGCACCTTGTCGACGTCGATCATGCCGCCGTCCGACCAGTGCACCGACGAGATCGAGGCGAGCCCCACCGGCGCCGCGCCTGACCGTTCGATGGTCGCGAGCACCGCCGTCGTCCAGTCGCCGTCGGCGGGCTGGCGCACGGTGTCGACGTCGAAGCCCTGCGCCTCGGCGCGGGCGTGCCATTCCAGCACCGGCGAGGAGTGATCGTTTTCCAGCACGACGACCCGCGAGCCGCGGGGAATGGTCAGTGCCTTCGCTACCGTGGCGACCCCGTAGCTGATCGCCGGGATCAGCGCGACGTCGTTGGGATCGGCATTGATCAGGCGCGCCGCCGCGATGCGCGCGCGCTCATGCTGGCGCCCGGCGAACCCGCCATCGATGCTCCAGGGCTGGCCCTTGCGTCCGACCGCCATGCGGCCGGCATCGAGCGTCTTCAGCGGCAACGGGCTGTAGGACGCCGAGTTCAGGTAGCAGACCTCGCGTGGGATCTCGAACAGATGGCGCTGGGAGGGAAGCATGGCGTCTCGTGGCTGGAATGCGCGAATGATGGTGTGAGGCGGAGCAGCACCTGCTCAGCCGTCATACTGGTCCGGCCCCATCGCCCATGGCGCCTGGTCGTAGCCGTTGGCGAAGGTGCGGTTGGTCTGGACAGGATTGCGGTTGACGAGCGGCCGCAGATACATCGGGTGGGTGGCGCTGCGCACCTCGTGCTCGACGGTGAACAGATGCCGGCCATCAGCCGGATCGACGATGTCGCAGAACCGGTACTGGTACTGATTGTCCTCGCGCGAGACCAAATTGCGCTCGCGCAGCCGCTTGTAGGGACCCGAGAAGTCCGTGATGTAGATCTGGACGTGATGGCCGTCGTACTCGCCCTGCGCAGAATCGGTCTCGCGGAATTGCAGATACTGATCCTTGCCGACCTTGGCGCGCGCGACGCCGTCCTCCATGCTGGCCGGGATGCCCATGATTTCGGGATAGAACCGGCTGATCGCTTCAGCCGTACCGCGCGGCACGTCGAACTCGACATAGGGCATGCCGAGCGCGATGCGCCCGAACCGCCCGGCGTCGGGCTCATAGCAGCGCAGGTGATTGCCCCAGGGGCAGGTGGCTTCGACGTGGTCGTTGCGCTCGCGATAGCTGAACGCGGTGCCGTCGAGCTTGGGCGCGACCGCGGCGAGCCGCGCGAGCAGGGCCTGTCGCCCGGCGATCACGATCGCCGTGTGGCCGCGCAGCACCTGTTGCCGTCCGCTCGGCAGATGAAACTGGCTGCGGCCGGCATTGACCCACATGTTGCTGTCGGAGACCATCAGATAGGGATCGCGGGTCAGCCCGATGCCCGCGACATAGAACAGCGTGGCGAGGCGCTGGTCGGGCACCTGCACATTGACATGCTCGAGATGGATGGCGTTGCCGAGGTCTTCTGCGGCGCGGTCGAATGGCTGCTGCACGGCACGGCTCCCTGGATGCGGTGCCGCGCATGATAGTGCAACGGCCCGGCCGATCCAGCCGACGGGCCATGAATGTTACGCGGGGCTACCCCCCGTAACTCTGCACCAGGCTGCCGGCGACCAGCGCCCAGCCGTCGACCAGCACGAAGAAGATCAGCTTGAACGGCAGCGACACCACGACCGGCGGCAGCATCATCATGCCCATCGACATCAGGACCGAGGCGACCACCAGGTCGATGATCAGGAACGGCAGGAACAGCAGGAAGCCGATCTCGAAGGCGCGCTTCAGTTCGGAGATCATGAAGGCCGGCACCAGGATGCGCAGCGACATCTCCTCCGGGGTTGCCGGCGGCGGCTCGCCGGAGAGGTCCATGAACAGCTTCAGATCCTTCTCGCGCACGTTCTTCTGCATGAAGCCGCGCAACGGGACCGAGGCGCGCTGCAACGCCTCCTCGACGCCGATCTGGTTGGCGACCAGCGGCTTGATGCCGTCGTCATAGGATTTCTGTAGCACCGGCCCCATTATGAAGGCGGTGAGGAACATCGCCAGCGCGATCATCACGGAGTTCGGCGGCGCGGTCGCGGTGCCGAGCGCGGTGCGCAAGAGAGACAGCACGACCACGATGCGCGTGAACGACGTCATCATGATCAGGATCGACGGCGCGATCGACAGCACCGTGAGCAGCGCGATCAACTGGATCGCGCGCTCGGTCACGCCGCCATTGCCGCCGCCGAGATTGATGGAGATGTCCTGCGCCATCGCCGGGCCAGCGAACAGCCCGGCGGCGATCAGGACAGCGATGAAAAAAACTCTACGCGGGACGGTCCCCGATCTCACGAAGGGGACTTCGGTCGGCCGAGCAGCGAGGCCATCTCGTCCTCGAGATTCTCGAACCCGCTCTTCTGGCCAGCGGCGGGCGGAGCGGCCGGCTCGCTCCGCGGCGGACGCACCGGCGGCGCTTCGGGCGCAACCGGCGGTGCAACGGTCTCGGCGGCGCCGGTCGGGCGGCGCAGCGCTGCTTCAAGCCGTTGCGCCATCTCGGCGAGATTGGCGTCGGCATTCGATGCCGGTGGTGGGCTGGAAGGCGTTGGTGCCGCAATCGGCGGTGGAGCGGGAGGCGGCGGCGGCGCGACGGCGCGATCCGGCGCGCGCAGCGGCGGCGGTGCCTTTGGTGGCTCGGCGGCGCGCGGCGGACGCGGCGGTGCGACGGATTCGGAGCGGGGCAGGCGCGGCGGCATCGGATCGGGCCGCGGCTCGGGCGCGAAGCCCGCGAGCGGATCGCTGCGGCGGTCACCGATCGGCGGCGGCGGTGGGGGCCGGCGAAGCTCGTCGGCGAAGGAGGGGCGCGCCTGACGCGGCGGCAGTTCGGGCTCGGGAAGCTCGAAAGTATCGGAACGGGCGGCTTCGCTCTCGTTCCAGGCCGCGTCGGGAAGCGGTGTGGCGCGCGGCAGCGCAGCCTCGGGAGCGACCGCGGGGCGGCTCGACATCTGATCGCGCCCCGGCATCGCACGCACGATGTTCGGCTCGACGACGATGTCGGTCGGGCCCCCGATCATCAGCAGATGCTCGATGTTGTCGCGGCGGACCAGCACCAGACGGCGGCGACCATCGACGGCGGCGGCGTCGATCACCGCCAGTCGCGGCATGCGCCCGCGATTGGCATTGGCGCCAAGGCGATTTCCGCCGAAGCGGCGAACCAGCCAGGCGGTGACGCCGATCAGCGCCAGCACGACCACGAACGCCAAGACAAATGTAATGACCTGCATATTGGAGTCCCCGGCCATCGTGGCCTTCCTCAGCTTCCGCCATCAACGAGCGCAGATTGACAACTGCGATTTGCGCAGCGAATCGCGCCCGAGATTCGCCTTATTTCTTAATTCCCAGCGGCTTGCAGCCGACTGTTCTATTAATAAACCAAGAATCGCTTGTCCCAAAACGACTTCTCAGCGCCCCACGCTGTCTTGGTTTGTGCTGGTTAACGCAGCATTCGTGGCGAAAATGCGCTCGCGGGCCACGGTTGCCGTGTTCTCCACGGATCAGTCCGGCATTTTAACCAACCGTTAACCATACACCGGGCAAATTCTGCCTACCTCGGGAGGGCCAAGGGGCGTCCAAGAGGTTAACGGAGCCACGGCGATGGCCATGAACGATCTCCCGATCCTGTCGGCGTTGCGCACCAAGATGCAGTGGCACCAGGAGCGCCAGCGGGTGCTCGCCGAGAACATTTCCAATTCCGACACGCCGAACTTCCGGCCGCGCGACCTGGTCGAGCCGAAGTTCGACCGCGCCGGCACGACGGTCGGCGGCGGCATGGGGACGCTGCCGATGATGCAGACCAGCGCCACCCACATGGCGGCGTCCGGCACACCCGACAATTTCGACAATGACCGCGGCAAGAGCGGGTTCCAGACCCGCCCGGCCGGCAATGCCGTCAATCTGGAGGACCAGATGCTGAAAGTCTCGGACAACCAGATGGACTATGCGGCCGTCACCGCGCTCTACAGCAAGAGTCTGCGTCTGCTGAAAACCGCGATCGGCAAGGGCTAGCACGAGGGCTGGCCGCCTGACGGCGGCAGGAGGATCCCATGGCAGATGGAACAAGCGACTTCACCCGCTCGATGAGCATCGCGACGTCAGGCCTGCGCGCGCAGGCGGGGCGGATGCGGGTGATCTCGGAGAATATCGCGAACGCCGATTCGACGGCGCAGACCGCAGGCGGCGATCCCTATCGCCGCAAGGTGCCGACCTTCTCCTCCGCGCTCGACCGTTCGCTCGACGCCCAGGTCGTGACGCTCGGCCGGATCCGGCCGGACCAGTCGTCGTTCCGCATCAGGCACGAACCGGGCAATCCGGCGGCGGATGCTTCCGGCAACGTCAAATATCCGAACGTCAACTCGATGGTCGAAATGACCGACATGCGGGATGCCCAGCGCTCCTACGAGGCCAACCTCAACATCATCAGTGCGACGCGGCGGATGATCCAGCGCACGCTCGACATCCTCAAGTCCTGACCCAACAAGAACAGGGAGCCTAAATCATGGCTACACCGACAGTCGCCGCCAACGCCTATGCCAGCCTCGCCAAGATGATGGAGCGCGGCGGCGTCGAGAAGGCGGGGCAGGCGGTCGCCGGCCCGTCCTTCAGCGCGCTGCTGAAGGACTCGGTCGGCAGCGTGCTGGAAGCGGGCAAGAAGTCCGACGCGCAAACCATGGCGATGGCCTCGGGCAAGGCCAACGTGATGGACGTGGTGACGGCGGTCGCCGACACCGACGTCGCGGTGTCGACGCTGGTCTCGGTCCGCGACCGCGTGATCCAGGCCTACGAAGACATCATGAAGATGCCGATCTGATTGCCATTCCGGGATGCGCCGAAGGCCGAGGCCCGGAATCCATAACCACGATCGGGAGTATGGATTCCGGGCTCTCGCTTCGCGAGCCCCGGAACGACGGAAGCAAACAACTGAGAGCGAGAACATAGCAATGACCGGTCCTGAAACTCTCGACGTGGCGCGCGATGCGATCTGGACCATCGTGATCGTGTCGTCGCCCCTGATGGTGGTCGGCCTCGTGGTCGGCGTCGTGGTGTCGCTGTTCCAGGCCCTGACCCAGATCCAGGAGCAGACGCTGGTTTTCGTGCCGAAGATCCTCGCGATCTTCGTCACATTGCTGCTGGCGCTGCCGTTCATGGCGGATTCGCTGGCCAGCCACATGATGCGGATTTCGTCGCGAATCATCGGCGGTTGATGCACTAATGCCGCGGTCATGCGCATCGATGTCTCACTGCTGCCGGCGCTGGCCGCAATCTTCGTGCTGGTGTTCGCGCGCGTGGGCGCGATGGTGATGCTGCTGCCCGGTTTCGGCGAGAGCAACATCCCGGCACGGGTCAAGCTCTCGATCGCGCTGCTATTGACGCTGATTATCCTGCCCTTGCATCGCAACGCCTATCACGTCGACCTGACGTCGATCTCCTCGCTTGGCGTCCTGATGGTGCACGAACTGATCATCGGCATCGTGCTCGGCGCCACCGCGCGGGTGACGCTGTCGGCGCTCAACGTCGCGGGCTCCGTGATCGCGCAGCAGCTCGGCCTCGGCTTCGTCACCGCGGTCGACCCGACCCAGGGGCAGCAGGGCCAGATCATCGGCAACTTCCTCACCATCCTCGGCCTGACGCTGCTGTTTGCCACCGACAGCCACTATCTCGTCATCGCGGCATTGAGCGAAAGCTACCGGATCTTCTCGCCGGGCGAGATCATGCCGACCGGCGACGTCGCGGCGCTCGCGACCTCGGCCTTTTCCGCCGCCTTCAAGATCGGCCTGCAATTGTCGGCGCCGTTCCTGGTGTTCGGCCTCGTCTTCAACATCGGGCTCGGCGTCCTGGCACGGCTGATGCCGCAGATGCAGGTCTATTTCGTCGGCGTGCCGCTCTCGATCATGGTCGGCTTCCTGATCTTCGCCGGCGTGCTCGCGGCGATGATGAACACCTATCTCGATTACTTCCTCGGCGTCATGCGCCAGCTCGCTCCGATGAATTGACGCAGAGCGTTTTCGAGCGAAGTGGGAACCGGTTCGCGTGAAGAAAGCGCGTCAAAAATAGGGACCGCAGAACATGATGCGATCAAGTCGCATCATGTTCTAGGGAGCAGAGATGGCCGAGGATACCGAAGACAAAACAGAAGACCCTACGCAAAAACGCCTCGACGAAGCCCTTGAGAAAGGCGACGTCGTCAAGAGCCAGGAGGTCAACACCTGGTTCATCATCGCCGGCGCCACGCTGGTGCTGTCGACCTTCTCGGGCTCGGTCGGCGGCGGCATCTTGATGCCGCTGCGCAACCTGATCGCCAATTCCTGGATGATCCGCACCGACGGTGCCGGCCTGCTTCAACTGACCCAGACGCTCGGCTACGCCGTGGTCGCCGCGATCGGCGTGCCGTTCTTGATGCTGGCGCTGGCGGCGATCGCGGGCAACATGATCCAGCACCAGCTGGTGTGGTCGGCCGAACAGCTCGCGCCGAAATTCTCCAAGATCTCGCCGGCCGCCGGCTTCAAGCGGCTGTTCGGCAAGCAGGCGATCGCGAACTTCCTGAAAGGCCTGTTCAAGCTGATTGCGCTCGGCGTCGTGATGGTCATCGTGCTGTGGCCCGATCGGATGCGGATGGAATCGTTCCTGCGGGTCGATCCGGCCGAGCTGCTGCCGGCGGTGACCGGCATGACGGTGCACCTATTGGCGGCGGTGGTCGCCATCCTCGCCGCGGTCGCGATCGCTGACTACTTCTTCCAGTACCGGACCTGGTACGAGCGTCACAAGATGTCGCTCCAGGAGATGAAGGAGGAGTTCAAGCAGTCGGAAGGCGACCCGCACGTCAAGGGCCGGATCAAGCAGTTGCGGGTGCAGCGCGCCAAGAAGCGCATGATGGCCCAGGTTCCTAAGGCCTCGGTGATCATCACCAACCCGACCCACTACTCGGTGGCGCTGGCCTATGACCGCAGCATGTCGGCGCCGGTCTGCGTCGCCAAGGGCGTCGACAATCTGGCGTTCAAGATCCGGGAGATCGCCAAGGAACACGACATCCCGATCGTGGAGAACGTGCCGCTGGCCCGGGCGCTCTATGCGACCGTCGAGATCGACAAGGAAATCCCGGTCGAGCACTATCATGCGGTTGCCGAAATCATCGGCTACGTGATGCGGCTGAGGCGGGGGCTGTCCGGCCTGCGCCAGTAAGGGGCGGAAAACCGCTTGAAATGCGCGTAACTTGCGAAATTGCCGCCTGATGGACTTGCGTTTTCGGGTCCGATTCAGGCACTCAGGGGCAAGGCGGCCGGACGGGCGCCTTCTTGATGCAGACGAGCCATGTCTCTCCAGATGACTGCCGACAGTAACGATCCTCCCGGGACCGAGCCGTTCGTGGCCCACGGGCCAGCGCGGCGCAGCGGCAGCATCTTGCTGGTGCTGCTGATTGCCGCCGGCATCGTCGCGGTGGCGGTCTGGCTGATGACCATCGGCCGGAGCCAGGCGCAGCCCTATATCCTCGGCGTGCTGGCGCTGCTCGCGACCGTCGGGCTGTTCAACCTGTTCGCGCTTGCGGCCGGCATCATCCGCTTCTCCGACCGCACCACGGACGATCCAGTGATGGGGCGGATCGCCGACCATGCCCAGGAAGGGCTCGTCGTCACCGACTCCCGTGGCCACGTGGTCTATTCCAACGCCGCCTATCTGACGCTGACCGGTGCCGCCGGGCCGCAGGACGTCCGTCCCGTCGAGCGCGTCTTCATCGGCAATCCTGATGTCTCCGAGGCGGTATTCCGCCTGCTGAAGGCCGCGCGCGAAGGCAAGCGGCAACAGGAGGAGGTCCGCATCGCCGGTCACGCGGCCGGCCAAGGTGGTGGGCAAGGTGGTGGGCAAGGCCGCTGGTTGCGGCTCAGGGTACGCCCGCTCGGCGAGGGCAAGCGCGACGCGAGATATGCGGTGTGGTCGATCGCCGACATCACCCGCGACCGCGAGCGCCAGGAAGACGTGTTCCAGGAGCTGCGGCACGCCATCGAATATCTCGATCACGCGCCCTGCGGGTTCTTCTCGGTCAATCCGGCCGGCGAGATCGCCTATGTCAACGCTACGCTCGCCAACTGGCTGGACTACGATCTGGCCGAGATCGGCTCGGGCGGCCTGAAGCTGACCGACGTCGTCTCCGGCGACGGCGCGGCGCTGTTGACCTCGATCGCGGCGGTGCCCGGCGAGGTCAAGACCGAGGTGTTCGACATCGACCTGCGGATGCGCGGCGGCAAGACGATGCCGGTGCGGCTCTATCACAAGCTTGCCTTCGGCGCCGACGGCGCGGCGGGCGCCTCGCGCACGCTGGTGATCAGCCGCGCCCGCGACGAGCATTCCGATCCCGAGCGCGCCGCCGAGGTGCGCTTCATGCGCTTCTTCGATCATACGCCGATGGCGATCGCGACCGTCGACCGCGGTGGCAACGTGGTCGGCGCCAATGCGCGTTATGCCAAGCTGGCGCAGGGCCTGAACGGCGACGGCGGCGCGGCCAAGTCGATCTTCCGCGCGGTCAATCCGCGCGACCGCGGCCTGCTGATCGCGGCGATCAACCAGGCCGCCGAGGGGCAGGGCGATATCGCGCCGGTCGAGGTCATGCTCGACGGCGCCAAGGAGCGCTTCGCGCAGTTCTTCGTCACCACCGTCGAGAAGGACGAGCGCGACGCCGAGACCGCGATCGTCTACATGCTCGAGACCACCGAGCGGCGCGCGCTGGAAAACCAGATCAACCAGTCGCAGAAGATGGAGATGGTCGGCCAGCTCGCCGGCGGCATCGCGCACGACTTCAACAACGTGCTGTCGGCCATCATGATGGCCAACGACTTCCTGCTGAACGCGCACAAGCCGACCGATCCGTCGTTCCAGGACATCATGCAGATCAAGCAGAACGCGACCCGCGCCGCGACGCTGGTGCGGCAGCTGCTCGCGTTCTCGCGCCGCCAGACGCTGCGGCCGCAGGTGCTCGATCTCGGCGACGCGCTTTCCGATCTCACCATGCTGCTGCGCCGGCTGATCGGCGAGAAGGTCAAGCTCGACCTCGTGCACGGCCGCGATCTCTGGCCGGTCAAGGTCGACGTCTCGCAGTTCGAGCAGGTGGTGGTCAATCTCGCGGTCAATGCGCGCGACGCGATGCCCGATGGCGGCAAGCTGACCATCCGCACCGCCAACGTGTCGACCGAGGAAGCCGCCCAGCTCGCCAACAAGGGCATGCCGGCGGCGGACTATGTGAAGATCGAGATCGCCGACACCGGCACCGGCATTCCGCACGAGATCATCGACAAGATCTTCGAGCCGTTCTTCTCGACCAAGGAAGTCGGCAAGGGCACCGGCCTCGGCCTGTCCACGGTCTACGGCATCGTCAAGCAGACCGGCGGCTTCGTCTATGTCGATTCCGTGCCGGGCGGCGGCACCACGTTCCGGATCTATCTGCCGCGGCATCGCCAGGAGCAGGAGGTTGCCCCGGAGGCACATGCCGGCAACGGCGCGGCAAAGGACGCCGCGGCCGCCGTGGAAGCCGCCAAGCCGAAGCCCGATCTCACCGGGCAGGGCACCATCCTGCTGGTCGAGGACGAGGACGGCCTGCGCTCGCTCAATGCGCGCGGCCTGCGCTCGCGTGGCTACAGCGTGATCGAGGCGGCCAACGGCGTCGAGGCGCTGGAGGCGTTCGAGGAAAACAACGGCAAGGTCGACCTTGTCGTCTCCGATGTCGTGATGCCGGAGATGGACGGGCCGACGCTGCTGAAGGAGATGCGCAGCCGGAACGCCGAGCTTAAGATCATCTTCGTCTCCGGCTACGCCGAGGATGCATTCGAGAAGAGCCTGCCGGAGAACCAGCAATTCGCGTTCCTGCCGAAGCCGTTCACGCTGACACAACTGGTCGCCGCGGTGAAGGAAACCATGACGGGGAATTAGCCGCGGGGCGAGTTTCCCCGCGGCCGAGTCCTTCCGAGGCGGGTTCCGGGTGAGCGCTGTTCCGGTTGAAACCTGGCCTCATCCCGCGCTAGGACGCGCTGTCGCACCCACAAGGACCATAGTGTCACATCGCCGCGACC
Source organism: Bradyrhizobium sp. SK17 (assembly GCF_002831585.1). Lineage (GTDB taxonomy): Bacteria > Pseudomonadota > Alphaproteobacteria > Rhizobiales > Xanthobacteraceae > Bradyrhizobium. Next base: position 6,684,399 of record NZ_CP025113.1, on the reverse strand, counting down.
GAGGGCCGCAGCCGCGGTTCCCGTTTCCCGCTTCACTTTTATCAGGCCCTGCCCATGTTAGGGACGTTTCCCCATGCCGGGGAATCCTTTGAGGAAACCAAGATGAATTTCTCGCAACGCACGCGTGGAATTGTTCGGGCGATCGCCGTCGCGATGGCGCTGGCGCTGCCCGTAATGATGACCGTTTCGGCGGCCGATGCCCGCGTCGGCAGCGGCGGCTCGCGCGGCTCGCGGACGTTCTCCGCGCCGCCCTCGACCAGCACCGCGCCGGGTTCGGTCGCGCCGATGAACCGTACCTTCAGCCAGCCTGGCAGCCCGGGCATGGCCGCGCCGGCCGCCGCGAATGCCGGTGGCATGTTCGGCCGCGGTGGAATGGGACGTGGCCTGCTCGGCGGCCTGGCCGCGGGCTTCCTCGGCGCGGGCCTGTTCGGCATGCTGTTTGGCGGCGGCCTGTTCTCGGGTCTCGGCGGCCTGTCGTCGATCCTCGGCTTGCTGCTGCAGGTCGGTCTGATCGTGATCGTGGTCCGGCTCGCGATGTCGTGGTGGCAGCGCCGCAATACGCCCGCCACGGCTTATGCGGGTGGTCCCGACGTCGGCCCCGGCCCGCAGGCGAACGCCCGTTCGGGCTTCGGCTTCGGCCTTGGCGGCGGATCGAACGCGCCGGTCGAGATCGCGCCCGGCGACTACGAGACCTTCGAGCGCCTGCTCGGCGACGTCCAGGCCGCGTGGTCGAACGAGGACATCGCGAAGCTGCACACGCTCGCGACGCCTGAGATGGTGTCGTACTTCTCGAAGGACCTCGAGGAGAACAAGGCGCGCAACGTCACCAACAAGACGTCCAATGTGAAGCTGTTGCAGGGCGATCTGGCGGAAGCCTGGCGCGAAGGCGACAGCGAATATGCGACGGTCGCGATGCGCTACTCGCTGGTCGACACCATGCTGGAGCGCGGCAGCGGCCGCCAGGTCGGCGGCAGCACCCAGCCGGAGGAGATCACCGAGGTCTGGACCTTCGTGCGCCAGCGCGGCGGCAACTGGGAGCTCTCGGCGATCCAGCAGACCAACTGATCGATTGCGAGAGATGACAAATGCGAAGCGCCGCGGCCTGGTCCGCGGCGCTTTTGTCTTGTGGCTTCATTACCGTGTACTAGCATCGGAATATCCAGACAGGCCGCGGGTTGATGTCAGCGGACCAAAGCGCGATGAGATCAGGTTGGGCCATCATCGCGCTTTGGTTCTTTGTTTGAGCATGATCTCTTCGGAAAACCGCTTCGCACTTTTCCGGATCATGCCTTGAGAACAACCATCGGGAGGATGAGATGAAGTTTGCACATATCGCGGTTCCTGCCTGTCTTGCGTTCGTCGTCACAGCCGCGTCGCCGGCAAGCGCACAGACCGCGGAGACCAGCTTCTTCGTGACCAGCAACGGCATCGGCAATGGCGGCAATCTCGGCGGCCTCGCCGGTGCCGACAATCATTGCCAGACCCTGGCGCAGGCCGCGGGCTTCGGTGCGCCGAAGACGTGGCGCGCCTATCTCTCGACCCAGGCCGCCGATGGCAAGCCCGCGGTCAATGCGCGGGATCGCATCGGCACGGGACCATGGAAGAACGTGAAGGGCGTCGTGGTCGCCAAGGACGTCGCCGACCTGCACAGTGCCGGCAACGCGCTGACCAAGCAGACCGCGCTCTCCGAGAAGGGCGAGCCGATCAACGGCCGCGGCGACACGCCGAACCGTCACGACATCCTGACCGGCTCGCAACCCGATGGCACCGCCTTCGCGGCCGGGGAGGACCGCACCTGCAAGAACTGGACGACCAGCACGCAGGGCGCTGCGATGCTCGGCCATTCCGACCGCATCGGCCTGCGCGATGACGATGCATCGAAATCGTGGAACTCGTCGCATCCGTCGCGCGGTCCGGATGGCGGCTGCTCGCAGGCCGACCTGAAGACCACCGGCGGCGACGGCCTGCTGTACTGTTTCGCGGCGAACTGAGGGGCAGGGGCGGGTCTGCGAGTGCATGTCCATCATTGCGAGGAGCGACAGCGACGAAGCAATCCATCTATCCGCGTGTGCCGAACGATGGATTGCTTCGCTTCGCTCGCAATGACGGGATCGCTTAGCTCTTCTTGCGTCCGGTCTTCTTGACGACCTTCTTCGCAGTCTTCTTTTTCTTGGCGGTCTTTTTCTTCTTCTTGGCCGCGAAGTAGGCCTCGACCTTCTTCGAGGAATGCCCGACCTCGGCCACCGCGGCCTTGAGCCGTGCAGGGGTCACCTTGAACTTCGTCGACCAGTAGCGGACCTCGTACGGCTCGTGGATCGCGATCCGTGCGCGGTCGGCGGCCCGGTGGCGCTGCTCCTTGAAATGGGCTTCCACCTTCTTGGCGGAGTGCCCGACCTTCTTGACGGCGGCCTTGAGCTTTGCCGGCGTGACCTTGAACTTCTTGGACCAGTACGCAACTTCGTAGGACTCGCTCAACGCGATCAGGGCACGATCCTGTGCGCCCCGCTTCTTCTTGTCGTCGGCCATAACATGATCCTTCATCGAAGATTCGACGCGGGAACCTTAGCAGCCTCCATTCGGTTCGCACAGGCGGCCCGCATGCGATGGACGATCTGACCGCCACGCGGCTACGATCGCATTGAAGAGCGACGACGTTGCAAAGTTTTTGGAGGTAAGTGCATGCACTATCAGCTTTACTACTGGCCGATGATCCAGGGCCGCGGCGAATATGTGAGGCTCGCGCTCGAGGATGCGGGCGCGGGCTACACCGATGTGGCGCGTGGCAAGGGCGGCATGGGTGCGATGACGAAGATGATGGACGCGCACAACGGCACGCCGCCGTTCGCGCCGCCATTCCTCAAGGCCGGCAGCCTGCTGATCGGGCAGACCGCCAACATCCTGCTCTATCTCGGCTCGCGTCACGGCCTGGCGCCGAAGGCGGAAGCCGGAAAGCTCTGGGTGCACCAATTGCAACTGACGATCGCGGACTTCGTGCTGGAGATCCACGACACCCATCATCCGCTCGGCCCGTCGCTGTACTACGAGGACCAGAAGGCGCCGGCGAAGAAGCGCACCGCGGAATTCTGGGCATCGCGGGTGCCGAAATATCTCGGCTATTTCGAGGACCTGGTTCAGGCGAATGGCGGCGCGTTCGTCACCGGACGCCGGATCAGCTACGCCGACCTCTCGCTGTTCCAGATCGTCGAAGGCCTGCGCTACGCGTTTCCGAAACGAATGGCGGCGTTCGAGAAGAAGGTGCCGCGCCTGATCGCATTGCGCGATCGCGTCGCCGAGCGGCCGAACATCAAGGCGTATCTGGCGAGCGAACGGCGGATTCGGTTCAACGAGGAAGGCATCTTCCGCCGCTACAAGGCGCTGGATCTGTGATGTCGTCATTCCGGGGCGACGCGAAGCGGCGAGCCCGGAATCCATAACCCCAGTCGTGAGTATGGATTCCCCGATGCGCAATTGCGCATCTGCGGCCTGTGCCTTTGGCGCATCCCGGAATGACGAAGAGAATGAGAGCTATCGGTTCCGCCCGTCCACCGGCGTCATGGTGATCTTCGACAGGTCGATGCCGTCGATGCAGCTGACATTCAGCGCGACGACATCGCCGCCGTCGGGCTTCTTGCCGCGCGCGAACACGTCGACGCCGCAATCGACGCAGAGCTGGTGATGGATGGCGTGGCGGTTGAACAGATATTCCTTCAGGTTCTCGGCGCCGGCACGGAGCTGGAAGCTTGTCGGCGCCATGAACACGAAGTGCAGGCCCTTCTTGGTGCAGATCGAGCAGTTGCAGGCGGTCACCATCGCCATGTCGGTGGTGCATTCGAAGCGGACCTGCCCGCAATGGCAGCCGCCGGTGTAGACCTTGTTCTCAGCCATGATCGTCCCTCACCACAGTCCGGGCACGAGGCGATAGCGCACCCGCGCCGCATAATCGGCATAACCTGACAATCCCGCCACCAGCGTGCGCTCCTCGATGCGGGTGCGGATCGCAAACATCACGAAGAACACCGGCACGAAGGCAAGGCCCCACCAGGAGCCCAGCATCGTCGGCACGGCGATGAAGAACAGCATCACGCTCGTATACATCGGATGGCGGACCAGCGCGTAGGGGCCGCTCGAGATCACGTGATGATCGCGCTCGGTCTGCACCTTCACGACCGGGGCGGCAAACGAATTGGTGCGGAACACCCACAGGACCAGCACGGTCGAGAGCAGATACAGCGCGAGGCCAAGCACGATCAGCGGCACGCCGGCATCGGCGCCGTCGAAGCGGCGATCGAGCCCCATCGCGACGAACCACAGCACGGCGACGACGACGAACACCAGCACGAACCGCTTGTCCGCCGCGGGCTGGCCCTCGCGCGCGGTGAGGCGCATGCGCTCGGCAAGCAGCCCGGGATCGACCCTGGCAAGCCAGAATCCGCAGGCCGGACCGATCACCGCCGAGGCGATCAGATAGGTCCACGCGCCGGGCCAGTGCAGCATGCCGGCGAAGCCGAACAGCAGCGCGGCCATGGCGATGACGAAGACGGTGTTTTGCAGGAGGAGCTTTGCGATCATGGGCGGCACCGCGCGATTCCAACGGCGATTATCGCACTGTTTTTCCGGCAAACATGCGACCGCATTCATCAACTTTCGGAGCGGGAGAAACGTTCCCGCGCCGGCGCGGCGTTGACAGTCATATAAGTAATTGCTTATATATTTTCATGACCGCCGCCATGCAACTGACCGCCGTGCTCAAGACCCTCGCGGATCCGACCCGCCGGGCGGTGTTCGAGCGGATTGCGCGGGAGGGCGAGATCGCCGCAACCGGGCTGGTGCTGGGTTCGAAGGTGTCGCAGCCGGCGGTGTCGCAACATCTGCGCGCGCTGCGCGATGCCGGCCTCGTCGCCGAGCGACGCGAGGGCCGGCATATCCATTATCGCGTCGCGCCGAAGGGGCTCGGTCCGCTGATCGACTGGCTCAGCCATTACGAGACATTCTGGGCCGAGCGCTTCGCCAGCCTGGAGAAGCTGCTGAAGGAGAGTGAGTGATGGGTGAGACGCGTGCGATCACGGTCGAAAAAGTGCTGCCCTACGCGGCCGAGAAGATCTGGCGGACCTTGACGACGAGCGACCGGATCGCGAAATGGCTGATGCCGAACGATTTCGTTGCCGCCGTCGGCCACCGCTTCAACTTCCACACCAAGCCGATCGGCGACTGGGACGGCGTCGTGCATTGCGAGGTGCTGGATTGCGATCCGCCGCGCCTCTTGCGCTATTCCTGGAAGGGCGGCGCCGACACCAATCCGGAGTACGGCTCGAAGCTCGACACGGTCGTCACCTGGACGCTGACGCCGGTCGAGGGCGGCACCCATCTGCGGATGGTGCATGACGGCTTCGTGCTGCCGGGTAACCGGTTCGCGTTCGACATGATGAGCCCGGGATGGGGCAAGGTGCTCGACGGCGTCGCCCGCCTCACCGACGAAGGCTGATCACTCGTTGTTGCCGCGGCGAACCGTGATCGATGCGTCGTTTTTGTTGCGGGTGCATTCGAGGTTGAGGCGGCGGTAGCGCATCGTGATGGTGTTGCCGCGCAGGATGCCCATGCGCTTCAGGCAGCGCGAGGTGCCGGTCACGGCGTCGTCCTTCGGCACGGTGAAGATCAGTGCCGTGGCGGAGCCGACCAGGTTGAAGAACTCCGGCTTCATCTTGCGATCGGTCTTGGCATAGAGCTCGATCGAATAGTCCTTGCCACGGCAGCCGAGCGACAATTCCTTCGCCGCGGGGTGCGTGAGGTATGTGATGTTGGCGGCGCTGAAATTGACCTTCAGCCCGTCGATCTGGCCGGCGAGCTGCTTGGCGATGTCGACGCAGGGATCGGCATGCGCGGGCGCTGCGGCAAAAGCGGTTGCGAGCGCGAGCAGCGCGGCGGGCAGGGTGGAGCTGATGCCCAAAGGCAAGCGTCGGCGCAACGATGCTGTCACGAAATACCCCCGCGGTATGAAAATACGCGAAGCTACATGCAGGCTCCCGCCGAGCGCGTCAATACGGCCGGCCCGTCAGGATGGGCACTTGCCGTCCTGCGCCTTGGAGGCGCCGGCGGCCCGGCGCTCGCAGTCATTGCCGTAGGTCTTGCCGTCGCAGCCGCAGACCGGCTTGTAGATCTTGTTGCAGATCGTCGGCCGGAACGCGCAGCTGCCGGTCTGGTCGGCACGGCCGCATTGCCCGGGCTTGAACTGGCAGAACTGGCCGCCACGGCTGCATTGCAGGCCGGCGATGCCGCCGCACGCTCGGCCGAGCCGAGCCGCGTCAGTGCTGGCCGGGAGCGCGATCAACAAGGCCAGCACTGCGAATGAGGCGAAAAGCCCTGATTTCATGATGGCCCCCTTTGCGAACCCCTTGGTCGCTTTCATGGATTGCGTGGCGTAGTGGCAACCCGGGATTACGGCAGGATGAAACATTAGCACGGGGATTGCCGCCGCAGCGCATGGCTGGAAGGCCGCCGGCTTCCCTTTCCTTTGTCCGAAAAAGGCTTAGAACGGCTCTACATTGCCGGGCGGCCCCGCGGCTGGCACCGGCCTTTCGAACCGACGTGCAGCCCAAAGAGCACCCCATGAACGCCCCGACCGCCTTTCCCGACCAGCAGAAGCCCGTTCCGCCCTACAAGCACACGCCCTTGTTCCCGCTTGGCGCGGATACCACGCCCTACAAGAAGGTCACGAGCGAGGGCGTCCGGGTCGAGAAGGTGTTGGGCAAGGACATGCTGGTGGTGTCGCGGGAGGCGCTGCGCGCGCTCTCCGAAGCCGCGTTCGGTGACATCAATCACTATCTGCGGCCTGGGCATCTGAAGCAGCTCCGCAACATCCTGGAAGACAAGGAAGCCAGCGACAACGACAAGTTCGTCGCCTTCGATTTCCTGAAGAACGCCAACATCGCCGCCGGCGGCGTGCTGCCGATGTGCCAGGACACCGGCACGGCGATCATCATGGGCAAGAAGGGTTGCAACGTCATCACCGACGGCGAGGACGAGGCCGCGCTCTCCGAGGGCGCACGCGACGCCTATCTGCGCCGCAACCTGCGCTACTCGCAGGTCGCTCCCCTGTCGATGTATGAGGAGAAGAACACCGCCAACAACATGCCGGCGCAGTGCGAGATCTACGCCGAGGGCGATGACGCCTACAAGTTCATGTTCATGGCCAAGGGCGGCGGCAGCGCCAACAAGAGCTTCCTGTTCCAGGCAACGCCCTCGGTGCTGACCAAGGACCGGCTGCTGGCGTTCCTGAAGGAGAAGGTGCTGACGCTCGGCACCGCGGCATGCCCACCCTATCACCTGGCGATCGTGATCGGCGGCACCTCGGCCGAGCTCTGCATGAAGACCGTGAAGCTTGCTTCCGCGCGCTATCTGGATGCGCTGCCGACCCACGGCTCGCCTGATGGCAATGCGTTCCGCGATCTCGAGATGGAGCAGGAAATCCTCAAGATGACGCAGTCGCTCGGGGTGGGCGCGCAGTTCGGCGGCAAATACTTCTGCCACGACGTCCGCGTGATCCGGATGCCGCGCCACGGCGCCTCGCTGCCGATCGGGCTTGGCGTGTCCTGCTCGGCGGACCGCCAGGTGCTCGGCAAAATTACCAAAGACGGCGTCTATCTCGAGGAGCTCGAGCACAATCCGGCGCAATATCTGCCGGCGGTCGAGCAGTCGCTCGGCGGCGAGGTGGTCAAGATCGATCTCAACAAGCCGATGAAGGACATCCTGGCGACGCTGTCGCAATATCCGATCAAGACCCGGGTCTCGATGACCGGCACCATGATCGTCGCGCGCGACTCCGCGCACGCCAAGCTGCGCGAGCGGCTGGAGAAGGGCGAGCCGCTGCCGGATTATTTCAAGAACCACCCGGTCTATTACGCCGGTCCCGCCAAGACGCCCGACGGCTATGCCTCCGGCGCGTTCGGTCCGACCACCGCGGGACGCATGGATTCCTTCGTCGACCAGTTCCAGGCCGCAGGCGGCTCGATGGTGATGGTCGCCAAGGGCAACCGCGCGGTCGCGGTGCGCGAGGCCTGCAAGAAGCATGGCGGCTTCTATCTCGGCTCGATCGGCGGTGCGGCGGCGAACCTCGCCGAGCACTGCATCAAGAAGGTCGAGGTGGTCGAGTATCCCGAGCTCGGCATGGAAGCGATCTGGCGCATCGAAGTGGTCGACTTCCCGGCCTTCATCATCATCGATGACAAGGGCAACGACTTCTTCAAGGAATTGAATCTGGGTTGATCGCGGTCGGCCTCGACGGATTTTCAAAGGGCTGGGTCGCCGTCACCATCGATGGCGACCGGCGCACGGTTTCCTTTCACGGCGATATTGCGGCCGCGCTCGCGCGGCCGTTCGACCGTGCCGGGATCGATATCCCGATCGGCATGACCGATGACGGCGAGCGCATCTGCGATCTTCTTGCCCGCGAACGCCTGCGTCCGCACAGCTCGCGCGTCTTCACCGGCGCGCGGCGCTGGCTGTGGCGGGAATTTTCCGATCCCGACAAGGCCAATAGAGACGCGTTACGCCGCGGCCAGACCCGCGTCTCACGCCAGCTCTGGCATCTCGGCAACAAGATCATGGAGGTCGATGCGTTCGTTCGCGACAACGCTGGGCGTGACATCCGCGAGGTGCATCCAGAACTGGTTTTCCTGCGGCTGAATGGCGGCGTGCCGCTGCCGGCGAAGAAATCGCAAGCGGGTGACGTCCTTCGCCGCAAGCTGCTCAAGCGCTCGGGCTTTCGCGAGATCGATCGCTGGCTCACCGTGACGCGGATCGGCTCCGGCGCCAAACGCGACGACGTACTCGATGCCTGCGCGGTGGCCATTGCCGCGCATGAACCGACTGGCTGCGTTCCCGAAGGAGCGCGGCCGCTGGATGCGCATGGTCTGCCGATGCAGATCTGGTTCTAGCCCGCGCTAGCTGGCTTCGGCTACGATCCGGCCGATCTCCGCAAGAATGGCTTCCTGCGTCGCGACAGGCGTCGGCGCGTCCGCGAGATAGGCTGCGACCACGATCGGGGCGCGGCCCGGCGGCCAGATCACGCCGACATCGTTGGTTGCGATGCCCTTCCAGGTGCCGGGCTTGTTGGCGATCCGCCATCCCTGCGGCAGTCCGGCCCGCAGCCGGGTCGTTGCGGCGTCCTTCGCGCCGGCCATCCAGCCGGTCAGCCGTGCGCGCGAGGGCTCCGACAGCGCATCTCCGAGAAGCAGCCGTTGCAGTGTCCGCGCCATGGCGGCCGGCGAGGTGGTGTCGTGCTGCTCGCCCGGCTTGACGATGTTTAGATCCAGTTCGACCCGATCGAGACGCGTGACCGGATCGCCCAGCGAGCGCAGGTAAGCCGTCAGGGCGGCGGGGCCGCCGAAGCTCGCCAGCAGCAGATTGGCGGCGGTGCTGTCGCTCACCGTCACGGCCGCCTCGCAGAGCTCTGCGACCGTCATCCCTCCGGGACCAACGTGAGGTTGGGTCGCGACCGATGGTGGTACCAGATCGCGTTCGGAGAAGACGACGCGGCGGTCCAGTTGTTCCTCGCCGCGGTCGACCCGCGCCAGCACAAGGGCCACGGCGAGCGCCTTGAAGGTGCTGCACATGGCAAACCGCTGGTCGATGCGGTTGCCGATGAGCTTGCCGGTCGCGGTGTCCAGCAGGGCGACACCCAGCCGGCCACGGCTTTGGACCTCGACGTCCTTCAAGCGATGTTCGATGCTGTGCTGCCCAGGCTCGGCTCGTGCAGCGGATACGCGCAGCGCCGGAACGGCCATGGCCGATGCCGCAAGCACAATACGGCGTGTGATTGAGGTCGGCATATCACCTACTTTCCGGTTTGCCGGCGATCGCCCGCCAGAGCGGCTGACGTGATCGGGAGGAAAGTTGGCGAAATTGTTGCCGGCAGCCATGCTGGCGTTCACACCATGGTGCCGATAAAAATTCAGGCCGCGCCGGTCATCGGCGCGGCCTGAATGTTCGATGCGGAATAATCCGATCCGCCTGGTCGGTGTGTCAGGCGCGGGTGCCGGTGAAGGGGAAGCTGCCCATCGGGCCGATGCCCATCTCGCCGGAGATGCCGTCGCCCGAAACCTTGCCGCTGAATTCCAGCGTCAGCGGCATCGGGTTGGTGATGGAAACCTTCCAGGCGACGCTGTCGCCATTCACGGTGCCGTCGAATATCTCGGTGGAATTGCCTTCGGCGCCTTGCGTGCCGGTGAGCGTGCCGCCCGAGCTCGAAAGCGACAGCGTCGCCTTGCGCTCGCCCATCGGCGTCGTCATCGTCAGATTCCAGTTTCCGTCCACCGCCATAATAGATGTCTCCCCTCGAGATGAATGCGTGCGCGGGTATAGCCCATCTTGCCGCGCGCGCCTAGTTCGCCGCTGCGGCGATCAGGCGCGGGCGGCGGCGCGCAGCCGGTTGCCGATCAGGAAGCGGAAGGCGACGTACTGGATCGCGAAGGCGGCGATCTTGGCGCCGAGCAGCACCACCGACACGTAGAACGCCCACAGCTTCATGTCGCCGGTCGCCGCGATCGCAATCGTGCCCGCGGCGAGGATGAACATCAACCCGGCCCAGGCATAGCCGGCGAGGGTGGCGTATTCCGGAATGGTCTGGGTCACGATCGGCGGCAGATAGCGCAGCATCCAGCCGCGCTTGAGCATGATCGCACCGATCGCGATATGGCCGATCGCGGGCTTCGCCAGCACGAAACGCGGATCGTTGGTGAGGAGCGTCGCGCCACCCAGCACGATCACGAGCCCGAGGCTCGCCCAGGTCATATAGCCGAGTTCCTGTCCCTTCACCCGCGCATAGATCACCTGCGCGATCGCGCCGACGATCGCAACGCCGGTGGCGATCAGCACGTTGTCGGTCGCGAGATAGACCACCAGGAACACGATGGTGGAGAGGAAGTCGCTCGCAAGCTTGGCAAATACGCTCTTCATCGTCGTGGTTTCCGTTTCCTCGGGCGCGTGATTGTTCTGCGATGGCTAACGGCTGCGTCAGTGCGACGGCAGCGCGCTGGCGGGCGGCGTGCCGTACTTGGCCGCGCGATAGTGCGGGTACCAGCGGGTGAAGCCGACCGCGGCGTTGCGCGCGGCGAAGGCGACGAGGAGGCCGGTCCATAGCGGCAAGGTCGGCATGTAGAGCACCGCGATGTTGCCGATCATCATCAACAGCGTCGCGGCCGCCCAGGCTCCGGTGATCAAATAGTTGGCGTGGATGAAGCCGGGCAGTTTCGCGGTCTCGGCATCGAACTGCTCGACGGCATATTGCAGGGTGAAGGGATGACCGATCAGCATCGAACCGAATGACACGAGGAGGATGCCGGCATCGACGGCGATCTTGACTGCGATGCTGCTCGGCGTTGCGTCGACGAAGGTCAGATAGATGCCAATCGCGGTGAACACGATCACCGAACCGATGCCGAGGGTGTTGATGCTGCGGCCGCGCGCGACATCGAAGGCGATGACGGCAAGGCAGATCAGGGCAGCACAGAGCAGGCTCACGGTCGCCGAGGTCATCAGCATCAGCGTGGCGAAGGCGCCGTAGGGAGCGAGGATCAGGAAGATCGTCATTGCAAGCCTCGAAGGCTGATCTTTACACCGTAAAGATACCCTAGGGGCGGAAAAGGAGAGCGTCAAGCGAAATCTTTACAGTGTCAAAATCGTGAGGTGTCACTGAAAAAGTGAGTGTTTCCAAGGTCGATGTACCAAGCTTGAAGATGCTTCCTTCTTGCCGCTCTCTGTGGTCGGGCTGTCCCGGCCATCCCGGGTCTTTCTTCGGCTGGCGGCAAAGACGTGGATGCCCGGCACGAGGCCGGGCATGACGAGTGGAGAGATTTGGCGCTTCGCCTTTGGGACGATTGGCAGCTACTCCGCCCCGACCCAATTGCCATGGAATCCATCAGGCACGCGGTGGCCGAGATGGACCAGCGCGGTCGGGCCGGCCTCGACGTCCTGCGCATTGAACACGGCGAGGTCGCTGCGGTTCTCGCGGGCGCGCCAGACCACGGCGAGCAGCCAGCCGTCGCCTTCCGCGGCATCGGCACTGCGCTCGACGAAGACGGGCTCCGAGATCGTATCACCGGCGGGCAACAGGTAGTGACCGAGCCGTTTGCCACGGCCGTCGACATGCACGATGCCCGACAGCGCGCCGAACATCGGCAGGTTGGGATTGGCGCAGGCGTACCAGCCGTGATTGCTCGCAAGGCCGGCGCGGCGATCGTCGACGCGGGGAAATTCGCCGGTGAGGTCGTCGAGATAGGTTTGCGTGAAGCGGTCGGTGTTGCCGGCGAGGTCGAAGGTCCAGCGGCAATAGCGCGCCCGGTTCTTCTGCGGATCGGTCGGCGAGCCGTCGGGATGGTTGAACAGCGGCGCCTCTTCGAACTGCATCACGTCGGCGATGATGCGGTTGCCTTCCTCCCACGCGTTCATGACGTGGAAAACGTAGCAGGTCTCGGCGCGGAACCAGACGATGTCCTTGGACGAGCCGCTGCGCTTCATGACGCCGACATAGGCGCCTTTCTCCGGCTCCCAGGCGTAGGGTGCCTGGCCGCGCATCGCGCGTTGCATGCTGCCGGTGATCGGCAGGATCGGGAACAGGACATGGTTCTCGGTGACGATGAAGTCGTGCACCATGCTGGCATAGGGCGCCTCGAAGCGTTCGAAACGCTTGACCTCGCCGGACGAACTCACGGAGCCGTACGATAGCGCTGGCGTCAGCGGACCGGCGGCGTTGTAGCCGAAGAACACCATCTCGCCGGTGACCGGATCGATCTTGGGATGCGCGGAGAACGGGCCGGAGATCGCGCCCTTGTAGTCGCAATAGCCGAGGCGATTGAGCGTGCCGGGTTCGATTTCGGTCGGCAGATGGCTCTCGACCAGCGCGAGCAGCTTGCCGCCGTGGAAGATGATGTTGGTGTTGGCGACGCAGCCATCGACCGTGATGTCGGCGGGCGCGTCCGGTAGCTTGCGGCCGAAGCCGCCGAACAGCGCGCGGCCGGCGTCGTGCTCGGCCTGCCATTTCGCGGTGCGGACCCAGCGGTTGCGGTAGCTGGCGCGGCCGTTCTCGAGATGGAAGGCGTGCAGCATGCCGTCACCGACGAACCAGTGCGCGCCCGGCACGTCGAACTGCGGATTGGGGCCGTTGCGGTACAGCGTGCCGTTCAGCTCGCGCGGCAATTCGCCCGTGATCTTCAGGAACGGTGCGTCGGCTTCAAATGGGATCGGCGCCAGATTGGAGCGCGCCGTATTCGATGTCACCTGGTCGAGCATCCCGGATCTCCCTGAATTATGATCTTTACATCGTAAAGATATCAGTAGGGATCGCGCAGTCGATCGTCAAGCAAAATCTTTACAGTGTAAAAATTGCGACCTATAACGGTCGCATGGCAAGATTATCCAAGGAAAACAAGGCGGCGCGCGCGGCGCCGGCCCGGACCCGCCGGGCGCGGGCGGAAGCGGGCCGTCCGGTGCAGCGTCGCCGGGCCAGCGATACACCGTATCATCATGGCGATCTGCATGAGGCGTTGCTGAAGGCGGCCGAGCGCGTGCTCGAACGCGACGGGCTGCCGGGGTTGACCTTGCGCGCGGTGGCGCGCGAGGCCGGCGTGTCGCACGCCGCGCCGACGCATCATTTCGGCGATCTCACCGGCCTGCTCAGCGAACTCGCGGCGATCGGTTTCCGGCAATTCGGCCAGGCGATGAACGCCGCCGGCGCCTCGGCGGCGACGCCGCCCGAGAAGGGCGCGGCGAGCGCCAAGGCCTACGTCGCCTATGCGCAGGCGCATCCCGGCATGTACGGGCTGATGTTCCGCAGCGAGCGGCTCGATCATTCGCGGCCGTCGCTGCACGAGGCGTCGGAAGCGTCGTTCGCCGGGTTGACCCGCGGCGTCGGCGCCAGCCGGCATGAGGAGATTTCCAAGGAGCAGCTGACGCTGGACCAGGCCGCCGCGATCGCATCGGCCTGGTCGGTGGTGCATGGCTTCACCACGCTGCTGCTCGACGGGCGTCTCAAGACGATCCTGGATCGCGCCCCCGCGGGCACGTCAGCGGACATGCTGTTGAGCGCCATGCTGCGCCTGTCTGTGGGCAAACAGCCGCGGCCGTGAGCGATGCATGGTAGCGGAGCTTCGCGCGATCAGCGCTTGGTGAGCGATGTGGTCCGGCCGCTCTGGCCGATGGTCTTGACCTGGTCGATGCCGCATCTGAAGTCACGCGCGAAATCGTCGGCGGCCTGCCGCGCCAGCTCGTTGGCGTTGGGGTTGGCCGCGACGTCGACATAGGCGACATGGCAGACTTCGCCCGGCGGCAGCCGCGTCACCGCGAGCATCGCGCGTGAGACCGGGCCGCCGCGCTTGTTCTGCTCGCTGTTGTCGGCGATCTGCCAGCGCTGGATGATCGCGAACGGCTTGCTGCCGGCGGCGCGCCATTCGAGCGTATCGCCGGTCGAGTTGAACGGGCCGAACCAGGCCTGCGCCGCCGGTTCCTTGGCTGCCGCGGCGTGATCTCGACCCACCGAGACCACTTCACGCAAGTCGCCCTCGTTGATCAGCACCACGAGGCCGGACTTTCCCGGGCAGAGGCGCGTGCTGCTGCCGTCCTCCGCATTGGGCTTGCCGATCATGCGGCAGGCCTTCGGCGCCGTCGACGTGTAGGAACTCGTGATCGTTTCCGCGCCGGCCTGGCCAGCATTTGCGCCGGCAAGCACCATCACGACTGTTGCAAAAGCAAGGTATTTCATCGGGGGAAACCTGCGATCCGGACGTTACTTTGTGTCTGACTTATGCAATCTGGGGAAGGTTCAATAGACACGCGGGAAACACCTGACAGGCGCGCGGAATCGTCCTAGAAGGGCGGCTTCGCAACTTCTGTCGCGTGCACCCATCGTGCCGTAACCTCGATCGACATGCCCACGATTTCATCGAACAAACCCTATCGCGTCGGCCGTTCCCGGACCGGCCTTGGCCTTTTCGCCACCAAGCCGATCAAGAAGGGTGACAAGATCATCCGCTATTTCGGCCCGATCCTCGACTCCAAGAAAAAGGACGAGGATGAGATCGAGAACAAATATCTGTTCGAGCTGACCAATCGCTGGACCATCGACGGCTCGATCCGCGAGAACATCGCCCGCTACATCAACCACGCCTGCCGGCCGAACGCGGAATCCGATGTCCGCCCGCGCAAGCGCAAGGTGTTCATCCGCGCCATCAAGAACATCGAGCCGGGCGACGAGATCAATTACGACTACGGAACCGACTATTTCAAAGCCTATCTGAAGCCGATCGGCTGCAAGTGTGATGCCTGCGAGAAGAAGCGCAAGAAGAAGCGCGCGGAGGCGCGGGCGGAGCGGCAACGGTTGAAGGAAAAGGCCGAGCGCAAGGCGCAGCGGCAGGCCGAGAAGCTCGCCAACGAGAGGGCGAAGCAACGGGTCAAGGCGAAGGCCCAGAAGGCAGCTCCGAAGTCCAACGGCGCGCTGAACGGCAAGCACCTCAACGGCCATAGCCTGACCGGCAAGGCGGCCAAGACAAGCAAGAAGGCCGCCGCTCCGAAGCGCAGCGGTGCCGCGCGGGCTCTACAGGCCTGAGTCATGACGCCCGCGCGGCATGGCGCGGAGGACGCGGCCGGTAAGCGCATTCGGCCAGCGTGGTTCCATCGAGTTCGCGCATGAACGCCTCGCGCGCCGCGGCAAGCCGCGCCTTCAGCCGGCAGCGCGGCAGCAGCATGCAATCGCCGCCATCATCCCTGAAACATTCGACCAGCGCGCTGCCGCCTTCCAGTGCGCGCACCACCTGGCCGAGCGTGATCGTCTCCGCCGGACGCGCCAGCGCAAAGCCGCCGCCAGCGCCGCGCTGGGTGGCGATGAAGCCGGTCTCGGCGAGGTCGCGCACCACCTTGGCGAGATGATTGCGGGAAATGCCGAACTCGGCCGCGATCTCGCCGGTGGCAAATGAGCGGTCCGGCTCGCCGGCCAGCCGCATCAGGGCACGCAGGGCAAAATCCGTGAACGACGTCAGGCGCATGGAAGCCCCTCGCATTGGGCACTTGGCGCAACCTCCATAGCGCGATAAATAGGTATTTGAAATACCTATTTAAGGAGACCCGCGATGGCGGAGGCAGAGCGCCGCGAGCAGATCACGGCCGGCATTGTCGAGCGGACCGGGATCACCGAGGCCATGATCGAGCAACTGGTGCACGGCTTCTATGCCAGGGTCCGGAGCGATGCGATGCTGGCGCCGGTGTTCGAGGCCAGGATCACCGATTGGGAGCCGCATCTGACGCAGATGTGCGCGTTCTGGTCGTCGGTGGCGCTGATGACGGGCCGCTATCATGGCACGCCGATGGTCAAGCACATGAGACTGCCGATCGATGCCGCGCATTTCGACCGCTGGCTTGAGCTGTTCGAGGCGACCGCGCATGAGCTGTGCCCGCCGGTCGCGGCGGTTCATTTCATCGAGCGCGCGCGCCGCATCGCCGCGAGCCTGGAGATGGGCGTCGCCAGCGGACACGGCGTGATGCTGGCGGTCGGGGAGAGATTCGAACTACCTCTCCGTCATTCCGGGGCTCGCGAAGCGAGAGCCCGGAATCCATCGGGCCACAGTTCTTGAAGTAAAATGGAATCCGGGCTCGCGCCAAGAGGCGCGCCCTCAGGTGCGCAATTGCGCACCGGGGAATCCCGCTTCCCAAGAGATGGATTGCGCCGCTGCGCTCGCAGTGACGGTCGCTGCTACGCCGCCACCACGCCTTCGCTCCGCCGCAGCCCGACATATTGCAGCTCGGCGAACACGCCGGTGGCGATCGCCTGGGCGAGGATCACGATGGTCCCGAGCAGATTCGGCGCCACCGCGCCCGAGAGCAACAGTGCGACGCTGGCGAGCGTCCAGGCCGCGTTGCCGATGACCACCAGCATCACCACCGCTCTCGGCACGGATGCGCGCAGGCCGAGCCAGCCGACCAGCGCGGTGTAGGCGATCAGGAACAACCCGGTTTCGCGCAGCAGCGCTTCGGGCAGATTGAAGAACGACGCCAGCGCGCCGGCATCGAGCGACATCACGACGGCGGATACGCCGCTGAAGGCGGCATCGGCAAGCAAGGCGCGGCGCAGCAGCTGGGACGAATGGATCATGGCAGTGTCTCCTCTGGTCTGGGATGGGTGGTCAGCGGAACAGGGACCGCAACTGACGCCACACGCGGTGTGGGCACAGCGCCTTGCCGACCCTCATCTCGACCGCATAGACCTGCGCGAACACGAACAGGCCGGTGTCGTGCACGATCGGCTGCGGCATGTTGAGCGAGCGTGCGACCAGCCAGGTGGCCAGATGGACCAGCCACGGCAGCAGGACGGCGAAGGCGCGGATAAGGGACAGCATCAGCATGGTCATCTCCTGTGCCGTGGAAGATGAGCCAGCCTGCGCGCCAATTCGATTACCTCAGGCGTAATGGAACGGGCGAATTCCGCATGATAGGTTTTGCACCATGAACGCACATGCATCCCTGGCGCGGGCCGAGCCCGCGAAACCCGTCCTGATCGGCGAGCACCTGCGCGAGTGGCGGCAGCGCCGCCATCTCAGCCAGCTCGACCTCGCCGTCGATGCCGAGATCTCGGCGCGGCATTTGAGCTTCGTCGAGACCGGCCGCTCGGCGCCGTCGCGCGACATGGTCCTCAAACTGGCGGAGCGCCTCGACGTGCCCCTACGCGAACGCAACGTGCTGCTGGTCGCCGCGGGTTTCGCCCCCGCATTTCCGCAACGCTCGCTGGAGGACCCCGCACTGAAATCGGCGCGCGAGGCGATCAACCTGGTGCTCAAGGCGCATGAGCCCAATCCGGCGCTGGCCTATGACCGGCACTGGAATCTGGTCTCCGCCAACCGCATGGTGGCGCCGCTGCTCGAGGGGGTGCCGCAGCGGCTGCTCGGCCAGCCCTTCAACATCCTGCGGCTCGCTTTCCATCCCGAGGGCCTGGCGCCACGCACGGTCAATCTGGCGGAATGGGCCGCGCATCTCCTGGAGCGGCTGCACCGGCAATGCGAGGCGACCGCCGATCCGGAATTGCTGAAGCTCTATCAGGACCTGAAATCCTATCCGATCCCGGCGCGCTCGGCGCCGATCACGGCGGACAACAATGTCGCGCTGCCATTCAAGCTGCGCCTCAATGGCGAGATCCTGAGTTTCATCTCGACCACCATGGTGTTCGGTACCCCGGTCGACATCACGTTGCAGGAACTGGCGCTGGAGACCTTCTTCCCGGCCGACGAGCTGACCGCGGAGCGGATGCGGCAGATGGCAGCCAGTATGAAATAGCGGCTTGTCTCGGGGCGCTTTCGGCCTAATTTTGGGGTTCCACTTGCGCCGGGAGCCCCGCCATGAGCGATCTGAAGCCGCTTCGCCTCGACATCGTCTCCGACGTCGTTTGCCCCTGGTGCTATATCGGCAAGCATCGCATCGAGGACGCGCTCAAGCTGGTGCCCGACGTACCGGTCGAGGTGCACTGGCGGCCGTTCTTCCTCAACAATTGGGTACCGCGCGAGGGCATCAGCCGCGACGAATATCTGACCGCCAAGTTCGGCTCGGTCGACGCCTACAAGGGGATTGCCGGCCGCGTGGTCGCCGCTGCCAACGAGGAGGGGCTGACCTACCACCCCGAGCTCGTCAAGCGCCAGCCCAACACGATCGACTGCCACCGCCTGATCCATTGGGCCGAGGCCAAGGGCAAGGCGGCAGAGATGAAGCAGCGGCTGATGGAATTGTATTTCCGCGACGGCGGTGATCTCACCGACACCAACGTGCTGGTGCAGGCGGCAAGCGATGTCGGGCTCGACGCCGACGACGTGCGCAAGCGTCTTGCCAGCGACGAGGATGTCGCCCTGGTCTCGGCGCAGGCCCAGGAGGCCGCCGAGAAGGGCATCTCCGGCGTGCCGACCTTCGTGTTCGCGCAGAAATACGCCGTGTCCGGCGCCCAGCCGGCCGAGCAGCTCGCCCGCGCCATCCGCCAGGTCTCGGCCGAGATCAACGCGCAGGCCGCGGAATAGTCCGCAATCCTCATCGAAAGCCCGGCTCATGCCGGGCTTTTCGTTTGCCCACCATCCATCGGAAACAATCAGGGAGACAACCATGATCTATGAGCTGCGCACCTACACGGTACGTCCAGGCACCGTCGGCGAGATGGTGAAGGCGGCGAGCACGATCTCGCGCGACATCCGCGCCGATAATTTCGGCAAGCTGGAGGGCTACTGGATCACCGAGATCGGTCCGCTCAATCAGGTCATGCACATGTGGAGCTACGCCGATCTCAACGAGCGGACGAAGCTGCGCGCCGAGCTCGGGAAGAATCCGCGCTGGACCGGCGAATACATTCCGGCGATCCGTCCGCTGCTGCTGCGCCAGGAGGTCCGGCTGATGAACGCGATCATCCCGCCGGTGGCCCCCGCCACCAAGGGCAACCTCTACGAATTCCGCAACTACCGGGCCAAGCCGCTCGGTGGTGTCAAGCAGTGGCTCGATCTGTTCACCGGCGTGATGCCGGAGCGCGAGAAGTATTCGAAGATCGTCGGCCTGTGGGCCACCGACGCCGGGCAGCCGAATGAGGTCTGCCATATCTGGGCCTATCCCGATCTCAACGCCCGCGCCGCCGCGCGCGGCGCAGCGATGAAGGACCCGGCCTGGCAGGAATTCCTCGGCAAGGGCACGCTGCTGCTGGAGGAGATGAATTCGACCATCATGCTGCCGGCGCCGCATTCGCCGTTGCAATGACAAGGGCGGCGTTCGCCCGCGCAGGACGAAAGCCGACAGAGTAGAAAGCCTCACCCGACGTCTCCATCGGATGAGGCTTTCCAGGCAAGGGCACGCGCCGTCTGAGAACCAGCGCACCACAACGCTAGAGGGGCAAGCTGACGCCAACCTGACGGCGGCCCCGATCATTTCCTGATGTGTCTGCATGGCTACGAAAGGGTAAACCGTTCGTAGCCATGAATGGTGTTCGTTCAGTGCGCCGGGCGCGCTACGAATGCCAGGGTGGCGTCAAGCGATGTGATGCCGCTTGATCCAGTGCGACAATTTGCTCCGCGCCATTCTCGAACGCCGTGACCATGTCCGCAATCCGGTCGAGCTCGGCAAGAGCGTCGATCTTCAGGACCTTGTTGTCCGGCGTCGCGTCGCGCCAGCCATCCCAATCGGACATTTGCCGGTTCGTGAGCGACAACAGGTCGCGGTAGACATTGACGTGAAGAAACCACAGGCCGGTGGTCCCGGCATGCCCAAAGGCGCCGGCCGCGACCGCGTTGCTTCGCGCCAGCTGCCAGGCCTGCGCTGCCGTAAGAAACGCATCGCGCGGCAGGTCCGCGCAGTCGAACGTGATCTGCTGCTGCTCGATCTGAAGCGCATCGAGCTGCGCGTCGGCCTGCCTCCAGCGCTGCTCGCCCGGCGACCAATATTCGCAGATCCAGTGGTCGTGATAGATGTCGCCGGCGATGTAGGTGGCGAAGCCGCAGCGCACCCGCGCCGGGATCGACCGGTGGCGGAGCATGCTGCACAGCAGGAGCGCGTAGTCGCGACAGGTGCCGAAGGTGCGATTGCGCGGCGGGCGTGTCGCGGTGAGCGATCCGGCGAACGACGCCTGGGTCGCTTGCAACCGATCGGCGACCGGCTGGGTTTGCCTGATCATCGGGGCATCGGGCGGCATGTCGTAGAGCTGCGCCAGGGCGACATGGACGATCAGCCCAGAGACGACCTCGCGCAGTCCGGCGATCGTCTCCGGCAGATCGTCATATGCTCCGGCGAATGCGCCAGGGTCGGTCAGCGCGTCTTGCCGGACGTAGCATTGCTGGATCGTCACGTTCCCGCCGGATCACGATGTCATCGGCTCGAGGCCGTCGCGCCAAGCCTATCGATCCGCGCAGGCTCGCGTAAGAGGGGGCCGCGCTAGAGCGTTTTCGAGCGAAGTGGATACCGGTTCGCGTGAAGAAAACGCGTCAAGACAAGAACCTAGAGCCCCGTCCCGATTCCATCGGGACGGGAAAGGCTCTAGCCGGGCTTGCCGCGGCGGCGGCGGATGAGCCGGACCGCGCCGCGGGCGGCCTCGTAGGCGACATTGTTCAGGGTCAGTGCGGCATGAATGGCGCCGACCAGCGGATCGCGGCGCCGCAGCGGCAGCAGCACGTCGCCGATCGCGAAGCGGCCGCGCCAGATCGGGTCGATCATCGGATGGCCGGGCGCTGCGGTGGAATCGGCCGAATTGATCGCGGGATCGGCGCAGAGATGACGCGTGAGATCCAGCGTCAATTGCGTGCCGGGTGAATGCCTGGCAAAGCGCTCGTCGATGCCGATCTTGAAGAAGAACGCGCGATCCTGGTGGCGCACCACGATGCCGGCTGCGACCGGCGTGCCGCCGGCATGCAGCGTGATGATCTCGCAACGGCCAGTCTCGGCCATCGCCGACGTCGCGCGGCGGATGAAGGCGGCGTCGCCGGCATGCTGGCTGAGCGCGGTGCCGCGCTTGCCCTTCCAGCCACCGGCCTCGAGCGCGAGGAAGGTCTCGAGCGCCGCGGCGACGGCGCGCGGCGTGCGTGCGACATCGAACCGCACCGCGCCGTGTTCGGACAGGCGATGACGCTGGCGCCGCAGCTCCTTCAGCTTCTTCGATCCGAGCGCGTCGCGCAGCAGGTCGTCGGCATCGCGCGTCGCATCGAGCTGTGCGCGCTGATAGGCGCTCAGCACGCGGGGCTGCAAACCGTCCCGCGCCAGCACCGCGCGGATCGCCGTCATGGCAGGGCCCTCGAGCGACATGGTACGCACGATCAGCGCATGCGCGCCCGCGTTGCGGGCCTGCTGCAACAACTTGCCCACGGCTTGCTCGGCGGCGTCGCGGTCGAGCAGCGGCGTGCACAACGTGCCATAGGGTTCGGCACCGACCAGCGCGGGCAGCGGCATCCGGGTGATCCGCCGCATCGGAATGACCGGCAACAGCCCGATCAATTGCCCGGCGTCACCGGAGGCGCTGAGCAGCGCAGCGCCGGTGCGGCCGCGCGCGGAGGCATCGACCGCCAGCTCCCAGTCGGGTTGATAGTAGCCATTGGGCTCGATCGCACGTTCGGCCAGCGCGCGCCACGCCCCGACGGGGGCGGCCGACAGCGGCGGCAACGCGCGATCGTCCGTGGCATCCTGGCGCGATGCACGGCGGATCATTGCCTGGTCAGCAATATCGGCCACGTCCTTGTTTCCCCGGTCCGCGAGGCTGTTCGGCCTGCGTTCGTCACAGCTCGCGAAGTTATCCCGAAGAGATGGAAAATGCCGTTGAGGCTACCGCTCAATTTGAGCGGTCAGGTTAACGGACTGTTCAGCATAAGGTCGAGACACGGTCTATGGCGACCAGGGCGGACCGACGACGAAGCTGGCGTCGTCACTCCAAAGCGCCTTGGCGTCCCAGGGATTCTTGTCGTCGCCGTCACCCGCGATATAGACCTTGCCGTAATAGTGGCGAATGTATTTCGCCGGGGCGTTCACTGCGTGGAATGAGTTTCCCTTGCCGCTTTTCCCCGGCTCCGGGCAGAAGGTCGCGTCGGACCGATTGAGCGCCGTGCCGTCGAATGGCTGCATGCGGAGCACGGCGTTCTGGTGCCGCAGGAAGTCACCCGGACTGCCCTTGGATTCGAAGGAGACGCAGGCATTGTCGGCGAGGCCCCGTCGCACGATCCAGGTCGCGTCGCGTCTGTCCGCTGCGGCACTGCGCGACGTGATCGGCGCGATCACGGCGGTGCCGTTCTGGTTGCGGAGAGAGTCTGCCGTGCAGCATGCGGTGGTCGCCCGCAGCGAGATTTCCGATCCCGGCGCCAGCGTTCCGGACAGGCCGCTCGGCGCGCCATAGCCCGCGGCAACAATGTTGGACTGGACCGCGTCGTCGGCACCGTCGGTCGGAAAGCCCGCCGTCATCGCGCCTTCGAAGAACGAGCCCGCGGAGCCGTGGCTGTTGTCGCCGCCGATGCCGAGGATGATCGCGCCCTCCTGCCGCATCGGCGCATAGCCACGCGGCAGGCCACCGGCATAAATCTTGTTGAGCCCGCCGGACTGGGCGTCACCCCACTTCAACGCAAACCGGGATTGGCCATTGTTCTTCAGCCAGGCCGAGATGAACGGGCGTGGCCCGCCACTGATCCTTGCGGCTGGATTGCAGCTTCGCTGATCCCAGTGGAAAATCCCGTTCTCGAGGTCCGCGTGCACCCCGGGCCCTGGCTCATTGCGGCAGTTCGGCCATTCCAGATCGCGACTGACATTGAGCGCATCCATATGGCCGGCACCGGTGTCGGTGCTGCTCGTCTCGGCATTGCCATAGTCGAAGCAGCACCCCGAATTGAAATGGGTTGCGGAGGAAACCATGTACATCCCCTCCGGCTCGCCCTTCGCCGCAACGCCCGTCGTCCTGACGTTGTGATAGCCCATGCCGGGCGAGATCGAGACGCCGTAGACCTGATGACCGCCGGCCGTGACCGGAAGCGCGTCGGCGGCGGCGCCGAGGTCGGCCCCTCCGGCGCCGGGCCCCTTGTAATGTCCGCCGGCTGCGATGGTGAGGTCGTTATGCCGGGGCGACTGGTCGTAGATCCGGGTGATGATGCAGGCGGTGCTGGCGCAGAATTTGTCCTGCGCCGCGGCGTTCGCGTAGCCGTCCGAGAGCAGGCCGACGTTTTCGGTGGCGCCGTCTGAAGTCCGCTTCACCTGATAGAGGGCACCGGCATATCCGTCGTAGAGCGCTCTCACCGTGCTGTGCGCGGCGACGCATGGCGTATGCGCGGCGGCGTAGATGTCACAGGGCCGCGGCCTGATCGTCTCGCCGTGCGCGCCGCCAAGGCCGATCAACAGGCCAGCGACGGTGGCCAACGCGGCACGGATCCCGCTCGTCATCAGTGCGGACAGCAATGCGCTCATGACCGACATGATCCTCCGCTCGCCGCGACAGGGTAGCCGCGGAAATCGCGAAGGCTCATAACGATACGGTGACAGTCGTGGTCGGCGCGTCACGCTGGAAGCTGACGCGCCGCAAGTCGGCGACTTCCTCGCGCGAACGGGGCTAAAGCGAAATGAGATGAGGTTGAATCGTCATCTCGCTTTAGCTTCTTGTTTGCGCATGGTCTTTTCGGAAAACCGCTTCGCGCTTTTCCGGATCATGCTCTAGGCGTGAAGTTGCGCGTTGAGGCCGTCCCAGTTCTGCGCACGTCTGGTTGCCTCGAGAGCGCCGCTCTGGGAATTGCGACGGAACAGCAGGCCCTTGTGGCCCGAGAGCTCCTTGGCCTTCAGCACCCGGCCATCTTGCAGGAGGATGCGGGCGCCTGCCGTGATGTAACAGCCTGCCTCGACGATACAATCGTCGCCCAACGAAATACCGATACCGGCGTTGGCTCCGATCAGGCAGCGCTCGCCGACTGTGATCTTCTCCTTCCCGCCGCCGGACAGGGTGCCCATGATCGACGCGCCGCCGCCAATGTCGCTGCCGCTCGCCACGACCACGCCGGCGCTGATCCGGCCTTCGACCATGCAGGGACCGAGCGTGCCCGCATTGAAATTGCAGAAGCCTTCATGCATGACGGTCGTGCCCGGAGCCAAATAGGCTCCGAGCCTGACGCGATCCGCATCGGCAATTCTCACGTCCGCATGCGTCACGTAGTCAGTCATGCGCGGAAACTTGTCCACGCCGGTCACCTCGAACGCCGTGCCGCGCTTGCGCGCCAGCATTCGTGCTTCCGGGACACGCGCGCAATCACAGGGTCCGAGGGTGGTCCAGGCAACGTTGGGCAGCAGACCGAAAATGCCATCGAGGTTCAGGCAATTCGGCTGCACCAGCCGGTGGCTCAGGAGTTGCAGGCGAAGATATGCGTCGTGCACATCGGTTGGCGCAGATGCAAGGGAGCCGATCTCGGTCCGAATCGCAACGATGTCGACATTGCGGATGTCGTCGTGTCGCACACATCCGTCCGCCGACTGTCCCAGCGACTTGTTGATCTCGTCATTGGTCAGTCGCAGCGTTGCGGCCTTGTCGGCCTGCGCAACCAGCCGCGGCTGAGGAAACCAGGCATCCAACACCCGACCATCAGCCGCAATCGTCGCAAATCCCTCGCCGCTCGCGCCCCTCAATTCCATCGCCATTTCAATGTCTCACGTTTACGATCCTGCGCGTAGTCATAAGCGCGTTCCCGGAGAAATGGCAACTTCCGGACCCTCAAACACAGCCACTTTGGGGCATTTTCGACGGATTCATCGGGGATTGTCGGCAGGTCGATGCCGGCGCCGGCTCCGCACCTAGGGTTTCGTGCTTCGTTGCGCGTCCGCTGCCACGGTGCTCTCGACCGGTTCGTAGGTCTCGGTCACGCAATTATCGTCAGCCTCGGCCTGCCGCCGATCGAAGATCGCGCCGTCATTGATGAAGATGCGATAGGTCTGGGTCCCCAGCGGCTTACCGATCACTGACGTCAGTTCGGCGCGCACGCAGGCGGTCCAGCCGGTGCCGCGCGGGTCGTGCAGCGGGGCGGAGACCCGAACATGAGCGGGCTGCGATCCGGCGGTGAAGACCGAGTCCAATCGGCCCGCGACCAGCCGCTTGACATCGGGCGGCGCTTCGAGCGGCGCGGGCTCGTTGGCCTTGACCTTCAATACCTCCGGCCACACCGCATGGCTGTCCGCCAGCCCGCAGCCACTCAAGATCAAGGCGGCGCCGGCCAGCAGCGCGGCCACATGTACTTGTCCCTGTCCCATCGAGCGGATTTAATGTGCCGTTGCCTCGATTGCGCCCCCCTGGTGGCGCTGAATTCGCGGTATGCCGCGCTTTGTCGATCAACAAATGTCGAGAGACAAGTTATCTTTGGCGTAGAGGTATTGCCGGATGTTGCTACGGCTTTGGGGGAGAGAGACTGACATGAAAAGCTTCACGGTTGCTGCCGTCGTTCTGGCGCTGATCGCGACACCGACCCTGGCTCAAGGCCGGCGCGGGGGTGGCGGCGGCGATGACAAGAAGACGGAGAAGAAGCCCCAGATCGACGAGAAGGCCTACAAGGCTGCGCTCGATCGTATCCCCGAGCCCAAGGAGAAATACGATCCCTGGGGCGTCACCAAGCCGGCCCCTGATCCTGCCAAGAAGCCGAAATAGCCGGCCGAACGATCCAGCCCACGGTCCCTGCGGCGGTTCGACATCAGAGCCGGTGATGCCGGCAGCAGATTGCCGCATGCCATGAACCTTCCTCTGACGGCCTCCGACCCATCTCCGACATCCTCGACGGAGGGCCGCCATGCTAAGCCGTTCGCTCCTCAGCCTGATTGTTCCGGTGGCGATCCTGTTCGGCGCCGTGCCGGCATCGGCGGAAAGCCGCCTCGCGCTGGTGATCGGGCAGTCCGCCTATAAGTCGGTGCCCGCGCTGCCCAATCCGGCCAACGACGCCAGGGCGATGTCACAGATGCTGACCGATGCCGGATTTGCGGTGACGACGGCATCGGATCTGTCGCAGGACGAGATGCGGGCCCGGATCAGCGACTTCGCCGGCCAGGTGGCGGCGAAGGGCGCCGACAGCGTGGCGCTGGTGTTCTATGCCGGGCACGGCTTGCAGATCGACGGCGAGAATTACCTGGTGCCGGTCGATGTCGACCCGAAGCGCGAGGCCGATATCCCGATCCAGGCGGTTCGCCTCAACGACATTCTGAACACGCTGACCTCGGTGCCGAGCCGGATGCGCATCGTGCTGCTCGATGCCTGCCGCAACAATCCGTTCCCGGACCTCAGCAAGACCGCGGGGCATGGGCTTGCCATCGTCGATGCCAAGGTCGGCGCTCCCGGCACCTTCGTCTCGTTCTCGACGTCGCCCGGCGCGGAAGCCGAGGACGGCAGCGGCGCCAACAGCCCGTACACGACTGCGTTACTGGCAGCGGCGAAGCAGCCGGGAATTCCGATCGAGGACACCTTCAAGCGGGTTCGTCTCGCGGTGAACAAGGCGACCGATGGCCGCCAGACACCCTGGGACTCCTCGTCGCTCACCGACGATTTCCGCTTCATGGCGGGTCCAGCGGCGGCGCCCGCGGCCACGCCGAAGCCGGCCGAGACCAGGCGCACCGTCGATGAATGGAAGCGCGAATTGCAGGGCAAGCCGATCGAGGCCGCAAACGATTTGATCGTGGTCGACGGCACCGACGAGTCCTACGAGGCCTTCGCCGCGATCTTCGCCGGCACGCCGCGCGGCTTGCAGGCGCGCGACTGGCTCGAGCGGCATCGTCGCATGGTGGCGTGGAGCAGTGCCGTTCTGGTCAACACGGCGGCGGCCTATCGCGGCTTCCTCGCGCTGTATCCCGACAGCGATCTCACCGCCACTGCGAACAAGCTGATCGAACGGCTGCGCTACCGTCCCGATCCGACGCCGGCCGCCGCGCTCAGCGTGCCCGCAACCAACGTCGCGTTGGCGGCGCCGACCTGTCCCTGCAATGCGACGCCGACGCAGCAGCAGAAGGCCGATGCGCCGGTGAAGAAGCGCGTCGTTTCCGATCCGCCGCGGCGCGCCGGCAAGCGTCGACCGCCGGTCGTGGTCGAGGACGACGTGGTGGTGGTGCGCCGTCCGCCTCCGGCCGTGGTCTACGAGCCCGTCGGTCCGCCGGTCGGAATCGGCATCGGCATCGGCGGTGGTGGCTATCGCGGCGGCTATGGCGGCGGTTATCGCGGGGGTAGATACTGACGTGCCGATCGCGTAAACGCTTGCCCTGCATGAGGTGCGGCGACTGATGATCGCATCTTGCGGGAGGACGCAATGCGGTCCCTGATTGGCCTGCTCGCCGCGCTGGTGCTGTGTATGCAGCCGGCGCTTGCCTGGGAGTATTGGGGCGGTGATCGTGGAGGACAACGCTTCTCGCCGTTGACGCAGATCACGCCGGACAATGTCGGCACGCTGGTGCGCGGCTGGGAGTTCCGCACCGGCGATCTCGACGCCCGTCCGCCCGAGGTGATGAAGCGCACCAAGTTCGAGGTGACACCGCTGTTCGTCGAGGACAGCCTGATCTTCTGCACGCCGTTCAACGAGGTGATCGCGCTCGATCCCGGCACCGGGGCGCAGAAGTGGCGTTTCGATCCGAAGATCAATATGGCGCAGCGCCCGGCCAACCGCTTTGTCTGCCGCGGCGTCGCGTACTGGACGGATGATCGCGCGGCCGAAGGCGCGGCCTGCAAGTCACGCATCTTCACCGGCACCAATGACACGCGCCTGATCGCGCTCGATGCCAGAACCGGCAAGCCGTGCACCGATTTCGGCAATGGCGGCGAGATCAAGATCGACGCCGGGATGAAGCTGGAATGGCCGGGCGAGCTCCAGATCACGTCGGCCCCGGTGACGGGCCACGGCGTGGTCGTGGTCGGCTCCGCGATCGGCGACAACCGCAGGGTCGACGCGCCGGTCGGCGCGGTGCGCGCCTACGATGCACGGACCGGTCAGCCGCGCTGGAGCTTCGATCCGCTGGTCCATGACGGCGTCGAGGCCGGCCACAGCAATGTCTGGGCAACGATGTCGGTGGACGAGGCACGGGGCCTGGTGTTCCTGCCGACGACATCGCCCAGTCCGGATTTTTGGGGCGGCAAGCGTCCCGGCAATGACGAGCACGCCAATTCCGTCGTCGCGCTCCGGATCGAGACCGGCGAACTGGTCTGGGCATACCAGACCGTGCATCACGACGTCTGGGACTATGACCTGCCGGCGCAGCCGACGCTGGCGCGGATCGACACCGGCGATGGCCAACGCGACGTCGTGATCCAGCCGACCAAGCAGGGCTTCGTGTTCGTGCTCGATCGCGACACCGGCAAGCCGGTGTGGCCGGTCGAGGAGCGCCCGGTGCCGCAGAACGGCGCCGAGGGCGAGAAGCTGTCGCCGACGCAGCCGTTCCCGACCCATGTGCCGCCGCTGCTGACCCAGCGCATCGGCGCCGATGATGCGTTCCATATGCCATTCGATATTGATGGCGCCGCTTGCGAGAAGCTGTTCACGCAATCCCGCAATGAGGGCCTCTACACGCCGCCGTCGACGCGCGGCACGATCATTTATCCGATGACCGGCGGCGGCGTGAACTGGGGCAGCGCGGCGTTCGATCCGGTCAACCAGATCGTCTACGCCAATGTCAGCCACGCCGTGCAGATCGTCACATTGATCCCGCGCGACCAAGCCAAAGGCTTCAGCCCGCCGCCGGGCCATGATTTCGGCCAGCAGGAAGGGGCGCCGTTCGCGATGTCGCGGTCGGTTGCGCGGTCGCCGTTCGGATCGCTCTGCAACAAGCCGCCATGGGGCGAGATGGTGGCGCTCGACCTGAAGGCCGGCAAGATCCTCTGGCATTCGACGGTCGGCACCAGTGAGGATCTGGCGCCGCTCGGCATCGCGCTGAACAGCGGCACGCCGCTGGTCAATGGCGTGGCGATCACCGCGGGCGGGCTGGTGTTCACCGGCGCGATGGATGCCTATCTGCGCGCGTTTGATGCCAGGACAGGAAAGCAATTGTGGCTCGGCCGGCTGCCGGTGCCGGGCGTCGCCAATCCGATGACCTATCTGTGGAAGGGCGAGCAGTATGTCGTGATCGGCGCCGGCGGCCATTCCGAGGCCGGCACGTCGATCGGCGACAGCGTGGTGGCGTTTCGCCTGCCGCATCCCGGCGAAGCCGCATCGTTGTGGTCGCGCATGGTCGACCGTCCCGGCGGACGCTTCGCGGTCAAGGTAGTCGAGGCTGCGCTCGCGCTGATCGTGCTGATTGCGTTCATCGTGGTGCTGTGGCGCTGGCGGCGGAGCCGTCGCGCAAACGCCGTGTAGTTCGATCGCACGCCCGTTGATCCGTGTGATCGCGGATCGGCGCGGCGGGTTCTCAATCCGTGCAGCGAAACGACGTGCGGGCCGATCCGCGCGATGCCATGCTTGCGTTGCTCGCGACGCTTCGCCTACGAGGTCGCGAGCGGACGCGCCGGGTGTCCGGCGACCTTTTCATTTCAGGTCATTGCCCATGGAGATTGCGATGAAGATCACTGCCTCGATCATGCTTGCCGCCGCGCTGGCGCTGTCGTCCGCGCCCGCCAGCGCCACCGTCCTCGATCTCTCGACCATGACCTGCAAGCAGTTCGTCGAAGGCGGCGACGACACCATCAAGATGGTGCTGGTCTGGATGGACGGCTGGTACAAGGGCGATTCCGACGAGGCGATCATCGACACCGACGTGTTCGCCGAGAACGCCAGGAAGTTCGGGGCCTATTGCGGAAAGAACCCGACCATCAGCATCGTCAACGCCGCCGAGGCGGTGCTCGGCAAGTAACCGCTTCACGCTTCCTTCGGATCACGCGCTATCCAGGCAGCATCGCGAACGCGCTCGACACCATCGCCACCGGCTTGTTGTCGGTGGCGGAGAGCAGCGAGACGCGGCCGAAGCTCATGGTGCGGCCGAGCCTGACCACCCGGGCGTCGGCCAGCACGTCGGAGGCGGTGACAGCACGCATGAAATGCGTGGTCTGGTCGACCGTGGTCATCGGGCGATAGCCCTTGTTGGCGGCGAGATTGGCGAGCACCATCGCGGTGTCGGCGAACGCCATCAGCGCCTGGCCGCAGACGATGCCGCCGGTCCGGCACAACCGCTCGGAGAACGGCATGCGCAGGATCGCGCCGGGCTGCCAGTCGGCATCGCCGCCGGCGGGCGGTGCGATGTCGAACTGCTCGATCGACAGGTTGAGGTCCTGCACCCAGGGCGCAAAGACGTCGGCGAGCACGCGCTTCGCCTCGTCGATCCCGAATTCACCGGCCTGCTGCATGACGCTCCGTTTCCTCCGTTGATGTGTTGCTTGTGGTCTATTCTAAAGCGAGATGCGATGAGGTTGAATCGTCATCTCGCTTCAGCCTCTTGTTTGCGCAATGATCTTTTCGGAAGTCCGCTTCGCGCTTTTCCGGATCATGCTTTAATTGCGCGTGACATGCACGCCCGGCGTCTTGCCGTCGTTCCACTTGCCGCCGATCGCCCGCTCGATCTGGGCGGCGAGCTGGAGCAGCAGCCCGTCATCGGCCTGCTTGCCGATCGCCTGTATGCCGAGCGGCAGGCCCTGCTCATTGGTGGCGAGCGGCAGCGAGATCGCGGGGATGCCGCACAGGTTGGCAAGCGGCGTGAAGGCGAAATTGCGCCAGAGATTGCCAAACCAGTCCAGCACCGATGGATTGTCCGAGATGGTGAGATATTCCGTGGTGCCGACCTTGGGCGTCGGCAGCGCGGTGACCGGCGTCAGGATGATGTCCCAATCCTCGAAGAAGGCGCCGAAGCCGCGCGCGGTGGTATTGAAGACAGCTTGCATGCGCGCACGATCGGCGAAGCTGAAGTGCCGGCCGTGCTCCCAGATCCGGATGTTGATCGGCTCGATCAAATCGGCCGGCGGCCGCGTCAGCCCACGTGCGGCGAGCATGTTGCCGATCACGACGGCGAAATTGCTGATGTAGCAGGTGGTCTGCGCGGCGAAGGCCTCCTGATAGTCGATCGACGGCAGGGCGTAATCGACCTGATGGCCGAGGCCTTCGAGGAAGCGTCCGACCCGCTCCAGCTCGGCTGCGATGTGCGGCGTTGCGCGGTAGTCGCCCCAGCTGTGCGACAGCGCGATCCTGAGCCGCCCGGGGTCGCGCGCGATCATCGCGGCATATGGTTCCGGCGAGGTCCAGAACGGCATGAACTCGCCGGGCGCGGGTCCGCGGCAGGCATCGACGAACGCCGCGGTGTCGCGCACCGAGCGCGACTGGCAGCCCTGGATCGAGACGAGACCAGTGAGATCGGACAGATGCGGCGCGAGCGAGAACACGCCGCGCGACACTTTCAGTCCGATATTGCCGTTGACACCGGCCGGAATCCGGATCGAGCCGCCACCGTCGGTGGCATGCGCGATCGGCACCGCGCCGGCCGCGACCATTGCCGCGCTGCCGGCCGACGAGCCGCAGGTGGTGTAGTCGGTGTTCCAGGGATTGCGCGTGACATAGACGGCGGGGTTCTCGGCCGAGCTGCAAACCCCGAACTCCGGCGTGGTGGTGCGCCCGATCAGATTGAGACCGGCCCTGCGCAGCTTCGTCGTCAGGAACGTATCCGCCGTGGCGCGGTTGCCGCGCATCATCAGCGAGCCCATCTCCTGTAGCCGTCCCTTCAAGGTCGGGCCGAGATCCTTCATCAGGAAGGGCAGGCCGGCGAACGGTCCGTCGAGATCGGCGCCGTCGCGCGCGGGATCGGCGATCACGTCGTCGAACAGCTCGACGACGCCGGAGAGCGCGGGATCGACCTTGGCAACCGCGGCGGCGGCCTGCGCCGCCAGCTCCCGGGGCGCCAGCTCGCCGCTCCGGACACGCGCCGCGAGCGCGGTGCCGTCATGCCGCGTCCATTCGTCCCAGCTCATCGCCAAAGTCATTTGATCGATTCCTTTTCTGATTTGTTGCGCAGTGTAATTTGAGCCGCCGTATGGTCAAACCACCGCGCTGCGTCGTCGTTCGATGCGCGCGCTGCGCTGCAAGCGCCGTGCCCGGCTTGAAAATGCCCCAGTTTCGGCGCCCAATCTCGTTCCGGCGTGGTGGGGGCGTACATGTTCCGCAGGTTGGTGGTGCTCGGCGGCGTGATTGCGATCGGGCTTGCGCTTGGTGGTTGCACGCGCTGCGGTCCGATCTGGGACGACTGGGTGCAGTCGCCCAAATCCTGCAAATCGGACCATCTCTAGGGCAGGTGCGCTTGCTCAGACGCGCTTGGCCAGACGTGCTTGGCCAGAGTGCTTGGCGACGACTTTCCTGCGATGATATACCCGCGGACGAAGATGCAAGGAGCGTTCTCATGAGAGTTTTGTGCGCGGTCGCGGTTGCGGTGCTGTTGTCGGCGCCGGCCTATGCGCAGATGCCGAACATCAATCTGATGCCTGAGGTCAAGTCCAAGACCCAGGAGGAGAAGGATCAGGACGCAGCCAATCAGCGCGCCTACAAGGATTCGCTCAGCAAGATTCCCGATGCCAAGACGTCGTCCGATCCGTGGGGGTCGTGCGCAGCGACGCGCCGAAGGCGGCGGCCCATCCCGCCAAGCCGAAGACCAAGACCGGAAGCACCACGCCGTCCGCAGGCTCCGCGCAGCGCAGCCAGTAGCGCTCGTCCGGGTTCGCCGGTTTCCCGCAGACTCGGATTCTCCCGGCGTCGCCCCTATATTGGAGGCGTCGTCAGTTGGTCCGGAGTTGCGGCAATGGTGCTTCGTCCGCGTGATCTCGCAAGCCGGATGGCCGAGCGGCGGAGGCCGGATGACGGCTATCTGCGCGAGACCTTCAGCCTGCCGCGCGATCAGGCCCGGCTGCGGGCGCGTGATTTCCTCAAGCGCTATCCGAAGGCCGCCTATATGAGCGCCGTCGAGAGCTGGCGCGAACTGCCCGGCGGCGACATCGAGTTCACGATGCGGCGGCTCGCCAGCGCCGACTGACGCATGAGGCCGGCCCGCCGGCGCATCCGAACGTGCCGGACCGACGTGCCTCAATCCCCATCGCCACGGCCGCTGGAGCGCGTGCGCTCGAGATTGTTGAGCTCGCGGTCGATCCGCAACTGGACACGGCGGATCGCCAGCAGGTCGAGCTTCGCTTCGGTCTTGCCCATGAAGACCCGGTCGCCGATCTGGAAACGCCATTTCCAGACGCCTGCCACGAACTGCGTGACGCTGAACTCGACGCCCTTGTGAATCATCTGGAACGGTTCCGCGGCTGAAAAGCGGTCGTCGATTCTTAAACTAAAGGTTGTATTAATAATTAGCACTCGTCAAACGGCGATGTGGAATTGCTGCGCCCGTTCGGGCGTCGTTTCAGACGTTGAAAGCAGATCCGCGCTCCCGGCGCCGCCGGCCAAGCAGGCCAATGTCAAAAACACTGGCGGGACCTGAGTCTTCCCATGAAGGCTACGTAGTTTTTTCAGGCGTCAGGAGAGGTACTAAGGTAGTATGCAAATTGTGCCAAGGCGCTGTCTGGCCTGATCGAACCTACTCTGTAGCTTATTGATCATTAACGGTTATCTTGAGTGGACGGGTGTCACATAGCTCCGGAACTTTGTTCTGGCCCGGAGAACTACGGGATCGTCGTGGGCCATGACGAAATGCCGCAAAAGTGCGCTGGATCGCGCAACGCTAGGGAGCTGCAAGGGCAGGGCAGCGATAGGCGCAACCGGTTCTGATCACCCCATAACGGCCGACGAGTCCCAAAGGACTTCGTTGCCGATCGGGTCGGGGAGAACATCGTACAAGCGAACTCGGTAGTCCTACTGAGAACGCACTAAGGCACAGTTACGACTGGCTTAATTCGATCGAAGCAGGGTTGGAATTCGGCTTCCGGCGCCGCGGCTTGCCCGGTCTTTATCGTGAACGGGTTGATATCTGGTGGAAAGAACATATTGCGAACATAGAACAAACGTGGTACGAGATTCCTATCAACAACGCATTCCGCCTGATCGCACCCGCCCCGTTTGTCCCGCTAGCGAATCCTCGCCATAAGGAGCACATCCCAAATGTCCGCCACCGCACTGCGTATCGTCGAAGGATCCTCCATGGACAAGTCCAAGGCCCTCTCAGCCGCGCTCTCCCAGATCGAGCGTCAGTTCGGCAAGGGCTCGGTGATGAAGCTCGGCAAGAACGACCGTTCGATGGATGTCGAGACGGTGTCGTCGGGGTCGCTCGGGCTCGATATCGCGCTCGGCGTCGGCGGCCTGCCGAAGGGCCGCATCGTCGAGATCTACGGGCCGGAATCGTCGGGCAAGACCACGCTGGCGCTGCATACGGTGGCGGAAGGCCAGAAGAAGGGCGGCATCTGCGCCTTCATCGACGCCGAACACGCGCTCGATCCGGTCTATGCCCGCAAGCTCGGCGTCAACATCGACGAACTGCTGATCTCGCAGCCGGACACCGGCGAGCAGGCGCTGGAAATCTGCGACACGCTGGTGCGCTCGGGAGCAGTCGACGTGCTGGTGGTCGATTCGGTCGCCGCGCTGGTGCCGAAGGCCGAGCTCGAGGGCGAGATGGGCGATGCGCTGCCGGGCTTGCAGGCGCGCCTGATGAGCCAGGCGCTGCGCAAGCTCACCGCCTCGATCAACAAGTCGAACACGATGGTGATCTTCATCAACCAGATCCGCATGAAGATCGGCGTGATGTATGGTTCGCCGGAAACCACCACCGGCGGCAATGCGCTGAAATTCTATGCGTCGGTCCGCCTCGACATCCGCCGCATCGGCGCGATCAAGGAGCGCGACGAGGTGGTCGGCAACACCACCCGCGTCAAGGTGGTGAAGAACAAGCTGGCGCCGCCCTTCAAGCAGGTCGAATTCGACATCATGTATGGCGAGGGCGTCTCCAAGATGGGCGAGATACTCGACCTCGGCGTCAAGGCCGGCCTCGTCGAGAAGTCCGGCGCCTGGTTCTCCTATGACAGCCAGCGGCTCGGCCAGGGACGCGAGAATTCGAAGGCGTTCCTGCGCGCCAACCCCGATATCACCAGCAAGATCGAAGCCGCGATCCGGCAGAACTCCGGCCTGATCTCCGAGCAGATCCTTGCCGGCACGCCCGAGCGCGACGCCGACGGCGAGGAGCCGACGGAGGAGTAAGGCTCAATCATTTCGCTGCAAGCGGGCGCTGAGGACGTTGAGTTGCCGACGTCTTCGGCGCCCGTTTTTGTTTTGCGTTCGGCGAGGTTGGATGATGAAGCGTTTGATTCTGACTGGTTCCGGTATCCGTCTCGCGCGCTCGGGTCTGGCAGAGGCGGTCATTGAATTTCGCTTTCGCTTCGTTTGGGGGCCGTTGCCCCCGGTAGAAGAGTTCGAAGATTATTTTGGCGCGCGTTCCGGCCAGGGTCCGGGTCGTCATTGGTCGGATTGGTGTTCATGGAGATTGTTCTCCGATGAAGTCCGGGCTCGCAGGCACCTTTCGCTCGTCGAGTATTGCGAACCGTATGACGTGATCGAGCTCTGGTTCGAACAGTATCCGAACGATCAGCTGCAACTGGCCTTCCTTCTGGCTTTCTTCAGATATCATCCCGAGACAGCGGCCAGGTTGAAGTTGCGTCTTGTTGATTTCGATCTGACGATGCCGGTTGAAGAAATGCCCGAACCAGAGGATGTGTTGACGGTCGACGTCGGCCCGGTCGAACTCAATATCGGAAGTGCGACCTGGTCGGCTTATCGCGCAGCCACCCCAATGCCTTTTCTGGATTGCTTGCAGAGTGACCTTAGCTCACTGCCATTTCTGAGGTCGGCGCAGCTTGCCTTGGTTGCAGAATTGCCCTCCCGCGCGACGGGGCTTGGCGCAACTGAAATGCGACTTCTCGAGCTGATCGCACGTTACGACGGCTTTTCAGCGCTTGGACTCCTTCATCGATTCTGGCACCCCGGAAATGTGTTCGGGGAGCTCGAACTTTTCTCATTGCTCGACGGCCTCGCGGATGGTCCGTCGCCTGCGGTGACCGATCTCGAACGACCGCAGAGCAAAAGGAGCTGGCACGCGCGCTACGCTGCAAGCTATCCGCGGCTGACCGAGTTTGGCGAAGCGATCATCGCGCACCAGGAAGACTTCAGCAGCCATAACCCGATCGATCGCTGGTGGGGCGGCACGCACCTCACCAACGACAATCTCTGGCGCATTGCTCCGACGCTGACCAGGCCGTAGTCAACTCAGCCCGCCGGCAGCGCCTTTTCCCGGCTCGCAATCAGCGCCCGCAGATCGTCCGTGACGGCGACCGATTGATGGGTCGTCTGGTCGGTCGCGACCCAGATGATCTCGCCGGTGGCGCGCAGATCGTTGGAGCCCTTGGCGAAGATCGCGAGCGCCAGGTTGATCGAGGAGCGGCCGATCCGCGCGACGCGGACGCAGACCTCGATGTCCTCGTCGAACCGGATTGGCGCCTTGTACTCGACCACCGACTTCACGGTGTGGAAGTCGATGCCGGTCCGCTTGACCTCGCCGAGATAGTCGTAGCCGAGCGCGCGGAAATACTCTGTTATCGCGGTGTCGAAATAGGTCAAATAGTGGGCGTTGAACACCACGGCCTGCGCGTCGACCTCGGAATAGCGGACGCGAAACGGGAAGTGAAACCAGAATTCCTCGCGCATGTTCCTCCTGCGGCGCGCGGCCCGCTACTTGTCGCGCGATCAGCGGCTGTCGATTGTAGTTCGTAGGATGGGTAGAGCGTAAGCGAAACCCATCTCTTATGACGTGATATGTAGTGATGGGTCTCGCTGCGCTCTACCCATCCTACGCAGCCTTGATCGTCGCGGGCGTTACTCCGCCGCCTCCGCGTAATCCTCGATCGGCGGGCACGAGCACACCAGGTTGCGATCGCCGTAGACATTGTCGACGCGGCCGACCGGGCTCCAGTATTTGTCGGAGCGCGAGACGCCTGCCGGGAAGCAGCCCTCGGTGCGGGTGTAGGCCCGGTCCCACACATCGTCGGCGATGTCGTGCACGGTGTGCGGGGCGTGACGCAGCGGCGACGCCTCGACCTTCCAGCGGCCGCTCTCGATCTCCGCGATCTCCTTGCGGATTGCGATCATGGCATCGCAGAAGCGGTCGATCTCGAACTTCGATTCCGATTCCGTCGGCTCGATCATCAGCGTGCCCGCCACCGGGAAGCTCATGGTCGGCGCATGGAAGCCGTAGTCGATCAGCCGCTTGGCGATGTCGTCGACGGTGACGCCGCTGGTCGTCTTCAGCGGCCGCGGATCGACGATGCATTCATGCGCGACGCGGCCGCGCTCGTTGCGGTACAGCACCGGGAAATGCGGTTGCAGCCTTGCTGCGATGTAGTTCGCATTGAGGATCGCCACTTCGGTGGCGCGCGTCAGACCTTCGCCGCCCATCATCAGGATGTAGATGTAGGAGATGGTCAGGATCGACGCCGAGCCGAACGGCGCGGCCGAGACCGGGCCGACGGCATGCGCTGTCGCGCCGTCGGTCGCCGGATGGCCCGGCAGGTAGGGCGCAAGATGCGCCTTGACGCCGATCGGGCCCATGCCGGGGCCGCCGCCGCCATGCGGGATGCAGAAGGTCTTGTGCAGATTGAGATGGCTGACATCGGCGCCGTAGTCGCCGGGACGCGACAGGCCGACCTGCGCATTCATGTTGGCGCCGTCGAGATAGACCTGTCCGCCATGGGCATGCACGATGTCGCAGATCTCGCGGATGTGCTCCTCGAACACGCCGTGGGTCGACGGATAGGTGATCATCACGGCGGCCAGTTTGGCCGAATGCTTCTCCGCCTTGGCGCGGAGATCGCCGACATCGACGTCGCCGCGCGCGTCGCAGGCGACCACCACGACGTCCATGCCGACCATCGCGGCGGAGGCCGGGTTGGTGCCGTGCGCGGAGGAGGGGATCAGGCACACCTTGCGATGCGGCTCGCCGCGCGCGAGATGGTAGCCACGAATGGCCAAAAGCCCGGCATATTCGCCCTGCGCGCCGGAGTTCGGTTGCAGCGACACCGCGTCATAGCCGGTGACGTCGCACAGCCACTGCTCCAGCCGCTTGAACAGCGAATGATAACCCTTGGCCTGATCCGTGGGCGCGAACGGATGCAGATTGCCGAACGCGGGCCAGGTCAGCGGGATCATCTCGGTGGTGGCGTTGAGCTTCATGGTGCAGGAGCCGAGCGGGATCATGGCGCGGTCGAGCGCGAGGTCGCGATCGCTGAGCTTGCGCATGTAGCGCAGCAGCTCGGTCTCCGAACGATGGCTGTTGAACACCGGATGGGTGAGGAAGGCGCTGCTGCGCCGCAGCTCCTTCGGCAGCGCCTCGCGGGCGGCGGCCTCGATCTCGGCAAAGCTCAGCTTGCCGCCGAACGCCCGCCACACCGCCTCGACGGTTTCTGCCGTGGTGGTCTCGTCGAGCGCGATGCCGAGCGTGGTCGCACCGATCCGCAGATTGATCCGCTCCGCCTGGGCGCGCGTGACGATCTCGATCTGCTTCGCGCCGGCCTCGACGGTCACGGTGTCGAAGAACGCTTCGCTGGTCGGCGCAAAGCCGAGCTTGCGCAGCCCCGCGGCGAGCACGGTGGCGCGACGATGCACGCTGCGTGCGATATGCGTCAGGCCCTCGGGCCCGTGATAGACCGCATACATCGAGGCGATCACCGCGAGCAGCACCTGCGCGGTGCAGATGTTGGAGGTCGCCTTCTCGCGGCGGATATGTTGCTCGCGGGTCTGCAATGCCAGCCGATAGGCCGGCGCGCCGCGCGAATCCACCGACAGGCCGACGATGCGGCCGGGCAGCGAGCGCTTCAGCGCGTCACGCACCGCCATGTAGGCGGCGTGCGGCCCGCCATAGCCCATCGGGACGCCGAACCGTTGCGCCGATCCGATCGCGATGTCGGCGCCGAGCTCGCCGGGCGAAGCGAGCAAAGTGAGCGACAGCAGGTCCGCGGCCACGATCGCAAGCGCGCCCTTGGCGCGCAGCGATGCGATCGCCGGGCGGAGGTCGCGCACCGCGCCCGATGTGCCCGGATATTGCAGCAGCGCGCCGAGCACGTCGGCCTTGTCGAGCTCGGTCAGGGGATCGCCGACCACCAGCGCCCAGCCCAGCGGGGCGGCGCGCGTGCGCATCACGGCGAGCGTCTGCGGATGCACCTCCTTGTCGACGAAGAATACCTTCGCCTTGACCTGCGAGTGGCGCTCGGCGAGCGCCATCGCTTCCGCTGCCGCCGTCGCTTCATCGAGCAGCGAGGCGTTGGCGACGTCGAGCCCGGTGAGGTCGCAGATCATGGTCTGGAAGTTGAACAGGGCTTCGAGCCGGCCCTGGCTGATCTCCGGCTGATACGGCGTGTACGCCGTGTACC
The DNA here is from genome assembly GCF_002831585.1 of Bradyrhizobium sp. SK17. Taxonomy (GTDB): domain Bacteria; phylum Pseudomonadota; class Alphaproteobacteria; order Rhizobiales; family Xanthobacteraceae; genus Bradyrhizobium. The sequence goes on along the minus strand of NZ_CP025113.1, from coordinate 6,644,579 downwards.
AGGCCGGGTTCTCCAGGATGTTGCGCTGGATCACCGGAGGCAGGATGGTGCCGGAATAGCCCTGGCCGATCAGCGACGTGAAGGTCTGGTTCTGCGCGGCGAGCTCGCTCATATGCGCGAGCGCCTCGGTCTCGCTCAACGCGCGGCCGAGATCGAGCGGCGCCTTCTGCCGGATCGAGGCTGGCAGCGTCTCGTTCATCAGCGCCTGCAAGCTCGCGGCGCCGACCGTCTCCAGCATCGCGTTGATGTCGCGCGGCGATGGTCCGATGTGTCGGCGGACGAAATCGGTGGCGGCTTCGTTGATCGGCTCGAAAGGCGCGTTCATGGCGTGGTCCTCATTGTCAGCCGTCATACTCCGCGAATGCGGGGTATCCAGTACGCCGGGACGTCAGCGATTAAGCTGAAGGGGCGCGGCGTACTGGATCGCCCGGTCCAAGTGCGCAATTGCGCACAAGGCCGGACGATGACAGTGAGTGTGTGGTCGCAATCTGTTTCATTCTCTCAGGCGGTGTGGGCGGCGTAGGCGGCCTCGTCCATCAGGCCACCGAGTTCGCTCTTGTCAGCGATCTTCAGCTTGAAGAACCAGGCCTTACCGCCGGCATCCGAATTGACCAGCGCGGGCTCGGCGGCCAGCGCCTCGTTGACCTCGATCACCTCGCCGGTGATCGGCGCGTAGACGTCGGAGGCGGCCTTGACGGATTCGACGACGGCGGCGGCCTCGGCCTTCTTCAGGCTGCGGCCGACCTTGGGCAGTTCGACGAACACGACGTCGCCGAGCTGCGACTGCGCGTAGTCGGTGATCCCGATCGTGGCGACGTCGCCCTCGATGCGGAGCCATTCGTGGTCGGACGTGTACAGCGTCGTCATGGAGATCCTCTGGCGTTCAGCGTTTGTAGGTGTTGGGGACGAAGGGCGTGGCGGCGACCTTGAGCGGCAGCCGCTGGCCGCGCACTTCGGCGAAAACAATGGTGTCGAGCGCGGACAGGGCGGTGGGCAGATAGCCCATCGCAACCGGCGCGTTGAGGCTCGGGCCGAAGCCACCCGAGGTCACCTTGCCGATTGGCTCGGTCGAGGTCGGGTCGGCGAACAGCAAGGCGCCTTCGCGCACGGGCGCGCGGCCCTCCGGCCTGAGGCCGACGCGGCGGCGCGATGCGCCTTGTGCGAATTGGCTGAGGATCTTGTCGGCGCCGGGGAAGCCGCCGGCGCGGGCGCCGCCGCCGCGGCGGACTTTCTGCACCGACCATTCCAGCGCGCCTTCGACCGGCGTCGTCGTGGTGTCGATGTCGTGGCCGTAGAGGCAGAGCCCGGCCTCGAGCCGCAAGCTGTCGCGGGCGCCAAGCCCGATCGGCAGCACGTCGGGATTGTCGAGCAGCGCGGTAACCAGGGCTTCGGCCTTGTCGGCGGGCACGGAGATTTCAAAACCGTCCTCGCCGGTATAGCCGGAGCGGGAGACGAAGCAGTCGATATCGGCGACACGGCGGGGGCCGGCGTCCATGAATTTCATCGAACTGACATCTGCACACAATTTCGCCAGTGCCGATTCGGCCTTCGGGCCTTGCAGCGCGATCAGCGCGCGGTCGTCCAGCGACACGATCTCGCAGACGTCGGAGAGATGCGCGCGCAGATGCGCCTCGTCCTCTGCCTTGCAGGCGGCATTGACCACCAGGAACAAATGATCGCCGAAATTCGCGACCATCAGGTCATCGAGCAGGCCGCCATCGTGATTGGTGAATTGCGCGTAGCGCTGCCGTCCCGGCGCGATCCCGACGATGTCCTGCGGCACCAGTTTTTCCAGCGCCAGCGCGGCGTCGCCGACCTTGCCGGATCTGGCCGTCAGCGTGAGCTGTCCCATGTGGGACACGTCGAACAGGCCGGCATCCTTGCGGGTGTGCAGATGCTCCTTCAGCACGCCGGCCGTGTATTGCACCGGCATGTCGTAGCCGGCGAACGGCACCATCTTGGCGCCGCGTGCCAGATGCAGCGCGTGCAGCGGGGTCTGTTTCAGCGGTGAAGTTTCGCGCGCAAGCATCACAGGGCCCTCGCGGTTCCCGCGGGGACCCATTTCCCCTTGAGAAACCAGCAGAAAGCCCCATCTGTCGCTGTGCCTGAGAGTATTATCCCGTCGGCGGACGCATCGGGGAGAACCCCAGCGCCTCTTTCCAGATGTCAGACGTCACGCGGTCCTTTTGCCTGAGAGTTTCCGGGGCGGTTGCTCCTTCGGCGCCGGCGGTAAGGCCGGTCTCTCCCGACGTGACGGGTTAGAGGTAGGTAGAAAACACGGCGCTACCAAGACTGTCAACGCAGCTGCAACAACTATCCAATGGGCTTTGTGCTGTCGCGGCAAGCCCATGATCCGCCTGCACAGTTTCTGGACACCGCAGCTGGCAATGTCTAAAAGCGTTCGGCCGGAAAATGACGCCTCTTTGCGGCTGGCCGGCCCCTTTTTCCGATTGGATGAACATGAGCAGCGTCAACGACATCAGGTCGACATTTCTGAACTTCTTCAAGGAGAACGGCCACGAGATCGTGGCGTCGTCGCCGCTGGTTCCGCGCAACGACCCGACCCTGATGTTCACCAATGCCGGCATGGTGCAGTTCAAGAACGTCTTCACCGGCGTCGAGAAGCGCGGCTATCAGCGCGCCACGACGTCGCAGAAATGCGTACGTGCCGGCGGCAAGCACAACGATCTCGACAATGTCGGCTACACCGCGCGCCATCTCACCTTCTTCGAGATGCTCGGCAACTTCTCGTTCGGCGATTACTTCAAGGAGCGCGCGATCGAGCTCGCCTGGAATCTGATCACCAAGGATTTCGGGCTCAAGAAAGACAAGCTGCTCGTCACCGTCTACCACACCGACGACGAGGCGGCCGGCTACTGGAAGAAGATCGCGGGCTTCTCGGACGACCGCATCATCCGCATCGCGACCTCGGACAATTTCTGGGCGATGGGCGACACCGGCCCGTGCGGTCCGTGCTCCGAGATTTTCATCGACCGCGGTGAGCACATCTGGGGCGGACCTCCGGGCAGCCCGGAGGAGGACGGCGATCGCTTCCTCGAATTCTGGAACCTGGTGTTCATGCAGTACGAGCAGGTGACGAAGGAGGAGCGCGTGGCGCTGCCGCGTCCCTCGATCGACACCGGCATGGGGCTGGAGCGCATGGCCTGCATCCTGCAGGGCGTCGAGAGTGTGTTCGAGACCGATCTGTTCCGCCATTTGATCGACGCGACCGCGTCGGCCCTCGGCCATGGGCCGAACGAGCAGAACGTGGCGTCGTACCGGGTGATCGCCGACCATCTGCGCTCGTCGGCGTTTCTGATCGCTGACGGCGTGCTGCCGTCGAACGAGGGCCGCGGCTATGTGCTGCGCCGGATCATGCGCCGCGCGATGCGCCATGCGCAGTTGCTCGGCGCAAGCGAGCCGCTGATGCATCGCCTGGTCTGGGCGCTGGTCCGCGAGATGGGCCAGGCCTATCCCGACCTGGTGCGCGCGGAGAAGCTGATCGAGGAAACGCTGCAACTGGAGGAGACGCGCTTCCGCAAGACGCTGGTGCGCGGTCTTTCGATTCTGGATGAGAAGAGCGCCGGCCTCAAGAAGGGCGATATGTTCGACGGCGACACCGCGTTCACGCTGTACGACACCTACGGCTTCCCGCTCGACCTGACGCAGGACGCGCTGAAGTCGCGCGGCATCAGCGTCGACCAGGCATCATTCACCGACGCGATGAACCGCCAGCGCGAGAAGGCGCGCGCCTCCTGGGCAGGCTCCGGTGAGGCGGCGACCGAGGCGATCTGGTTCCCGTTGCGCGAGAAGCTCGGCGCGACCGAATTCCTCGGCTACGAGACCGAGAGCGCGGAAGGCGTGGTGACGGCGCTGGTCAAGGACGGCGCCGAGGTCGATGGCCTCAAGGCCGGCGAGAGCGGCGCGATCGTGCTGAACCAGACCCCGTTCTACGCCGAGTCGGGTGGCCAGGTCGGCGATATCGGCGTGCTGACGGGCGAGGGTGTCAAATTCCGCGTCACCGACATGCAGAAGAAGGCCGGCGATCTGTTCGTGCATGTCGGTACCGTGGAGCAGGGCACGCTGAACGTCGGCACCGCTCTGCAACTCGAGGTCGATCACGCCAGGCGTTCGTCGATCCGCGCCAATCACTCGGCGACGCATCTGCTGCACGAGGCGCTGCGCCAGGTGCTCGGCGATCACATCGCACAGCGCGGCTCGCTGGTCGCGCCCGATCGCCTGCGGTTCGATTTCGTGCATCCGAAGCCGATCACGGCGGAAGAGCTCGCCCGGGTCGAGGACATCGCCAACGACGTCGTGCTGGAGAATGACGAGGTCACCACCCGCATCATGGGTGTCGACGACGCCCGCGAGGCCGGGGCGCGCGCGCTGTTCGGCGAAAAATATGGCGACGAGGTCCGCGTCGTCTCGATGGGCAAGAGCGCCCGCGAGCACGGCCAGAATGCACTTGGCTGGTCGGTCGAACTGTGCGGCGGCACCCATGTCCGCCGCACCGGCGACATCGGCCTGATCTCGGTGACCAGCGAGAGCGCGGTGGCGTCCGGCGTCCGCCGCATCGAGGCGCTGACCGGGCGCCACGCGCGCAAGCACGCCAATGATACGATGGTGCTGGCCAAGACCGCGGCGCAGGAGCTGCGCACCACGGTGGAGGACGTGCCGGCGCGCATCGCCGCGCTGATGGAGGAACGCAAGAAGCTCGAGCGCGACCTCTCGGATGCCCGCAAGAAGCTCGCGATGGGCGGCGGCGGTGCATCGAACGGCGCCGCCTCCGGCGTTCGCGAGGTCGGTAATGTCAAGCTGCTCGCGCGCGCGGTCGAGGGCGTCGAGACCAAGGATCTGAAGAGCCTGGTCGATGACGGCAAGAAGCAGATCGGCTCCGGCGTGGTCGCGATCGTCGGCGTCACCGAAGACGGCAAGGCCGGCATCGTGGTGGGCGTCACAGCGGACCTGACCTCGCGCTTCAATGCGGTCGAACTGGTGCGCAAGGGCTCCGAGGTGCTCGGCGGCAAGGGCGGCGGCGGCCGGCCCGACATGGCGCAGGCCGGCGGCCCCGACGGCGCCAAGGCCGATGCCGCGCTGTCGGCGATCGAGCAAGCGATGGCTGGCGCCTGATCGGCGCTGACCTCAGTCCTTGCGAAGGAAGATGTAATCGGCCGAGTAGGGCGCGCTCCTCAGCGCGCCCGCTTTGTCGCAGGCGCCGCTGAGCTCGCCGCCCGCGGTGTTGATCCGCTGCACGGTCGAGATGCCGGTGAGCACGCCTTCGCCGCGACGGGAGATCACCGCAAGCTTCAGCCAGGGAATGTCGGAGGGCGCCACACCCGGCGCTGTGCCGGTGGTGCGTCCGGTGATGGCGCTGCCGTCGACATGCTCCCAGTTCGGTCCGGCATAGTGCCGTCCGATGGTTCGGCCGTCGGCGATCAGGGTCGCGATCGGTTCGCGAAACGACCAGGCGAGCTTGCCGTCGGTGACCGGCTTGCACTCATAGACTTGCAGGCCTTCGGCGTGGACTGACAGCACTGCGGTCTCGCCCGGCGCCGCCACGGCGTCGGGCAGGGTATCGACGGCCCAGGCCGCCGATCCCGTTGCGAGCAACGAGGCGATCGTCACGGCTTTGAGTAGGGCCATGGTCACGCTCGTCGAGATCGTCCGGAAACGGCGGGCTTAGCCGGCCATCGCCTTCACGAGGTTGTCGGATACCTTGTCGAGGAATCCGGTGGTCGAGAGCCAGCGCTGGTCGGCGCCGACCAGGAGCGCGAGGTCCTTGGTCATGTAGCCCTCTTCGACGGTCGAGACGCAGACCTTCTCCAGCGTGGTCGCGAATTTGGCGAGTTCCGGATTGTTGTCGAGCTTGGCGCGGTGGGCGAGACCACGGGTCCAGGCGAAGATCGACGCGATCGAGTTGGTCGAGGTCTCCTTGCCCTTCTGGTGCTCGCGGTAGTGCCGGGTCACCGTGCCGTGCGCGGCTTCGGCTTCCACCGTCTTGCCGTCCGGGGTGAGCAGCACCGAGGTCATCAGGCCGAGCGAGCCGTAGCCCTGGGCCACAGTGTCGGACTGCACGTCGCCGTCGTAGTTCTTGCACGCCCAGACATAGCCGCCGGACCATTTCAACGCCGAGGCGACCATGTCGTCGATCAGGCGGTGCTCGTAGGTCAGGCCCTTGGCCTCGAATTCCTTCTTGAATTCGCGGTCGTAGACGTCCTGGAAGATGTCCTTGAAGCGGCCGTCATAGACCTTGAGGATGGTGTTCTTGGTCGAGAGATAGACCGGGTAGTTGCGCAGCAGGCCGTAGTTCAGCGAAGCGCGGGCGAAATCGATGATGGAGTCGTCGAGATTGTACATCTCCATCGCGACGCCGGCGCCGGGCGCCTTGAACACTTCGCGCTCGATCACGGTGCCGTCCTCGCCGACGAACTTCAGCGACAGCGTGCCCTTGCCCGGGAACTTGATGTCGGTGGCGCGGTACTGGTCGCCATAGGCGTGGCGGCCGATGATGATCGGCTTGGTCCAGCCGGGAACCAGGCGCGGCACGTTCTTGCAGATGATCGGCTCGCGGAAGATCACGCCGCCGAGGATGTTGCGGATGGTGCCGTTCGGCGACTTCCACATCTGCTTCAGGCCGAACTCCTTCACCCGGGCCTCGTCGGGGGTGATGGTGGCGCATTTGACGCCGACGCCGACCTTCTTGATGGCTTCGGCGGCGTCGATGGTGACCTGGTCGTTGGTCTCATCGCGGTATTCCATGCCCAGATCGAAGTAGAGCAGTTCGACATCCAGGAACGGGTTGATCAGCTTGTCCTTGATGTACTGCCAGATGATCCGGGTCATCTCGTCGCCATCGAGCTCGACGACGGGATTGGATACCTTGATTTTTGCCATGACGGAGAGGCCCCCTTGGGAACAGCGCGCTTTTGACGGCGGGATGGTGGAATACGCCTGCGCTATAGCACCGCCCGGGGGCGGGCGGAAGCGGAGGGGGTATGCACTTTAAGCCCATCTTTTCAGCTAAAACGGGACCTGCGTGGCGGTCCCAGCGACGACGTACCAGGTCACGAACAGGCCCGCGATCAGGGCCCCCGGCAGGCTCGATCCCGTGCGCCGCCAGGTGAAGGTCGCGATCACGGCGACGATCGCCAGCAGCGGCACGAACTGGATCGCCACGATGGTCGAGAGCGGCACGAATCCGGGGTCCGGCACCGGGTTGAACAGCTTTCCGGTCAGCCAAAGCGTGCCGTATTGCAGCACCAGCAGCACGATGAACCCGAGCGTCAGCGCCAGGATGTTGGTCAGATAGAGCCCCGCGCGCGGCGCGCCCATGGTCGAGAAATTCCGGTGCAGCACGTGCAGCGCCACGACGAAAAACGCCGTGAACGGAATCAGATAGATCAGGAAGATGAGGAATTGCTTCGCGCTCATCAATTTGAGTGCGACGATCCAGAACCTGAAGTCGATCTTGAAGGCGAGGTCGGCCAGCCAGAGCGCGGCGTAACCCACTGCAACCGAGGCCACCGCGATCACGACGGATTGACCGACCAGGCCGGCCCGGCTGGCGCGCTTCGGCGCGAACCGCATCAGGGCCAGCGTGATCAGCAGGTTGATGACGGCCCAGACCAGGATCTGGTTGGTGATGCCCTGTGGCAGGAATGCGCTCGGGGTTACGAGCGTGCCGCCGAGCGCGAAGGCCGGATAATAGGTCAGCGCCGGGATGAAGGCGGACAGGATCAACGCCGTGGTCCAGCGCCGGCCTTTGGCGGCCTCATGTGGCGGCATGGTGCCGTCGGCAACCGCCGGCAGCCGCAGGCGGGAGAACATCGGCGCTTCCAGCAGCCCGTCGAAGGTCCCGATGACGAGGGCAACGAAACCGATCAGGGCGATCAGCGTGCCGATCTCCTTGCGGAACCAGATCTGGTCGTCGACCGGACGCGGGGTGCCGCCCTTCAGGGTCTTGGCGAACCAGTCGAGGCTGTAGCCGATCGCCTCATGCGAGATGTGTTCGGCCGGATGGGTCATCGCGGGGGTGTAGAGCACCCGCGCCGTGCCAGCCGCCGGATCGCCATAGACCTTGCCGGGCTCGACCGCGGCCTGGGTGCCGAACAGCGCCCAGAGCTTTGGGCTCGTGGTGACGTCGCGGGCGAGCTGAACGCCCCACATCAGGTCGGGGAATTCCTCATACTGGGCGAACACCAGCGCGGTGTTGCGCGGCCATGAGGTGGTGCCCTCGGCAGCGAACGGCTTGCCGGTGGACGAGCCCTCCAGCACCATCGACTTGTAGTCGTTGGGCATCGCGGCCGCCGCGGCCAGCACGGTCCAGCCGCCCATCGAATGGCCCTCGAGCCCGATATTGTCCTTGTCGACGAACTGGAGGCTGCGGAGATAGGCGAGCCCGTCGGGGCCGCCAAACCCGTTGGCGAAGGAGGGCGGATCGCTGTAGCCATGGCCGGTCTGGTCCAGTGCCAGCACCACATAGCCGCGGCGGGCGAACTCGATGGCGAAGCCGTCCTGGGTCTCGCGCGAATTGATGTAGCCGTGGACGGCCAGGATGCCCGGCGCCGGGATCTGCGCCGTGGCATTCGGCGGGATGTAGAGCAGGGCGCTCATGGTGTTGCCCTTGGCGCCCTTGAACCTGACATCCTCGATCCGGATGCCGCCCGCGGTCTGTGTGAAATGGGCGAGCAGGCCGCCCGCCACGATCAAGACCGCGCCCAGAATTGCCAGCGTCCATCTGCCCCGCATTGTCGTCCCCCCAAGGTGCCTCGCCGTTCAACCGGCGTCTCAAGCGTGCCTTTACAGCTTCGCTTTGGTTGTGGTTGATAGCCTATCCGAAGGCCAAGCGCGCGCAAGCGGCGGCCTTCGCACTGTGCGCCCGGGATTCCGATTGCGGATTCGCAAACGCCGCTAACCCTGTTATCTGCTTGGGGAAAATGGTCCCGCACAAAACCGGTGCAAAGCTGGTTCGAGGGACCTGTATAGATTTTGAATCAGCCGCTTCGGAAGCTGATTCAAAATCTTCAGACGTTGAATCAGAAAGTGAAGTGAGATGTCCGGCACCGACAAGACCAAGGCAGGGCACGACCTTGCCGGTCCCGTCGTCATTTTGGTCGAGCCGCAGCTTGGCGAGAACATTGGCATGGCCGCGCGCGCGATGGGCAATTTCGCGCTGACGCGGATGCGCATCGTCAATCCGCGCGACGGCTGGCCGAATGTCGCCGCGCAACGTGCGGCGGCCGGGGCCGACCACATCATCGGTTCCGTCGAACTGTTCGACACCGTCGAGCAGGCGATCGCCGACCTCACGCTGGTGTTCGCGACCACCGCCCGCGCTCATGACCAGGCCAAGCCGGTGGTCGGGCCAGAAGGCGCGGCAGCCGAGATCGTCCGCCATGTCGCATCGGGCGGCGGGGCTGGCATCCTATTCGGACGGGAGCGTTCCGGCCTGACCAATGAGGAGGTCGCGCTCGCCAACCGCATCATCACCTATCCGGTCAATCCGGGCTTCGCTTCGCTCAACTTGGCGCAGGCGGTGCTGTTGATGGGCTATGAATGGTTCAAGCTCTCGACCGCGGGCGCGTTGCCGTTCGCGATGCCGGAACGATCCGAGCCCGCCTCCCAGCACCAGATGCAGGCGTTCTTCGACAACCTGGTCGCCGAGCTCGACAAGGTCGAGTTCCTGCGCCCGGCCGAGAAGCGCGACACCATGCTGGTGAACCTGCGCAACATCTTCACCCGGATGGATCCGACCAAGCAGGACATGCACACGCTGCACGGGGTGGTGATGGCGATCGCCGAGGGGCGCAAGGGCCCGGCCAAGGGCGGGGTGCTCGACGGCGCCCAGGCCACCCGGCTGCGGGCGCTGCTTGCCGAGCAGGGCCAGGGCGGTGCCGTCGCCGACAATTCCAGCACGGTGCGCGGCCTCGCCCGGCTGCTCCGCCGCAACCCGACCGACGCGGAGCGGATCCTGTGGCAGGCGCTGACGCGGGATCGCCGCTTCGCCGGCCAGTTCAAGCGCCAGACCCCGGTCGGCCGCCACATCCCCGATTTCGTCTGTTTCGCGCACCGGATCGCGATCGAACTGGTCAATCCGGACGAGAGCGATGCCATCGTCGCCGACCGGGCCAATCGCCGCGCCTGGCTCGAGGCACGCGACTACCGCGTGGTCGACATGCAGGTCGCCGACGTCGAGCGCGACCTCGATGGCGAGTTGGCGCGGCTGGAGGGAAGTCTTCGGCAAGGGCGGTGAGCCTCGGTCGTTGTGCTGATTGCCTGATCGCGTCGCGACCTCGTTCCAACGTCGTCCTGGCGAAAGCCAGGACCCGTAACCACCGCATTTCGTGACGTATGGGATCGCGGCGACAGCGTTGCTGCGGGCGGGCAGCATTCTCGGTTCGCCGTCCGGATGGCGAGATACGGAAAATTACTCAACCCTTGGTAGCTAAGGGTCGAACATATGGTATTTTGCACCTGCCAGGACGACATCAATCGTCCGGATTTGGGAGGTCACATCATGAGCCTTTCGTCAAAATTCGCCGCGCCGTCAGCCGTCGCTATTCTGTCAACCGTGTTGCTGTGTAGCCCAAGCAGCCCGGCAGCGTCGCAAACCACAGCGGGGTCCGCTGCGTCGCTTCCCAGCATTACGGTTGAAGGGACCAGGCACGTGGCAGCGACGCACGGGCCGAGACAGGCGGGGAGCGGAGCTGCATCTCGCCGGGGAGCGTCAACCGCCCAATCGTCGACCGCTCGAACGCCATCGGCTGCCCCAGATACGGTTCTGGGAAGGCTTGCCAAGCTTGAGAGAGCCAGCAGCAGTTGCAACGGTGGTTGCGAAACAAGCGTCAGGCACGGCGACACCCCTTGGGTTGGATGTAGCAACTCGGGCGGAGAAAGCTCAGTCGGCGCTTTCTCGGCGACGTGCAGAGACACGCTGACCTACAGGACTTACGCCGAGTGCGTGAGCACCAAGATCTTCATCGGCTGGATACCAAGAGAAGCCCGGTGGCATTGCAGCAGCCTCCAGGTTGCGGGGAAGTTGACCGGAGAGAAGCAGCAAGTCGCCGAACTCAAGCCGGGACGCCGCTAAGGCACGTGAGCTAGGTTGAATCGTCATCACGATTGAGCTCCTTGTTTCCGCACGATCCTCCCGGAGAACCGGGAGGATCATGCGCGCTTTGTCGAGTGGTATTTGTGTGCGGTCGCCAGCCGTCGGAAGCCATCACGTGGTATCAGAACTGCGGTCCTGACTATTCTCGGTCGATTTGAAAATCGCTGATGCTGACGATGAGCGCATTGTGGAACTATCGTCCGTATCAGCGCGCAGCCTGCATCGAAATCGGGCGGCTCGAAACCATCAGGCCGATCTCCCAGGCGGCGCATTTTCACTCCGAAGTCCAGGTCGCGGCCGTCAGTCACGGATCGCGTGTGTACCGGACGCCGCTTGGCGAATTTTGTGGCTCTGCCGGTGACATCGTGATCATCCCGGCTGGCCTGCCGCATGCCTCCCACGGCGACGTGGCGGCGGTCGTGACGCATCTCTACGTGCCAGCCGACCATCCGGCCGCGCATGGCGTGGTGGTCCCGCAGATCATCCGCGGCATGCGCGCGCAGTCGCCGAGTGAGATCATCGACGCCGTCGGATCGGCGCGCAGGGGCGGGGACCGCGGTGGGCGGAGCGCTGCGGCGCTCGTCTTGCCGCAGCAGGTCCTGGACCAGGAGCTCGCTGTCGGCGCGTTGGCCAAGCAACTCGGCTACTCGACCGACGGCTTCATCAGGGCATTCAGGCGGCGGTTCGGCATGACTCCCGCCGCCTATCGCGTCGCGCAGCGGCTGGCGAGTGCTCGCGCCGAACTCAAGCAGGGCAGCGCCGTCGCCGATGTCGCCTATGCGGCTGGTTTCGCAGATCAGAGCCATTTCGGCCGGCTGTTCCGCAGGGCCTATGGCGCCACGCCGGCCGCCTACCGGTCGGCCTTCGTGCGGACGTAGCACGGTCGATTTCGTTCCAGACAGGAGGCGGGCCGCGCGTCTAGCGTGACGTCATGACATCGGCTCCAATTCGTCTCCGCGCGCCATGAATATCCTTGCCCCGCTCCTGGTCCTTGCCGCCGGCTGTAGCGTCGGCTTCCAGCAGCTCTTGAACGCGAATCTCGGAAGGAGTTTGCAGTCGGCCTGGTGGTCCGCCTTTGTCAGCTATCTCGGCGGAACGATTGCGCTGGCGGCCGTGCTCGTGATCTTGCGTGAGCCATTGTTCAGCTCGGCATCCGCGGCCCGCGCGCCCTTGATCGCGTGGACCGGCGGCTTGTTCGGCGCGGCATTTATCGCCACCAGCGTGTTCATGATCCCGCGTCTCGGCGTTGCTACTGTCGTGACCCTGGTGGTCGTCGGCCAGTTGCTCTGCTCGCTGGCCTTCGACCATTTCGGCGTGCTTGGCACACCGCAGCACCCTGCGACGCTGCTGCGGTTGCTCGGTGCCGCATGCCTGATCGCCGGCGCCGCGCTGGTCCGCGCATAGCGCAGCGACCAGCGCGGGCGCGATCAGGCTTTCGATATGCCGCCGTCGATCACCGGCCCGAGGATCTCGTAGCGCTCGCCGTTGAAGCGCACCAGTTGCAGTTGTTCGAGCGGGTAGTAGTCGGTCGGCGAGGTGTTGACCTTGATACCCGACAGCAGCAGATCGGATTCGACATCCCTGAGGTTCGCTGCCTGCCTGATGATGCTCTCGGACGAGACGTCATCACCGCACTGCCTGAGCACCTGAACCATGACCTGGCTGACCACATAGGCGATCGCCGCATAGATATCGTTCTTGGCGGCTGCCGGATCGTATTTGTCGAGGAAGGCCCGCCATTTCACCACGGCGGGGTCGCTGTCCCAGGCCGCATCGACCGGGTCCTTCATATAGGCGCTCGAGATGATGCCCTTGGAGATGTCGAAGCCGGCGGCCTTCAGCGTCGAGCCGGCGGAGGAGGCGTTGTTGCCGATGTAATGCGTCGGCTGCCAGTTCAGCTCGGCGACCTTCTTGATGCCCTGCGCTGCGAATTTCGGCGTGGTCATGCTCATGAACACGTTGGCGCCAGCGGATTTGCAGCGCACCACCTGGCTGTCGATGGTCGGATCCGACGTCTCGTAGGACAGCTCCGCCACGATCGACGATGTCTTGGCGCCGAGCCCGTCCTTGAAGCCCTTGAGGACGTCGCGGCCGAAATCGTCGTTCTGATAGATGATGCCGATCTTGGCATCGGGCTGGGTCGCGAGCACGTGTTGCGCGAACGTCCGGCCCTCGATCTGGTAGCAGGGCATGAAGCCCATGGTGTACGGGAAATTCTTGTGGTCGCCGAACTTGGTGGCGCCCGAGGCGATGAACAGGTGCGGCACCTTCTTCTGGTTCATGTATTTCATGATCGCCGCGTTGGTCGGCGCACCGAGCGGCGAGAACAGCACGTCGATCTCGTCGCTCTCGACCAGCTTGCGCGCCTGCTCCACGGTCTTGGCCGGGCTGTAGGCGTCGTCATAGGTGATGTACTTGATCATGCGGCCGTTGATGCCGCCCTGCTCGTTGATCATCTTGAAATAGCCGCCGGGCGTGCGGCCGATCGACGAATAGACCGCGGCCGGTCCCGAATAGGCATCGATGTTGCCGATGACGATCTCGGTCTTGCCCTTGGCAATGGCGGGCCTGCCGAGCAGCAGCGTGGCCGACGCGGCGGCGGCGCCCTTGATGAGATGACGGCGGGTTGGCTGGATCGGACGAGACCTTGTCATTGCGTTCCTCCGCTTCTTCTTGTTGGCCGTTTGGCAGCCTCTGACGGGCGTGTCGGCTCAGCATTCCACAGTGCTCAAACCGGATCAAACCAGTCTATGGGCGCTGTGCGAAGGAACTTGTGTGGAGGCGCTAGGATTCCGAATATTGGACGGTGCCGGGCTGGCGCGGCGCGGCGGATCGGATGATCCACGCCGCGCCGCATCCCGCAGCCGATCAGGCCGGCAGGGCCCGGCTCGCCGCGCGATCGTGCGCACCGGGCCGGGGCAGCGGAAACACCCGGTCGTAGGCGATGTTGAAGACGAACGCGTAGACCAGATAGAACGCGACGATCGAGATATCCATCATCAGCGCGGCCCACAGCGAGACGCCCAGATACCAGGCGACGAACGGGATCAGCAGCACGATCAGGCCGGCCTCGAACAGCATCGCGTGCGCGACGCGGATCGGCATCGTCTTGGCGACACGGCCGGTGAAACGGACCAGCGCGTGGTCGAAGCCGAGATTGAACAGCAAGTTCCAGATCGTCGCCACGGTCGCCGAGACGACGCCGATGACGCCCATATTGGCGACCGGCTGATTGAACAGCCAGGCGGCCGCCGGCGTGAAGATGGCGATACCGATCAGTTCGAACAGGACTGCGTGCCTGATCCGGTCGGAGAAGGAACGCATAGACATTTGAAAACCCTTTCTTGTCGTTGTGACCGAATTTCTATCTGATATTATGGGATTACAAAGTTAGGTAGTATCTGGAAAAGAGATAGATGTCCGTGTCCATGGACCAGCTCGAATCCTTCGTGGCCGCGGCCGAACAAGGCTCGTTCTCCGGCGCGGCGAGGCTTTTGAAGAAGGCGCAATCGGCCGTCAGCACGCATGTGGCGAACCTCGAGACCGACCTCGGCATTGCGCTGTTCGACCGGGCCGGGCGCAACCCGGTGCTGACCGAAGCGGGGGCGCGACTGTTGCCGGAAGCAAAGCTGATCCTCGATCGGCGCGAGCACCTGATCGGTGTTGCCAGCAGCTTCGAGGCGCATGTCGAGAAGCGCCTCGTGGTCGCAATCGACGAGCTTTATCCGGAGAGCGCGGTCGGCGAGCTGTTCGCGGAATTCGCCAGGCACTTTCCGCATGTCGAACTGGAGCTGCTGTTTCCGATCATGGAGGACGTCAGCCGGCTCGTGCTCGACGGCAAGGCCGATGTCGGCGTGATGTGGCGGCAGGAGAGCCTGCCGTCCGAGCTCGGCTTCAAGACCATCGGCTGGGTGCCGCTGCAATTGGTCTGCGGCAAGACCCATCCGTTGGCGCAAGGACGGGTGGATTGGGAGGAGCTGAAGCGGCATCGCCAGATCATGGTGACGGTACGCAACGAGGGCACCGAGCGGCATCGGCTGCGGGTCGCGGCCGAGGTGTGGTGGGTCGAGAGCCATTGGGTGATCCTGCAGATCCTCAAGCAGGGCGTCGGCTGGGCGCTGATCCCGGCGCACATCATGGCGAGCTCGCCGATCGCCGAGGAGCTCGCAATCCCCGAACTGGAATTCGACGAGGGGGCGCATCCGGTCGCGCTCGAAGTGGTCTGGCACAAGCAGCGGCCGGCCGGGCCGGCGGCGAAATGGTTGCGCCGCCGTTTTGCCACGCGGCCGGCGATGCTCCGGCTGTAACGGGACGCGCGCGCCGTCGCGCATCGCATGGCAGCTGACAGCGCGACCGTGATGTGTTGCGATGTCTGCCGGACGGACTGACAGGGTGGAGACGATGGCGAAGCAATTGCAAGGCAAGGTCGCGGCGGTGACCGGCGCGGCGTCGGGCATCGGATTGGCGAGCGCGGAGGTGATGCTGGCGGCCGGCGCGCGGGTGGTGATGGTCGATCGCGACGCCGCAGCGCTCGAGGCGCTCGCCAATAGGCATGGCGAGGCCGTGATCCCGCTGGTCATCGACCTGCTCGATCCCACCGCCTGCGCAACGCTGCTGCCGCAGGTGCTCGCGAAAGCCGGCCAGCTCGACATCCTGCACGCCAATGCCGGCATCTATGTCGGCGGCGACCTCGTCGATGCCGATACCGGCGCGATCGACCGGATGCTGAACCTCAACGTCAACGTCGTGATGAAGAACGTCCACGACGTGCTGCCGCACATGATCGCGCGGGGGACCGGCGACATCATCGTCACCAGCTCGCTCGCCGCGCATTTCCCGACGCCGTGGGAGCCGGTCTATGCGTCGTCGAAATGGGCGATCAACTGCTTCGTGCAGACGGTGCGGCGCCAGGTGTTCAAGCACGGCATCCGCGTCGGCGCGATCTCGCCTGGGCCGGTGATCAGCGCGCTGCTCGCCGACTGGCCGGCGGAGAAGCTCGCGGAAGCCAAGGCATCGGGCAGCCTGCTGGAAGCCAGCGAAGTCGCCGAGGTCGTGCTGTTCATGCTGACCCGGCCGCGCGGCATGACCATCCGCGACGTCGTGATGCTGCCGACGAATTTCGATCTGTAGGGCATGATCCGGAAAAATGCGAAGTGGTGGTCAGGCGGCGCCGCGATCGGCGGCGGGTGCCGGGCTGCGCTGCGTGAGGCGGCGCAACGCGGCGACGTTGGTCGCGACGGTGGCCATCCGACAGCGCGCCTTGCCCTCGGATTTCGCTTCGTACAGCGCGGCGTCGGCGGCTGCCAGCAGCTGCTCGGCCTCGGTGCCGTGCTCCGGCGACACTGCGATGCCGACGCTGACGCCGACCTGGGCCGAGATACCGACAGCGAGCTGATAGGGCATGGTAACGGTCTGGATGATGCGCTGACCGACCGTGAGCGCCTGATCCGCCGTGACGCCGTTGACCAGCACGACGAATTCGTCGCCACCGAGCCGCGCGATCACCGCGGTCTCGGGCAGCGCGCGCCGCAGCCGCTCCGCGGTCAGCATCAGCACCTGGTCGCCGGCGGCGTGGCCATAGGTGTCGTTGACCGGCTTGAAATTGTCGAGATCGAAGAACAACAACGCGAACGGCTTCGCCACGCCGCCGGATGCCGTCAGCCTGGCGTTCAGTGCGGCGACGAAGCCGGCGCGATTGCGCAGGCCGGTCAGCGTGTCGTGATGGGCGAGATGGCCGTTCTCACGCTCGGCGCGCATGGTGGCGACCAGCATCTTGTTGAGGCGGAAGGCCGCGACCGTCATCGCCGTGAGATACAGCGGCACCTGCATGAAGACGATGAACAGCAGCGGCTCGCCGGCGAGGGCTGCGCCCGGGACGATCGGGCCGAGGCTGAGCAGGATCATGGTGCCGGCGAGGCGAGGGGCGCTGAAATTGCGGAAGCAGATGCCGCCGACCATGGCCGCCGCCGACAGCGAGGCCAGCATCGCGACCACCCAGTCGCCGCTGGCGAGGCTGATCAGGATACCGAAGCCGACGCTTGCGCTCCACGCGACCGCGAGCACGAGGTGCAGGTCGGTCGGCGTCGGCCGCCGTTCGCGCGCCGCGCGATGCGCAATGACGAGCACCGTCAGGCGCGACAGGCAGATCACGATTTCGAGCGCAAGCCAGGTGATGAACGGCGCAGTCGGCTCGTGGGTCGCGATCACAGCCGCGACCGCGACCGTGTTGACTGCGCCGGCGGCGAACACCGGCAGCGAACCGTAGAGATCCGCGATCAGCGCCTGGCGGATGTCGTCGGGCACGCCCGGCCCGGCATCGGCAAGCCAGCGCGTCACGCCCCAGCGCGGCTGGCTGTATTGTCCTGCTTCGGACTGCATTGTTCTTGCCCCGTATTTTCACGTGGCAACTGACCCCAGCGGGGCTAACAGGTCTTTAAGGACGACGCTGATCACACGGCGTGCTTGACGAGAAGTAAACCGCGCGGATGCGCCAAATTGGCGCGCCCTCGCATCGCTGCGCGGCGTCAATGCCGTAGCCGTGCCGGCGGGATGCAGTATGGTCCGATGCCGATGTCGCGACGACGGCTGATCGCGCAAATCCGGTGTCTGTGACAATCGCGGGAACAATCAAGATGACCGAGCATGCCATCGTCACCGCGACCGCCGAGCCGCGCACCCAGCACAGCCTCGCCGGTGACCTGCGGCTGCTCGGCGTGATGCCGGGCGATACGCTGCTGGTGCATTGCGCGATGAGTGCGCTCGGCTGGGTCGCGGGCGGCGCGGAGGCGGTGGTGCGCGCCTTGCTCGACGCGGTCACCGACACCGGCACGCTGGTGATGCCCGCGCAGTCCTCGCAGCTCAGCGATCCCGCGAACTGGCGGGCGCCGGCCGTTCCGCAAAACTGGGTCGAGATCATCCGGGCAAGCCAGCCGCCGTTCGATCCGCGCACCACGCCGACCCGCGACATGGGCGCCGTCGCCGAATTGTTCCGGAGCTGGCCGGGTGCGCGGCGCAGCCTGCATCCAACCTGCTCCTTCGCGGCTCTCGGTCCCGATGCGGAGCGGATCACGGCGCGGCAGTCGCTCGGCGAGCCGTTCGGTGACGACGGACCGCTGGGAGTTCTCCACCGATCGGCCGCGCGCATTCTGCTGCTCGGAGCCGGCTTCGACGCCTGCACGGCGCTGCATTTGTCGGAGCTGAAGGCCTGGCCGGCACTGCCGAGGATCGCGGAAGGCTCTGCCATGACGGTCGACGGGCAGCGGCGCTGGGTTCGCTTCGAGGTCGCGGCCGGTTACCCCGATGACTTTCCGGAGATCGGCCAGGCACTGCTCCGGCAAGGGCTGGTCCGCGCTGGGCGCGTCGGATCGGCGACCTGCCATTTGATGTCGATGCCTGACATCGTCGATGCCGCCGCTGGTCTCATGGTGGAGCAGGGCGCGCCGTTCGGATGATGGCCAGAGAGATCACGGCGCGGTCATTCGGCTGTCACCTCGGTCGACTGTGATGGCGACGAAACGCCGCAACAGCGAGCAGGGGCATCCGTGGCCACTCTTGAGATCATCGCGACCTGGATCGGGATCGCCGCCTGCATCCTGCAATCGGCATTGTTCGCCGGCCTCAATCTCGCGGTTTTCAGCCTCAGCCTGCTGCGGCTTCAGATCGAGGCGGACAGCGGCAACGCCAATGCCGCGCGCGTGCTCGAGCTTCGCCGGAGCTCGAACCAGATCCTGGCGACGATCATCTGGGGCAATGTCACCACCAACGTGCTGCTGACGCTGCTGTCGGATTCGGTGCTCGCCGGCGTCGGCGCGTTCCTGTTTTCGGCCTTCGCCATCACCTTGCTCGGCGAGATCTTCCCGCAGGCCTACTTCTCGCGCAACGCGCTGGCGATGACCGCGCGGTTTCTGCCGTTCCTGAACTTCTATCGCGTGGTGCTGTTTCCATTGGCGAAGCCGACCGCGATGGTGCTCGACTGGTGGCTCGGCTCGGAAGGCATCACCTATCTGCGCGAGCAGGACATCCGGCAGATGATCGCCCGCCACGTCGTCGACGGTGGCGACATCAGCAAGGTGGAGGCGGTCGGTGCCCAGAACTTCCTCGACCTCGACGATATCTCGGTCTGCGACGAGGGCGAAGTGATCGATCCCGCCAGCATCCTGAGCCTGCCGCTCGCCAATCAGCGCTGCGTGCTGCCGAGATTCGACCGCGTCCCAGACGATCCGTTCCTGCGCCGGATCGATGCGTCGGGGATGAAGTGGGTGATCGTGACCGATCTCTCCGGCGAGCCGGTGTTCGTGCTCGATGCCCATCACTTCCTGCGCGATGCGCTGTTCAACCAGCTCGAGAGCGATCCGACCGCCTATTGGCACCGGCCGATCATCGTGCGCGACAGCAAGGCGCGGCTCGGCGACGTCATCGGGCTGATGAAGGTGGTGCCGGAAACGCCCGGCGATGACGTCATCGAGCACGATTTGATCCTGGTGTGGAGCGGGCAGAAGCGCATCATCACCGGCTCCGACCTGCTCGGGCGCCTGCTGCGCGGCATCGCGACCGTGGAGAAGCGGTCGGCGGCCTAGACCGCGACGAGCTGCTCGGCCGCGCGCTTCGCCTTCTTCACCTTCGCCGGCGCGAACAAATTGCCCGCGGCAAGCCCCGCGGTGTCGGCGACAGCGGGATCGCATGACACCATGGCGGCAACGATGGCGCCGTCGATCAGCAGCGCGAGCTGATGCGCCAGCACGGCGGGCTCGGTGGCGCCCATCTCGGCGGCGAGCTTCTCGATATGCGCCAGCACCACCTTCTTGTGCTTCAGCGCGATGTTGCGGAACTGTTTGGCGTCCTTGTCGTGCTCGGCGACCGCGTTGATGAACGGGCAGCCGTAGAAGCGCTCCTCGGCGAACCAAATCTTCAAGGCAGGGAAGATCCGCGACAGTTTGGTCTGCGGATCGCCGCCGCCGGCCTCGATCGCGCCGATGAACCATTCGCGCCACTGCCGGCCTTCGCTCTCCAGCACGGCATGCACGAGGTTGGTCTTCGAGCCGAACAATTTATAGAGCGTGGTCTTGGCGGTTCCCGCCTCGTCGATGATCGCATCGATGCCGGTGGCGTTGATGCCGTTCTTGCAGAACAGCCGGGTCGCCGCGTTGAGCAGGCGCCCGCGCGCGGATTCGTCGTCGCTGGCGGCGAAAGCCGCGGCAGGTTTTTTCTTCGCAAGCGATTTGGCCATGCGCGGCAGTAAATCGGAGCGCGGCGAAATCATCAAGTCGCATCTTATTGCGCGGTCCATGCGCTGAAAATAATCGCCAGCCCGCGGCATTTGCTTGGCGATTGAGCACCAACCCCCTGATCAATCAGCGGGCAGCGTCGCCTAAGCGCCTGCGGGATTTCGCCTTTTGATCTGGGCTGGATCTGGCACGCTTCGTGCAGGAAACAGACCGTTCGGTATCCTGACCATTTCCATCGCTCCCAGGGAGAAAACTGATGACCGCTGTCGCCCAGAAAACCGCTCTGACCGGCTGCCTCGCGCCGATCGACAAAGGCGGGCTCGAGCAGCTGATTGCCAACGGCAAGGCCAACCCGAAGGTGATCAAGACCTTGAAGTGCAAGACGGTGGCCGAGGGCAAGTTCCGCCACGCCAACTACATCCGCAACCTCGCGCCCTACATCGTCGACGAGCCGCCCGGGTTGCTCGGCGACGACACCGCGCCCAATCCGTCGGAAGCCTCGCTCGCCGCGCTCGGCTCCTGTCTCGCGGTCGGCCTGCATGCCAACGCCGTGCATCGCGGCTGGACCGTCAACAAGCTCGAGCTCGAGCTCGAGGGCGACCTCAACATCACCGCGGTGTGGGGCACCGGCGACGTCAGCGAGAAGCCGGTCGGCTTCACCGACGTCCGCGTCAAGGTCGACATGGAATGCGAGGGCGTGCCGCAGCACGAGATCGATGCGCTGGTGGCGCATGTGAAGAAGTGGTCGCCGGTCGCCAACACCTTCACCCGGCCCGTCAATCTCGAGGTCAGCGCTTAGGCGCGCGACCGGCAATTCAAGGTGCGGAGACCATCCATGGGTTCACTGGCTTTATCGCGGGTCGCAGCTCAAGATCCCGCACCGACCATTGCGGACGAGGTTGCGCGCCTCGCCCGTCACGAGCTGGCACCGCTTGCATCTGCAATCGATGCCGGCTCCGTCTACCCGGCCGAATTCCTGCGTCGCGTCGGCGGCGTGGGCGCCTGGAGCAGCCATGTGCCGCAGGAAGGGCCGGCCGATTTGCGCTGCGCGATTCAGGCGATGGCCGCGATCGGCGAGGTCTGCGGCGCCACCGCCTTCATGGCTTGGTGCCAGAACACGCTGGTCTGGTACGCCGCGAACTCCACCAACATGAAGCTCGCCGCGCGGTTCGGCGATGGCTTCTCCAGCGGGCGGGTGCTCGGCGGCACCGGGCTGTCCAACCCGATGAAGAGCTTCTTCGGCATCGAACGGCTGAAGCTCAAGGGACGCAAGGTCGATGGCGGCTACATCGTGCGCGGCGCGCTGCCCTGGGTGTCGAATCTCGGCCCCGACCATTACTTTGGCACCATCTTCGAGCGCGAGGACGAGGACGGTCAGAGCAAGCCCGGCGGCACCGTAATGTTTCTCGCGGACTGCTCGGATCCCGCGATCACGCTGACGCCGTGCAAACCGTTCCTCGCGATGGACGGCACCGGCACCTACGGCGTCCAGTTCCGCGACGCCTTCGTGCCGGACGAACTGGTTCTGGCCGACCCCGCCGCAGCCTTCGTCAAGAAGATCCGCGCCGGCTTCATCCTGCTACAGGCCGGCATGGGCCTCGGACTGATGAAGGACTGCATCAACATCATGGACGAGGTCCACGCGCCGCTCGGCCACGTCAACCGCTATCTGCCGCAGCAGCCGCTGCAATTCCGCGAACTCTACGCCGAGTTCGAGAAGGAGACGATGATGCTGGCGCGCGATCCCTACAATGAAGACGACAGCTACTGGCGCCGCGTCGTCGCGCTCCGCCTGCGCATCGGGGACGCCAGCGTCGCGGTCGCGAATGCCGCGATGCTTCATTGCGGAGCGCGCGGCTACCTGATGAGCCACCGCGCCCAGCGCCGGCTGCGCGAAGCCTATTTCGTCGCCATCGTCACGCCCGCCACCAAGCAACTGCGCAAGATGCTGGCGGACGGCTGAAGCATGATCCGGAAAAGCGCGGACCGGCGCTGAGATGATGCGCAAGCAAGTTCGGGACCACCAAGACTAGCAACCACGCAACAGGAGAGGCTGCCATGACGGACGTTCTGATCACCGCCGGCGAACTTGCCGAGCTCGTCAAGAAAGAACCGTGTGTCATCATCGACACCCGGAATCCGGATGCCTATGCCGCGGGCCACCTGCCGGGCGCCGTCAACGTGCATGACGTCTTCACGTTCCTTGCGACCTCGACGCCGGAAGGCATCCATGAGCTGAAGACCAAGTTCGCCGATGCGTTCGGCGCCGCGGGTCTCTCCGGCAAGGAGACCGCCGTGATCTACGAGCAATCGATGAATTCCGGCTTCGGCCAGTCCTGCCGCGGCTATTATCTGCTGACCATGCTGGGCTATCCCAAGATCAAGGTGCTGCATGGCGGCTTCGATGCCTGGAAGGCGGCGGATCTGCCAGTCACCACCGACGTCACGGTGCCGGTGAAGGCGGCGTTCGCGATCGTGCCGGAGGCCGGCGACATCATGATCGACGCCAAGGCGATGCTGGCGGCGCTCGACAAACCGGGCGTCGCGATCCTCGACGTGCGCGATGTCGACGAGTGGATCGGCGAGAGCTCGTCTCCGTATGGGAAGGATTTCTGCCCGCGCAAAGGCCGCATCCCGGGCGCGGTGTGGCTCGAATGGTACCGCATGATGAAGCCGACCGGCGAGGGTCCGCGCTTCAAGTCGAAGGACGAGATCCTCGCCGAATGCGCCACCGTCGGCATCTCACAGACCACGCCGGTCTATCTCTACTGCTTCAAGGGTGCGCGCGCCTCCAACACCTTCCTCGCGCTGAAGAACGCCGGCGTGAAGGACGTGCGGATGTACTTCGGCTCCTGGAACGAGTGGTCGCGCGACCCGGCGCTGCCGATCGACGAAGGCTTGCCGACCGCGGCCGTCGTGACCGGCAAGGCGGCATAGAACCTGCATGTTTGTTGGTGTCCGGCGGCGCAAAACGCGGCCGGACACCGATCAATGAACCGGATCGCGGAGCTCTCTGCGTTTCGGTGCGACAATGGGGCGCAGCATGTCTACTTTCGATGATCCCTTCGACGCCGACCACGTGCTGGCGCGATCGGGCTGCGCCTGCGGGCTGCATCGCTCGGCCGCCGAGCACGATCACGCAGCGCGCACGCTGCGCTGCGAGCCTGTCGAGAGTGAAGAGAAACGCTATGAGGGCATCGTCGCCTCCGCGGTGGTGCGGGCGATGTTTCCGCAAGACGTTGCGCGCCGCGCCTTCCTGAAATCGGTCGGGGCCGCGACCGCGCTCGCCGCGCTGTCGCAATTCTTCCCGCTCAAGACCGCGACCGAAGCGTTCGCTGACGCGGGCCCGCCGGAGAAGAAGGACCTCAAGGTCGGCTTCATCCCGATCACCTGCGCGACCCCGATCATCATGGCGGCGCCGCTCGGCTTCTATGCCAAGCAAGGGCTGAACGTCGAGGTGGTGAAGACCGCCGGCTGGGCCGTGATCCGCGACAAGACCATCAACAGGGAATACGCCGCCGCCCACATGCTGGCGCCGATGCCGATCGCGATCTCGCTTGGCTTGGGGGCCAATGCCATCCCGTTCACGGTGCCCGCGATCGAGAACATCAACGGGCAGGGCATCACGCTGGCGATGAAGCACAAGGATCGGCGTGACCCCAAGGATTGGAAGGGCATGAAGTTCGCCATCCCGTTCGACTATTCGATGCACAATTACCTGCTGCGCTATTATCTCGCCGAGCACGGGCTCGATCCGGATACCGACGTGCAGCTCCGCTCGGTGCCACCGCCGGAGATGGTCGCCAATCTGCGTGCCGACAATATCGATGGCTTCCTTGCGCCGGACAATATCTGCCAGCGCGCGATCTATGACGGCGCCGGCTTCCTGCACATCCTGTCCAAGGAGATCTGGGACGGCCATCCCTGTTGCAGCTTCGCCGCGAGCCGCGAGTTCATCACGACTGCGCCGAATTCCTTTGCGGCGCTGACCCGCGCCATCGTCGACGCCACCGGCTATGCCGCGAAGGCCGAAAACCGCAAGCAGATCGCGGAAGCGATTGCGCCGGCCAACTACATCAACGCACCGGTCACGGTGCTGGAGCAGGTCCTGACCGGCACCTATGCCGACGGCCTCGGCGGAGTGAAGACCGATCCGAAGCGGGTCGATTTCGATCCATTCCCCTGGCAGTCCTTCGCGGTGTGGATGCTGACCCAGATGAAGCGGTGGGGCCAGATCAAGGGTGATGTCGATTACAAGGCGGTCGCCGAACAGGTCTATCTCGCCACCGACACCAAGAAAGTGATGGCCGAGATGGGGCTGACGCCGCCTGCAAGTGCCTACAAATCATTCTCGGTGATGGGCAAGAGTTTCGATCCGGCGGCACCCGATGATTACCTCGCCAGCTTCAAGATCAGGAAATCGTCGTGAGGCGAGGGGTTATTTCCTTATCGTTGTCCCGGCGAAGGCCGGGACCCATAACCACGACTGTCGGTGTTCGTGCACAGTGTCTCCCCGCGTGCCTCACCGAAGGGCCGCGGCGTATGGGTCCCGGCCTTCGCCGGGACGACGGGTTGAGGGGGCTTAATGCATGACGCTGTCCCTCCGCCTTCGCGCCGCGATCGTCTCCTTCCTGCTGCTCGCGACCTTCCTCGCCGCCTGGCATCTCGCCACCCGCGGCTCCGGCGCGGCGGCAAACATGAGTCCGGAATACGCCAAGCTGATGGGGCTGACCGCGACCCAGGGCAAATCCGCGATGCCGGGTCCGCTCGATGTCGGGGCCAAGCTGTGGGAGCACCTGAAGCGGCCGTTCTATGACAACGGGCCGAACGACAAGGGCCTCGGCATCCAGCTTGGTTACTCGATCGGGCGCGTTGGGCTCGGCTATCTGATCGCGGTCTTGGTCGCGATCCCGCTCGGCTTCATGATCGGGATGTCGCCCCTGATCAGCAGGGCGCTCGATCCGTTCATCCAGGTGCTGAAGCCGATCTCGCCGCTGGCCTGGATGCCGCTGGCGCTCTACACCATCAAGGATTCTTCGATCTCGGCGATCTTCGTGATCTTCATCTGCTCGGTGTGGCCGATGCTGCTCAACACCGCGTTCGGCGTTGCCGGCGTGCGCAAGGAATGGATCAACGTCGCACGCACGCTCGAGGTCGGCACCATCAGGCGTGCCTTCACCGTGATCCTGCCGGCGGCAGCGCCGACCATCCTGACGGGGATGCGGATCTCGATCGGGATTGCCTGGCTCGTGATCGTCGCTGCCGAGATGCTCGTCGGCGGCACCGGCATCGGCTACTTCGTCTGGAACGAGTGGAACAATCTGTCGATCACCAATGTGATCATCGCAATCCTGCTGATCGGCCTCGTCGGCATGCTGCTCGACCAGGTTCTGGCGCGGTTCACGCGCATGGTGACGTTTCCGGAGTAGCGATGACCGACAAGTTCATTTCCATCGAGGGCATCGCGCGGCGTTATCCTGCCGCCGGCGGCGGCACCACGGCGGTGTTCGAGGATTTCTGGCTGTCGATGGCGCGCGGCGAATTCGGTTGCGTGATCGGCCATTCCGGCTGCGGCAAGACCACGGTACTCAACATCCTCGCCGGCCTCGACGAGCCGAGCGAAGGCACGGTCATCGTCGACGGCCAGGGCATCGAGGGCACCAGCCTCGACCGAGCCGTGATCTTCCAGAGCCATGCGCTGCTGCCGTGGCGCACGGTGCTCGGCAATGTCGCCTACGCTGTGGGCTCGAAATGGCGCAAATGGGAGCGCGCCCGGGTCAAGGCCCACGCGCAGAAGTTCATCGACCTCGTCGGGCTCTCCGGCTCCGAGCACAAGCATCCGTCCGAACTGTCCGGCGGCATGAAGCAGCGCGTCGGCATCGCGCGGGCGCTGTCGATCACGCCGAAGATCATGCTGATGGACGAGCCGTTCTCGGCGCTCGACGCGCTGACCCGCGGCACGTTGCAGGACGAGGTACGGCGGATCTGCCTGGAGACCGGGCAGACCACCTTCATGATCACCCATGACGTCGACGAGGCGATCTTCCTCGCCGACAAGATTTTCCTGATGACCAACGGCCCCGGGGCGGTGCTGGCCGAGATCGTCGAAAATCCGCTGCCCAGGGAGCGCGGCCGGATCGATCTGCATCGCCATCCCTATTACTATGCGCTGCGCAACCATATCGTCGATTTCCTGGTCAGCCGCAGCAAGAGCTTTGCGGCCGAGGTGACCGGCCACGACCCGCGCCACGTGCCGACGGTGCGGCCCGGCCTCGGCGAGCCGGTGATCGTCTCGCCGCCGCGCGTCGTCGAACCCAATCCCGCGCAAAGTGTTGCGCGCTGAAGCCTGAGGAGGAGACCTGATGAAACGCGAAGACCTCACCGAGAAGCTGCTCGACATCAAGCGCGAGAAGGGCTGGACCTGGAAATATATCTGCGAGAAGATCGGCGGCTATTCCGAGGTGCTGATCACGGGCGCGATCCTTGGCCAGATGAAGCTGACCAAGCCGCAGGCGGCCAATGCCGGCGAATTGTTCGGGCTGTCGAAGGCCGAGATCGCGATGCTCAACGAGACCCCGATGCGCGGCATGCCGATGCCGCCGACCGATCCCCTGATCTATCGCTTCTACGAGTTGGTGATGGTCAACGGACCAGCCTGGAAGGCGCTGATCGAGGAAGAATATGGCGACGGCATCATGTCGGCGATCGACTTCGACATGGTGATGGAGCGGCTGCCGAATCCGAAGGGCGATCGCGTCAAGATCACCATGAGCGGCAAGTTCCTGCCGTACAAATATTACGGCGCCAGCGGCAACGTGCCGGAATACGGCTTCAAGGAAGGGTGAGCTAGCGAACGGCGAGTGGCTTCCAATCCACGCGCTATTCGCTACTTACTATTCGCGTTGATTGAGGCCGCGCGCCCATCGGCCGCGCGGCCAGACATCACAGGATCGCGCGCGGCGCGTAGCTGGCAGCTTCCGGCTTGGCCTTGGCCAGGACATCGACCTGCTCGGCGAAGTAATCGACCTGGGCGCCGGCGTCGCCGGAATTGGCGCGACCCTGTTCCAGCACCAACTGCAATTCGGCCTCGCTGAGGCCAAGACGCTGATCGGCGGCGAGACGTTGCAGCAGGTCGTTCTGCACGATCTTGCCGGTGCGCAGGTCGCCGATGGCGGCAACCGCATGCTCCTTGATCGCCTCGTGTGCGCCTTCGCGGCCGGCGCCCTTCTTCACCGCTTCCATCATCACCGTGGTGGTGAGCAGGAAGGGCAGATAGCGGTTGAGCTCGGTCGCGACCACGGCCTCGAACACTTCCATCTGGTCGAGCACGGTGAGCAGGGTTTCGAGCAGGCCATCCATGGCGAGGAAGGCATCCGGCAGCATCACGCGGCGGACCACCGAGCAGGAGACGTCGCCCTCGTTCCACTGATCGCCGGCGAGGCCGGCGGCCATCGCGAGATAGCCCTTCAGGATCACGTGCAGGCCGTTGATGCGCTCGCAGGAGCGGCTGTTCATCTTGTGCGGCATCGCCGAGGAGCCGACCTGGCCCTTGGCAAAACCTTCGCTGGCGAGTTCATGACCGGCCATCAGGCGGATGGTCTTGGCGAAGTTGCCGGGACCGCTGGCGAGCTCGGTGATGATGCTGACCGCGCGGAAGTCGAGGCTGCGCGGATAGACCTGGCCGACGGCATCGAGCGCCTTCGGCAGGCCGAGATGCACGAGGATGTTCTGCTCGAGCGCGCGCGCCTTGCCGGCGTCGCCATTGAACAGGGTGATCTGATCGAGCCGGGTGCCGACCGCGCCCTTCAGGCCGCGCGCCGGATAGGTTTGCAGTACGTTGACCAGGCCTTGATGCGCCAGCAGCATCTCCTCGCCGAACATCGCGATGCGCTTGCCGAGCGTGGTGACCTGAGCGGCAACGTTGTGGGTGCGCGCGGTGAACGGGATGTCGCGCAATTGCTGCGCGCGCCTGGCGAACCGGACCAGCGCGGCGATGCTCTTGGTCTCGACCAGCTGCAACGCGCGGTAGACCTGCAACTGCTCGACATTCTCGGTGAGGTCGCGGCTGGTCATGCCCTTGTGCAGGTGTTCATGACCGGCGAGATCGCAGAATTCCTCGATGCGCGCCTTGACGTCGTGGCGGGTGATGCGCTCGCGCTGCATGATCGACGTGAGGTCGATCTGGTCCTTCACGCGCTCGTAGCTCTCGATCACGCCATCGGGCACCGCGATGCCGAGATCGCGCTGGGCCTTCAGGACGGCGATCCAGTAGTCGCGTTCGAGGCGGACCTTGCCTTCGCCGCTCCAGATGGCGCGCATGGCGGGCGAGGCATAACGTTCGGCGAGGACGTTGGAAATGTGATCTTGGGGCATGATCCCGCTCTCTTGGCATTACCTGGTGCCGGCTGCAAGCCGAGAGCTGTCACGGATCGTCGGGAATGCAGGCACCACGGCCCGGGCTTGCGGTGTTGGCGGCACCTTAGCAGATAGTGATCCGCGCCGCCTCAGGCAACCCGAGGCGGCGCCGCCCTGGATGCAGCGCTGGCTGACGGTCGCCCGCACTGCTCGCAATCATCAGGCGAGAGCGGATCCGCTGAACGCCGCCCTGACTTCGGTTACCGGGGCCATGTCGCGGACATAGCTGAACGACCCCATGTCCTTCATCTCGCGGGCGGCGCGCAGGAAGGCGTTGAGCGCGTGGCGCTGCATCGCGCCGCCGACACTGATGCGCTTGACGCCGGCGGCCGAGAGCTGGTCGACCGTCAGGGTCGGATCGGCAAAGCCCATCACCAGGTTGAACGGCCGCTGCACCGCCGAGACCACGGTCTTGATGGTGCCGATGTCGTAAAGGCCCGGCGAGTACAGCACGTCGGCGCCGACGGCCTCGAAGGCCTGCAACCTCCTGATGGTGTCGTCGAGGTCCTTACGACCCCAGAGAAAGTTTTCCGCCCGCGCCGTCAGCGTGAACGGGAAGGGCAGCGCGCGCGCCGCCTCGACGGCCGCCTGCACCCGCTCGACCGCGAGCGAGAAGTCGTAGATCGGATGCTCGCGATCGCCGGTGGAATCCTCGATCGAGCCGCCGACCGCGCCGGCTTCGGCCGTGCGTGCGATCGCCTTTGCCGCGGTCGCCGGATCGTCGGCGCCGCAATTCTCGAGATCCGCGTTGACGGGCAAATCAGTGGCCTCCGATATCACCCGGCAATTCTCGATGATGGCATCGAGGCTGATGCCGGACTGGCCGAGCGTGTTGGCGACCCCGAGGCTGGTGGTCGCCAGCGCTTCGAAACCCATGGCCGCGAGCAGCTTCGCGGTTCCGGCGTCCCACGGGTTTGGAATGATGAAGGCGCCGGGCCGCTGATGCAGCGCGCGAAACCGTGCCGCCTTGTCTGCCTGGGTGCGCATTTTGAGCTCCTGTCTGTTCCGGGATCGACTGGCAGCGAGCGATAGGGCGGTTTCATCCATCAGACAAATTTGTTATTTCTCTGGATCACATCAGCTTTTTGCATGAGGAAAACGATGGACAGCGACGCGCTGAACACCTTCCTGGTGGTGCACCGGCGCGGCGGGATCTCGCAGGCTGCGAAGGCGCTGCACCGCTCGCAGCCGGCGATTTCCCGGCGCATCGCGCTGCTCGAGCAGGAACTCGGGGTGCCCTTGTTCGAGCGGATCGCCGGCAAGACCCGGCTCAGCGATGCCGGCCGGGTGATGGTGCCTTATGCCGAACGCGCGGTGGCGGCGGCGCAGGATGCCGAGAACGCGGTGCGCGCGCTCTCGCGCAACAATTCCGGTCCGGTGGCGCTGGCGGTGACCGGCACGCTTGCCGGCGCGCGGCTCTCGACCGTGCTGAAGCGCTTCGCCCGCCAGTATCCGGATGTTGCGCTGACCTTGCGCACCGCGACCAGCGCCGAGGTCAGCGACCTGATCCGGCGCGGCGAGGCGACGATCGGGCTGCGCTATGACCGCGATCGCTCCCGCGAGCTCGATTGCGAGCTGCTGTTCGCCGAGCCGCTTCGGGTGGTCTGCGCGCCGGAGCACAAGCTGGCCGGCCGTCGAATCCGCAGGCTCGCCGAACTCAGGGATGAGCGGTGGATCGCGTTTCCCGAAGTGCCGGGGCGCCGCGAGATCACGGCCTCGCATGTTTTCGCGCTGTTCCTGACCCACGGGCTCGGCGAGATCGCCTGGACGCCGGTCGACAGCCTCACCGCCCAGAAGCGGTTGGTCGAGGCCGGGCTTGGCATCGCGCTATTGTCGGAAAGCAATGCGGCGGAGGAATTGCGCGCCGGCACCATCGCGACGATCCATGTCGGTGATCTCAGCGCAACTCACGAGGTCGTCGCGGTGACGCGGCATGGCGGCTTCCTCAGCGCCGCGTCGCGCCGTCTGCTCGATATCGTCCGCGCCGATTTCACCAAGGCGAGATCGGCGGGCAAGCGCTGAGGACGTAAGGGCGTTTCGTCACCGTTAACGTCGGATGAAGCGGCATGCCGGCCTTTTGCGGGGCAGATTCGGCTTGTTGCAATTGAAGGTCGCTATGAACGCGTCGCGTTCCCTCATTTGCCAAGGATCCGCCATGTCGTCGTCGCCTATGCGCCTCTCCACAGCGGCCATCAGCCTGCTGTTCCTGACCGCGCCAGCGTTCGCCCAGTCGCCGGGCCAGCGTATCATCCTCGAGCAATCCACCGGTCTTGTGCGCCAGGAGGGCTCGGTGCGGGTGCAGAGCAACGTCAACCTCTTCATGGCGGGGCCGACCGGCGACGGCGAAGAGGCGCAAAAGCTGCGCGATCGGGCGCGCCGCCTGGTCTACGAGATGGCGGCGCGTGAATGCGATCTGCTGCGGGAAGTCATCGCGAAGGATTGCCGGCTCGAATCGATCAACGTCAATCTCGGCCGGCAATATGGTCAGCAGCAGCAGGAAGGATTCAACGTGAGCGGCTCGATGAGCATGCAGATCACGATGAAATAGCTGCCGCGGGAACCTTAGGTTCCCGCTTTCACCTGCGCTGCCGCCACGGCGAGCAGCTCGTCCATCTTGGCGCGGACGTCGCGCTCGGTGACGGCCTGGCCCTTGGCATTGAGGTCGCCCAGCACCTTCTTCAGCACGTCGCCATCGCCGGCTTCCTCGAAGTCGGCGGCCACCACCTCCTTGGCATAGGCGTTGGCGGCGTCGCCCGTGATGCCGAGCTTCTCGGCGGCCCACAGGCCAAGCAGCTTGTTCCGGCGCGCTTCCGCCTTGAATTTCTGCTCCTCGTCGAGGGCGAACTTCTTCTCGAAACCTTCCTGGCGCTTGTTGAATTCGCTCATGGCTGAAGTTCCAATCCCCTGCTGAATGATGGGCCACCGCTCGTTGCGGCAGCCCCGGTCCCTGCCTAGATAGGAGGGAGGAATCGGCAAGACAACGAGCCGTTAAGCCGCAGGCAAAACTGGCAGAATCGGCGCCTCACGATCGGGCGGTATAAGTGCCCGCCAGGGGGCAGTATTGATTGTGCTGGATGGGCCAATCGGATAGGTTGCCGACAGGCATGGTTCTTGTTCTGTTTCCAGTTGGATCGTCAGGTTCCAGGCCTCCGCGGCAGCTCCGTCGTGGGTCGTAACCCCAAGTTATCCGGAGCACCCAAATTCATGGATTTCAACAAAACACGGTACATCCCAATGAGCCGTCGACGCCGTATTTATGAAGGCAAGGCCAAGGTGCTTTACGAAGGCCCCGAGCCGGGAACCCTGATCCAGCACTTCAAGGACGACGCGACCGCGTTCAACGCCAAGAAACACCAGGTGATCGAGGGCAAGGGCGTCCTCAACAACCGGATTTCGGAGTACCTGTTTCAGCACCTCAACGACATCGGGGTGCCGACCCACTTCATCCGCCGCCTCAACATGCGCGAGCAGCTGATTCGCGAGGTCGAGATCGTGCCGCTCGAGGTGGTGGTGCGGAACGTCGCCGCCGGCTCGCTGTCGCAGCGGCTCGGGATCGAGGAGGGCACCCAGCTGCCGCGCTCGATCATCGAGTTCTACTACAAGAACGACCAGCTCAACGACCCGATGGTGTCGGAAGAGCACATCACCGCCTTCGGCTGGGCCACGCCGCAGGAGATCGACGACATCATGGCGCTGGCCATCCGCGTCAACGACTTCCTGACCGGGCTCTTCCTCGGCATCGGCATCCGCCTCGTCGACTTCAAGATGGAATGCGGCCGCCTGTTCGAGAACGAGATGATGCGGATCATCGTCGCCGACGAGATCTCGCCGGACTCCTGCCGGCTGTGGGACATCAAGTCGAACGAGAAGCTCGACAAGGACCGTTTCCGCCGCGATTTGGGGGGCTTGCTTGAAGCCTACACCGAAGTGGCAAAGCGGCTCGGCATTCTGATTGAAAACGAGCGTCCGGCCGGCAGCGGCCCGGTGCTGGTGAAGAGCTAGGTTTAAGGGGCAATCGTGAAGGCACGCGTCACTGTCACATTGAAGTCGGGCATCCTCGATCCGCAGGGCAAGGCGATCGAGGGCGCGCTGAAGTCGCTCGGCGTCGATGGCATCGCCAGCGTTCGCCAGGGCAAGGTGTTCGACATCGAGCTCGCCGCGACCGACCAGGCCAAGGCGGAGGCGGCACTGAAGGCCGCCGCCGACAAGCTGCTGGCGAACACCGTGATCGAGAACTATCGGGTCGAGGTCCTGAGCTAACCGGGGCGAGCCAGATGATTTCAGCCGCTCCTGCGCTTTCTGGCCGCGATCGGACTTTCGCCCGGTCGCTCTCGCTTGCTTTGCTGACGGTGGCCGGGATTGGCGGTGCCGCGGCCCAGTCGCCGGCACCGGCGCCGGCACCATCCGCGACCGCGCAGCGGCCGCCGTTTGCGGTCAGCGGCTGGCGCTATGAGCGCCGCGCCGATACGCATTTGTTCCGCTGCGAGCAGCCGCAATGTGGTGCGGGCTCGAAGGTGAGCTACCGGTACTACACCGGCGGAAATCAGATGACGCTGGACCAGTTCCGCGACAGCCAGAACCAGATCATCAAGGCGCTCGAGCAGCGCTCGCCCGGACAGAAGATCACGCTGCTTGGCGTCGATGGCGACAAGGGCGGCGCGGGGCCACGCATGTACAAGGCGCGGCGCCTGACCGTGACGTCCGACGGCGCCAGCGAGTATCAGGTCAGCGGCGTGATGTTTGGCGGGCAAGGCTCGGCCAGCCTGATCAGTTCGGCGCGTGACGAGAAGGCCAGCAACGACAATTACGCAAGATTTGCCGCCGCAGTTAAGCTCGTGCTGGCACCCAAAACCAGGTGATCCGATGAAATCAGCCGTCCTCGTCTTTCCCGGCATCAACCGCGAACGCGACATGGCGCGCGCGCTGAAGCTCGCCTCCGGCAACGAGACCGCAATGGTGTGGCACGCGGAGACCGCGCTGCCGAAAGGCACCGACCTCGTGGTGGTGCCGGGCGGCTTCTCCTATGGCGACTATCTGCGCTGTGGCGCGATCGCGGCGCGTGCGCCCGTGATGGACGCGGTGCGCGACTTCGCCGCCAAGGGCGGGCTCGTGCTCGGCGTCTGCAACGGCTTCCAGATCCTCTGCGAGTCCGGCCTGTTGCCGGGCGTCTTGATGCGCAATGCCAGGCTGAAATTCGTCTGCCGCGACGTGCATATGAAGGTCGAGCGCTCCGACACGCCATTCACCCGTGGCTACAATGCCGGCCAGGTGATCCGCGTGCCGGTGGCGCATGGCGAGGGCAATTACGAGGCGGACGAGGAGACGCTGAAGCGGCTCGAGGGCGAGGGGCGGGTGCTCTACCGTTATTGCTCGGCCGACGGCGTGGTCGATGAAGCCTCCAACTTCAACGGCGCGGCGAATTCGATCGCCGGCATCGTCAGCGAGCGCGGCAACGTGCTCGGCATGATGCCGCATCCGGAAAACCACGTCGAAGAGATCATGGGCTGCACCGATGGCCGCGGCCTGTTCGCCGGGCTGGTCCAGCAGTTCGAGAAGGCGGCGTGATCGCCATAGCGTTTTCGAACGAAGTGAGGACCGGTTCGCGTGAAGAAGGCGCGTCAAGATAGACAATTCGGACGGTGGTTCGCGGCCGCCGCCGCGTTGCTGCTTGCGACGGCAGCACACGCGCAGGACTTCCCGAAGCGTCCGATCACGATGATCGTGCCATTCACGGCCGGGGGCACCTCCGACGTGATCGCGCGCGCGGTCGCCGACCAGATGAGCGCGGCGCTCGGCCAGTCCATCATCATCGAGAATGTCGGCGGTGCCGGCGGCTCGACCGCGCTGACCCGTGCCGCGCGGGCCGAACCGGACGGTTACACGATCGCGATCGGCAATGCCGGCACCAATGCCGCGACCTACACGATCTACCCAAAACTGTCGTTCACGCCGGACTCCTTCGCGCCGATCGCGGTGGTAGCGAAGACGTTCGGCATCGTGGCGCTGCGCAAGGATTTCCCAGCCAAGGACCTCAAGGACTTCATCGACTACGCCAGGAAGAATCCGGGCAAGGTCAATCTCGGCCATGCCGGCGTCGGCTCGTCGAATTACCTCATCTGCAAGAGCTTCGTGCATGCCGCCGGGATCGACGTGCAACTGGTCGGCTATCGCGGCGCGGCGCTGGCGCTGACGGATGCGATCGGCAGTCAGATCGACGGCGTCTGCGATGCCGCCGCCTCGGTGTCGCAGGCGATCGACGACAAGCTGGTGAAAGCGGTCGTGGTCGGCTCGACCGTGCGGCTCGCATCATTGCCGGACCTGCCGACCTCGGCCGAGGCCGGACTGCCCGAGTTCGAGGCGCAGGGTTGGAACGGCCTGTTCGCGCCGAAGGGCACGCCGCCCGACATCATCGCCAGGCTCAATACCGCCGCGCGTGCCGCCGTCGCGAGCGAAGCGGTGAAGAAGCGGTTCGCCGATCTGTCGACGGTCGCGCCCGATGCCGATGAACTCGCGCCTGACGTGCTGCAGCAGCTCGTGACCCGCGACGTCACGAAATACCGCACGCTGCTCGCGGACGACAAGAAGTAGCGGTTTTGCGACGCGCGGGGACCATGAACCTGGTCCGCTCCGGCAGACACCAACGCAGGGATGGCCGCTTCCGTTTCATCATCTCGTCACGCTAGCATCTCCCGGATAGCAACCGGGGATTGTTGCCGCGTGTTGGGCACGCTATGACGGAAGCGACTTGGATGATTGGTCTGGTTCGCTGGAATTCGCATGCCCGTCGCATTGGTCATTTTGCTGCTCGACATCACCCTGATCTATCACGCCTCGCGCACCGGGCGCTTGCAGCCCTGGGCCTTCATCATCCTGATGGTGCCGCTGATCGGCGCACTCGCCTACATCGTCGTCGAGCTGATCCCGGAATGGTGGGGTGGACCTGGTGCCGCGCAGGCGCGCAAGCGCGTCGCCAACCGGCTCGATCCGGAGAAGCGGTATCGCGAATTGTCCGACAAGCTTGCGACCTCCGAGACGATCGCCAACCGTGCGGCGCTGGCCGCGGAGTGCCAGGCGATCGGGCGTTACGAGGAGGCGGAGAGCCACTACGATCACGTCTTGCAACTGCCGCAGGGCGACGATCCGGCTTACGCGCTGGCCAAGGCGCAGGCCCAGTTCGGTCGCAAGCAGCCGGCCGAGGCGCTGGCGACGCTCGATGCCTTGCGCGCGCACTGGCCGGATTTCGAATCCGCCGAGGGCCATCTGCTCTATGCACGCTCGCTCGCCGAACTTGGTCGGCTCGACGAGGCGCTGGAAGAATACCAGGCGGTGTCGCAGTATTTTCCCGGCGCCGAGGCGCGGGGCCGCTATGGGCTGTTGTTGCAACTGGTCGGCCGCACCGCCGAGGCTCGCATCGTGTTCAACGAGCTTCTGATCCAGATGCGGCGCGCACCGAAATATCTGCGTGACGCGCAGGCCGAATGGCTCTCGATCGCCGAGAAGCAATTGTCGGCCTGAGCCTGGACTAGAGCCTTCGCAGCCAGCGCTTGACCGCGTCGGCCGGCACCGTCATGGCGGCGACGCCGCACATGACCAGCACGAGCCCCAGTGCCAGGTTTGACGGCACGGATTCGCCGAGCAGGATCACCGACAACGCGACGCCGATCGGAATCCGCAGATAACCTTGCGCGTTCGTGGTGAGCGTGCCGAGCCGCGTCAGGCACATGTAGAACAGCATCAGGCCGAACGCGCTGGAGAAGATTCCCATCACGACGGTGGCGACCAGCGCCTGCGGCGTCGGGTGCAGTGTCCAGGGATGGTCGACGATCAGGGCGACCGGCAACAGCACGGTGCCGCCGAACAGCAGCGAGCCGGCGGCCACCACCATCGGATCGTAGTCCGACAGCCGCAACCCGAAGATCGTGGCGCAGGCGAACGAGACAGTTGCGAGCAGGATCGCGATCTCGGCCACGATCTCCTTGCCGAAGCCCGAGAGCGCGTCGAGGCCGATGATCGCGACCGTGCCAGCAAGGCCGAGGATCGCGCCAAGCAACTTGAGCAGCGAGGCGGGCTCGTGCCGCGTGATCGCCCAGGTGATGAGGAACGCGAAGATCGGCGTCGTCGAGGCCAGCACCACGGTGTTGGACGCCGGCACATAGAGCTGCGCCCAGGTGATCACCAGAAACGGGATCGTCGAGTTGATGGTCTGCTGGAAGGCGAACAGCTTCCAGGCCTTGATGTCGGTCGGGATCCGGATGCCGCGGATCCTGAGCACCACGAGCAGAAAGAAGGCGGCGACCAGCGAGCGCGCCGAGATGAAGGTCACCGGCGGAATCGAGCCGAGCCCGATCTTGGTCAGGGGATAGGTCGAACTCCAGCAGCAGGCCAGCGCCAGCAGCAGCGCGTAGTCGCGCCAGCCACGCGCGCCCGGCGCCGGCGTGGAGGGCGTGATCGCGGGAGCCGTCACGCTGCCCGTCTTGGATGCTTGTTTGAGCATGTTCCGGCTCATGCTCTGGCTGTGCTCTTCGGCACCTTGATGGGCTCCCCGCGCATTGCCGCGCATGGAACTGATACTTCGGGAGCCGACCCGAGGCCAGCGTAGTTTTGCAGCGCTCTGTGTCGTTCAATCCCGCGAGACGGGATTCGTAATGGCCGGCGCGACATCCGCGGAGCCGGACTGTGCGCCGGTATCGGACGTCGCTTCCCACCAGTCGCCGAGCGCGTCGATCAGTGGCACGAGGCGGTGGCCGGCCGGCGCAAGCTGATACTCGACGCGCAGCGGATAGCCTTCGAATTCGGTGCGCTCGACAATGCCGGCGTCCTCCAGCTTGCGAAGCTCCAATGTGAGCATCTTGTGCGAGATGGTCGGGTTGTCGCGGCGCAGGTCGCTGAAGCGCTTGGTGCCCTGTTTCAGATAATAGATCAGCAGCGTCGGCCAGCGGCCGCTCAGGATCTGCATCACTTCCTCGATCGGGCAGCGGGAGACGAGAGATTTCATGGCGGCTCGTGGTTACAAAAAGGTGCGCAATTTACTTCACGGATGTGGCGACTAGGGTCCGGCTCCGCTGCGCAGCGCGATCGTCAGACTTCACCGGAGACCCACATCATGGAACCTATCCTTATCTATGGCTTCCCGCTCGGAAGCTCCATGGGGCTCGTTGCAGCCCTCGAATGGCTGCGCAAGCCCTATCGCCTTTGCCGCGTCGACATGCTCGGCGAAATGCGCGACCCCTCCTACGCGCGGATCAATCCGCGGCATGAGACGCCGGCCTTGGTCACGGACCAGGGCGGGGTGCTCACCGAGAACATGGCGATCGCAAGCTGGCTCGCCGCACGCGATACCGAGCGCCGCATCAGCTTTGAGCCGTTGTCGCCCGAGGCCGACCGGATGCGTCTGCTAATGGCCTTCGTGAACACCGGCTTCACCGCGGCGTTCTCACCGCTGTGGGCGGCGCTGGAGATGAAAACGCCGAACCCGTCGATGCAGTCCGCGCTTCGGCAGTGGGGGCGGGGTAACGTCGTCGAGCGGCACGACAGACTCGAGGAACTGATCGGGGATGCACCGTTCCTGCTCGGTGACCGCCCGGCATTGGCGGACGGGTTGCTGATCGGTGTCGCGCGCTGGCTCGAATTCCACGCCGTCGCCGACCGCAATCGCTGGCCGAAACTGGCCGCGCTTCGCGCACGATTGGAGGCCGATCCGGCCGTGATCTACGCGACGGCGCTGGAGTCGGGCGAGCACAGCCCGGGGTCGGGCGCCTGCGTCGGTCACGTTCCGCTTGCCGAGGTGATCGAGCGGTTCGGCACGCCGCGTGCGTGAGGGCTTCCTGGGCTGTGCTTGAGGCGGTGGACGCCGGCCTGGCGTCCACCGCACGGAATTTGCCGAAAGATCTAGCGAAGGATCTCCTTCAGCACCTCGCCATCGACCTGATGCGGCGTCGTGCCCAGCATCCGCATGATGGTCGGCGCGACGTCGATGTTGCGCATGTGGCGCACCACCGTGTCCCGGCGGATCTGTGGTCCCGCGGCGATGAATGTCGCGCTCATCACCGGAAGCTCGGGGTCGTGACCGTGGGCACCGTAGAAGTTCGGCATCGACAGCGCGGTGGTCGCCGCATTGAACGGCGCATCGCCCTGGCGCGCGACGCCGGGATTCTGCACGCCGTCGAAATTGTAGCCGGGCGCCATCAGCGCGAACACGTCGCCATAGTCCTGGCCGACCGTCTTGCTGATGCACTGTCCGGTGCCGGCGTCGCATTGCAGCGGCCGGGTCTCGACGACGGTGAAGATGCGCTGATCCCGGAGCGAGTAGTTGAAGCGCGCGTTGGGGTCGACCGCGTTCTTCACGGCGTCAGTGATCTGCGCCACCAGCGCGCGATAGGTCGCCAGATCGACGGTGCCACCGAGCTCGCGGTTCTGCAAATTGACGTAGATGTCGGCGGCCGGGCCCGAGGTGCGGATCCCGATCTTGCTGGTGTCGATGCCCGCATTGCGCAGGATGTTGGTGAGATTGACCGAAGTGTGGAACGGCGCGAAGCCGTGATCCGACACCACGATGACGTTGCTGTCGCGGCCCGCCGCATCGGCGATCTGCTTCACGGCCTTGTCGGCAGTCTGATAGGCGAAACGGATGTAGGAGGCGTAACGCTTGACCTTGGCGGGATCCTGGTTGGAACCGATCGAATTCGGGTCAGTGGGGTTGGTGCCCTGGCGCGGATCAGTGAGCAGGAACTGGTGCTCGGAGCCATCGGGCTGCTCGATATAGACCATCACGAGGTCGGCGTCGGGATGGGTCTTGATCGCGCGCTCGCCGATATTTGCCTGGTAGCGCACGAAGGTTTTCACCATGTCCTCGAACATCGTCTCGATCTCGACGTCGGGGAAGCCGGTGAAGCCGGGGCTCAAGCGCTCAGGAATGCGGAAATCGGCCTGCGGGCGCCAGAAACCGATATTGTTGTTGATGTCGTCGACATCGGCGAGAACCGGCGTGTTGCGCGGAATGTAGTTGGCGCCGTAGCGGGCGAAGCGCACCACCGAGAGATCGGGTGACAGCGCCGAGACGAAGTAGGCGGCACCCACCTTCGCGCCGCTGCCCTCGAAGAAGAACGGCGCGTTCTCGCCGCCGAACTTGACGTAGGCCGGACCGGTCGACGGTGCGTGGAACGGTCCCGCGGTGATGCCGCGGTTGGCGTCGAAGAAAACCAGCGTGTCGTAGTTCACCTTGCGGTCGTTGGTGGTGTCGATCGCGGCGACGCGGATCGAATATTTGACGTCGAGCGTCGCGGCGTTGGTGCAGGTCGCTGTCGCCGATGTCGAGCACGAGAACGTCTCGATCGGCGCCGAGGTCACCAGAACCGGGCTGAACGAGAAGTGCCCCGCGGCCTGCAACGCCGCGACGATGCCCGGATCGGCCGCGAAGTCGCTGCGCGACAGCGTGAAGCCCTGAGCGCCGATGCCGCCGAACGCGCCGAACGGTACCGTGAAGTCGGTGACGCGGGTCGGCTGGGCCGGCTGCACCACGGTCTTGTTGATAGAGATGTCGGCGCCGTCGCCGCCGGGCCAGGTCGCGGTGATCACCTTCTTGCCCTGCTGGCGGAGTTGCACCCACAGGGGTTGCGCCGTCGGGTGCGCCGACGGCCCGAGCGGGCTCTCGCTGTAGCCGCCGATCGGCGCCGCAAAGCCGCTGATGCTGCTGGAGATCGGCCCGACGATCGGCTGGAACGTGTTGGAGGGGATGTCGTTGTGGACCGCCGTCGAGCCGGTCGCGATCGCGATGTGTGACACCGCGGTGAGCGACGGCGATGCCGTCACGTTCTGCAATGCCACGGCGCCGCGGCGGCTGAGTCGGGCGAGGCCGCCGTCGCGCGGCAGCACGCCTTCCTCGATGAACTTCTGGATGAAATCGGGCTTGGCGCCGTCGAGCGAGATCATCACCACGCGCGGCTTGCGGCCATGATGATCGCCATCATGGTCTTGATCCTGGTCCTGATCGTGATCGCGCGACTGGCCGGGACCGCGATCGCCATTGTCGCCGTCCTGGCCGGCGCGCGCAGGAGTTGCAACACATGCCAATGATGCGATCAGCCACGCCACCGACGTGACGGAAACGAACGTCTTCAATTTCATGAGAATGCCCCAAGCTCGCGGCGCGGACGCGCACAAACGGAAACCGTTCAGCAATCTTCCGAGGCTTGGCTGACGTGCATGTGACGTGCGCGCGACGAGGCAACGACAGTGCGTCGTTGCGTCACAACCGGGTTGATATCGCTTCACACCAAGAACGCGCGTGAACACAACGCGCTGGCGCTCTGGTTTGGATTCATCCGTGCGGATGTAACGGCCGGATGACGACGCGCGTCCACCGAAGCGTTGGCGTGAAGGCCACGCGTCAAAGACAACATCGAGAGCTCCGCTCCGATTCAATCGGAATGGGAGAAGCTCTTGCGCGCGCTATGCCGTGGTCGCTGCCGGCGCCTTGCGCTTGATCCGCTTGATGGTGCCGGAGAAGGCGAACAGCGGCCGCCCCGCCGATGTCAGCATGCCCCTCACGAAGATCAGCGATCCACCGGCGCGGGTGACCTCGCCAGCGCACTCGATCAGGTCCCCCTCGCGGGCCGCGTCGAGGAATTCCGAGCCGAACGAGACCGTGACACCTGGGCCCTGGAGCACGGGGCTGGCGAGCGCGAACAGGCAGTAATCGGCAAAGGTCATGAGGCAGCCGCCATGGACGTTGCCGGAGCCGTTGAGATGCTTCTTGCCGACCCGGAACGCGCAGGCGATGCGGCCGTTTTCGTCCATCCGGTGGTAAAATGGGCCGGTATGGCTCTCGAAATTGTCCCGGGTCCAGGTTCGCCAGCCGGCGAATTCGCCCTCGGTCTCGACGTGGAGGTCGGGGCGGCGGTTGAATGCGGTCTTGAGTGCGGTGTCGGCGAGCTCGTTCACGAGATTGGCCTTCAATTGTCGGGTTCGGGTTCTTAAATCCGATCGATCCCCGTTGTGCAAATCCCAGTGCAATTCCCGGGCCGGCTGCGGCCCCCGCAAAGCTCTGGACAGGCTGGAAATGCCCCGTAAAAGGCCTTTTCGCCCCCGTTCGATCTACCTATTAAGGGTCCCATGACCGCGCCCAAGAACGACCTGAAGAACGAGCCCCAGATCACCCCCGAACTCGTTGCCGCCCACGGGCTGAAGCCAGACGAGTACGAGCGCATCCTCAAGCTGATCGGGCGGGTTCCGACCTTCACCGAACTCGGCATCTTCTCGGCGATGTGGAACGAGCATTGCTCGTACAAGTCGTCGCGGATCCATCTGCGCGGACTGCCGACCAAGGCCCCCTGGGTGATCCAGGGTCCCGGCGAGAATGCCGGCGTGATCGATATCGGCGACGGCCAGGCGGTGGTCTTCAAGATGGAGAGCCACAACCACCCGAGCTATATCGAGCCCTATCAGGGCGCGACGACAGGCGTCGGCGGCATCCTGCGCGACGTCTTCACCATGGGCGCGCGGCCGATCGCCTGCCTGAACGCGCTGAGCTTCGGCGCGCCCGAACATCCCAAGACCCGGCACCTGGTCTCCGGCGTGGTCGCGGGTGTCGGCGGCTATGGCAATTCGTTCGGCGTGCCGACGGTCGGTGGCCAGGTGCGCTTCCACACCCGCTATGACGGCAACATCCTGGTCAACGCGATGGCGGTCGGCCTCGCCGACGCCGACAAGATCTTCTACGCGGCGGCCTCGGGCGTGAACATGCCGATCGTCTATCTCGGCTCCAAGACCGGCCGCGACGGCATCCACGGCGCCTCGATGGCCTCGGCCGAATTCGACGACGCCTCCGAGGAGAAGCGCCCGACCGTGCAGGTCGGCGATCCCTTCGCCGAGAAGTTGCTGCTCGAAGCCTGCCTTGAGATCATGGCGGCCGATTGCGTGATCGCGATCCAGGACATGGGCGCGGCGGGCCTGACCTGCTCGGCGGTCGAGATGGGCGCCAAGGGCGATCTCGGCGTCGACCTCGACCTTGACGCGGTGCCGACCCGCGAGACCGGCATGAGCGCCTACGAGATGATGCTCTCGGAGAGCCAGGAGCGCATGCTGATGGTGCTCAAGCCCGAGAAGGAGCAGGAGGCCGAGGCGATCTTCCGCAAATGGGGGCTCGATTTCGCCATCGTCGGCTACACCACGCCGACCAAGCGCTTCGTCGTCAAGCATGGCGGCGACGTGATGGCCGACCTGCCGATCAAGGAACTTGGCGACGAGGCGCCGGTCTATGACCGTCCGCATGTCGCCTCGAACGCGCTGCCTGTGATCCGCGGCCAGGACGTCAAGTCGCCGCTCGGCATCGCCGCGGCGCTGGAGAAGCTGATCGGCACGCCCGAACTGTGCTCGAAGCGCTGGGTGTGGGAGCAATACGACCACGTCATCCTCGGCAACACCATGCAGCGTCCCGGTGGCGATGCCGCCGTGGTCCGGGTCGAGGACGGGCCGAAGGGGCTTGCGCTTACCGTCGACGTCACGCCGCGCTATTGCGAGGCCGATCCGTTCGAGGGCGGCAAGCAGGCGGTGGCGGAAGCCTGGCGCAACATCACCGCGGTCGGCGGCCGGCCGCTCGCGATCACCGACAATCTCAATTTCGGCAACCCCGAG
This sequence comes from Bradyrhizobium sp. SK17, assembly GCF_002831585.1. Lineage (GTDB taxonomy): Bacteria > Pseudomonadota > Alphaproteobacteria > Rhizobiales > Xanthobacteraceae > Bradyrhizobium. The sequence goes on along the minus strand of NZ_CP025113.1, from coordinate 6,601,196 downwards.
CGGCCCGAGATCATGGGCCAGTTCGTCGGCTGCCTGAAGGGCATCGCGGAAGCCTGCGTTGCGTTGGACTTCCCGGTCGTGTCCGGCAACGTCTCGCTCTACAACGAGACCAACGGCCGCGGCATCCTGCCGACCCCCTCGATCGGCGGTGTCGGCCTGCTCGACGATTTCACCAAGTCGGCGACCCTGGCATTCAAGGCGGCCGGCGAGGCGATTCTCCTGGTTGGCGACACCCAAGGCTGGCTCGGCCAGTCGGTCTATCTGCGCGACGTGTGCGGCCGCGAGGAGGGTGCTCCGCCGCCGGTCGATCTGGCCACCGAAAAGCGCAATGGCGACGTGGTCCGCGGCATGATCCGGGCCGGCACCGCGACCGCGGTGCATGACGTCTCCGACGGCGGCCTTCTGATCGCGCTTGCCGAGATGGCGATCGCCAGCGGCATCGGCGCGCAACTCCTGGCGGCGCCGTCCTCGATCGTGCCGCATGCCTATTGGTACGGCGAGGATCAGGCCCGCTATATCGTTACCGTGCCCGCCGCCGACGCCGGCCTCGTGCTGGCCAAGATGAAGGGTGCCGGCGTGCCCTGCGCGCGGATCGGCACCACCGGCGGCGACGCCATCGCGGTGGCCGGCGAGCCGCCGGTTGCGGTGGAGACGCTCTCGCGCGCCTTCGAGCACTGGCTGCCGAACTACATGCGCAGCACCGCGGCCTGAGCCTGATCCGGCAGGGTCAGGCGCTGCGGCGCAAAGCAACGATCTCAATAGCGCGATGAATCCTTCATCGCGCTATTTCGTTGTGTGCGAGCCTGATCGCTTCCGACCGGACGCTAGGTCGCGCCGCGGATCGCGCGCCACGCGAAGATGATGATGCAGGCGCCGATGAAGCCCGCGATCAGATAGCTGAGCCATCCACCACCGAGCGATACGCCGAGCAGACCCAGCAGCCAGTTCGCCAGCGCGGCGCCGACGATGCCGAGGATAATGTTCATGAGGATACCGGTACCGGACTTCATGATCATCTCGGCGAGCCAGCCGGCCAATCCGCCGACGATGATAGCGGCGATCCATCCAACTTGAGGGTCGTTCATCTCGGGACTCCCTAGGGGTCAAGCAGTCCGGCCAGCATAACCCAGAATCACCCGGCGGGATGTGACCAATGGCAGGGTGTGCGCAACTTGTCGGTGATATCGTCCGGTCTCAGCCCTGCCGCTTGCGCCGTTCGGCGGCCGTGATCAGGACGCGCGGACCTGGACCCTGGGTGCCGAGCTTGTCCTCGCCATTGCGTAGCGGGCAATCAGTCAGCGACAGGCAGCCGCAGCCGATGCAGCTGAACAGCTTGTCACGGAGGTCGGTGAGATCACTGATGCGTTGTTGCAGCGCCTCGGTCCAGGCGCGCATCGCGCGCTCCCATTCACGCATCGTCGGGGCGCGATCGAGCGGGATCGCGGCGAAGGTCTGCTTGATCTCCTCGAGCGGGATCCCGGCGCGTTGCGCGATCCGGATCACCGCGATGCGCCGCAGCACGCCGCGCATGTAGCGCCGCTGATTGCCGCCGGTCCGCCGGCTCGCGATCAGCCCTTTGCTCTCGTAGAAGTGAAGGGTGGAGACGGCAAGGCCGCTGCGTCGCGCCACTTCGCCGACCGAAAGCTCCTGCGCCATCGTCATTTTTCTGAAGTCCTGGATTAGAAGTCTTGCAGGCCGCCAGCCTTGACCTCAACCATACTTGAGGTTCTATAACAGGTGCGGGCTTGCAGGGGCAAGCTTCCGGCCGTGCCGCCGGGGTTCGTTCTTGGAAGCGATATGCCGTCCGCATCACTCTCGTCGCGCCGTTGGCTGGGGCTTCGTGCCAAGCCGTTCGGCATCACCATCCTGTTGTTGGCTTGTGCTGCCGGTGCGCTGGCCGTCTGGCGTGGTGGCGGGGCCGTCGCGAAACCGACCGCTGAATCGCCGCCGACGCCGGTGGCCGCGATGGTGGTGCGGACCGAGACCTTGCCGCGGTCGATCGAGGCGATCGGCTCGTTGCAGGCGGTGCGGCAGGTGATTCTGGCGCCCGAGGTTGCCGGTCGCGTCACCGCGATCAATTTCGATGCCGGCACCGACGTCACCGCGGGTGCACCGCTGGTGCAACTCTATGACGCGCCGCTGCGCGCCTCGCGCGCGGTCGCGGTCTCCAAGGGGCGTTTCGCGCAATTGCAGGAGAAGCGTTCGCAGGGGCTTGCGCCGTCCGGCTTCGTGACCCAGGAGACCCTGCAACAGCGGCAGGAGGACCTGAAGCAGGCCGACGCCTCGGTCGAGCAGCTCGATGCGCAGATCGCGCAGATGACGATCCGAGCGCCGTTCGCGGGCCAGATCGGCCTGCGCAAGGTCAACCTCGGCCAATACGTCAACGCCGGCGATGCGCTCGCCACGCTGACCGCGCTCGACCAACTCTATGCCAATTTCACCGTTCCGCAGCAGCGCCTGTCAAATCTGAAGGTGGGAGGCGCGGTGACAGTCCGTACCGACGCTTTCCCCGATCGGGTGTTCGAGGCCAAGATCAACGCCATCGAACCGCAGGTCGCCGAGGACACCCGCAATGTCCTCGTGCAAGCCCTGTTCGACAATCCCGACCGGCTGCTGCGGCCGGGCCTGTTCGTGATGGTCAACGTCGTGCTGCCACCGCAGCCCGACGCCATCGTGGTGCCTGCGACCGCGATCCAGACCAGCGCGTCGGGCGAGAGCGTCCTGGTGGTGCGCGACAACAAGGCGATCGGCGTCGCGGTCAAGACCGGGCAGCGCATCGGCGAGCGCGTGGTGGTCGAGCAGGGGCTGTCACCGGGCGATCATATCGTGACCTCGGGCCAGCTTCGCGTCATGCCCGGCGCGGCCGTCCAGATGACGATGGCGGAGACGCCGGAGAAGGGCCGCTAACCCGCGCGGCAAGCGGCCAAAGGCAAGCATCATGCATTTCACCGACATCTTCATCCGCCGGCCGATCCTGGCGACGGTCGTCAGCCTGCTGATCCTGCTGATCGGCACCGCCGCGATGGTCTCGCTGCCGGTCCGGCAATATCCCAGCATGGAAAGCGCCACCATCCAGGTCGACGTGTCGTTTCCCGGCGCGACCCAGGACGTCATGCAGGGCTTCGTCACCTCGGTGATTGCGCAATCGATCGCGACCGCCAACGGCATCGAATACATGACGTCGAACTCGACGCTCGGCACCAGCCAGATCAAGGCCAAGCTGGTGCTCAACGCCAATGCCGACCGCGCCATGACCGAGGTGCTGGCCAAGGTGCAGCAGGTCAAATACCGGATGCCGGCGGGCGTGTTCGATCCCGTGATCACCAAGATCACCGACGGTGCATCGGCGGTGCAGTACATCGCCTTCACCAGCGCGACGCTGAGCCCTGCCGAGATCACCGACTTCGCCACCCGCGTCGCCCAGCCGCTGCTGACCTCGGTGCCCGGCGTCGCCTCGGCCGACACGCTGGGCGGCGCGGCACTGGCGATGCGGGTCTGGATCGATCCGTTCAAGCTCGCGGCGCGCGGGTTGACCGCGGGCGATATCGCGGCCGCGTTGCGTTCCAACAACGTGCAGGCGGCGCCGGGCCGGCTGCGCGGTGAGATCACCGTCACCAACATCACTGCGCGGACCGACCTCAGGAATCTCGACGATTTCCGCAACATGGTGATCAAGACCGGGGCCGGGAGCGGCGGCCTGGTGCGGCTCGGCGACGTCGCCACGCTGGAAATCGGCGGCGAGAATTACGATGCCAATGCGCGCGACAATGGCACGCCGACCGTATTCATCGGCGTGCAGCCGACCCCCGACGGCAATCCGCTGGAGATCGTCGCGGCCACCAACAAGGTGATCGAGGATCTCAACCGGGCGGCACCGCCCGGCCTGCAAGTCAGGGACGTCTTCAACATCGTTCACTTCGTCAAGGCCTCGATCTCGGAGGTCCAGCACGCACTGGTCGAGGCGATCGTGATCGTCGTGGTGGTGATCCTGCTGTTCCTCGGATCGTTCCGTTCGGTGCTGATCCCCGTTGTCACGGTGCCGCTGTCGCTGGTCGGCACCGCCGCGATGATGCTGGCGCTCGGCTTCTCGATCAATTTGCTGACCCTGCTCGCGATGGTGCTGGCGATCGGGCTGGTCGTCGACGACGCCATCGTGGTGGTGGAGAACATCCATAGGCACATCGAGGAGGGGCTGAAGCCGGCCGAGGCGGCCCTGATCGGTGCCCGGGAAATCATCGGCCCTGTCATCGCGATGACGATCACGCTTGCCGCGGTCTACGCCCCGATCGGTCTGATGGGCGGCCTCACCGGCAGCATGTTCCGCGAATTCGCCTTCACGCTGGCGGGCTCGGTGATCGTGTCGGGCGTGGTCGCGTTGACCCTGTCGCCGATGATGAGCTCGCAGCTGTTGGGCGAGGCGACCTCGCATGGCCGGTTTGCCCGCTTCGTCGAGCACCGGTTCTCGAAGCTGTCGCGCGGCTACAGCCGGCTCTTGGCAGCGACGCTCAGGATGCGTACCGCGGTGCTGGTGGTTGCCGTCAGCGTGCTGGCCGCGATCGTGGTGCTGTTCCTTGGCAGCCAGCGCGAGCTCGCGCCGCCGGAAGACCAGGGCTACGTGTTCACCGTACTCAGGGCGCCGCAATATGCCAGCGTCGATTACACGACGCGCTACACCGACCAGATCGAGCAGATGTACCGCTCGTTTCCGGAGTACCAGTCGAGCTGGGTGCTCAACGGCAATGACGGACAGAACCGGGCCTTCGGCGGCATCAACCTGACCGACTGGGACAAGCGCAAGCGTTCCGCCAACGACATCCAGAACCAGCTCTACGGCATGTCCTACGGTGTGCTCGGCGCCAGCGTGACGCCGTTCCAGCCGGCCGCGTTGCCGGCGGCGACCGGCGGCCTGCCGTTCCAGATGGTGGTGCGTTCGGCCGGCGATTTCGCCAGCATCTATCAGGAGGTCGAGACGCTGAAGGGCGCGGCCTGGAAGAGCGGGCTGTTCGTCTTCGTCGACAGCGATCTCGCCTTCGACAGCCCGACTGCGCGGATCACGATCGATCACGCCAAGGCGGCCGAGGCCGGCGTCAGCATGCAGACCATCGCCGATACGCTCGCGGTGCTGGTCGGTGAGAACTATGTCAACCGCTTCAATTTCTTCGAGCGCTCCTATGAGGTGATCCCGCAGGTCCGCCAGGCCGATCGCGTCACGCCGGAGAGCCTTGGCAATTTCAACGTGCGTTCCAGTTCGGGCCAGATGTTCCCGCTGTCGACGGTGATCAAGGTCAACGTCAAGCCGGAGCCGAACCGGCTGCCGCAGTTCAATCAGATGAATGCGGCGACGATCTCGGCGGTGCTCAAGCCCGGCGTGACCATGGGGCAGGCGGTGTCCTTCATGCAGGCGCAAAAACTGTCGCCGGGGATGACGGTCGACTGGCTGTCGGACAGCCGGCAATATGTCCAGGAAGGCAACCGTCTGATCGTCACCTTCGGCATGGCGCTGATCGTGATCTTCCTGGTGCTGGCGGCGCAGTTCGAGAGTTTCCGCGACCCGCTGGTCATCATGGTGACGGTGCCGCTCGCGGTGTGCGGCGCGCTGCTGCCGCTGTATTTCGGCTTCACCACGCTGAACATCTACACCCAGATCGGGCTGGTCACGCTGATCGGGCTGATCTCCAAGCACGGCATCCTGATGGTGAGCTTCGCCAACGAGATCCAGCACCATGAAGGGCTTGACCGGGTCGCCGCGATCCAGAAGGCCGCCGCGGTGCGCATGCGGCCGGTGCTGATGACGACCGCGGCGATGGTCGCGGGCCTGGCGCCGCTGCTTTATGCCGACGGTGCCGGAGCGGCGAGCCGGTTCGCGATCGGCATCGTCGTGGTGATGGGGATGCTGATCGGCACGCTGTTCACGCTGTTCGTGCTGCCGACCTTCTACATCCTGATCGCCCGCGATCATCGCGCCGCGGCCACGCCTCGGTTCGAGAGCGTGGCGGCGAGGGGGGAGATCGCGGCGTGATCTCTACAGCACGTAGTTGGCGCCCGGCAGCTTGCGCAGCACGGCGGTTGCCGCCCAGCTCAGTGCCACCGTGGCGAAGAACGCGATCGCAGCCTTGGCGATCGCCGGCAGATCCATGTCGAACAGCCAGTATTGCAGCCACAGCACGATCGGATAGTGCACCAGGAACATGCCGTAGGCGTCGCTCTGCATGCGGTCGAGCAATGTCGGCCCCACGGCTTTCGATTGCAGGAAGTAAGCCAGGATCGCGAACAGGATCGAGGCGCTGAACAGCACGTAGAAGCTGCCATAGGCCGCGAGATACCAGCCCGGCAGCGGATCGGGGTTACCGATGATCTCGCGCTTGATGTAGATCATCACCCACATCAGCGCGTAGGGGATCAGCGTGATGCCGGTCCAGAACCAGCGCCGCTCGGTCAGTCGCCCGTGCGCGCTGAGCACGCCGCCCTCGAGGTTTGCCGCGCCGATGCCTGCACCGATGAAGAAATAGGACGCGTACAGCAGCACGCGGCTCGCCTGCACCGAAAACGGCCCAAGCTCGAACCAGTAGTTCTGGCCGTAATGGATCAGCATCGGCAGGTAGGCGACGGCGCTGACCACGACGAGGAACAGCCAGAACTTCGAGGGACGTTTGAATCCCATGATCGACAGACGGTTGATCGGCTCGAGCAGGCGCGGAGAGACCCGGTACAGCAGGCTCGCCGTCACGTCGAACGTCATCAACACCCAGACGAACCAGATCGGGCCGCTCGGCCATGGCCCGAACATCATCGTCTTGCGCCAGAACTCGGAAAAGGCCAGTTCGGGCGTCGCGCGCAGGGCGATCGCGTAATAGGCGATCGGAATCACGGTGACGGCGCAGACCACGAACGGCAGGCCGAGCCGCAGCAGCCGATCGCGCAGGAAGATCAGCCACGGCTTGCGGCCGAGCCCCGGCCAGACGAACAGCCCGGACAGGAAGAAGAACATCGCCATGAAGAAGCTGTCGGTGGCGAGCACCACGCAATCGAAGCCGATCCACGACGTCGGGTCGGTATGCCCGAAATGGGTGTAGGGGATCACCGCGTGGTGCAACAGCACGACCAGCGTGAGGAAGGTGCGCGCACGGTCCAGCGCCAGGTTGCGCTTATGGAGCTTCGGTGCGGCCTGGACGTCGACGGCCGGAGCCGCGTGAGCGATCGATTTCATGGTGCCCCCAGCCGGGTCTGCACCCGGATGTTGCAATCGGGAACTCGATTCAGCAAGGGCCAATCGTCCCGATTCCGCGGTGTCGAGGTCGGTCATCACAACAGTCTGTTTCGTCTTGGAACTGGGGTTGGTGGCGGGCGTTATCGGGGGCACGGGCGGCCGCGCAAGGCGCGCGGCGATGAGGAGTGGGCGATGACGATTCTGAAGTGGGCGCTGATCTTTCTTGTCGTGTCGATCATCGCGGGCTTGCTGGGCTTCACCGGCATTTCAGCCGCCTCCGCCGACATCGCGCGCTTCCTGTTCTACGTCTTTGTCGTGATCTTCCTGGTGCTCCTGATCCTCGGGCTCACGATATTCAGGGTGTAGCCGGACCCGGCCGAATACCATCTCGTCATGCCCGGGCCTCGCCCGGGCATTTGCGTTTTTCAGTCTGGAAAGCAACTACGCGGAGGGCTGACAGGACCCGGCCACAGCAAGTGAGGACAGCTACGCCACTTCCTCGATCTTCACCTTGTCCGGATAGAATGCCAGATGGCCCGATATTTCGGTCATGGCCGGGAACGGCGCCTCATAGGTCCAGATCGCATTGTCCAGCGTCTTGCCGTTGGCGTTGATGCTGAAGTAGCTCGCGTCGCCCTTGTAGGGGCAATGCGTGGTCCGCTCGGTACGGGTCAGAAGCTCCATCTTGGCGTCCTGCCGGGGGACATATTGCACGGCCGGATAGCTCGCTTCCTTCAAGGTCAGCGCATGGGTCGTCTCGGCGATCACGACGCCGTCGGCGGTGACGCGGACGCGCTTGGCATTGGGCGTGATCGTGATCGGATGGTCGGGGCCGGGGAGCTTCATGATTCTGCGCCTCTTCTGGTCATTTCAGCGTGATGGCTTGTGACCGATTGATGCAGGTTTAAATCGCTGGGAATGGGAATATAGTGTGCCCAGGGATGACCTAGAAGACCTCAGGCGCTAGGTTTTATCCGGCCGAACCGGCCATGATTCGAACGACCCGACGGAGGTGGACTGGGATGCCGATGGACGCCCGTGATATCGAATCGATGATCAAGGCAGCAATCCCGGATGCCGAGGTGACGATCCGCGATCTGGCCGGCGACGGCGACCATTATGCGGCCACTGTCGTTTCCGAGTCCTTCCGTGGCAAGTCCCGCGTCCAGCAGCACCAGATCGTCTACCAGTCGCTGAAGGGCCAGATGGGCGGCGTGTTGCACGCGCTCGCCCTGCAAACCGGCGTGCCGGAAGGCTAGGTCCCAGCGGGCGGGCGGGGGCCTCAAAGCGATGGTGGACAATCCGCGCGGCAGGATGTTTCGCGTCATCGTGCCGAACCAGCACAGCCGCGTCACCAATGCCGAGCTGTTCTTCGATCTCGTCTTCGTCTTCGCCGTCACCCAACTGTCGCATACGTTACTGCACCACTTCACCCCGCTGGGAGCGGTGCAAGTCACGCTGCTGTTCCTCGCGGTGTGGTGGGTGTGGGTCTACACCACCTGGGTCACCAACTGGCTCAATCCCGAGCTGACGCCGGTCCGCCTGCTGCTGTTCGTGCTGATGCTGGGCGGGCTGTTACTGTCGACCTCGATCCCGACCGCCTTCGAGGGACGCGGGCTGTGGTTCGCGGGGACCTATGCCGCGATGCAGGTCGGCCGCACGGCGTTCTGGCTGCTGGCAACACCGCGGCGCCGGACCGCGGTGCGCCACAACGCGATCCGGATCCTGACCTGGCTGAGCTGTTCGGCCGTGCTCTGGATATCAGGCGGCTTTGCCGAGCACGAGACGCGGATGTGGCTCTGGATCGCGGCGCTGACAATCGAATATGTCGCGCCGGCGGCGCGGTTCTGGACGCCGCGGCTTGGCCCATCTTCGATCGAAGCCTGGGCGGTCGAGGGCGGCCACATGGCGGAACGCTGCTCTCTCTTTGTCATCATCGCGCTCGGCGAGGCGATCGTGGTCGACGGCGCGACATTCGCCGAACTGACCTGGACGCCGGAGAACGTTGCCGCCTTCATCTCGGCGCTGGTCGGCAGCATCGCGATGTGGTGGATCTATTTCCACAAGGGCGCCGAGGCCGGCTCGGAGATGATCTCCAAGTCCGAGGAATCCGGCCGCGTGGCGCGGATCGCCTACACCTATCTGCACATGCCGATCGTCGGCGGCGTCATCCTCACCGCGGTCGCCGACGAGCTGGTGCTGAAGCATCCGACCGGCCACTCCGACCTGAAGACTGTCGTCAGCTCGGTCGGCGGTCCCGCGCTGTTCCTGGTCGGGACCATCCTGTTCAAATACGTGATCCGCGGCTTCCTGCAGCTCTCGCACGGCGTCGGTATCGTCGCGCTGGCGGTCACGGCGTACTTCGCCGGCGGGATGTCGCCGCTGGTGCTCTCGATCGTCACCACCGCGATCATGATCGTGGTCGCGGCCTGGGAATCGATCTCGCTGAGGTCGGCGGAGGAAGAAGAATAGCGGAGGCCGTCAGCCGCGACCGGCGACGGCCACACGATGCTGCCAATAGACGAACAATGGCGCGCCGATCAGTTCGAGCGCGGTGAAGCCCACGAAGGGCAATGGCGGCAGGCCGACCATGATCATCGACAGCAGGCGGCCGATGCCGCCGAGGAAGATGCCGGCCCAGACCACGCGGTACAGCACACCCTCGCTCTCGATGCGCGGCACCAGCCACAGCAGCCCGAGCCCAAGCCCAAACCAGAGCCCGCCGAAGAAACGCAGATTGCTGTCAAGCACCGGCAGCGCCGGTACGCCCGACGCGGCGTAGAGCGGATCGCTCACGCCGAGCATCGTGATGATACCGGTCAGGATCGGTATGAGGGCGAGCACCACTGTGGCGATTTGCAGCGCACGCCGGCCCATGATCGTTGTCCCATCCCCGCCGATTCATATGGCTAGTCGGCGACCAGCGCGTGCACCGAGAACATCGTGTTGGCGTCGGTCCAGCTTTCGCGCACCGTCCAGCCCGCATTGCGGGCGAGCGCGGTGAAACGCTCGAGGCTGTATTTATAGCTGTTCTCGGTGTGAATGCTCTCGCCGGGACGGAATGCGAAGGTGTTGCCGAGAATGCGCACGGTCTGCGCCTTGCGGCTGATCAGGTGCATCTCGATGCGATGGCGGTCGCGGTTGTAGATCGAGCGGTGGGTGAAGCCCGACAGATCGAAATTGCCGCCGAGTTCGCGGTTGATGCGTACCAGCACATTCATGTTGAAACGCGCGGTGACGCCGGCCGCGTCGTTGTAGGCGTCGTACAGCACGCGTTCGTCCTTTTCGAGGTCGACGCCGATGATCATCTGCGCGCCGTGACCGAGGATCTTGCGCGCGCTGCGCAGGAATGCCGCGGCCTCGTTCGGCTCGAAATTGCCGAGCGTCGAGCCCGGGAAGAAGCCGACCTTCGGCATGGCGGCGACCGCCTCGGGCAACGCGAACGGCGTCGTGAAATCGGCGGCGACCGGATAGATGCCGAGACCGGGGAAGTCCTTGCGCAGGCCGTCGGCCTGGGCTTTCAGGAAATCGCCCGAGATGTCGACCGGCACATAGGCTGCGAAGTCGCAGTGTTCGAGCAGCAGCCGCACCTTGGTGGTGGCGCCGGCGCCGAACTCGACCAGCGCAGCGCCCTCGGGGATGATCGCTGCGATCTCACCGCTGCGGTCGCGCAGGATGCCGAGCTCGGTGCGGGTCGGATAATATTCCGGCAGCACGGTGATCTGTTCGAACAGCTCCGAGCCGGTGGCGTCGTAGAAATACTTCGGCGACAGCCGTTTCGGGTGACGGGCGAGATCGCCGATCACGTCGCCGGCAAAGGCAGAGGTCGCTTCGTCGGACGGATACGCTTTGGCCAAAGCGGCGGCATGCACATTCATGATACTCTCCTGAACGCGCTTACCGGCGCGCACTTGATGTCAACTGGAATCAATCAGGCGTAGTCGGCGAGGCGTAACCCCGTGAATTGCCAGCGATGGTGCGGATAGAAGAAGTTGCGGTAGGTGACGCGGCTGTGACCGGCCGGCGTCGCCAGCGACGAGCCGCGCAGCACCAGCTGGTTGACCATGAACTTGCCGTTGTACTCACCGAGCGCACCCTCGATCGCGCGGTAGCCCGGGTAGGGCGAATACGAACTGCGGGTCCATTGCCAGACGATGCCATAGGCGTCGTCGAGCAGGCCGGCGCGGGCCGCGACCTCCCATTCCATCTCGGTCGGCAGATGCTTGCCGGCCCAGCGGGCGAAGGCGTCAGCCTCGTAATAGCTGACATGGCAAACTGGCGCCTCCGGATCGATCGCTTGTAGGCCGCCCAGCGTCATGATCTTCCATTCGCCGTCGACCTCGCGCCAGTGGCCCGGTGCCTGCCAGCCCTCGGCGCCCGCGGTGCCGAAGCCATCCATCAGCCATAGCGTCGCGGTGGAATAGCCGCCGTCCCTGATGAAGGCGAGCCAGTCGGCATTGGTGACGAGGGTCTTGGCGAGCTTGACCGGGCCGACCAAAGCACGATGCGCGGGCTTCTCATTGTCGAAATGGAAGCTGTCGTCGGCGTGGCCGACGGTGTGGATGCCTTCGTTGAGCGTCACCCATTGGCCGCCGCCGCGGTGTGAGGGCGGGAAGCGCCAGGCCGGATCGTAGGCCGGCGGGATCGGGTTCTGCGCGAAGGCATGCAGGATGTCGGTGACCATCAGCTCCTGATGCTGCTGCTCGTGATTGAGGCCGACCTCGACCAAGGGCACCAGCGCCTCGAGCTTTTCCAATCGGGCAGTCTGGAAGAACTTCACTACCTCGGCGTCGACATGGCGGCGGTAGGCGGTGACTTCGTCGGCGGTCGGGCGGGTCAGATGGCCGCGCTGGTGGCGGGCGTGCCGGGGGCCGGCGGTTACGTAATAGGAATTGAACAGATAGGCGTAGTCCGGATGGAACGGGGCGTAGCCCTTGACGTGCTCGCCCAGCAGAAACTGCTCGAAGAACCAGGTCGTGTGGGCGCGGTGCCATTTGGCGGGGCTCGCATCCGGCATTGACTGGATCAGCTGATCCTCCGGGGAGAGCGGCGCCGCCCGGCGCTCGGTCTCGTCGCGGACCGCACGGTAGGCTTCCACCAGACGCTGGGGGAGCGAGGCGGATTCGGAGGATAGTGACGGCGAGGCGGCGGTAACGGCGGCCGCGGCAGAGGCTGGTTTCGTCACATGGGTCTCCGATTCGAGGGGAGAACGTTGCTTCGGCAATCTGGTTCCAGACGGACAGTTCGTCCTAGATAGGGGCTCCGTTACGGGAAAAAAGCCTCCCCCATGATGATATTGGGTCCGTCAGATAATCCCGGCGCTTTTAGGGGGTGCTGTCCGGCCCCGGCCGCATGCCAGATTTCTGCCATTTTGCTTTGGATGCACAATGGTTTGAGCTACATATATAGGTAGTCGCGGGTTAGAAGGGTGGGCCGGCCCGTCAGGGCCTGAGAGCGCCGCCTACGCAAGGAAGCGAAAATGAGCATCGAGCAATTCATCGACAACGAAGTGAAGTCGAACGACGTCGTGCTGTTCATGAAGGGCACGCCGCAATTCCCGCAGTGCGGGTTTTCCGGTCAGGTCGTGCAGATCCTCGACCACATCGGTGTCGGCTACAAAGGCCTCAACGTTCTCGAATCGGCCGAGCTGCGCAACGGCATCAAGGTCTATTCGAACTGGCCGACGATCCCGCAGCTCTATGTGAAGGGCGAGTTCGTCGGCGGTTGCGACATCATCCGCGAGATGTTCCAGGCCGGTGAATTGCAGCAGCTGTTCGCCGACAAGGGCATCCCGGTCGACGTGGCCGCCTGACCTTGACCGCGCGCCAGATCGGCAAGGCGCGGCTCGAAGTCATCGTTACCGACATCACGACCCTGCGCGTTGACGCCATCGTCAACGCGGCCAACTCATCGCTGCTCGGTGGTGGCGGCGTCGACGGCGCAATCCATCGCGCCGCTGGGCCTGATCTCGTCGCCGAATGTCGTATGCTTCATGGCTGCAAGACCGGCGAAGCCAAGATCACCAAGGGCTATCGGTTACCCGCCAGGCATGTGATCCATACCGTCGGCCCGGTGTGGAATGGTGGCAAGCTCGACGAGGATGCTCTGCTTGCATCCTGCTATCGGCGCTCGATGGAGCTGTGCGAAGGGCATGGCCTTGCCTCGGTCGCTTTCCCCGCCATCTCGACCGGGATCTATCGTTTTCCAGCAGATCGTGCCGCGCAGATCGCCGTCAAGACTGTCGTCGACACACTGGCCGCCGCCCCCGGCGTCGAGCACATCATCTTCTGCTGTTTCTCCGCCCCAAGCGGTGCACTCCATCAGGAGGTCCTGGACGCCTTCGGGAGCCCTTGTGCCTGATGATACCGCCGCTACACTTCTCTGTGATATCCGGGGAGGGATAGATCGAATGATTTCATTTGGGTTTTGGCGCGCGGCCGCGGCCGCCGCAGTGATGCTTGCGGCTCCGTTGGCACATGCCGAAGGCACCTACGAGATTCCGGCGGGTGCCCATTTCAATCCCGACAAGCTCGCCAGGATCGGCGAGTTCTTCAAGAACGAGGTCGCGACCGGCAAGATTCCGGGCGCCATCGTCCTGATCCAGCAGCACGGCAAGCCGGTGTATCACGAGGCCTTCGGCGTGCAGGACGTGGTCAGCAAGGTGCCTATCACCGACAAGACCATCTTCCGCCTGGCGTCGATGTCCAAGTCGATCACCGCCGTGGCCTCGGTGCAGCTGCTGGAGGAGGGCAAATACAAGCTCGACGATCCCGTCTCGAAATACATTCCTTCCTTTGCCAACATGAAGGTCGGGGTCGAGAAGAAGGCCGAGGACGGTACCAAGACGCTCGAGCTGGTGCCGCTGAAGCGGCCGATCACGATCCTCGATCTGATGACGCATACGTCGGGCATCACCTACGGTTTCTATGGCGATAGCCTGGTCCGCAAGGCCTACAAGGAAGCCAACATCTATGGCGGTGATTTCGATCTCGCCGAATTCGCCGAGCGGATCGCCAAGCTACCGCTGCACAACCAGCCCGGCGAGCTCTGGCAATACGGCCATTCCACCGACATTCTGGCGCGTGTGATGGAGGTGACCACCGGCGAGAAGCTCTCGACGATCGAGCAGGAAAGGCTGCTCGGCCCGCTCGGCATGAAGGACACCGGCTTCTTCGTCACCGATCCGGAGAAGCAGAAGCTGATGGCCGAGCCGATGCCGAACGACAGCGACTTCCGGGTCGGCCGGGTCAACGATCCGACCAAGGTCAAGAAATGGGAGTCCGCCTCCGGCGGCATGGTCTCGACCATGGCGGACTATTCGCGCTTCGCGCAGATGCTGCTCAACGGCGGCACCTCCGATGGCAAGACCATCATGAAGCCCGAGACGTTCAAGGAATTGACGACGGATCGTGTCGGCCCGGGCTCCGGCGTGCAGCGCGACTTTTTCTACTTCCCCGGTGACGGCTTTGGCTTTGGGCTTGGGATCGCGGTGCGCACCGATCCGGGCAATGCCAAGCCGCCGCCGCCCGGCGATCTCGGCGAACTGAAATGGGATGGCGCCAGCGGCTGCTACTATGTCATCGACCGCAAGCAGGACTTCTTCTTCGTCCTGCTGGAGCAGACGCCGAGCGAACGTCAGCGGATTCAGCGGACCTTGAAACAGCTCGTCTATGAAGCGATGGAGAATTAGAGCGGTTTCGAGCGAAGTGGATACCGGTTCGCGTGAAGAAAACGCTTCAAGAAGAAGGAATAAGAGCATGATCCGATTCAATCGAAGCGGATCATGCTCTTATATGCGTGGGTGCCGCGCAGTCGTCGCGGCACTCGTGCTCGCGTTGGTCGCAACGGGTGCGAAGGCCGGTTCCGAGGCGCACAGCTTCTCGGCGGCAGGCCTCGCCAAGGTGTCCGACTATGTCAGGAACGAGGTCGCGACCGGCAAGATTCCCGGCGCGATCCTGCTGCTGCAGCAGCATGGCAAGCCGGTCTACTTCGAGAGCTTCGGGGTGCGCGACATCGCCACCGAGTTGTCGATGAGCCCGGACACCATCTTCCGCCTCTACTCGATGTCGAAGCCGATCACCACCGTGATCGCGATGATGCTGGTGGAAGAGGGCAAGCTCGCGCTCAGCGATCCGGTGTCGAAGTATGTCCCGCCCTTTGCCAAGATGAAGGTCGGCGTCGAGAGGCGTGGCGAGGACGGCAAGACGGTGATGACACAGGAGCCGCTCAAGCGTCCCGTGACGATCGAAGACCTGATGCGCCACACGGCCGGATTGCCCTATGGCTATTACGGCGGCGGGATCGTGAACAAGGACTACGCCGATGCCGGTCTGTTCAACAACGATCCCGACAATACCGAATTTGTCGCGCGGCTCACGGCTCTGCCGCTCGCCGAGCAACCCGGTACGCAGTGGGATTACGGCCATTCCACCGACGTGCTCGGCCGCGTCATCGAGGTGATCACCGGCAATTCCCTGTTTCAGGTCGAGAAGGAACGGCTGCTCGGTCCGCTCGGAATGAACGAGACGGCGTTCTACGTGACCGACCCTGCGAAATGGCCACTGATTGCGGAGCCGATGCCGAAGGACCGTACCATCAGTCCGGTCGCCGACATCCGCGACCCGCGCCGGCTGCTGCGATGGGAATCCGGTGGCGGTGGCATGGTTGGCACCATCGGTGACTATGCACGCTTCTCGCAGATGCTGCTGAACGGCGGCAGCTATCAGGGGAAGCGCTACCTGAAGCCGGAAACGATCGCACTGATGGCGTCGGATCATATCGGTCCGGAGACCGGGGTCGTCCGTGACAAGAACTATTATCCCGGCCCGAACTCCGGCTTCGGCCTCGGCCTCGCGGTCCGCACCTCCGTGCCGGAGAACACGAATTGGCCATTGGGCGAATATCGCTGGGACGGCGTCGGCGGCACGTTCTTCTTCATCGATCCCGCCGACGATCTATTCGGCATCTTCATGGTGCAGACGCCGTCACAGCGCGGCCGGATCCAGCAGGAATTGAAGACGCTGATCTATCAGGCGATGGGGCGTTGACCGGGCAAGACGATCTGTCCGTCATTGCGAGCGAAAGCGAAGCAGTCGATTCCGCCGCTCACTGAGCACGGATTGCTTGGCCGTTCCCGTTCCTCGCGATGAAGCTGTGGGAGCTACGCCGCGCGCACGATGTCCCTGACGTGGCCGATCGCTTCCTCGATCATCGCAGCCGTGACGTCGAGATGCGTGCATGCCCTGATCCGGCCGTCCATCATGGCGAGTGTCACGCCGCGCTTGCGCAACTCGGCGACCATCCTGGCGCCCGATACGCCGGCGCCGTCGGGCATGAAGAAGACGAGGTTGGTTTCCGGCGCCTGCACCGCGATGCCGTTGATCTGCGCCAGCCCGCGCGCCAGCGCCCGCGCATTGGCGTGATCGTCGGCGAGGCGGTCGACATGGTGATCGAGCGCGTAGATGCAGGCGGCGGCCGAGATGCCGGACTGCCGCATCGAGCCGCCGAGCCGCTGCTTCCAGCGCCAGACGTCGTCGATGAAAGCTTTGGTTCCGGCGATCACGCCGCCGATCGGCGCGCCCAGGCCCTTCGAGAAGTCGATCCAGGCGGAGTCCCAGCCAGCGGTCATGTCGCGCGCCGAGATGCCGGATGCGACGGTCGCGTTCAGGAGCCGCGCGCCGTCCATATGGGTGGCGAGGTCGTGATCCCGGGCGATCCGCACGATCTCGTCGAGCGCAGCCTTCTTCCAGATCGTGCCGCCGCCGATATTGGCGGTCTGCTCGACGCTGACCAGCACCTGCGGCGGCTGGTAGCGGGTGCGCGGATGCAGCGCGGTGCGGAACGTATCCGGCGTGAACTGGCCGTCGTCGCCCGGCAGCTGGGTGATCTGGAAGCCGCCGAGCGCCGCATGCGCGCCGCCCTCGCGCGCGATGATATGGGCGGTGGCATGCGCCAGGATCTCGTCCCCCGGCCGGCAATAGGCCAGCGTCGCCGCGACGTTGCACATCGTGCCCGACGGCATGAAGACCGCGGCCTCCTTGCCGAGCATATCGGCGACGCGGGCGCAGAGCTCATTGGTGGTCGGATCGTCGCCGACCTGCTCGTCGCCGACCTCCGCCCTGGCCATCGCTTCGCGCATCGCCGGCGTTGGCCTGGTCTGGGTGTCCGACAGCAGGTTGATGCGGACAGGTGGCGCCTTCGGATCGGGACGGGCAGGGGTGTAGTGCATGATGTCTCTCTCGGTCGATATGCCCTGACTTTAGCCAAACAAAAAGGCCCCGGCAAAACCGGGGCCTTTCGGATCTCGCATGCGTGCTGCGATCAGCGCGAATAGAATTCGACGATCAGATGCGGCTCCATCTGCACCGGGAACGGCACGTCCGAGAGGCCGGGGTACGGGCGTACTTCGCAGTCATCTTGGAGTGATCGACTTCGATGAAGTCGGGCACGTCGCGCTCGGGCAGCTGGCTTGCTTCCAGCACCGGGGTGAGCTGCTTGGAGGATTCCTTGACCTCGACGACGTCGCCGACCTTCAGCTTGTAGCTGCCGATGTTGACCTTGCGGCCGTTCACCTTGACGTGGCCGTGGTTGATGAACTGGCGCGCGGCGAACATGGTCGAGACGAACTTGGCGCGATACACCACGGTATCGAGACGGCGCTCGAGCAGGCCGATCAGGTTCTCGCCGGTGTCGCCCTTCAGGCGGCTGGCTTCGACATAGATGCCGTGGAACTGGCGCTCCGAAATGTTGGCGTAGTAGCCCTTGAGCTTCTGCTTGGCGCGGAGCTGCACGCCGAAGTCGGAGAGCTTGCCCTTGCGGCGCTGGCCGTGCTGGCCGGGGCCGTACTCGCGGCGGTTCACGGGGCTCTTCGGGCGGCCCCAGATGTTCTGGCCCATGCGGCGATCGATCTTGTACTTCGCCTCACTGCGCTTTGTCATCGCGTCCTCTTTGTGTAGCCGTCGCAACAGGGCGACCGGCGTTTTGTCAGTTTCAGGTTTGAGGAGACGCGCCCTCCTGTGTACCGGCCAAAAGGCCCGTACCGACAGGTCCGCCTCGAAAGCTCGGGGAGAACCACGGGTCGCGAAACGCATCGCGGGCCGAAACCGGCCCGCGAGCAAGGGTGGTCTTAAGGAGAAAGTCCGGTCCTGTCAAACGAAACGCCGGGCCTTTTGGGCCGAATCGGCGCAAATTCCGGCCGTTTTGGCCCCCTCAGGGACGATTTCCGGCCGCCCGGACCGGCCGCGCCTCGGATGGTGGCTGGATCGCGTCCAGCTCCGCGGCAATTTCGCCGCCCAGCACCTGCTCGAGCCGGGTCATCGTCTGGGCGATCAGGGCGGCATCGCAGACCAGATGGTCCCAGCGCAGCACCACATCGACAGTCTGATCCGGCTTGACCACGCCGTAGCTCAGCAGGAACGGGCCGGGGCTCAGCGCATGCAACTCGCCCGGGCCGTAGGCGGCTACCGAGGTCACGCCGAAGCTGCCGCAGAAATTGGCGCGCTGCCGGCCGAAATTCATCCCGATCGCCCATGCCAGGCGGCGCAGCGGAAACGGCAGGCGCGTTACGCAGAGGGTTTTGCGGAACGAGGGGATTTCGTGCAGCGGCGCCGTCTTGGCGCGCCGGATCAGCGCATCGACGTCCGTGAGCGCCATCTCGTCGGCGCCGCGGACGCGTTCGAACAGCACACAATCCTCACCCTTCTCGACGCGCGCAATGGCAACCATTCCGACGCTGCACGGCAGCTCGTAGAGACAGGGCCAGGGCCATTTGACGTGCAGGGTGCGCAGGGTCGGCTCGGTCTTTGCGACCAGCGCGAATGCCTTGACGAAGATTGCGGCCCAGCCTGGAGCCTGCTCGGCGCGGGCGCGGGCCTCGACCACGGCACGGACGTTCAGCGAGCGCGTCAGGGACACGAACGGCACGCCGGCCGACGCGTACATCAGGTCGGCGACGAGACGGCGCGGCAATGAAATCCTGCGAAATTTACCGCGCATCGGTTCGGTTCATATCCCTGCAAACAGGCAAAAAATCAGAGGTCCGGCGAACTGAAATCGTTGCGCACCGCACCTGAAGCTAGCATGAACCAAGTGGTCGAACGCCAATTGGTTCGGTTCACGGCGCTGGTTTCGCCAGGGGCTCGCCGGCCTTGACGATGTAGATTCCGAGCACCTTGAGCGGCTTGTCGCCGGACGTTCTGGCGTCGTGCACCGCACCTTCCGGGATCTGGTAGGAGTCGCCCGCCTTCAGCTTCAACGGCGGCTTGCCGTCGATCAGAAGCTCGAGCTCGCCCTCGAGCACATAGCCGGTTTCGGCCCCGGGATGGGTGTGGCGCCCCGACGCACCCCCGGCGGGAACCTCGGCAATCGCCGTGACCGTGTTGTAGCCCGGCGGGAAATCGACCTTTTGCAGCGGCGTTCGCTTGATACCGCTTTGCTGCGCGACGGCTGTGCCGGCAAAGGCAATCACGGCGAGACCGAGTAGTAGTTTCCTGAACATGCATGTCCCTCCCAACCCGCGGAAAGTCTAGCAGCGCGGAATCGCGGCGAAAAGCAGGCGATGTGTGATGTACAGTTTCGACATTGGGATTAGTCCGTTTATCCAAGACGCACAGGATCGCGCCATTTGACGCGACGGAGCTTACGGCAGCCTGACACGCTGTTCAGCCAATTGCGGCGCTCGATTTTCCAATCCAGCTCGGGCGCGATGCCAAAGGTTCGGCCGCGGTTCCCTATGACGTGGCTGGAACTCGCTCGCCGGCGGCCGGCCTAAAGCGCATCGAAGTGCTGCGCGAATTGCGCCGACGAACTGTCCTGCACCCTGACGTCGACCTCGGCGTTGCCCCTGGCGACATAGGTGAAGCCGATCGATGGGTCTTCGCTCAACGAGATGCCACCATCCATGTCGAACACGCTGACGCCGCCGACACTGACCGAGACACGCTCGAGATAGCGTGCCGGGGTGTAGTCGCCGCTCGCGTTCTGCTGCATCCCGCTGTAGTTCGGATGGCTGATGAGGAGACGCGATGGCACCAGCGAGGCGTCGATCGAGCGTTCGCGTCGCAGCTGCATCCTGCCCATCCGAGCCAGCACGTCGGCTGACGCGGTGGCGCTCGGCGCGGAGCAGCCGCCGGCGGCCCTGATATATTGCGACACTGCGTAGAGCCTGCCGTCGCCGGTCTCGGCGACCGCGTGGATCAGGGTGAATTCGTTGACGCGTATCCGCAGCTTCAAGTCCTGCCGCGCAAACGCCGGACCGAGCCGGAACCGGCCCGCGAGCGGCATCGGGTTGTTGTCGACGACGACCGACACCGAGGTGATCGGCCGGTCGCCGATGAAGTCCACGCTGATCGGCACCAGGGCCGCATCCATTGCCTGTTCGGGCACCTTCAGCTTCAGGAGCGCGCTGCCGTCTTCGATCGGCCGCTCACCGAAAATATCGCCCGCGATGCTCTTCCAGCGCGCCTCGCGTTCGGTGCCGTCGTCCGCCGCGGCAAGGGTGATGCCGGCAACAGCGAACAGCATCGAGATCAGAAGCCGTTTCATCATCGCGTCCCTCGTCGAGCGGTTATTGTACAGCCGGGCCTTCCGGCTCCGTGATGGCGGTGGGCAGGCCGGAGTCCTGCCAGGCCTCGATGCCGTCCGGATACCAAGCCACATGCCGATAGCCGTCTGCGATCAGCCGCTTGGCGGCGTTCCAGCTCGCCCAGCAATCGACGCGGCAGTAGACCACGATCGACCTGTCGCGGTCGCCTGCCGTCAGGTCTGCCAGCCGCGCTCGGATATAGCCCATCATCGTGGCGGAGATGACGCCGGCGCCGGCTCCCGGAATCCAGACGCTGCGCGGGATGGTCCGGTGCGGCATCGGCAGCCACGGCGACGACAGATGTTCGGGACGCCGTGGTGCGGGAGAAACATCGATCAGCACCGTCGACCCGCCGGTCGACAGCGCGGCAAGCTCCTGCGTCGCGATCACGGTGCCGCCGGCAACGGTCGCCGGTACGCGCCCGTTCATCGGACCCTGCCAGAGGCCCTCTGGTTCGGGTGGCGCATCGTCCTGCGCGAGCGCGCCCGTCGCGTGCACCATGATCGCCAGCGGGACGCAGATGATCGTCAGGCAATGCTTCCACCTCATTCCCACTCCAGCCGCCGATAAGCCTCGATCACGTTGCGGCCATTATAGGTGTCGAACATCGGCCAGCGGGCGCGTTCGGATTGTGCGACGGAGCTTGCTGCATCCTCGATCGATAGACCCCGGCCAATCGCGGCGCGCGTCTCGTCGCGCAGCAGGGCCAAATAGCGTTGCAGTGGCGTGACTGCCTCTTGCAGTTCCACCAGCGGCGGTCCGTGCCCCGGAACGGCGTGCCGGGTACCGGACGTGTGCATCGCCGCGAGTTCCGTGAGCCACCCGTTGAGATCGCCGTCGAGCGCCGGCACCCGATCGACGAA
This sequence comes from Bradyrhizobium sp. SK17, assembly GCF_002831585.1. Classification (GTDB taxonomy): domain Bacteria; phylum Pseudomonadota; class Alphaproteobacteria; order Rhizobiales; family Xanthobacteraceae; genus Bradyrhizobium. Next base: position 6,579,544 of record NZ_CP025113.1, on the reverse strand, counting down.
CAGGAGGTCGCTCGCCAGCAGGATGCCAGATTGCCTGTCGAGCACGCTGAGATCGGAGACGGTGTGCGCGGGAGGATGGGCCGTCAGCAGCAGGATGCGGCCACCGAGATCAAGCTCGACAGGCTCGCTCCTGCGCACCAGCATCGTCGGCACCACGACGTCGCCGGCCTCCGTTGCGCCCAGCAGCCTTTCGAGGCCGCTGCGATAGAACGCGCCGCGGGCGGCGAGTTGCTGCGGAAGTTCGGAATGGCCGACAAAGATTGTCCCGTCTTGCCTGAAGGCGGCGGCGCCGAAAACATGGTCGGGGTGGACATGCGACAGCACGACATAGCGGATCGGCAATTGCGTGCGTGCGCGGATCGCAAGCCGCAGGCTCCGTCCGTCATGCAGGCTGCCGCCCGGATCGATCACGGCGACGGCGTCGCGTCCGATCACGAAGGCAAGGTTGGCGATGGCGTCGAAATTGCCGGCCGAGGCATCCTCGGTCACGCCGCGGCGCACATGAAGTCCGGGAGCGACCTCGACCATCGGCGCCGGGGCGGCCGAAGCCGTCGCCCGCGATCGTGCGGGTGCGCAGCACAGGCAAAGGCCACCGAACAATGCCGCGCGACGCGACAGCGCCTTGTCCGAAGCGGAAACCATCATTCCTCCCGGCTGCGACTATAGCGGGGAGGCGCCGGCCTTGATCGGTACTTTGGTCGTACCGAGACCGACGATCGCGCAGCTCAAGGGGCGCGGTGAAGGTGCGACGCGGCTGTTGCGCCTAGCGGCTGATTCCGGCGAAGGCGGCTGCGATGCCGCGCTGGAACAGCGACCAGTCGAAGCCGAGCGCGAGCGCGAGATAGCCGCGGTCGATCATCGCGTTGGCCTGGTCCGCGGTGCGCGCGACGCCGCCGATCGGCACGCCGCTCTTCATGATGCCTTCCTCGGCACGCTGCGTCAGCGCGACCACTTCGGGGTCGTCGGGCAGGCCGCGCTTGTTGATCGAGGTGGCAAGATCGCCGGGACCGATCACCGCGAGGTCGATGCCCGGCGTCGCCATGATCTCGTCGATCCGGTTCACGGCATCGACATGCTCGATCGTGACCATGCAGATCATGTCGTCATCGGCGGTCGCCATGTAGTCGTTCATCGAGACGCCCCAGCGGAACGGCGCATGGAACGGTCCCCAGAGCCGGTCGCCGTTCGGCGGATAGCGCACGCTGCGCACGGCCTTCTCGGCGTCGGCGCGGTTGCAGATCATCGGAAAATTGATGCCGAGCGCGCCGATGTCCATCGGTGCCTTGGCGAGGTGCGGCTCGTTGGCGGCGATCCGCACCATCGGCACGCACGGCGTCCCTGACGTTGCCACGATCATCGCGTGCGCGGTGCCGAGATCGATCGGGCCGTGCTCGAGATCGACGATGATCCAGTCCAGCGACTGCGCCATGATCTGCACGGTCTGGATGCTCGGAATGGTCGCGATCGCGCCGAAGGTCGGGCGCTTGTCGCGCCACAGCTTGCGCAGGCGGTTGAGCGGCGTCAGCGGGGCTGCGGTCAAATTCGGTCCTCCCTCGAACGAGAGCAGAGGCTAGCAGCGCGCCGTGACGGCGGAAAGGATCAGGCCGGGACGCGGCCGCCGAAGAACGGCGTCAGTGCCGCGGTGAGCGCATGCGGGCGCTTGGAGGTGAAGATCATCTCGGCGCCGGCCGTGTCGCTCGCGGCGCCCACCGGGCCGAGCAGGTCGGCGACCCGGCGCGCGATCGCCGGGGCCGGATCGATCCACTCGACCGGCCAGGGCGCGAGCCTGGTCAGGCGTTCCAGCAGCAGCGGATAATGCGTGCAGGCCAGCACGACGGTGTCGGTGCGGGCCGGGTCGCCGGGGCCGTCGCCGACGAAGCAGGGCGCGAGCTCGGCCGCGATGTCCTGGTCGCGCACGCTCTCGCCGCTGAGGGCGGCTTCCGCCAGCGAGGCGAGCTCGCCGGAGCCGACCAGCGTCACCTCGCAGCCCTGCGCAAAATCCGAGATCAGCTTGCGGGTGTATTCCCGCTTCACGGTGCCCCTGGTGCCGAGCACCGAGACGCGGCGGGTCTTCGACGAGGCGCAGGCCGGCTTGATCGCCGGCACGGTGCCGACGAAGGGCAGGCGGTAGGCATCACGCAGATGCGACATCACCAGGGTCGATGCCGTGTTGCAGGCGATCACGACGAGGTCGGGCGCGTGAGCCTCGATCAGCTCGCCGACCAGCGGCACCACGCGGGCGATGATCTCGTCCTCGGTGTGGTGGCCATAGGGGAAGAACGCGTCATCGGCGACATAGACGTAATGCGCGTCGGGCCGGGCGCGGACGATCTCGCGTAGCACGGTGAGGCCGCCGAGGCCGGAATCGAACACAAGGATGGTCGGGGGAGTGGACACGGTGAAAAGTCTATCCGAAGCAGGGTTACCATTCAGTTGTTATTGGCTATCCGGCCTCTGCGGCCGACAAAAGGCGGTGAAGGCGGGAATTTCATATGGCCTTGATCGATCCCTGCAAGTATCACGGCAAACTATTGCCGCGACGTGCGAAATCCTAACGGGGCCAATCGATCATGATCCGCAATACCACCACGAGCTGGGGCTCGCTCGCCCGTGCGTTCCACTGGGGGTTGGGCATCGCCATCATCGGCATGCTGGCTTATGGCTGGTGGATGAACCACATCCCGGCGCGGGCGGACAAGTTCTTCTACCGGTCAATCCATGCCGATATCGGCTATCTGGTGCTGCTCTTCACCGTGCTGCGGCTGCTCTGGCGCGGCGTTAATCCGACGCCGGCGCTGCCGGCCGACACGCCCTCCTGGCAGCGGATCGCCGCCCGCCTCAGCCATGGCGCGCTTTATCTCGTCACCATCCTGGTGGCGATGTTGGGCTGGGCGCATTCTGGCGCCCGCGCCCAGGACTATTCGAGCTTCTTCGGCCTGTTCCACGTTCCCCAGATCACGTCGCCCGACAAGGCGGCGGCGGACGCCTATGAGGATCGCCATATTTTCTTCGCCTATGTGCTGCTGGCGCTGATCGTGCTGCACCTCGCCGCGGTTGCCTTCCATTACTTCGTCAAGCGCGACCAGATCGCCGCGCGGATGATCGGGGCAGGTGAGGCCGACGCCTCGGGTTAGCCCAACAGGCGGGCTGCGCGCGGCGGTTGGTCTCGAAACGGCCTTGCGAGCCAGGTAATTGCGGCATCCTGAGATGAACCGGGGCGGCCATCGCGGCCAGAATGCTCGTGAACGATCCTGCGCGCGATCAAGTGGCTTGGCGGATGCCCGACGAGGGCACACCGCATGCCGCCACCTGGATGGCCTTTGGCGCCGGCGCGGCAATCTGGGGCGGCAAGCTGCTGCCTGTCGCGCGGGAAAATCTCGCTGACATCGCCAAGGCGATCGCCGCCTATGAACGCGTGAACATGCTGGTGCGCGAGGAAGACCACGCGATCGCTGCCCGGCTTTGCGGCCCCGCGGTCAACCTCGTCGTCCAGGCGGTCGACGATGTGTGGCTGCGCGACACCGGGCCGGTCTTCGTGGTTGATCCGTCCGCGCAGCTCGGCGCCGTCGGTTTCAATTTCAACGGCTGGGGCAACAAGCAGCGCCATGCGCTCGATGCCACGGTCGCGGAGCGTGTCGCCGGACTGGCAAAGGCGACGTTCCTGGAAGCCGGACTGGTGCTGGAAGGTGGCGGGATCGAAGTCGACGGTGAGGGGACTGCGATCATCACCGAGAGCTGCGTGCTCAATCCAAACCGCAACCCGGGTCTATCCAGGGAGAAGTGCGAGGCCGAATTGTCCCGCCTGCTCGGGCTCGACAAGATCATCTGGCTGCCCGGCATCGCCGGCAAGGACGTCACCGACGGACATACCGACTTCTACGCACGGTTTGCCAGTCCCGGTGTTGTCGTCGCAGGTCTGGAGACGGATCCGTCGTCGTTCGACCACGCGGTCACCAAACGGCACCGCGACATCCTGCGCGGCGCCACGGATGCGAAGGGTCGGCGGCTGGATGTCGTTGTGTTGCAGGCACCGTCGACGGTGCGTCCAAAATACAGCAGCAAGGAATTCGCCGCCGGCTACATCAATTTCTATGTCTGCAATGGCGCCGTCATCGCGCCGGAATTCGGCGACGCCGCAGCCGACGGCAATGCGCGCGACAAGCTGCGCGACCTGTTCCCGGATCGGGAGATCATTCAGCTCAACATCGACGGCATTGCGGCCGGCGGCGGTGGAATTCATTGCACGACGCAACAGCAGCCGCGTTCGCAGCCATGAATGCAGGCCGCGAGGTGCTCGCGGCCTGATCCATTTCCGGCTGAACGAAGTTTAGCCCGCCGGCATCTGCTTCTCGACCAGGCGCACCCAATATGAGGCGCCGTGGCCGAGGATGTTGTCGTTGAACTTGTAGGCGGGGTGGTGGCACATCGGGCCATCGCCCATCCCGAGGAACACGAACGCGCCGGGGCGCGCCTCCAGCATGAATGCGAAATCCTCGGCGCCCATCACCGGCACCAGATTGTCGTTGACGCGGTCGGCGCCGACCACGTCGCGGGCGATCTCGGCGGCGATGCCGGCCTCGCGGGCGTGATTCAGCGTCACCGGATACATCCGTCCATAATCGGTCTCGGCCGAGCCGCCATAGGCTTTCGCGATGCTGGAGGCGACTTCGCCGATCCGGCGCTCGACCAGGTCGCGCACCCCGGGATCGAGTGTGCGCACCGTGCCGCCCAGCGTGACGGTCTCGGGGATCACGTTGAACGCGCTGCCGGCCTGGAACATGGTGATCGAGATCACGGCCGATTTCAGCGGGTCGACATTGCGCGACACGATCGATTGCAGCGCGTTGATGATCTGGGCGCCGATCAGGACGCTGTCGACCGCCTCGTGCGGCGCGGCGCCGGCATGGCCGCCCTTGCCGTGCACGACGATCTTCAGGGTGTCTGACGAGGCGAGCATCGGCCCTGGCGTGGTCGCGAAGTAGCCCTCGGGCAGGCCCGGCATGTTGTGCAGGCCATAGACCTCCTGGATGCCCCAGCGGGTCATCAGGCCGTCGTCGACCATCGCCTTGCCGCCGGCGCCGCCTTCCTCGGCCGGCTGGAAGATCACGACCGCGGTGCCGTCGAAATTCCGCGTCTCGGTGAGATACTTCGCGGCGCCCAGCAGCATCGCGGTGTGGCCGTCATGGCCGCAGGCGTGCATCTTGCCAGGGACCTTCGAGGCATAGGCGACGCCCGAGGCCTCCTCGATCGGCAGCGCGTCCATGTCGGCACGCAGCCCGATGGTCTTGCCCGAGCCGTTCTTGCGGCCGCGGATCACGCCGACAACGCCGGTGCGCCCGATTCCCGTTACCACTTCGTCACAGCCGAACTCGCGCAGTCTGTCGGCGACGATGCCGGCGGTGCGGTGCACCTCGTAGAGCAGTTCGGGATTCTCGTGGAAGTCATGGCGCCAGGCGGCCATTTCATCCGAGAGGGCGGCAACGCGATTGACGATGGGCATGGGAAGGGTCCGTTTCTTGTGATTGCGGTGGCGGGGAGCGTAGCGCAACCCGCCGCATTGTCACGCGGAATGGCACCAGCCCGTGGCCCGGATCAGGTCGGCCCGCTACAGATTCGCCAGTCCGCATTCGACGGCGAGGCGGACCAGCTGGGCGTCGGTCCGCATCCCGGTCTTGGCCTTGATCAGATAGTGGTAGTTCTGCACGGTCTTGGTGCTGAGGTTCAGATTGGCCGCGATCTGCTCCTTGGTGTGGCCGGCCGCGAGCTGCCGCAGGATCTCGATCTCCCGCTCGCCGAGCTGGTCGAGCGCCGATCTGGTCGGCACCAGGCTCTCCAGCGCCAGCACCCGGGCCACGTCGTCACTCATCGCATGCTCGCCGCGCGCAACGGCGCGGATCGCTGCGATCAGTTCGGCCGGCTCGCTGCCCTTGGTGACGAAGCCGGAGGCGCCGGCGGCGAAGGCTGCCTTCACCTGCGCCGCCTCGCTGTGCATGCTGAACACCAGGATGCGCGCGTCGGCATCGCGCGCGCGGATGTTGCGGATCGCTTCCAGTCCGCTGGCGCCCGGCATCGAGATGTCCATCACCACGACGTCCGGCTCGTGCGACTTGAACGCGCGATAGGCATTGGCCGCGTTGTCGGCCTCGGCGACCACGCGGAAATCGTCCTGGTGTTCGAGCACGCGCCGGTAGCCTTGGCGGACGACGGGATGGTCGTCGACCAACAGGATGGCGATACCTCGGGCCTTCGAGGCTATCGTCTTGGCGGTCGTCATCTCAGGCGGCGAGCGGGATCGTGGCGGCAACACTGAGGCCGCGGCTGGCGCGTGCGATCGACAGCGAGCCGCCGAGTGCGGCGACCCGCTCGCTGACGCCGGTGAGGCCGAAGCCGGCCGATTCCGCCACCTTGGCCGCATCGCCGCCGCCATCGTCCTCGACCCGCACGAGCAGCGCATTCTCCGCGCCGGTGCGCCGCTCGATCCGCAGCACAATCTCGCGCGCCGCGCTGTGGCGCAGCGCGTTGGTCAGGCATTCCTGCGCGACGCGATAGGCGGTGGCGGCGACAGTCCCGCGCACGTCGGCGAGATCGCCTTGCAGGTCGAGCTGGATCAGCGGCTGGGTCGTGGCCCGCGAGCGCCAGCTATCGACGAGGCTGACCAGGCTTGCCTCCAGCCCGAGCTCCTCGGCCGGCGGATGACGCAGCCGGTTCAGCGTATCGCGCAGGCAGGCCATGATGCGGCGCGTCGCCTGCGAGATCATCCGCGCATCCTGCGCGATCTCGTTGCCGGGATCCTTCTGCGGCGCGGTGGCCTCGATCGTGTTGGCGAAGGCGAGGATGGCGGTGAGGTTCTGGCCGAACTCGTCATGCAGCTCGCGGGCGAGCGCGCGGCGTTCGTCGCTGCGGATCTCGAGCAGGCGCCGCGTCAGCACCGTGCGTTCTTCCTCGGCTGCCGCGAGGCGGTCGCCGAGATCGCTCACGGCGCGTCCGATCATCGCCAGCTCCATCGAGCGGATCCGCGGCAGCGGCGTCAGGTATTCGCCGTCGGCCATGCGTTGCAGTGCCGTGACGATGGTTCGCGCCGGCGCCAGCGTATGGGCGATGGCGAGCGAGGCGAGCAGGGCGATCGCGAGCGCCATCAACAGTGCGACATGGATGTTGTCGAGGATGTGCTGCCAGGCCAGCGCGATCGCGGCGTCCGGATCGGGCGTGGCGCGGACGGTTCCGCCGGTCGCGGCGCGCTCGCTGATCGGCCGCTCAACCGTGGTGTGGTCGCCGAGCACCGTCTGGACGGTGGTTGCGAACCAGCGCGGCGGCGTCTTGCCGATGCCCTTGCTCTGGCCGCAAAGCGGCTTTTCGAACGCGCCGGCGGGCTCGAACTGGACGCAGATGCCCGGGGCGATCAGGCCCATGGTCTCGATGGTGCGCCAGTCCGGCGAGGGGAGCAATTGTTCACGCATCCGGTTGCTGCGCAGCAGCAACTCGCGCCAGTACAGCCCTTCGAGCGCTTGCGACACCCGTTCGGCGGAGGCTTCCGTAGCGCGATCGACGCTGCGATAGGCATCGATCGTGGCCCAGACCGTGGCCGCGCCGAGGCAGAACGCGACGATGACGAGCAGGCGGGCGACCAGTTGAAGCACGAGGCGCATGCGATCACTCCTCAGCCGGAGCGCGTTGTGGAACGACACGCCCAAACGCAAGTAGCGAACGGTAGCAGCAAGCTGGTTCCGAGCCAATGCAACCCAGCGATGAGGCAAGAGATCGGGCAATTTGCCCAACGAAACTTGGGCAGATGTCTTTGGACGGCATTTTTCGGCTCTGCTCTAACCGGAGGAGAGATCGCACGGCTTGATGGAACGGTCGGCAACGGGAGATAACGCAGCATGAGTGCCAGGGTCGGCGCCTCGGCCGCATCGGCCGGCACTGATACGGCGGAGCGCAGCGTGCTGCTGCTCTGGATGATCTTCACCGGGCTGTCGATTTTCGCCGCGTTCCTGCTGTGGCGTTACGGCCTGATCAGACTGATGGTCCACTCCGACCGCACCTACATTTCCAGCGTCATTGCCGTCCTCTACGTCCTGACCTGCATCCATTGCTTCTGGCGGACGCGGGCGATCGCGCGCGAAGGCGAGGTGGCGCGCTCCTGTCGATCGGTGCTCGCCGCACCCGACGGCGCGGGTGCGCTTGCCGCAGACGCCAAGGGCCTGCCTGGCGGGCTCGTCACCGATCATATCCGCAGCCTGGTGCAGAAAGCCGACGCGCAGGCCAAGGGGCCGATCGACCAGACCCTGCTGCTGCGCACGCTGGCGGACCGGCTGCGCGGCTCCAACGGATTTGGCGCCTTCGCCTCCGACACGCTGATGAAACTCGGCCTGCTCGGCACCATCATCGGCTTCATCATCATGCTGGCGCCGATCGCAAGCCTCGATGCCGCCGACAAGGTCGCGATGAAATCGTCGATGGGCCTGATGAGCGACGGCATGGCGGTCGCAATGTACACGACGCTTGCCGGCCTGATCGGATCGATCCTGGTTCGCGTCCAGTACTACATGCTCGATTCCGCGACCCAGCGGGTGTTTTCCGATGCCGTCGTGCTGACCGAAACGCACGTCACCCCGGCTTTGGAACGCCGCCATGATGGATGAATTCGGGCTCTATCCGCGCGAGGAGCCGTTCGATCCGCTTGGCGTCATGCTGTTCAAGGCGCTGCAAGTGATCGCCTTCCTGTTCTTCCTGGCGCTGCTGTCGGTTTCGCCCGACTCCAAGGAAGGCAAGATCGAATCCAAGGCGGAGTTCATCATCACCATGGACTGGCCGGACAACCATCCCGACGATCTCGACCTGTTCGTGCAGGACCCTGCCGGCAACATCGCATGGTACCGGCATCGCGAGGCCGGTTTCCTGACGCTCGATCGCGACGACCGCGGCGGCGCCAATGACTTCATCGTCGTGAACGGCAAGAAGATCGCATCGCCGATCCGCGAGGAGATCGTCACCCTGCGCGGCATCGTCGCCGGCGAGTACACCGTCAACGTCTCGCATTTCCAGGCCACCACCGGCGAGCCGGTGCAGGCCAACGTGAAGGTGCAGAAGCTCAACCCGACGGCGCAGGTGATCTTCGACGACAAGCTGACCGTCGATCACACCGGCGACGAGAAGACCGCGGTCAGGTTCCGCCTCGATGCCGAGGGCAAGGTGATCAACGTGGACCAGCGGCCAAAATCGCTGCTCGAGACCTTCCGCAGCAATTGGCGTAACGGCGCCGACCTCGATCCGAACACCGGCGCCCCTAAATCCGGCGTCAGGGTGCTTGGCCGTGACTAGTCTGCAATCAATCATCCTCACGCTCGCGGTCGCCTATGCGGTGATCGGCGCGCTGCTGCTGATCGTGCTGGTCTATGCGCGGCTGCACTGGTCGCTGAAGGCCGTCGTCATCGTCGTGACCAGTGCCTTCTACTTCGTCAGCTTCGGCGGCATGCGCGGCCTGCTCGGCTGGGCGTCCGCGGAAAAGCTGCCGGCGAATTTCAAGCTGCTGTCGACGCGGATCGTGGAGCCGCATTCGCTGGAGGGCGATCCGGGCTCGATCTATCTCTGGGTCGAGGAGCTCGACGAGGACAACCGGCCGAGCGCGGTCCCGCGCGCCTTCCGCATTCCCTACAGCGAGGCGCTGGCCGAGCAGACCCACACCGCCGACAACGAGATCAAGGCCGGGCGCCCGCAAGGCGGCCGGGCGGCGGATTTCGGCGGCGGCGACGGCACCATCATGGACTTCGTCAGGGAGTACATCACGCCGAAGACGATCCTGGAGACATCAGGCGGCGATTCCACGACCGGGACGTTCGTGGCCCCGCCGGCGGGTGCCCAGGGATCGGTCTTCACGCCGCTGCCGCCCCCGCGGATGCCGCCGAAGGATGCGCAGCAATAGGACCTTGCCGAAAATAATGGGTCAGGGTGGTGGACAGTAATCGTCCGGAATCCCTCCGGTCACAGTCTGGGTGTATTCTCCGGGCTAACCGGGGCTAGATTTCATCCCCAAGACATTTTCCCGGCAAAGGGGTCGCTGCGTGAAGCGGCCCCTTTCGATTCAGTCCCAATCCAGACCGGTATTTCGGGCAAGGACGCGCTCCGCGCATGGCTGTCATCTCACAGCGTCTCGCTGACAGATATTGAAATCTGTCAGCGAGATGGTGTATATACCGTTCAGCCCAAGGGAGGAGGGCGCCCAGTGGCTGTTCCGGTGATTTGGCCGGGGAAGCCGTACCTGATTTGATTACCTCGAAGGACTACCTCCATGACGATAGAAATCTTCCAATTGACCGCCCAGATTCAACAGTGGCTCAACCTTCGCGTCGCCCGTCATTTGGCTGCCCAGGCCGCCAAATTCACCCGCGGGCAGGACAGCGATAACCAGACGGTAAACGCATGAACGAGGCGGTGGTTTTGACACCCGAGCGGATCCTCGAGGCAACTGAGGATGTCTTGAGGCGCTTCGGGTTGACCAAGGCCACCGTCGTCGACGTTGCCCGTGCGCTGGATGTCAGCCACGGCAGCGTCTACCGCCACTTCCCCAGCAAGGCTTCGCTGCGCGACGCGGTGGCCAAGCGCTGGCTCGACCGCGCCAACGAGCCGCTGTGCAAGATCGCGGCGAGCTCGGGCCCGGCGCCGGAGCGGCTGGAGAAATGGCTGCGCACCGCCTTTACCATCAAGCAGAAGAAGGTCTGCGACGATCCCGAGATGTTCGCGACCTACCTCGCGCTGGCGCAGGACGCCCGCGAGGTGGTGGAAGCCTACAAGGACAAGCAGGTCGATCTGGTCGCGAAAATCCTGGCCGACGGCGTGGCGCAAGGCGTGTTCGAGATGGACAACGTCAAGGCGACCGCGCGTGCCGTGTTCGATGCGACCGTCCGCTACCATCACCCGGCGCATGCCGAGGAATGGGCCAAGCCGGAATGCCCGTCGCGGATCGATGCGTTGATCGCCCTGCTGCTGAAGGGCGTACGGGTCTGCAAGCAATAGCGGTCGCGTTTCCTACTGTTCCCTACATCTTCTGATCGACCGATGCCTTTGGCCCGATTGCGAGCCCGGGGCCGCGTGTGCTTGATATCGGGCAGGGATCAGTAGCGCGGACCACGATGCGGCTTGCACTCTTTGCCGATATTCATGCCAACCGGCAGGCCTTCGCCGCCTGCCTCGATGCCGCGCGGGCGCGTGGCGCCGAGCGGCTGGTCTGCCTCGGCGATATCGTCGGCTATGGCGCCGATCCCGAATGGGCTGTCGATACCGTGGTGGGGCTCGTGTCCGAGGGCGCGATCGCAGTGCGCGGCAATCATGACAACGCGATTGGCGTTCCCAGCGACAGCATGAATGCCGATGCGCAGGCCGCCATCGACTGGACCCGCGGCCGGCTCAATGGCGAACAGAAGGCCTTCCTCGCCGGCCTGCCGATCCTGCGCGAAGAGGACAACCGCCTCTACGTGCATTCCGAGGCCTCCGATCCGGCGAAGTGGCGCTATGTCCGAGACACCTCGGATGCCGCGCGCAGCATGATGGCCACCGAGTTGCAGATCACGTTCTGCGGCCACATCCACCGTCCCGGCCTCTACTCGATGTCCTCGACCGCCAAGATGACGAGCTTCGTCCCGACCTCGGGCGTCCCGGTCCAATTGTTGACGGGACGGCGCTGGCTCGCGGTGCTCGGCTCGGTCGGCCAGCCGCGCGACGGCGATCCCGCGGCATCGTTTGCGATGTTCGACACCGCAAGCCGCGAGATCACCTATCATCGCGTGCCCTATGACGTCGCGACCGCGGCGGCGCGGATCAGGGCGAACGGCCTGCCGCATTGGCTGGCCGACCGGCTGCCGCTCGGCAGGTGATCCCGATGCCTGCGCTGACCATGCAGTCGGGCGCCGAGATCGATGGTTTCACCATCGGCGAGCGGGTGCACCGCGGCGGCATGGCGACGCTGTGGAGCGTCACCCATCCGGGCATCAACGTACCGCTGCTGATGAAGGTGCCGCTCACCTCGGAGGGCGAGGATCCCGCCGCCATCGTCAGCTTCGAGATGGAGCAGATGATCCTGCCGCGGCTGTCGGGGCCGCACGTGCCGGCGTGTTTCGGCACCGGCGATTTCGAGCGCCAGGCCTATGTGGTGATGGAGCGCATCCCCGGGCAAACCCTCTACAAGCGGCTCGACGCGCTGCCGATCCCGTATGACGAGGCGCGCTTGATCGGCGGCAAGATCGCCACCGCGCTCGCCAGCCTGCATCGGCAGAACGTGATCCATCACGACATCAAGCCGAGCAGCATCATGTTCCGCGAGCGCGGCGAAGCGGTGCTGATCGATTTCGGTCTGTCGCATCATCAGCATCTGCCCGACCTGTTGCAGGAGGAGTTTCGCCTGCCATACGGCACCGCGCCCTACATGGCGCCGGAGCGCCTGCTCGGGGTGCGCGACGATCCGCGCAGCGACCTGTTTTCGCTCGGGGTGCTGCTGTATTTCTTCACCACCGGGGTTCGCCCGTTCGGTGAGACCGAGACCCTGCGCGGGATGCGGCGCAGGCTGTGGCGCGATCCGTATCCGCCACGCAAGCTCAAGCCCGACTATCCGCCCTGGTTGCAGGAGATCGTGCTGCGCTGTCTGGAGATCGATCCGGCCGCGCGCTATCCGACCGCGGCGCAGCTCGCTTTCGATCTCGGTCACCCCGAGCAGGTCAAGCTGACCGCGCGGGCGCAGCGGCTCGATCGCGATCCGCTGCGCGTCGTCTGGCGCCGTCGCTTCAATCTCGGCGCGGTGCCGCCGCAGCCGAAGTCCAGTGCCGCGGTGCAGCTCGCCTCCAGCCCGATCGTTGCCGTCGCACTCGATCTCGGCGAGGGCGCCGACGCGCTGAACGACATCATCCGCGTCACCGCCGAGCAGGTGCTGTCAACGTCGCCGTCGGCGCGGCTCGCCTGCGTCAACGTCCTGAAGCTCAATCGTCTTGCGATCGACCGCAGCCATGACGAGCAGGGCCAGAACAAGCATGTCGACCGCCTGGTCGCGCTTCAGCACTGGGCGCGGCCGTTCAAGCTCGAGGACGACAGGCTGACCGTGCATGTGCTGGAGGCGATCGATCCGGCCGCGGCGATCCTGGAGTTCTGTGCGGTCAATCTGGTCGACCACATCATCATCGGCGCGCGGCAATCCTCGATGCGGCGCGCGCTGCTCGGCAGCGTCTCCGCGAAGGTCGCCTCCGAAGCGCCGTGCACCGTGACCGTGGTGCGGCCGTCGCGGCTGACGCCGGCGACGGATGGCGACGACGGCGGCGCGGCGGACCAGGCGGCCAACGCCGCGGCTACGCCGCCCGCATTGTTCTGATCGGACGCTTCCACATCGTCATAGCCGGGCTTGTCCCGGCCATCTACGTCTTGCCACCGGCAGACGAAGACGTGGATGCCCGGGACAAGTCCGAGCATGACGAGTTGAGTAGCGGGATCCGCCGCGTGCCGGGCTAGATCGCTTCGCCGCGTGCCTCGGCCGCGGCATGGCGGATCGCGGCGATGTTGGTCTTGTAGGCCTCGATGGTGCCGCCCTTGAACACCGCGGAGCCCGCGACGAAGGCATTGGCGCCGGCGGCGGCGAGCTGACCGGCAACGTCGGGCGCAACGCCGCCATCGACCTCGATATCGATCGGCCGGCCCGCGACCATCGCCCTGATGTCGGAGACCTTGCCGATCGCCGAGCGGATGAAGGCCTGGCCGCCGAAGCCGGGATTGACCGACATGACCAGCACGAGGTCGATCAGGTCGAGCACATATTCGATCGCGCTCGGCGGCGTGCCCGGGTTGATCGAGACGCCGGCCTTCTTGCCGAGCGCGCGGATCGCCTGCAACGAGCGATGCAGATGCGGGCCGGCTTCGGCGTGCACGGTGATGTGGTCGCAGCCTGCCTTGGCAAAGGCTTCGAGATAGGGGTCGCAGGGCGAGATCATCAGATGCGCGTCGAACACCTTCTTGGTGTGCGGCCGCATCGCCTTGATGACGTCGGGGCCATAGGAGATGTTGGGGACAAAATGCCCGTCCATCACGTCGAGATGGATCCAGTCGGCGCCCGCCTGGTCCACGGCGCGGACCTCCTCGCCGAGCTTTGAGAAATCCGACGCCAGGATCGACGGAGCGATGACGAGGGGACGCGGGGTGAAAGACTGAGTCATGTCAGCAGTTCCGAAAGACTTCAGGGGGCGACGGGTGACCCCGCCTAACATGCGCGGCCGTGGCGGGCAATGCGAGCGGACGGCGTTTTCGGAGACGGAAAATTCTGCCGCCGGCGGCAGCTCTTGCCGGGTCCGCGGAACCCGCAGCGATGCCGGGAGCCTGGTTTTATTGGGTTTTTCCCGTGGCACGCGGCTTGCTGCGCCATTGCCAAGTGTTTGGGCCGCAAGGCGCGGCTTGGTTGGAGTATTGCCATGTTGTTTGCCATTGGCGCTGCGTCATCGGCCATTGATCTTTTGAGCTCGCTGATGTCGTCGAAATCGGCGACCCAGACCGGCGGCTCCAGTGCGGGAAGTCAGTCGAGCGGGCTGTTCGCGCCCTCGACCACGACGTCGACTGCGAGCACCAGCACTGGATCGAGCAGCAGCACCGCGCAGATTTCGCCGCAGACCATGAGCGCGCTGCTCGATGCGCAGAGCCAGTCGCAGACCACCGCCTCGACCAGCGCGACCCCGACCAGCCGGCAGCAGGCCTTGCAGGACCTGTTCTCGCAGATCGATGCCGACGGCAACGGCCAGATCACCAAGACGGAATTCGAGAATGCGCTCGGCGCCGGCGGCACCAACACCGCGCAGGCCGACGCCGTGTTCGCCAAGCTCGACACCAATGGCAACGGCACCGTCAGCCTCGACGAGATGTCGAAGGCCCTGGAAGGCCACAAGGGCGGTCATGGTCACCATCACATGGCCAGCGGCTCGACCGACGGCTCCAGCTCCAGCAGCTCGGGCGGATCGAGCTCCGATCCCCTGATGCAGGCGCTGGGCGGCGCAAGCTCGACGTCGGTGACCAACAGCGATGGCTCGACCACCACCACGACGACCTATGCCGACGGCTCCAAGGTGTCGATGACCCTGCCGGCCGCGGCCTCGACCACCGGCAGCACGAATTCGTCCTCTTCCAGCAGCAACGCGACCTCGTCGTATAATTTCATCGAGCAGCTGATCCAGCGCCAGTCGCAGGCGATCTCGGCGCAGGCCTCGTCGTCGCTGTCGGTCAGCGCTTAGCCGAACCGGTCGCACCAGCTCGGCAGCGCGCCGGCGAAGGGCAGTGCGGTCGCTGAATGGACGCCGCGGGCGATGGCGCGCGCCACCGTGTTGGCCGCGATCGCACCGAGCTTGGTCAGACCGAACAGCGGATCGATCGGCTTGGCCCCGGTCGCTGCCGCAAACACCACATCGCCATCGAGCGGGGCGTGCACCGGATAGATCGCGCGCGCCATGCCGGTCTGCGCGATCATCGCAAGGCGCCTGGCTTGCGGCTTGGTCAGTTGTGCGTCGGTCACGACCACGACGAGCGTGGTGTTCTCGGCAGCCGTCGCATCCGCACCGCCTTTCAGCCGTGGCTTCAGCATCTCCGGCGTGAACGAGGGCGGTAGGCCGCGTCCGCCGAACTCGCCACCGATCTCGAACGGCGCCGCCCAGAACCACGGGCCGCCACCGACCGTGACGCTGCCGACCGCGTTGACCACCGCGAGCGCTGCGACCATCACGCCATCGTCGGTGACGTCGGATGCCGAGCCGAGGCCGCCCTTCAGATTGGCGGTGGTCGCGCCCATCCCGGCGCCGACGCTGCCGAGCTCGAACTCTCCCGCGGCGGCGTTCGCAGCCGCGTAGCCGAGATCCCGATACGGCGGAAACCGGCCCCAGGCCTTGTTGCCGCCGTTGAGCAGATCGAAGCAGATCGCGCCCGGCACGATCGGGATGACAGCATCGCGGATACGAAAGCCGCGGCCGCGCTCGGCGAGCCAGGCCTGCACGCCGCCGGCGGCATCGAGCCCGAGCGCGGAGCCACCCGACAGCGTGATGGCGTCGATCGCCTCCACGACATTATGCGGCGCGAGCAGCGCGTCCTCGCGGGTGCCGGGACCACCGCCGCGAACGTCGATCGAGGCCACCGCCGGCCGCTCGAACAGGATCGCGGTGACGCCCGAGGCGATCACGGCGTCGTCGGCGTGGCCGACGGCAACGCCGGCAATATCGGTGAGAAGGTTTTTCACGATGTGTCCCGTCCGCCTGCTGTCCGATCGATCCGGTATAGCAGCCGCGACGGATGCAGCAACCGTCCGGCATAGCGGGCGGGTGGGCTGCGGTAAGACTTGCGGGCTTCCGTCAAAAAAAACGCCCCGGCGGACCGGGGCGTCTTGCAACTCTGATGCGAGCGAACGCGAGGGGCCTTACGAGCCCTTCTGGTTGACCTCGGCGTAGTTGCCCTTGGCATCCCATTTGTAGACGACATAGTCGATCGCCTTGATGTCGCCCTTGGCGTCGAACGCCATCTTGCCGAGCACGGTATCCCACTCGCCGGCCTTGATGGTGTCCATCACCTTCTTGGCGTCGGTGGTGCCGGCCTTGGCGGCGGCCTGCGACCAGACCTGCATCGCGGCGTAGGTGTAGAGCGTGTAGCCCTCGGGGTCGATGTTCTTGGCTTTGAACTTCTCGACGATCGCCTTCGCGGTCGGCTTGTTGCGCGGGTCGGGGCCGAAGGTGAACAGCGTGCCTTCCGCGGCGGGTCCCGTGATCGAGGCGAACTCCTTGTCGTTCATGGCGTCGCCCGCCATCAGGACGGTCTGGAGGCCCTGGTCGCGCATCTGGCGCAGGATCAGGCCGGCTTCCTGATGGTAGCCGCCGACATAGACCAGATCGATATTGTCGCGCTTCAGGCGCGAGACGATCGAGTTGAAGTCCTTGTCGCCCTTGTTGTAGGACTCGAACATCTTCTCCTGAAAGCCGGCCTTGTTCAGCGCCTTCTTGGTCTCGTCGGCGAGGCCTTTGCCGTAGGTGGTCTTGTCGTTCAGGATCGCGACGTTCTTGCCCTTGTAGTTTTTCAGGATGTAGTCGGCGGCGACGACGCCCTGCTGATCGTCGCGGCCGCAGACGCGCGCCACGTTCCAGAGCTTGCGTTCGGTGAACAGCGGGTTGGTCGAGGCCGGCGTGATCTGCAGGACGTTGCCGTCGGCATAGGCTTCCGACGCCGGGATCGAGGACGACGAGCAGAAATGCCCGGCCACGAACGGAATCTTGGAGCTCGCAATCTTCTCTGCGATCGAGCGCGCCTGCTTGGGATCGCAGGCGTCGTCGTCGGTCTCCAGCGCCAGCTTCTTGCCGAGGATGCCGCCGGCCGCGTTGATGTCGGCGACGGCCTGTTCGGCGCCGTTCTTCAGCTGCCGGCCGAATGCGGATTCGGAGCCCGTCATCGGGCCCGCGACTGCGACGGTGATGTCTTGCGCGAACGCGCTCGCCGATAGAGCGAACGTTGCGCCCAGTGCCAGGCCGAAGAGCTTCAGTGATTTCATGAGACGTCCCTCGTGGTCGTTGCCTCTAGCGGAAGGACCCGGCAGGCGCCGGGTCCAGAAACCGGCGGCATTCTCGGCTGATTTCGCGGTGAAGTCACCGGCAATTTTCAGGCAAATCGACGCTGGCCCGCGCAGCAATCTGCTGCATGGCGAGGCGAGCTCAGCCGTGGCGGCCGCCTTCCAGATAGGCGGCGCGAATTTCCGGCCGCTGCAGCAATTCGCTGCCGGTTCCGGTCAGGGTGATCAGACCGTTGACCATGACATAGCCGCGGTGGGCGAGCTTCAGCGCATGGTTGGCGTTCTGTTCGACGATCAGCACGGTGAGGCCGTCCTGCCGGTTCAGCGTACGGATGGCGTCGAAGATCTGGCGCGCGATCAGCGGCGCCAGCCCGAGCGAAGGTTCGTCCAGCATCAACAACCGCGGCCGGCTCATCAAGGCGCGTCCGATCGCCAGCATCTGCTGCTCGCCGCCCGACAGGGTGCCGCCGCGCTGCGCGATGCGTTCCTTCAGCCGCGGGAATAGGGCGAACACGCGCTCCAGTCCGGCCTCGCGCTCGGCATCGCTGCATTCGGTGGCATCGGCGCCCATTTGCAGGTTTTCCGCGACGCTCATGCGCGGAAAGATCCGCCGTCCCTCCGGCGATTGCGCGATCCGCAGCCGCGCGATCTCATGCGTCGGCACGCCGGTGATGTCGCGGCCGTCATATTCGATGCTGCCGGCACGCGCGCGCGGCTTGCCGAAGATCGTCATCATCAGCGTCGACTTGCCGGCGCCATTGGCCCCGATCAGCGCCACGATCTCGCCGGGCTTGATCTCGATGTCGACGCCCTTCAACGCCTCGATCTTGCCGTACGCTGCGCGCACGCCGCGCACCGCGAGCAGGGGAGTGGTCGAAGTCATTGCACCACCTTGCCGCCGTCATGGCCGGGCTTGTCCCGGCCATCCACGTCTTTCTCACCGCGTTGATCAAAATACGTGGATGCCCGGGACAAGCCCGGGCATGACGGGGAAAGAGAATGCTCGGTGATCAGCCCCTTGCAGGGGGAGGTGGGAGGCTTCGGGGCCGCGCTCACGTGCCGCTCTCCATCACGGCGATCGCTTCTTCCTCGTCGGCGCCGAGATAGGCGGCGATCACCTTGGGGTCGTCGCGCACCGCCTGTGGCGTGCCTTCGGCGATCTTGACGCCGTAGTCCATCACCACGACATGGTCGGAAATCTCCATCACCACCGACATGTCGTGCTCGATCAGCAGGATCGAGGTGCCGTGGTCGTTGCGGATCGAGAGCAGCAGCTCGTTCAGCCCGCCGCTCTCGCGCGCGTTCAATCCGGCGGCCGGTTCGTCGAGGCAGAGCAGCACGGGCTCGGTGCACATCGCGCGCGCGATCTCGAGCCGGCGCTGGTCGCCATAGGCGAGGTTGCCGGCGGCATCGTCGGCGCGCGCGAGCAGGCCGACGCGGTCGAGCCAGGTCCGCGCCAGCTCGATGGCGCGCTCCTCGGCCGTGCGCCACGACGGCGCGCCGATCAGGCCGAGCAGGGTCAGGCCCGAGGCGCGCATCAGCGCGTTGTGCTGCGCCACCATCAGGTTCTCCAGCGCGGTCATGCCGGGAAACAGCCGGATGTTCTGGAAGGTGCGCGCCACCTTGGCGAGCTTGGTGATGCGGAAATCGCCGAGCCGCTCGAGCTGCATGGTGTGGCCGTCATCATGGGCGAGCCGGATCGCGCCGCCGCTCGGCCGGTAGAAGCCGGTGATGCAGTTGAACACCGTGGTCTTGCCGGCGCCGTTCGGTCCGATCAGCGCGGTGATCTGGCGCCGCTGCGCGGTGAAGGAGAGTTCGTTGACCGCGACGATGCCGCCGAAGCGCATCATCAGGCGGTCGACGGTGAGGATGTTGTCGCCGCTCATCCGTGGCCCTCCTTGACGAGGTCGGACGAGATCGCCTGGTTGCGCTCCAGGAACACGGTCGGCGCGCGATGGCCGATCAGGCCGCGCGGCCGCCAGATCATCAACAGCACCATCGCGATGCCGAACACCAACATGCGGTACTGATCGAAGCCGCGGAACAGTTCGAAGCCGCCGATCATGGCCACCGCCGCCAGCGCGACGCCGAGTTGCGAGCCCATGCCGCCGAGCACGACGATCGCCAGCACCAGCGCCGATTCCTGGAAAGTGAAGGATTCCGGACTGATGAAGCCCTGCCGGGTGGCGAAGAACGCGCCGGCGAAGCCGCCGAACATCGCGCCGGTCGCAAACGCGGTCAGCTTGGTCGTGGTGACGTTGATGCCGAGCGCGCGGCAGGCCACCTCGTCCTC
Organism: Bradyrhizobium sp. SK17; assembly: GCF_002831585.1. Taxonomy (GTDB): domain Bacteria; phylum Pseudomonadota; class Alphaproteobacteria; order Rhizobiales; family Xanthobacteraceae; genus Bradyrhizobium. The sequence goes on along the minus strand of NZ_CP025113.1, from coordinate 6,559,697 downwards.
GCGCAGCGCTTCCCAGGCGCGGCCGATCGGCAGCCGGCGCAACCGGATCGTCACCCAGTTGGTAAGCAGCGCCATCGCCAGGATCAGATAGAACAGGAACACGATGCGGTGGGTCGGCGAGAAGTCGATGCCGAGCTTGGCCGCAAGCCCGTCATCGCTGTTGTCGAGCGGAATGCCGAACAGCGTCGGGCGCGGGATGCCGGAGACGCCGTTGGGGCCGCCGGTCAGGCTTTGCCAGTTGATGATGACGAGGCGGATGATCTCGCCGAAGGCCAGCGTCACGATCGCGAGATAGTCGCCGCGCAACCGCAGCACCGGGAAGCCGAGCAGCACGCCCCAGAATGCCGCGAGGATGCCGGCGAGCGGCAGGCAGACCCAGAACGACAGTCCGAAATTGGTGGCGAGCAGGGCGTAGGAATAGGCGCCGACCGCATAGAAGGCGACGTAGCCGAGGTCGAGCAGGCCGGCGAGACCGACCACGACGTTGAGGCCCCAACCCAGCATCACGTAAGTCACGACCAGGATCGAGAGGTCGAGAATGTAGCGCTGGTTGTAGAAGATCACCGGGACCAGGAAGGCGAACACCAGCAGCGCCGGAGCCAGCCAGCGGCCGGCGAACGACATCGCCGCCTGCACCGGTTTCGGCACGACGCGCTCGGTATCGACCGGTCCCCACCATTGCCGCAGCAATTCGATGATGATGCTGCCGCCGAACACGGTGCCGACCATGGCCGCGAGATCGCCGAACCGCGTCCAGTAGATCAGGCCGCCTTGCGGGCCGGCCTCGGTGCGCACGCCGATCATCAGCGAGAACAGCACCAGCGCGACGACGGCGCTGATCAGGGCTTTCTTGAGAATGAAGGCGCTGCCCGAGGGCTGCGCGGCGTGCGAGGGGCGGGCGGATGTCGCGCTCACGAAGTGCCTGTCAGACTTTTTCGACTTCGGGACGGCCGAGCAGGCCGGTCGGCATGAAGATCAGCACCACGATCAGGATCGAGAACGCGGCGACGTCCTTGTACTCGACCGAGAAATACGCCGACCAGAACGTTTCGATCAGGCCGATCGCGAGCCCACCGAGCATCGCGCCGGGCAGCGAACCGATGCCGCCGAGCACCGCGGCGGTGAACGCCTTGATGCCGGCGACGAAACCCATGAAGAAATCGACCAGCCCGTAATAGAGCAGGTACATCATGCCGGCGACGGCGGCCAGTGCGGCACCGATCACGAAGGTCATCGAGATGGTGCGATCGACATCGACGCCGAGCAGCGCCGCCATGGTCTGGTCCTGCTCGCAGGCGCGCATGTCACGCCCGAGCCGGGTGCGCGAGACCAGCCAGGTGAACACCGCGAGCAGCACGATGGTGGCGAGCACGACCACGATCTGGATATTGGAGAGCTGCACCGCGAAGCCTTCGGGGCCTTCATGCAGCGTGTAGCCGCCGGTGATGATCGGCGGCACCGGCTTGACCCGCGCCCCCTGCGACACCTGCGAGAAATTGGTCAGCACGAATGACATGCCGATCGCCGACAGCATCGGCGCCAGGCGGAACGAATGCCTTAAGGGCCGGTAGGCGATGCGCTCGATGGTCCAGCCATAGAGCGCGGTGATCACCATCGAGACCAGCAGCACGATCAGCAGGATCAGGGGAATCGCAGTGAGGCCGAGCGACACCAGCACCAAAAACGAGATCATCGCGATGAAGCCGCCGATCATGAAGATGTCGCCATGGGCGAAATTGATCATGCCGACGATGCCGTAGACCATCGTGTAGCCGATGGCGATCAGGCCGTAGATCGAACCGAGCACGAGGCCGTTGATCAGTTGCTGGGCGAAATAATCCATGCGCTGCCGCTAGTCCCCACTTCGCTCGAAAACGCCACGTCGCGTGTGACGCGGCAAGGGCCCCCGGCAGCCTGATCCGTCGCGTCGTGTCATTTTCTAACAGTGGAACCCCCGCGGCGGCAACAGCATGGCAGCAGCAGAAAGGGCTTGTACATAACTACTTTGGCGGGTGCGGTTCAGATGTCACAGGGACGACGCGACCTTGCCTTGCAATGATCGCGCCGGAACCCGTGTTCCAGGGGTGCGGTCGGAAGCCCGATCCGAGGCGGCAAGACTGGACGCCTGATCCGGAACGGTGAGGCCACCGCGTGCCCGCGGACACGGGCCCGTCGAAGGGCGCGGTCCAGAGACGGGCCGGCCTGACTTCATGCATCGTTTTGACACGGCGCCGACCGCCCTTATGACAATCCCCAGGCCAGTTAAGGTAAACAAAGGGTTTAAATTGCCGCCGGCAATTGATCGGCGTTACCTCGCTGGCTGAACCGTCGCCGCTCCCAAAGGCGCCGGAGACAAACGGGAAGCGGCAATGTCGAATACCTGGCGGATCAGCTCCTTCAACGGCGCGCTGCTCGCGGCTTATTTCATTCCGGTCTGGACCATCATCGCCTTCAGCATCATGGTGTCGCCGATCCACGGCCTCTATGAGCGGCCGAGCGTGTCGATCGCGCTGTATGCCAGCGACTATCTGCACCTTGGCAAGATGGCGACGGTGCGGCTCGCATGGCTCCTGGCGCTGGCGCGGATCACCGTGGTGGCATTCTTCGCGGTCTTCCTCGCGATGACGGTGTTTTCGCCGTTCCGCCGAAGCAGCGGCGCCGACGAGGCGCTTGCGGTGGCGCTCTGCCTCGGCAGCGTGCTGAGCTTCGCCAGCATGGTGATGGCCTCCAAGGTCGGCGAGATCGAAGCGCTGCGCATGCATGCATCGGAACTTCTGATGCTGCTCGGCACCGCGATCGTGATGCTGTTCGAGACGTCGCCGAAGCGCGCACGGGCGGCTGCCACCGACGCAACCGCGCCGGCAGGCGAGCTATCCCTTCAGCAGCCCTAGTTCTGCGATGATCGCGCCGGCTTCCTTGACGGCGTGATTGGCCGCCGGCACGCCGCAATAGATCGCCTGTTGCAGCAGGATCTCCTTGATGTCCTCGGGCGTGAAGCCACCCTCGGCGAGCGCCGCGCGCACATGCAGGCGGAATTCGTCCCATTGGCCGAGCGCCACCATGGTGCCGATCACCAGCACGCGGCGGGTGCGGTGATCGAAATGCGGCCGGGTCCAGATGTCGCCCCACGCATAACGCGTCATCAGGTCCTGGAAGTCGGTGTTGAACGCGTTGCGGTTCTTGATCGACTTGTCGACCCATTCATTGCCGAGCACCTTGCGGCGCTGCGTCATGCCGTCGTCGCGACGCTGATTGTCGTCCATCGATGTCTCCTTCCGTCATCGCGAGGAGCGAAGCGACCAAGCCATCCATGTCCCGGCAGGCGGTGACATGGATTGCTTCGCTCCGCTCGCAACGACGTCCATTGCTGCTGGTGGTTAGCGTTGCGTCAGGAAGCCGACCACGGCTTCGGTGAAGGCGTGCGATTGCTCGACATTGGAAATATGTGCGGCATCGAGCAGCGTCATGCTGGCGCCGGGAATGCCGCTGCGGATCATCTCTCCCGCCGACACCGGCGTTGCCATGTCCTGCTTGCCGGCGATCACCAGCGTCGGGCTCTTGATCCTGGGCAGCAGCGCACGCTGGTCGAGCGTCGAGAGCGCTTCGCAGCAGGCAAGATAGCCTTCGACCGGCGAGGCCAGCAGCATCGCCTTCATGCGTGCGGTGGTCTCCGGCTCACGCTCGCGGAAATCGGCAGTCAGCCAGCCCGCGATCACGGCGTCGGCGACCGCGGCGATGCCGCCTTCCTTCACCGCCTTGATGCGGTTCAGCCAGTTGGTCGGATCCGGATAGTAGCAGGCGGTGTTGGCCAGGACGATCTTGCCGAACCGCTCGGGCGCGTTGGCGCCGAGCCATTGCCCGACCATGCCGCCCATCGACAGGCCGCACCAATGCACCTTGTCGATGTTGAGGTCGTCGAGGATCGCCAGCACGTCGCGGCCAAACCGCTCCATCGAGTAGGGGCCGGCCGGCACGCCGGATTTGCCGTGACCTCTGCGGTCGTAGCGGATGACGCGGAACAACTGCGTCAGCGCCCGCATCTGCGGCTCCCACATTTGCAGGGTGCAGCCGAGCGAGTTCGACAGCATCACGGTCGGCCCGCCGTCGCGGCCGTCCACCTGGACGTTGAGCAGGCACCCGTCGGCGTTGATCATCGGCATTTCTTGCTCCTTGTCAGGCGCGTGCGAACGCGTGCTTCCACTTACTTGTCATCCAGCGAAGCCAGCAGGCGGTCGATCAGCGCTTGCGAGGCGCCCTGATAGGCCATCGGTTCGAACAGTGCCGCGATCCGCTTCGCATCGAGGTGCGCGGTGACCTTGGCATCCGCCGACAGCACGTCGCGCAGGTGCTTCTTGTTCGCGATCGCCTGCTTGCTTGCGGCCTCGATCAGATGGTGGGCATCGCTCTTGCCGATCTTCTCGGCCAGCGCAAACGTCACGGCTTCCGCCATGATCAGCCCATGGGTCGCATCGAGATTGACGCGCATCCGCGCCGCGTCGACCTCGAGCCCTTCGGCGAGATCGACGATCGCGGCGAGCGCACCCGACGTCACCAGCATCAAGCCCGGCAAGGTCGGCCACTCCGCATGCCAGGGACCGGCGCTGCGCTCATGGTCCTGGACCTGCGCGGCGAAGATCGTGGCGGCGAGGTTCGGCGCCATGGTCGCTGCTCCCAGTGCGCTGGCGGCGGCGACTGGATTGCGCTTGTGCGGCATGGTGGAGGAGCCGCCGCGGCCGGCGCCGGCCGGCTCGAAGGCTTCGCCCACATCGGTCTGCATCATCAGCGAGACGTCGCGCGCGATCTTGCCGCAACTGCCGGCAAGGATCGCAAACACCGAGGCGGCCTCCGCGATGCGATCGCGATGGGTGTGCCAGGGCGCATCCGGCAAGGGCAGATCCAGCTCTCTCGCAAGCTGGGCTGCGACCGCGAGGCCCTTGTCGCCGAGGGCGGCGAGCGTGCCGGCGGCTCCGCCGAATTGCAGCGCCAGCGTCTCGTGGCGCAGCCGTTGCAATCGCTTGCGGGAGCGGTGCAAGGCTGCGGCATATTCGGCGAGCTTCAGGCCGAACGGCATCGGCAGCGCGTGTTGCAGCCAGGTTCGCGCCACCATTGCGGTGTTGCGATGGGCGCGGGCGAGGCCGGCAAACCCCGTAACGGCGCGCTCGAGGTCGGCGAGCAGCGCGTCGATGCCGGCGCGCAGCGACAGCATGGTCGCAGTGTCGATGACGTCCTGGCTGGTGGCGCCCCAATGTACGTAGCGCGCCGCCTCGGCATCGGCCTTGGCGACCTCGGCGGTCAGGGCCTTCACCAGGGGGATGGCCAGATTGCCGGACCGGGTCGCGGCGTCGGCCAGTGTTGCCAGGTCGAATGATTCGGCCTTGCAGGCTTTCGCAATCGGCGTCACGGCGACCCACGGAATTACGCCGACGGTCGCCTCGGCGCGGGCCAGCGCGGCCTCGAAATCCAGCATGTTCTGTAGCGTGGCGGCATCGTCGCACACCGCGCGCATCGCGGGGCTCGACAGCATCGGCGCAAGCAGGGGAGAGAGGGCTGTGCTCATGGCGTGCGACCTAACCATTCCCGCAGCCCGCTGCCAATGCCCGCCGGCATCTCAACCGCAAGGTGGATTGCGCGATTTCGCGAGCGATCGCGCGGCTTTGCTGCGCTGCGAATATGCATCGCTCATCCTCCGAAGGTGCCCTTTTCTTTGCGTGCCGGCTGCTTTACTTGGGGAAACAGGTTTAGCTAGCGATCGAGGAGGTCCCCCATGGCCATGACAATGACCGGCGAAGTCCAGCTTGCGGCGCCGCGCCAGGCTGTGTGGGACAAGCTCAACGATCCCGAAGTGCTGAAGGCCTGCATTCCCGGCTGCGAGGAACTGGAGAAGACCGACGAGGGCGGCTTCCGCGCCACTGCCAAGATGAAGGTCGGCCCGGTCTCCGCCCGCTTCAAGGGCAAGGTTACCTTGAGCGATCTCGACCCGCCGAACGGCTACAAGATCTCCGGCGAAGGCGAGGGCGGGGTTGCCGGTTTCGCCAAGGGTGGCGCCACGGTCGGCCTTGCCGACAAGGATGGCGGTACGCTCCTGAGCTACAACGTAGAGGCGCAGATCGGCGGCAAGCTCGCCCAGCTCGGCCAGCGCCTGATCAACGGCGCGGCCAAGAAGCTCGCCGACGAATTCTTTGCAAATTTCGCCAAGGCGGTGCAGGGTTAGAGCGTTTTCGAGCGAAGTGGGCACCCGGTTCGCGTGAAGAGAACGCGTCAGAACTAGAGTCTATCACGCTCGTGGGCCGGGTCATTCGGACCCCGCGATGCCTTGCCGTTATGTCCTGGATGGGTGGCTCGAAAGGTTGCCCATCGCGGGGCGCGCCCATATTATGCCGTCTGGAATGATTTTAAACCGCCTGCTTCGCCGATATGCGGTGGCGCAGATAAGAGAGTGCTGATGGCCAAGATTTCAATGATCGTGAACGGCAACCCCGTGAACGCGAATGTCGACCCCCGTACCCTTCTGGTCCAGTTTCTGCGCGAAAATCTGCGGCTGACCGGTACGCATGTCGGCTGCGATACCTCGCAGTGCGGCGCCTGCGTCGTGCATCTCGACGGCAAGGCGGTGAAGTCCTGCACCACGCTTGCGGTGATGGCCGACGGTCACGAGGTCAAAACCATCGAGGGACTGGCGGCTGACGGGGCGCCGCTGCATCCGATGCAGGAGGCCTTCCGCGAGCATCACGGCCTGCAATGCGGCTTCTGCACGCCCGGCATGATCATGACCGCGGTCGACATGGTGCATCGCAAGGGCCACGAGCTCACCGATGAAGTGATCCGCGAGGAGCTGGAAGGCAATCTGTGCCGCTGCACCGGCTACCAGAACATCGTGGCCTCGATCGCCGCCGGCGCCAAGGCGATGGCCAAATCGGATCTCGCTTAGTCGGACTTGGCTTAGTCGGACCCGGCTTAGACAAGCCGGAGCTCGCTCAATCAGCAATTCATCGCGACAAGCGATCAGGACATTCCCAGGAATTTGCCAATGTACGAATTCAAATATCATCGTCCCGGCACCGTGCGGCAGGCCGCCAACCTGCTGGTAAAGAACGAGGACGCCAAGCTGATCGCCGGCGGTCATACGCTGGTGCCGGTCATGAAGCAGCGGCTCGCGAGCCCGCCGCACCTGGTCGACCTCTCCCATATCGAAGGTCTCGATACGATCGAGATGAAAGGCCGTTCGCTGGTGATCGGCGCGACCGCCAAGCACGCCGAGGTCGCGAACTCGGCGATCGTGGGCGAGGCGATCCCGGCGCTCGCCGAGCTTGCCGGCCTGATCGGGGATCCCGCGGTGCGCCATCGCGGCACCATCGGCGGCTCGCTCGCCAACAACGACCCGACCGCCGACTATCCTGCCGCGGTGCTGGCGCTGGGCGCGACCATCGTCACCAACAAGCGCCGGCTGAAGGCCGAGGAGTATTTCCAGGGCCTGTTCTCGACCGCGCTGGAGGCCGACGAGATCATCACCAAGGTGATGTTCCCGCTGCCGAAGAAGGCGGCCTACATCAAGTTCCGCAACCAGGCCTCGCGTTATGCGTTGGTCGGCGTGTTCGTGGCCAAGCGCCCGTCCGACGTGCGGGTCGCAGTCACCGGCGCGGGCTCTGACGGCGTGTTCCGCGTCACCGCGTTCGAGGAGGCCCTGAAGAAGCGCTTCTCGCACAAAGTGCTCGACGGCATCGAGGTTTCGGCCGAAGGCCTGAACAGCGACCTGCACGGCAGCGCCGAATACCGCGCGCATTTGATCGGCGTCCTGGCGCGCAGGGCGGTGGAAGCCGCCAACGCCAAGGACTAGCTAAGGACTAGATCCAAGGGACTAGATCCTGAGTGGATCCCAAGGACTAGATCTTAGGCGTGATGTTGCTAACCCCTGTTCGAAGACTGGCTGTTCCATGAGTGCATCGGCGTTACCCACTTCCGTCGATGCGCTCGAGGAGCTGTTGACGTCGCGCGGCTATCTTGCCGAGCGGTCGCTCGCGACCGTGACCTATCTCGCCCTGCGCATGGGCCGGCCGCTGTTCCTCGAAGGCGAGGCCGGCGTCGGCAAGACCGAGATCGCCAAGGTGCTGTCGGCGGCACTCGGGCGCAAGCTGATCCGGCTGCAATGCTATGAAGGCCTCGACGTCGCCTCCGCCGTCTATGAGTGGAGCAGCGCGGCGCAGATGATCGCGATCCGGCTGGCGGAAGCTTCCGGCGACACCGACCGCGACCAGCTCGCCAGCGATATCTTCGCCGAACGCTTCCTGATCAAGCGGCCGCTGTTGCAGGCGCTCGAGCCCGATGTCGCCGGCCCGCCGGTGCTCCTGATCGACGAACTCGACCGCGCCGATGAGGCGTTCGAGGCGTATCTGTTGGAAATCCTCAGCGACTTCCAGGTTACCATCCCCGAGCTCGGCACCGTCAAGGCGCCGGCACCGCCGATCGTGATCATCACCTCGAACCGCACGCGTGAGATCCACGACGCGTTGAAGCGGCGTTGCCTCTATCACTGGGTGGACTATCCCGCGGCCGAGCGCGAGCTCGCGATCGTCAAGTCGCGGGTGCCGAACATCTCTGCCAAGCTGTCGCAGCAGGTCGTGCGCTTCGTGCAGGCGCTGCGCAACCAGGATTTCTACAAGTCGCCTGGCGTCGCCGAGACCATCGACTGGGCCACCGCGCTGTCGGAACTCGACGCCCGCTCACTGACGCCGCAGGTCGTCGGCGACACGCTGGGTGCGCTCTTGAAATACCAGGACGACATCGCGCGCATGCAGGGCGATGCGTTGCAGAAGACATTGAAGGAAGCGACGAGCGAGACGTAAGTCTCGCGCATAACACCGCTCGTCATTCCGGGGCGCGCCACTTGGCGCGAGCCCGGAATCCATTGGGCCACGCGCGGGATGATAAATGGATTCCGGGCTCGCGCTGCGCGCGCCCCGGAATGACGAGTTGGAGAGATTGCACCGAATGCCCATCAACCACCTCGATCCCCCGACCGGCCACATGGCCGACAACGTGATCGGCTTTGCCCGCGCGCTGCGTGCAGCAGGCCTACCCGTCGGGCCGGGCTCGGTGATCGATGCGCTCAACGCGTTGCAGCTGATCGAGGTCGGCAACCGCGCCGATTTCTACGCCACGCTGGCGGCGATCTTCGTCAAGCGCCATGAGCACGCGCTGATCTTCCATCAGGCCTTCATGCTGTTCTTCCGCGCCGCCGAGGAATGGAAGAGCATGCTGGATTCGGTGCCGCTGCCCGACCACGCCAAGAAGAAGCCGCCGCCGGCCTCGCGCCGGGTCCAGGAGGCGATGGCGCAGCCGGCCAAGAGCGAGGAGCGGCCGCAGGCCCAGGAGCAGGAGCTGAAGCTCTCGGTCTCCGACAAGGAGGTGCTGCAAAAGAAGGATTTCGCGCAGATGACCGCGGCCGAGATTGCCGAGGTGACGCGCGAGATCGCCAAGATGCGGCTGCCGCAGGCCGAGCTCGTGACCCGCCGCTACCAGCCGGATGCACGCGGCCTGCGGCTCGACATGCGCCGCACCGTGCGCAACTCGCTGCGCACCGGCGGCGAGATCATCGACATCAGGAAGCTCGGCCGGATCGAGAAGCCGGCACCGATCGTGGCGCTGCTCGATATCTCCGGCTCGATGAGCGAATACACCCGACTGTTTCTGCACTTCCTGCATGCCATCACGGACGCCCGCAAGCGGGTCTCGGTGTTCCTGTTCGGCACCCGCCTGACCAATGTGACGCGGGCGTTACGGGCGCGTGACCCCGACGAGGCGCTGGCGAGCTGCACGTCCTCGGTCGAGGACTGGGCCGGCGGGACCCGGATCGCGACCTCGCTGCACACCTTCAACCAGCTCTGGGCCCGCCGGGTGCTGGGGCAGGGCGCCATCGTCCTCCTTATATCCGATGGACTAGAGCGGGAGGCCGATGCCAAACTGGCCTTCGAGATGGACCGTTTGCACCGCTCCTGCCGCCGCCTGATCTGGCTCAACCCGCTGCTGCGCTATTCCGGCTTCGAGGCCAAGGCGCAGGGCATCAAAATGATGTTGCCCCACGTTGACGAATTTCGCCCGGTGCATAACTTGACGTCCATCAAGGGCTTGATCGGGGCGCTGTCATCCCCGCCGCCGGCGCACCATCGCAGCCTGATCCGTTCTGTAGCCTAAGAAGCCTGACCCGATAGCAGGAGGCCACCATGCTCAACCGCGACGAAGACATCCTTCAGGCCGCCGAGGCTTGGCAGAAAGAGGGCCATGGCGTGGCGCTCGCCACCGTGGTCGAGACCTGGGGCTCGGCGCCGCGCCCGGCCGGATCGAGCCTCGTCATCAATGACGACGGCACGTTCTTAGGGTCGGTCTCCGGCGGCTGCGTCGAGGGCGCCGTCGTCACCGAGGCGCTCGACGTGATCGCGAGCGGCCAGCCAAAGATGCTCGAATTCGGCGTCGCCGACGAGACGGCCTGGAATGTCGGCCTGTCCTGCGGCGGCACCATCCGCGTCTTCGTCGAGAAGGTCGGTTAGCCGTGAAGCTCGAGATCCTGAAACAGCTGAACGCCGAGCGCGCCGCGCGCCGCCCGGTCATCATCGTCACCGACACCGCCAATGGCGAGCAGCGCCTGGTCAAGGCCGCGGACATCGCCGCCGATCCGCTGCGCGCCGAGCTCGCCAAGCAGCTCAGGATGGGCAAGAGCGGCAATGTCGAGGTCGCCGGCAAGAAGCTGTTCCTCAACGTCTACGCGCCGACCGCGAAGCTCGTGATCATCGGCGCGGTCCATATCAGTCAGGCGTTGGCGCCGCTGGCGCGCTCGCTCGACTATGACGTGACGGTGGTCGATCCGCGCACCGCGTTCGCGAGCCCGGAGCGTTTTCCCGACGTGCCGCTGGTCGCCGAATGGCCCGACGTCGCGCTGCCGCCGCTCAACGTCGATCACTACACGGCGTTCGTCGCGGTGACGCACGATCCGAAGATCGACGATCCGGCGCTGCTGCACGCCTTCGACCGCGATTGCTTCTACATCGGCGCGCTCGGCTCGCGGAAGACCCATGCCAAGCGCGCCGAGCGGCTGCGCGCGCAGGGTGCGAAAGATAGCGACATCGCCCGCATCCATGCGCCGATCGGGCTCGACATCGGCGCAGTGTCGCCGTCGGAGATCGCGGTTGCGATCATGGCCGAGATCACTGCGCAGCTGCGTTTGCCCCTCAAGGAAAAAGAAGAAGCGGCATGAAGTTCGGTCCCGCCAGTCCGGCCGACGCGATTGGCGGCGTCACCGTGCATACGCTCCGGCAGGGTTCGCTGGTGCTCAAGAAGGGCACCAAGATCGGCCCTGACGAGGTCGAGGCGCTGACCAAGGCCGGCGTCAAGGATGTCGTCGTGGTGCGGCTGGAGCACGGCGACGTCTCCGAGGATGCCGCGGCCGCCAGCATCGCGCAGGCGGTGGCGGGCGAGGGCGTCAATGTCGAGCGCGCCTTCACCGGACGCGCCAATCTGTTTGCCGCGCGCCCCGGCGTGCTGGTGGTCGACCGCGCGGCGGTCGATCGCATCAACGGCGTGGATGAAGCCATCACCTTTGCGACGCTGTCGGCATTCAAGCCGGTGGTCGAAGGCGAGATGATCGCGACCGTCAAGCTGATCCCGTTCGGCGTCGAGGGCAAGTTGCGTGATGCCGCCGTCGCGGTCGCCGGTCGCGACACGCTGCGGATTGCGCCCTATGTGATCAAGAAGGTCGGCGTGGTCTCGACCCTGCTGCCGGGCCTCGCGCCGAAGGTGATCGACAAGACGCTGCGCGTCACCGCTGAACGCCTCGCACCGGCTGGCGCCAGCATCATCGCCGAGCGCCGCGTGCCGCATGACGAGACCGTGCTCGCCGCCTCGATCAAGGAATTGCTCGGCCTCGGCGCCGAGCTCGTCATCGTGTTCGGCGCGTCCGCGATCGCCGATCGCCGCGACGTCATTCCGGCCGCGATCACCGCGATCGGCGGCGCGATCGAGCATTTCGGCATGCCGGTCGATCCCGGCAATCTGCTCCTGATCGGCGGCGCCGGCGGTGTCCCGGTTCTGGGTGCGCCGGGCTGCGCGCGCTCGCCGGTCGAGAACGGGTTCGACTGGGTGCTGATGCGGCTGCTCGCCGGCATCAAGGTGACACGGTCGGATCTGACCGGCATGGGCGTCGGTGGTCTCTTGATGGAGATCGTGACGCGGCCGCAGCCGCGCACCGTGCCGGACACCGAAGGCAACCGCCACGTCGCGGCGATCGTGCTCGCCGCCGGTCGCTCGACCCGGATGGGCGGCCCGAACAAGCTGCTCGCCGAGCTCGACGGCAAGAAGCTCGCGCGCATCGTCGCCGAGCAGGCGCTGGCCTCGAAGGCCTCGGAGGTGATCGTCGTCACCGGGCATCAGGCCGGTCTGGTCGAGCAGGCGCTCGACGGGCTCAAGGTGAAATTCGTCCGCAATCCGGACTTCGCCGGCGGCCTCGCAAGCTCCGTGAAGGCGGGCATTTCGGCGGTGTCCGACAATGTCGATGGCGCGATCGTCTGTCTCGGCGACATGCCGCTGATCGATGCGCAGCTGATCGACCGACTGATCGAGACCTTCGCGCCCGATCGCGGCCACCTGATCGCGGTCCCGGTCAGCGAGGGCCGCCGCGGCAATCCGGTGTTGTGGTCGCGCAGATTCTTCAGGGAATTGATGACGCTCGACGGCGACATCGGTGCTCGTCACCTGATCGCCAAGCATGCCGAGGTGGTCGCCGAGGTCCCGGTCGAAGGCAACAGCGCCTTCCTCGATATCGACACGCCGCAAGCGCTGGAAGCGGCAAGGCGAGGGTAGCCCCACCGTCGTCCCGGCGGAGGCCGGGACCCATTACCACCGAAGGTTATTGTTGCACGACGTAGGGGCCACAGCTTCTTTCAATAACTGCATCCTGTGGTTATGGGTCCCGGCTTTCGCCGGGACGACGTGCGGACAGAACGCGTCTCAACTCGTCATTCACCATCTGGCAACGACCCCTGCGTACAGTCCGCGTCGGGCTTTGGGGGATTTCCGCTTGATCATTTCGACCGCCGCCGCGCAGCGTCGCGCGCTGACGATTCTTGTCCTGACATTGCTGCTTGGCGCCACGCGTTTCACCGTGGAAACCTTCGTCCCCAAGGCGCACGCGGCCGGCGCGTTCGCGGTCGGCAAATGCGGGGCCTATGGCCAGGCCTACGACTATCCCGCGGAGGGCGCGGCGCGCGCCGCGGCCCTGAAGCAATGCAAGGGCGACTGCACCACCGTCACCATGAAGCGCGCCTGCGCCGCGCTCTCGATCGACATGAAGAATCCCTGCGGCGCGCATGGCTATGCGGTGGCGCCGAAGATTTCGGGCTCGCTCAACGCGGCGACCAAGAAGTGCTACGACTATGGCGGCAAGGAATGCGTGATCCGCGCCTGGGCCTGCGACGCCAAGGGGTAGGGTGCAATCCGGAACAGCGGGCGGATGCGGCGCCGCGACGTTTAGTTTTCGAGCAGGTGCTGGCCAACGGCATACACACGGCATGCCGTGTCCCTGCAATCCGTGACGGCATTCTCGCGCGCTTCCGCGATCGTTCTGCCAGTGCCGTAGCCGCAGCCCCCTTTGCCGTTGATCGCAAACGCCTTGGCGTCGCTGCGCTGGGCGACATAGCCGGTGAACGCCCTCCCGCATCCCGGTGAAAGACCAGGCGGTACGGCAAGCGCCGTGGGCTCGGGCAAATCGATCACGACAGCGGTCGGCAGCTTGAGTTCGGCGAGAAGGGGTTCGAGGACGGGAAGCCATCTGCTGGCCGCGCCCTCGATGACGAGGTCGTGGCCGTTCTTGCCGAAGGGCGGCAGGATCTGCAGCTGCGCAGGCGCACCCCCGGCCGTGTACGCCGCGAACATCTGGTGCGCCAGATCGGGGCCGTAGAATTCGTCGTTCTCGGCGTAGAACCACAGCGCGGGCACGCGCACGGTACGGCCAAGCGACGCCACCGCATCGACGAGGCGATCGGGACTGCAGGGCTGACCGGACCCGGCGAACGAGTGATAGCCGCCATCGAAGTTCAGGATGCCAACGACCCCAGCCGGGTTGCGCTCTGCCGCGGCGAGCATGGTCAGGCCACCGGTGGAGTGTCCGAGCAGCAGGATGTGGTCGGCGTCGACCCAGGGCTCGTTGCGGACCGCAGCAATTGCTGCGACGACATCGTCTGCGCCGATCCGCACGCCTGATAAGTAATCACAGGGCGCCGGCAGGCCTTCCGAATAGCCGCCGCCCGATCGTCCGAAGCCACGCCGCATGATCGACAGGGTCGCATAGCCGCGCTGTGCGAGCGCAACGGCTGCGACGTTGAAGCTGATCGGCGTGCGGCTTGCGATCTTGTCGAAGAAGCCGTCACCGCCACTCGGCGTGCCATGCGTCATGATCACCAGCGGAACCCGGCCGGGTCGATCCGGGCGAATGACATAGCTGTCGAGCGTAACATCCTTGCCGGAGATGCTGACGGGCAACAGCAAGGGTGCAGCGATCAGGCCGGGCAAGAGGCCCCGGTCCTCGGCATGCGCGATAGTGGCGAACGATAGCAGCAGCGCGAGCAGGAGACGAATGTAACTATCCGGGTGAGAAGACGTTCCCTATCATGCTACTGTATCGCGCGCTCGAATGACACCTCGCGAGCGGCCAGCTTGGGTCGGAAGCAGCCATTCATCCTTGCATATCGAGCCAATGATGCAGGACATCAAAGAACTGATCGGTGTGATCATGCGCATCCTTGACCACGGCGAAATTGCCGAGGCCGAAATAGTCGATCTCGATTTCGAGGCGGAAGGTGAGTTGCAGCCGGTGCTGAACGAGGCCTACGTCCAGCTGCTGGAATTTGTTCACGATCGAGAGTTACGACGCGCGGACCCCGATCTGGACGGGAGGAGGCGTGCGGCTCTGCAAGACGCGCTGCATAAGATCGTCCTGATCTGTGATGCAGGCCACGATTGACGTAGTCCCGATCAAATCGGCTGTTCGTCCTGATCAGGAATGGCAGTCCGCGGGTCTTGCACGAAACTAACATCGGCGCCCGGCCGGCAGATGAGGGATGCGCCACCGGTACTGGCGCTTGCGACCGGCCCGCGGATAGGCTCGCCGCATGCAGTTCGACACCAAGATCGCGGTCGTGATCCGCACCGACCTGGAAGTCTGGCAGAAGCTCAACGTGGCGTCGTTCCTTGCCGGCGGCATCGCGGCGTCGTTTCCCGAATGTATCGGCGAGAGCTACCAGGATGGCTCGGGGACGAGATATCTCTCCCTGATCGGCCAGCCGATCCTGATCTACGGTGCCGACGGGCCTGCGCTGTCGCGGGCACTGGACCGCGCGCTGGCGCGCAACGTGAAGCCGGCGCTCTACACCGAAGAGATGTTCAAGACCACGCATGACGCCGCCAACCGCGAGGCGGTGAGGGCGGTGGCGCGCGGTGACCTCAATCTGGTCGGCCTCGCCATCCGCGCCGAGCGCAAGGTGGTCGACAAGATTCTTGACGGACTCAAGTTTCACACGTAGTCGCGCACCTTGCGAACTACCCATCCTGCGTCTACTGGACCGCGCCAAGACGGTCCTCCGGAGGACAGCATGCTCGGTGATTGCAGCCTGATCGCTCTTCTGGCCACGACCGATGGGGCACGCACCCGGGCATTCTACGAAAACGTGCTCGGTCTTCGCTTCGTCTCCGAGGATGATTTCGCCATTGTCTATGATGTGCAACGCACCGAATTGCGGGTGCAGAAGGTTCACGAACTGACGCCGCAACCGCACACCGCGCTCGGCTGGTCGGTACCGGATATCGAAGCCGCCGTGCGCGGGATCACGAACCGCGGCGGCACCTTCGAGCGTTATCCGCAACTCGCCCAGGACAGCGACGGCATCTGGCAATCGCCGTCGGGCGCCCGGATCGCCTGGCTCAGGGACCCCGATGGCAATGTACTGTCGCTGACCGAGCGGCCTCGCGCAGCGCGCTGACGCGAAGAGGGTGCGGCTGAGCCCGTACGGTGCCAAAGCAGGAAAGCTACACGTCGCCGCGGGTCACCTTTCATGACATTGACAATGACTGACCAGTCAGTCATAATCTCGGGCATGACAAAGCGCATGAAAACCACCGGTACGTCCCCGGCCACTCGCCGCACCTCCGTTCGTGTCGCCGCGGCCAAAATTCCGACGGTGGTCTCGGCACCGCTCGAGGAGGCCGTGCCTGCCTCCAGCCGTGCCGGAAAATCGGCGGAGCGGCGTGCAGCGATCGTGGAGGCGGCGATGGACGAGTTCATCGCCCGCGGCTTCGCTGCGACGCGGCTCGACGACGTCGCCAAACGGGCGGGCGTCGCCAAGGGCACGCTCTATCTCTACTTCAAGGACAAGGAATCGATGTTCGAGGAGCTGATCCGCACCGCGCTGGTGCCGCTGATCAGCCGCATGACTGCGCTGCCCACCATCACCGGTCCGGTGCGGGACGCGGTGGAGCGATTCGCCGAGACCTTCATCCGCGAAATCGTGGCGACCCGGCGCGGCGACATCATTCGTTTGATCGTGTCGGAAGGGCCGCGTTTCCCGGCGATCGCCGATTTCTATTTCCGCGAGGTGGTGTCGAAGGGGCTCGAGGCGATGAGCATGCTGGTCCAGCTCGCGGTCACGCGGGGCGAGATCAAGCAGCGCGAGATCGCGCAGTTTCCCCAGCTCGTGGTTGCGCCCGCGATCGTCGCGGTGATCTGGCAGAGCCTGTTCGCCCGGCACGCGCCGCTCGACGGGCTCGCGATGTTCAAGGTGCATCTCGATCTGATCTTCGGCGAACGGAGGAAGACATGACCGCGTCGCGCATGATGAAGCTGCTCACGATCGCCGCGCTGGCGGCGGCGCTCGCCGGGTGCAAGGAGAAGCGCGACCCCGGCTTCCAGGGCTGGGTCGAGGCCGACATGATCTTCGTCAGCCCCGATGAATCGGGCCGTGTCATCAAGCTCAACGTACGCGAGGGCGACGAGGTCAAGCCCGGCGATCTGCTCTATTCGGTCGATGACGACCTGCAACGCGCCGATCTCAACCAGAATAACGCCACGCTCGCCAACGCGCAGCAGAGCTACGACCGCGCGGCCTCGCTGCGCGGCACCGGTGCCGGCACCCAGGCCAATCTCGATTCCGCGGTCTCGGCGCTGCGCGTCGCGGAGGCGCGCGTCGTCACCTCGCAGACCCGGCTCGACCGCCGCAAGGGTTTTGCGCCGATCGCGGGTTCGATCCAGCAGATCTATTTCCGCGAGGGCGAGATGGTGCAGGCACAACGCCCGGTGCTGTCGATCATGCCGCCCGGCAACATGAAGCTGCGCTTCTTCGTGCCGGAGACCGAGTTGCCCAAGCTCGCGCTCGGCGACGAAGTGAGGGTGACTTGCGACAATTGCGCCGCCGACCTGACCGCAAAAATCTATTTCATCGCCACCACGGCGGAATACACGCCACCGGTCATCTACAGCCTCGATGAGCGCAACAAGCTGGTCTATCTGATCCAGGCGCGGCCGAGCCGGCCCGATGTCCTGCGAGTCGGCCAGCCGATCAGCGTCTACTTCAACCCCAAGACGCCGGTGGCGGACCGCAGATGAACGGCGGCCCAACCAGCGCGCCCGGCATTGCCATCGACGTCAAGGGCCTGACCAAGTCGTTCAATGGACGCGAGGTGGTCCATGACCTGTCGATGCAGGTCAAGCGCGGTTCGATCTACGGCTTCCTCGGTCCGAACGGCAGCGGCAAGACCACGACCATCCGCATCCTGTGCGGCCTGCTGACGCCGGACAGCGGCGAGGGCACCTGCCTCGGCTACGACATCCGGCGCGATGCCGACAAGATCAAGCGCAAGGTCGGCTACATGACACAGCGCTTCAGCCTCTACCAGGATCTGTCGGTGCGCGAGAATCTCGAATTCGTCGCGCGGCTCTATGGGGTGCCGGACGCGCGCGGCGCCGCGGCCGAGATGATCGCGCGGATCGGGCTGAAGGGCCGCGAGGAGCAGCTCGCCGCCAACCTCTCCGGCGGCTGGAAGCAGCGGCTCGCGCTCGGCGCCTGCACGCTGCCCAATCCGCAATTGCTGCTGCTCGACGAGCCGACCGCCGGCGTCGATCCGAAGGCGCGGCGCGATTTCTGGAACGAGATCCATGCGCTCGCCGCCGAAGGCCTCACCGTGCTGGTCTCGACCCACTACATGGACGAGGCCGAGCGCTGTCACGAGATCGCCTACATCGCCTACGGCCATCTGCTCGCCCACGGCACCGTGGACCAGGTGATCGCGGCCTCGGCGCTGTCGACCTGGACGGTGACGGGCGAGGATTTCAACGGGCTGATGGGCGAGCTGACCGGCAAGCCCGGCGTCGATATGGTGGCGCCGTTCGGCACCAGCCTGCACGTCTCCGGCCGCGACAAGGCGGCGCTCGAAGCGGCGATTGCGCCCTATCGCGACAATTCGAAATGGCGCTGGCAGCCGAGCGAACCGTCGCTCGAAGACGTCTTCATCGACCTGATGGGGCGCTCCAAGGACAATTTCCAGGGATGAGTGCCAAGGACAAGTAACATGAGTGCGACGGATACGATCCGGAATGGCGAGACCGGGGAGCCGCGGTTCGGCTTCTGGCGGCGCAGCTATGCGATGCTGGTCAAGGAGTTCATCCAGCTTCGCCGCGACCGCGTCTCGTTCGCCATGATCATCATGCTGCCGGTGTTGCAGCTCACGCTGTTCGGCTACGCCATCAACACCACGCCGCGCAATCTGCCGACCGCGGTGCTGACCCAGGAGGACACCGATCTCGGGCGTTCGATCCTGAAGGCGATGGAGAACACCGCCTATTTCCATTTCACCCGCGAAGTTCACACCGTCGAGGAGTTCGACGAATTGCTGCAATCCGGCAAGGTGCTGTTCGGCGTCGAGATCCCGCGCGGCTTCGAGCGCGCGGTGCGGCGCGGCGACAAGCCGGCGCTGCTGGTCGCGGCCGACGCCACCGATCCGGTGGCGGCCGGCTCGGCGCTCGGTGCGCTCGGGCCGCTGGTGCAATCGGCCTTGGCGCACGACCTGCATATCGGCGATCCCCCTGACATGCCGTTCGAGATCCGCGCGCATGCGCGCTACAATCCGGCGGCGGAATCCCGCCTCAACATCGTGCCCGGCCTGGTCGGCACCATCCTGACCATGACCATGCTGATCTTCACTGCGCTGTCGGTGACGCGCGAGATCGAGCGCGGCACCATGGAGAGCCTGCTGTCGATGCCGATCAAGCCGGTCGAGGTGATGTTCGGCAAGATCATCCCCTATGTGCTGGTCGGCTTCATCCAGGCCGCACTGATCATCGGCATCGGCGTGTTCGTGTTCGGCGTGCCGGTGCTCGGCAGCTTCGCGCTGCTGGCGCTGCTCACCACGTTGTTCATCACCACCAACCTGTCGATCGGCTACACGTTCTCCACCATCGTGCAGAACCAGTTGCAGGCGATGCAGCTCTCGATGATGTTCTTCCTGCCGAGCATCCTGCTGTCCGGCTTCATGTTTCCGTTCGCGGGCATGCCGGTCTGGGCGCAATATATCGGCGAGGCGCTGCCCCTGACCCATTTCGTCCGCATCGTCCGCGCCATCATGCTGAAGGGCGCGGCGATGCAGAACCTGCAATACGACACCATCGCGCTCGCCGCCCTGATGCTGTTCGCCATGACCGTCGCCGTGACGCGCTTCCGCCGCACGCTCGATTGAGGCTAGAATGGTCCCAATTGTTGATTGTCATTCCGGGTTCGCCTCGCGCCCCGGAATGACGGGCGAGGGGAAATGGCTGGATTCTGGGGCACCAAAGACAGCGCGACGCCGGACACCACCGTCTCCGCCGATTTCCACCACGCGCTGATGCGCGAGGTGATGACCACCGAGCTGCTCCGCATCAAGGTGCTGATCGGCACCACGATCGTGCTCGGCGCGATCAGCCTGCTGGTGTACTTCTTCGCCCCCGAGGCGGTCAGCCGGGTCTGGCACGGCAACCTCAGCCCGATCTATGTGTTCTACGTCATCGTGCCGCTCATCGTGTTCGAGCTGTGGGTGCACGCGGCGATCAGCTGGCACATGCGCAAGGGCCGCGACCTGCCGGTGATCCGGCGCTATATCGGCGTGCTGGTCGAAACCTCATTGCCGACCGTGGTGCTGGCGTTGCATATCGACAGCATGGGCCGCCAGGAGGCGCTCGGTTTCGTGGCGCCGCTGACCTACTTCCTCTTCATCATCCTCTCGACCCTGCGGCTCGACTTCTGGCTCTCGACCTTCACCGGCTTCGTGGCGGCGGCGGAGCTGTTCTACATGGCGGTGTACTTCCATGCGTCCGGCGGCGTTGAGACCGGCCCCGGCATCTATTATCACGCCGCGCGCAGCTCGATCATCCTGATCTGCGGCGTGCTGGCCGGCGCGGTCGGCATGCAGTTGCGGCGGCAATTCGGGGCCAGCATCGCGGCCGCGACCGCGCGTGATCGCATCACCAATCTGTTCGGCCAGCACGTCTCGCCGCAGGTGGTCGAACGCCTGATGGCGGAGGGCGCCAGCACCGGGAGCGACCTCCGCCGCGTCGCGGTGATGTTCGTCGACTTCCGTAGCTTCACCGCCGGTGCGCGCGCGCGCTCGCCGCAGGAGGTGGTGGACCGGCTCGACGGCGCCTTTGCGGTGCTCGTCGAGATCCTCGACCGCCACGGCGGCATCGTGAACAAGTTCCTGGGCGACGGTTTCCTCGCGCTGTTCGGCGCGCCGTTCGAGACCGGTGACGCCGCGCATCAGGCGGTTGCCGCTGCGCGCGAGATGCTGGCGGCCAATGAGCGTTCCAACGCGTCGTCGAGCTGGCCGCTGCGGATCGGGATCGGCATCCATGTCGGTGAGGTCGTCGCCGGCAATATCGGCTCGCCGCGGCGCAAGGAGTACACGGTGATCGGCGACACCGTGAACTTCGCCGCCCGGCTCGAGGCGCTCAACAAGGACCTCGGCACGCAATTCCTGATCTCCGCCGCCGTGCGAGATGCGCTCGGCGAGGAGTGCACGGACGCGGTCCCGCGCGGCGAGATCCCGGTGCGGGGTTACGAGCACCCGGTGCCGGTCTGGCAACTGGGGTAGGGGTATCCGTGGATCGGAGGTGTCATGGTAGTCTGTTGACGTCATGTCATATACTCATATAGATGACTATATGAGTGCAGATCTCGACGACCGCCTGCCGCGCTACCAGCGTCTCCGCGACGACCTCGCGGCGCGGATCAATCGCAACGAGTGGCGTCCGGGCGATCTGATCCCGTCGGAGACCGAGCTCGGCGCGCATTACGGCGTCGCCATCGGCACCGTGCGAAAAGCGATCGATCAGCTGGTCAGCGACGGCGTACTGGAGCGCCAGCAGGGCCGCGGCACCTACGTGCGCCGGGCCCGCTTCAATTCCTCGCTGTTCCGCTTCTTCCGCTTCCAGTCCGAGCGCGGCGAGCGCCGCGTTCCGCAGAGCCGGATCCTGCGGCGCAAGGCGATGCCGGCGAACTCGGCGGTGGCCTCGGCGTTGCGCATCACGGTCGGCGAGCCTGTGATCAGCCTGTCGCGCCTGCGGCTGATCGACGACGTGCCATTGCTCGCCGAGGAGATCTGGCTGCAACGATCGCGCTTCGAGGCGATCCTTGCGCTCGAGACCGCCGAGTTCGGCGATCTGCTCTATCCGCTCTACGAGGACCGCTGCGGCCAGGTCGTGGTCTCGGCCGATGAAATCCTCACCGTCGAGATCGCGAACGAGATGCAATCGCGGCTGCTGCGGCTCGAGGCCAACGCGCCGCTGATCGTGATCGAGCGCCTGGCCTTCGATCTGGAGCGACGGCCGATCGAATGGCGCCGCTCGCGTGGGCCCGCGGATCGCTTCCGCTACCACGCCGAGATCAGGTGAGCGCGGCAACCAAGCACAACGACACAACAACACAACAATTCACGGGAGGATACATGGCAAACTGGTACAGCGAATGCTCGCCGCTCGAGCGGCGTACCTTCTGGGCAAGTTTCGGCGGCTGGGGGTTGGACGCGCTCGACGTCCAGATGTTCAGCCTGGCGATCCCGGCGCTGATCACCGCATTCGGGATCAGCAAGGCCGATGCCGGCCTGCTCGGCTCGGTGACGCTGTTCTTCGGCGCGTTCGGCGGCTGGCTCGGCGGTGCGCTCGGCGACCGCTTCGGGCGGGTGAAGGCGTTGCAGATCACGGTCGCGACCTTTGCGCTTGCGACCTTCGCCTGTGCTTTCGCGATGAACTACACCCAGCTCGTGGTCCTGAAGGCCATTCAGGGCATCGGCTTCGGCGCCGAATGGGCCTGCGGCGCGGTGCTGATGGCGGAGATCATTCGTCCCGAGCATCGCGGCAAGGCGCTCGGCGCCGTGCAGAGCGCCTGGGCGGTCGGCTGGGGCGCCGCCGTGTTGCTCTCGGCCCTGGTGTTTACCTATGCGCCGGCCGATATCGCCTGGCGCATCCTGTTCGCGGTCGGCCTGATCCCGGCTCTGCTGATCCTGTTCATCCGCCGCGGGCTGAAGGAGCCGCCGCGTGCGGTGTCGCGCGCGGCCGAACCGCCGTTCTTCGCCACGCTCGCTGGAATCTTTCATCGCGACGTGCTGCGTTCGACCTTGATCGGTGGCCTGTTCGGCATCGGCGCCCATGGCGGCTATGCGGCGCTGACGACGTTCCTGCCGACCTTCCTGCGCGAGGAGCGGCATCTCTCGGTGCTTGGCTCCAGCGCCTATCTCGCCGTGATCATCGTCGCCTTCTTCTGCGGCTGCGTGGTCTCCGGGATCATCAGCGACCGGATCGGGCGGCGCGCCAACGTGACGCTGTTCGCCGCCGCCTGCGTCGTGACGGTGCTGGTCTATATCTTCGCGCCGCTGTCCAATTCGCAGATGCTGGTGCTCGGCTTCCCCCTGGGCTTCTTCTCCGCGGGCATTCCTGCCAGCATGGCGGCGCTGTTCAGCGAATTGTACCCGGCCGGCGTGCGCGGCACCGGCGTCGGCTTCTGCTACAATTTCGGCCGCATCGTCTCCGCCGCGTTCCCGTTCCTGGTCGGCTATCTCAGCGATCACATCGGCCTTGGTGCCGCGATCGGGATCGACGCGGCGTTCGCTTATTCGCTGGTGCTGATCGCCGTGCTGATGCTGCCGGAGACCCGCGGCAAGGTCTTCGAGCAAGCCGCCGCAACGCGCGCGTGAAAATGGGGAATGATCATGACATCTTACGAACATGGGTTGACGCGGCGCCAGTTTGCTGCGGGGATTGCCGCGCTGTCGGCCGGCGGCATCGTGAGCAAGGTGAGGGCTGAGGTGCCGAAACTTTCGATCGACACCCATTCCCACGTCTTCCATCGCGGGCTGAAGCTCGCGGCGGGCCGGCGCTATGCGCCCGACTACGACGCGCCGCTCGCGCTCTATCTGCAACAGCTCGACCAGAACGGCATGACCAATGGCGTGCTGGTGCAGCCGAGTTTTCTCGGCACCGACAATTCCTATCTGGTCGAATGCCTGAAGGCGACCAATGGAAGGCTGCGCGGCATCGCCGTGGTCGATCCCGCCGTCGCCGCGGATGAGCTTCGCGCGCTCGACCGCGCCGGCGTGGTCGGCATTCGCCTCAACCTGGTTGGCCAGACATTGCCTGACCTGGCCTTGCCGGAGTGGAAGGCGCTGCTCGCCGAGGTCAAGGCGATGGGGTGGCAGGTCGAGATCCAGCGCAAGGCCGCTGATCTTGCGATGCTCGCGCCAAGGCTGCTCGATCTCGGCGTCAACGTCGTGCTCGATCACTATACGTTGCCTGATCCGAAGCTCGGAATCGATGATCCCGGATTCCAGGCGGTGCTCAAGCTCGGCGCGTCGCGAAAGGTCTGGGTCAAGATTTCGGCGCCATATCGCAATGGACCCAATGGTGAGGCATTCGCCAAGCAGGCCTATCCGCTGCTGCGTACGGCCTTCGGCGTCGATCATCTGCTGTGGGGCAGCGACTGGCCGCACACGCAGTTCGAGGCGACGCAAAATTACGCCAAGAACCGCAAATTCCTCGACGAGCTCGTGACCGATGCCGATGAGCGGGCGCGCGTGCTCGCATCGCCGCGTGCATTGTTTCGGTTCTGAGGCATGATGCGGAAAAGTGCGAAGCGGTTTTCCGAGAAGAGATCATGCTCCAACAACGCGCGTGATTGTACCGAGTGCTCTGATGGGCGTCGTTGCGGCTGTGTTACGATGACGGCGATCGGTCGCCAATGACCGGAGCACGAGGACACGCAAGATGCAGCGGCGCTATATCACCGTCGACGTTTTCACCGACCGCGCTTTCGGCGGCAACCCGCTCGGCGTGGTGCTCGACGCCCGGGGGCTGTCGACGGCGCAGATGCAGGCGATCGCGACCGAGTTCAATTATTCGGAGACGACCTTCGTGCTGCCGCCGCAGGATGCGGCCAACGATGCCCAGGTTCGCATCTTCACGGTGCGTTCCGAAATCCCGTTCGCCGGCCATCCCAATGTCGGCACCGCCTTCGTGCTGGCGAGCCAGGCGGCGAAGCCGCCGGAGCAGCTGAAATTCGAGGAGAAGGCCGGCCTCGTGCCGGTCGCGATCCTGTCCGACCGCGGCACGGTGGTCGGCGCCGAGCTGACCGCGCCGCAGGCCTTGCAGCGGACCAATGTCGTGAGTGCGGCGGATGCGGCGGCGTGCCTGTCGCTGTCGGCCGACGACGTGAAGACCGACCGGCATGCGCCGCAGGTCGTCTCGGTCGGCCTCCCGTTCCTGGTGGTGGAGATCGCCTCGCGCGAGGCGCTGAAGCGCGCCCGGCCCGATGCGGCTGCGTTCGCCAGGGCATTGGCGCAAATCGGCCGCGACGTCGTCTATTTCTACACCCGCGACGTGCCGGCGGACGAGCAGCCGCTCGATCTCCAGGCGCGCATGTTCCATCCGGGCGCCAGCGGGCTGTCCGAGGATCCTGCCACCGGCAGCGCGACCGCCGCCTGCGCGGCGCTGCTCGCCGATATCGACGCCACGCGTGACGGCGAATTGCGGCTGCGGATCGGGCAAGGCGTCGATATGGGCCGGCCGAGCCTGCTGCTGACGCGGGTACGCAAGCAGGGCGGCGCGATCACGTCGGTGCATGTCGGCGGCGGCTGCGTGAAGATGATGGAAGGAACGCTGAACCTGTCGGGTGAGGCGGGCTAGAGCTGTGGCGCAGCCAGATTCTCGATCCTGACGTCGTCGCGGTCCTCGATGATCTCGGCGATCCAGCGGCGATGGCAATGTTCGTGGTCGCGCTCGTAGCACAGGATGCAGACAGGGCCGGACTTCTTCACCAGCGCCGACAGCTCGTCGAGCTCCTCCCTGGCCTGCACGGTCTTGAGATGCGCCGAGTAGATCTTGTGCAGCAGCGCGTACTGCCCGCTGCGCGCTGCTTCCCGACCGCTCTTCGGCGTGCCGAGGCCGCGGAGGTGGACATAGCCGATGCCGCGCTCGTCGAGGCCGGCGGCGAGCTGGGTCTTGGAGAAGCCGGGACGGCGGGAGGAGGCAACCGCGCGGACGTCGACCAATAGCTTGACGCCGGCGTGCTGAAGCTCGTCGAGCACCGCGTTCGACGGCGTCTGCTCGTAGCCGATGGTGAACAGCTTTTTTGCCTTCGCCATCGCTGTTCCTTCACTTCACCCGTTCGATCAGCTCCATCGCGCCGGCGGGCGCGCGGATCTTGCCCTCGTGGATCACATAGGCGAACACGTCGCGCGGGGCTTTCTTCGGCGCGGTCTCGTCGACCTTCGGCAGGTCGTCGGGCTCGCCGCCGCCGGCCCAGTCCTGGAAGCGCCTGGCCCAGGCGTCGAGCTGCTTCGGCGGATAGCAGGTCTTCAATTCGTCGTTGCCCTTCTGCAACCGGGCATAGACGAAGTCGCTGGCGACGTCGGCGATCGCCGGATACTTGCCGTGCTCGGCAAACACCACGGGCACCTCGTGCTCGCGGATTAGGGCGATGAACTCGGGCACCTTGAAGCTGTCGTGGCGCACCTCGACCACATGGCGCAGCGCGCGGCCGTCGAGCTTGCGCGGCAACAGCTCGAGGAACTTGCCGAAATCGGCGCCATCGAACTTCTTGGTCGGTGCGAATTGCCAGAGCACCGGGCCGAGCCGGTCCTTCAGCTCCAGCACGCCCGAATCATAGAATCGCTTCACCGAATCGCCGGCCTCGGCGAGCACGCGGCGGTTGGTGGCGAAGCGCGGCCCCTTCAGCGAGAAGATGAACCCGTCGGGTACCTCGCTGGCCCATTTGCGAAAGCTCTCCGGCTTCTGCGAGCCGTAATAGGTGCCGTTGATCTCGATCGAGGTCAGCTTCGAGGCGGCGTAGGACAGCTCCTTCGCCTGCGTGAGCTTCTCCGGATAGAACACTCCGCGCCACGGCTCGAAGGTCCAGCCGCCGATGCCGATATAGATGTTGCCCGCGCCGGTCTTGGTTGTCTTGGCGTCTGTCTTGGCGTCGGTCTTGGTTGCCTTGGTGGGAGCTTTGGCCACGGCTGCACTCATCGCGAGGTGAGGGGACTAGGGAGCGAGAGTAGTCAAAATAATCGTGATTGGCCAGTTTGCCAGATCGGCGCGGCGGTGCTTATCGTGGTCGCCAGCGTTGGCTAGGATGCCGAAAACGGGAGAACAATAATGCGCATGCTGGTTGCGGCCGCTCTCTTGGTCGCCTCGTCCGCCGCGATATCGTCTACTGCAATGGCCGACGAGGTCGACGACGCGCACAAGCTCGCGATCACCGGCCGCGACGCCTACTGGAATTGTCTCGCCCGCGAATATCCCCGCGACAGCAACAAGGCGATGTCCGACCAGGAGTTCAGCTCGCTGATCGCCAATGTCTGTCCTTCCGAGCGGCAGAACTTCCGGGTGTCGCTGATCGACTTCCTGTCGCTGCAATTTCCGAAGCAGGATGCCGACGCCAATCTGACGACCGCCAACCGCGCGATCGAGCTGGCGCAGAAGGACATCGTGACCGCCTTCACCCGGCGCAAGGCCGCGGCGAAATAGGTTCCCGAATCCTGTTGCGGCCGGCCGATTTTTGATATCAATCCGCGCAGGCGAGGGGATGTTCGGCATGAGCTCACAATCGACGGCAGGCTTTCTGGGCGCAGTGGTCGCAGCCATCGTGCTGGCGGCGGCGTTCATCTACGGGCCGTCGCCCAGCCAGCTTCATAACCCCGCACCGCCCGCTGCGGCGCAGCCGCAAGCCGCCCCTGCCGCTGAAGCCGCGCCAGTGGCCCCGGCGCCACGCGGCCCCGTGATCCGGGAAGTACCGAACAACTAGCGCCGTTCGCCCCCTTGCGAACCGTCCGGGGCGTTCCTATCTAACTTGGAACGGCGACGTTGCAGCTTCAGGGCTCCGGCGCCGGGACGACCACGACATTGTTTGGCTGCGCCGGATGTACGCGCGCCCCTTGTTCGTGGTCGTTGGCATTTTCAGGGGTATTTTGCCCCGTTTTCCCGCTTCCCGAGCGCCCGTATGGTCCGGCCTGCCTTGGCAGCCGGGGAGGCTGCGGCTATACGCTGGCGCTCATGAATGACGCCATCCAGCCGGGCCCCGAAACCGCGTCGCAGACCGCACGTCTGCCGCAGCTTTCGGTCGTCGTCCCAACCTTCAACGAGCGCGACAGTGTCACGGTGCTGTACCGTCGGCTCGACGCGATCCTGAAGGACGTGTCCTGGGAAGTGATCTTCGTCGACGACAATTCGCCCGACGGAACCTGGGATGTGGTGCGTGGCCTGGCGCGGCAGGATTCGCGCGTGCGCTGCGTTCGCCGAATCGGCCGACGGGGCCTGTCCGGCGCCTGTATCGAGGGCATCCTGGCCTCGAGCGCGCCCTATGCCGCCGTGATGGACGCCGATCTCCAGCATGACGAGACCCAGCTCCCGAAGATGCTGGCGCTGCTGGAGAGCGGCGAGGCCGAGCTCGTGGTCGGCAGTCGCTACATCGAGGGTTACAAGGCCGACGGCTTCAACAAGCAGCGCGCGGGCGCCAGCGCCTTTGCCACCGAGATCGCCCGCCGCACGCTGAAGGTCGAGGTCGCCGATCCGATGAGCGGCTTCTTCATGATCCGCCGTGACCGCTTCGAGCAGCTTGCGCCGCAGCTCTCGACCCAGGGCTTCAAGATCCTGCTCGACCTGGTGGCGACCGCGGACGGCAAGCTGCGCACGGTCGAAATTCCCTACAAATTCGGTGCCCGCCAGCATGGCGAGAGCAAGCTTGATTCCATGGTCGCGCTCGACTTCCTCGGCCTGGTGCTGGCGAAGCTGACCAATGATCTGATCTCGCTGCGCTTCATCCTGTTCGCCGCGGTCGGCGGGCTCGGCCTGCTCGTGCACCTCGCCGTGCTGTTTGTCGCGCTGCAAATGTTCGGCGCGCGATTCCCGGAGGCGCAGGCCGCCGGCGCCGTCGTCGCGATGACCAGCAATTTCATCCTCAACAATTTCCTGACCTATCGCGACCAGCGGCTGAAAGGCTTTGGCATCCTGCGCGGCCTGCTGCTGTTCTATCTGGTGTGCAGCGTCGGCCTGCTCGCCAATGTCGGCGTCGCATTCTCGGTCTACGACCAGGAGCCGATCTGGTGGCTTGCGGGCGCTGCCGGCGCGCTGATGGGCGTGGTCTGGAACTACGCGATGTCCGGACTGTTCGTCTGGCGCAAGCGGTGACGTTCGCATGAGTGCGAACGAGGGGCGGCTCGCCCGGAATACCGCGCTCGCGGTATTCGCGCTGGTGCTGCTGCGGCTGGTGGCGGCGGCATGGACGCCGCTGACCTTCGACGAAGCCTATTACTGGATGTGGTCGAAGGCGCTGGCCGGCGGTTATTATGATCATCCGCCGATGGTCGCGATCGTGATCCGGCTCGGCACCATGATCGCGGGCGACACGCCGTTCGGCGTGCGGCTGGTCTCGATCCTGCTCGCGTTCCCGATGAGCTGGGCGATCTACCGGGCCGCGGCGATCCTGTTCGGCGGCCAGCGCATTGCCGCGAGCGCAACCATCCTGCTCAACGTCACGCTGATGGCCGCCGTCGGCACGCTGATCGTGACGCCGGATGCGCCGCTATTGGTCGCCGCCAGCCTGCTGCTGTACGCGCTCGCCAAGGTGCTGGAGAGCGGCCGCGGCGCCTGGTGGCTCGCGGTCGGCGCCAGCGCCGGTGCGGCGCTGTTGTCGAAATACACCGCGCTGTTCTTTGGTCCCGCGATCCTGATCTGGCTTGCGACGGTGCCCAAGCTGCGGCGCTGGTTTCTCTCGCCGTGGCTCTATCTCGGCGGCCTGGTCGCGGCCGGCCTGTTCGCGCCTGTCATCCTCTGGAATGCCGAGCACCAATGGGTGTCGTTCATCAAGCAGATGGGGCGCGCCCGGATCGAGGATTTCCGGCCGACCTACATCGCCGAGCTGATCCCGACCCAATTCGCGTTCGCGACGCCGCTGGTGTTCATTCTCGGCGTGATGGGCCTCTATGCGCTCTATCGGCGTCGCGCCGGCGCGATGCCGGCACGCGTCCTGATCAACACGATGTTCTGGACCATCGTGGTCTATTTCACCTGGCACGCGTTACATGCGCGGGTCGAGGCCAATTGGTTCGCGCCGGTCTATCCCGCCTTTGCGCTGGCGGCCGCGGTCGCCGCGATCCAGGCGCAGTGGGCGCCGCGCGAGCAGCGCACCGTGGATTTCTGCCGCCGCTGGGCTGCACCCAGTGGCGTCGTGCTGTTCGCGCTGCTGATCGTGCAGGCCAACACCGGCATCCTCTCGGGATATCGTCGTGACGCCACCGTGCGCAGCGTCGGCGTCGGCTGGCCGGAGCTCGCCGGCGAAATCGAGGCGGCACGGGTGAAGTCGGGTGCAAGCTGCGTGCTGGCGCCGGACTATGGCACCGTCGGCTGGCTCGCGTTCTATCTCCCCAAGGGCAGCTGCGTCGCCCAGCAGGGCCAGCGTATCCGCTGGGTCAATATGCCGGAGCCGAGCCCGGCGCAGCTCTCGGGCAAGCTGCTGTATGTGCATGAGCTCGACCAGCCGATGCCGGCTTCGGTGCGCGACAATTTCACTCGTATCGAAACCATCGCCGAAGCCAGGCGCATGCGTGGGCCGCTGGTGATCGAGACCTACGCGCTGGATCTGCTGGAAGGCGCAAAGGGCGATGTCCTCGATCGCTCGCCGCCGCCGGAACTGCAATGAATTGCCGCGGCTGACTGTCGGGCGCTCCGGTTCCGGTTCGTCTTCCAGGGAGCCCTTCAATCACGCGAGGTTCCGATCATGACCAGTTCCGTTCTCAAGCCCGCCGCCGAGCTCGCCAGGACAAACACCAGCCGCGTCCCCAATGAGAGCGCCGAATATCGTCGCGCGCGCCAGGCGCTGCTTGTCGAGGAGATCGAGTTGCGCCGGCACATCGAACGTGTGGCCGAGCTGCGCCGCGCGTTGCCGCCGGGCGGCGAGGTGACTACGGCCTATGAATTCACCGGCGAAGCCGGTCCGGCCTCGCTCGGCGATCTCTTCGGCAACAGGCAGACCCTGATCATCTACAGCTACATGTTCGGCCCGCAACGCGAAAAGCCGTGTCCGATGTGCACCTCGTTCATGGGCACATGGGAGGAGAAGCTGCCCGATATCGAGCAGCGCGTGTCGTTCGTGTTCGTGGCGCGCTCGCCGATCGCGCGGCTGGTCGAGGCGAAGCGGGCGCGCGGCTGGACCCGCCACAGGGTCTATTCGGACATGTCGGGCGACTACACGCGCGACTATGTCAGCAAGGATGATGGCGACGTGCCCGGCTACAATGTCTTCACGCGCCACGACGGCACGATCCGTCATTTCTGGGCCGGCGAGATGGGGGCGGGCACGATGGACCCCGGGCAGGACCCGCGTGGCGCACCCGATCTCGACCCGCTCTGGACCGTGCTCGACACCACGCGAGAGGGCCGCGGCACGGACTGGTATCCGAAGCTGAGCTATTGAGGAGACGTTTCTTGCGCGATGCCCGTGGATTTACGGGGCGATCGGCAAGGAAATTCTCCCCTGAATTTATTCCGGCATCCTGCACCCGGGCGGCGTGCCGGAATGTCCCAGCATGGGACAAAAAAACCGTTTTGGCGTTCCAATGTCATCTTAAAAAAGCCCTACGCCACAGGCACTTCCCGCGTTGCAGGGGATCGCATCCGGTTAAGTCGCATTTAACTAAAAGTCGCCTTAATGGCCGTCTGTGCCCCCTGCGCGACGGTGAGCCGAAATGTCGTTCGGCAGATCCAGTGTGGGGACAAAGGTGGACCTGTTTTGAGCGCCGGGTGTATGGGTACGAGTGCGAGTGCGTATGTTCTTGGGGCTCCGAGCCGCAAGAAATCCTCCCGAAAAATCCTCCCACAGCATTTCCTCGGCAGTGCCGCGGTGGCGGGGCTGGTGCTTGGTTGCGCCTGGACCGTCTATGCCAACATCTTTGCCGCGAGCGTCTATCCCTCGGTGGGCAGTGCGTCGTTCGAGGCCCCGGCGGTCAAGCGGCCGGTAGCGGCCGCCGCACGGCCGGCTCCGGCATTCAACGAGGTGTTCGCCTCGCTGACCCCCGCACCGGCGGCGCCCGCCAAATCCGAGGCCACCAAGTCCGAGGTGGCCAAGTCCGGGGTCGTCAAGTCCGAAGTCGCCAAATCCGAAGTCGCGAAGTCGGAAACCCCGGCACCTTCACTCATGTTTAACGATCGGTTTGCGGCGGCTTCGCCCGAGGGCGTGGCATCCAGCGTCGTCGCCGACGCCGCGCCGCAGATCGACCCGATCAAGCAGGCCGCCGCGCCCAAGGTCGCCGAAGCGAAGCCGGTCGCCTCGGCAAAGCTTGCGGAGGCCTCGAAGCCGCTGCCGGCGCCGAAATCAGTCGAGATCAACAAGAAGGAAGCCGCCGCCAATCTGCAGGTGGCGCTCAACGATCCATCAGCGTCGGTGCAACCGAAGGCTACCGACACCAAGGCAGCGGAGAGCAAGTCGGCCACCAAGTCCGGCAGCGTCACGGTGCGTGACATGGCCGCGCGCGCCAAGGCCGCGGTGATGTCGATCGCCTCGAACGAGCGGCAGACCATGGTCGAGAAGCTGTGGGGCAAGCGCGAGTCGAATGGCGGGCTGCTCTCCTTTGCTTCGGCCGACGCCAACGTCACCGGCAGCATCCCCTCGACGCTCGACCAGAACCCGATGCTCGGCGGCTCGCCGCCCTATGACCGCCAGACCGCGGTCTATGACATCTCGGCCAGGACCGTATACCTGCCCGACGGCACGCGGCTCGAGGCGCATTCGGGGCTCGGCTCCCGGCTCGACGATCCCCGGTCGTCGCATCTGAAAATGGTTGGTGTGACGCCGCCGCACATCTACGAACTCAAGCCGCGCGAGGCGCTGTTCCACGGCGTGCCGGCGCTGCGGCTCAATCCGATCGGCGGCGAGGGCAAGATCTTCAACCGCGTCGGCCTGCTCGCGCACACCTTCATGCTCGGCCCGAACGGCGATTCCAACGGTTGCGTCTCGTTCAAGGACTATTACGCGTTCCTCGACGCCTACCGTAACAAGGGTATCCGCCGCCTCGCGGTGCTCGCGCGGATTCAGTAGGCGCTGTCTGCCGGAGGGGAGCTTGCTCCCCTTGGCCTGTCCCGCCGTCGTCAGCTATCTCGGTGGCGTCAATCGGAGCGCAGGGCAGGCGCTGGACACTCGTGCAGGACACTGGCCGCCGGCGCCCGCGGGGTGGGCAAGATCTTGCTAATTGCGCTGGTGATGCGGACCGGGTGAACGGGCACGGTGGCGCACTGAACTAGATCACGCGAAGACGTCTCAACTCCGCCACTTCGGCAGGCTCGAAGCCAAATTCCGCAAGCACCTCGTCGGTGTGCTCGCCGAGTTCCGGCGGGGCACGCCGAATTTCGGCAGGCGTCCGGCTCAGCTTGATCGGCTGACCGAGGATTTCGACATGGCCGAGCTTCGGGTGATTGAGAGATTGTACGATTCCGATTTCCTTGACTTGGGGGTCTGAGAACATTTCATCGAGCTTGTAGATCGGTCCCGCCGGAACGCCGGCCGCGTTGAGGCATTCGATCCACGCGGAGGCCGTGTTCTGTGAAGTTGCGGCTTCGATCGAGGCGTTCAGGGCGTCGCGGTTGCTTTCTCGCAAATCCGCCGTCACGAAACGGGGATCTGAACTCAGCTCGAGCGCGCCGATCGCGCTGCAGAGCCGGTGGTAACTGTCATTCCCTACCGTTGAGATCGTGAAATAGCCGTCCTTGGCCTTATAGACCCCGGTAGGAACGATCTTGGGGCGATCGTTTGCGCGCTGCTGCGGAATGTGCCCGTCCATCAGCCAGCTCATGGCCTGATAATCCAACAGCATGATCTGCGACGACAACAGATTGGCCTGTACCCACTGTCCTTTTCCCGACCGTTCACGCTCGATGAGCGCGATCATCGCTCCGATCGCGGCAAATATCCCGGCGCTTACATCTGCGGGTGAGATTCCTGCTCGCAGCGGCCCGCGATCCGCATAACCTGTAAGCCACATCAACCCTCCCATGCCCTGGGCGATCAGATCGAAGCCTGGTCGCGCGCTGTAGGGCCCCGTTTCCCCGAACGCGGAAATCGAGGTGTAGACGAGCCTTGGATTGATCGCCGATAGACTGTCGTAGTCGATACCCAATCGATGCTTTACGTCTGGCCGAAAATTCTCGACGACCACGTCGACGGTCTCGATCAATCTCTTGAGAACAGCCACGCCTTCGGGCCGCTTGAGGTCCAACGTGATTCCACGCTTGTTTCTTTGGGCGTTGACGTAGTCGGACGAATAGCGATCGTCCCCCATGGGATCTCCTTCGCCATCGGTGCGCTCGACCTTGATGACGTCGGCTCCGAAGTCGCCAAAGAATTTCACGCAGGTCGGGCCGGCTCGAACGCGCGACAGATCGAGCACGCGAATATGAGATAGGGGAAGGCGCGACATATAACCTCGACGCTTTGAGGACGGTCAGTGGTGCAAGATTGTTCTGGAAGATCGCGGTGTCAGTTGAACTGACTTCTCATCCGAAGCGGCCCCTGCCTGAATCTCCGGTTGCAGGTGAGCATGGTGGCGAGCCATGCGGGGCCAGCCCGCCGCCAACTTGGTCCCTTGGCTCGACGTGACATGGATATCATCCGCGGTAGCCGCCAATTTTTCCCGCCAAACCGGGATCAGCAATTGGGATCATGCGTCGGCTCGAAGGGGAAATGGATTGGCCGATTTGCCGAGCGATCGACTGAGAGTTTGAAGATGTCGAACCTGTTGTAGTAGCCGACGACATCGTGGATCCGCTTCTGCACAACGGCGTCCTTGAGATCGATCGTGGCCGTCACCAAGCCTTCTTGATCGCTCAAGACGCTGCTTATGAGTGCACCTGTCGGGCCCAGGATCATCGAGACACCTCGAGGGCTGGCCTCCATGATCTCAGCGGCTTCCGGCCCCATCGTTGCGATCGCCTCGCGCGCGGACTGGTCGTGGTACGCAGATGCAACGATATTGAAGGCTTTTGCCTCGAAAGAATGTGCGGCG
Source organism: Bradyrhizobium sp. SK17 (assembly GCF_002831585.1). Lineage (GTDB taxonomy): Bacteria > Pseudomonadota > Alphaproteobacteria > Rhizobiales > Xanthobacteraceae > Bradyrhizobium. Next base: position 6,525,098 of record NZ_CP025113.1, on the reverse strand, counting down.
GCGCGAATCCGAATTGCCTGTTCGAGATCGTAGGTGCCGGCCGTCTTTACCTTTCCAGCCACTCCTATGGGCGGGTAGGTGGAAATATGAACCTGTTCTCCTTGCGCCATCAACGAAAAGCGCGCCAGCGGATTGGTGTTCTCGCCGCAGATCAGCATGCCGATGCCGCCGATCTCCGTGTCGCTAACGCGCAGGCCCGCGCCATCACCATTGGCCCACACCAGTTTCTCGAAAAACGTGGGCACCAGCTTCCTGTGATGATTCAGGATATCACCGCCAGGGCCGATCAGAACATTCGCATTCCACAGACAACCCACACTTACACTGCTCGCCTCCGTGAATCCGATGGAGACGAAGATATCGTTGGCGCGCGCGGCGGCGCGGACCTTTCCCATCTCGGGACCATCGACACGGATGGCCTGAGCAGCCAGCTCGGCGAAGTACTTGTCTCCGTCAAAAGGCGCAGCCAATGTCGCCCAGGTAGGATAGCCCGGGATGAACGCCTCGGGAAAGGCGATCAGGCGAACGCCTTGCCGAGCTGCTTCAGCGATGATGTCGCAGGCTTTTTCCGTCGTTTTGTCACTGTGGCCATAGACAGATGCGACATGAGCTGCCGCGACTTTGTAGCTTGGATAAAGTCCCATACGTCCTCGTGGCACTCGCGAATGCGCGCCACCACTTTATGGACAGATCGCCCGACCAAGAAGCTGGATCTGCGCATTCGTCATTGCGGAAATTCGGGCAGATGCTTACGACCACCGATTGAAGTGATCGTGATCCTCCTTGAATATCTTCTTCAGAAATCCGATCAGCGACTTTACTCTTGCGGTATAGCGAAGATCCTGATGGGTACTGACCCAGATCCCGCGTTCGATCGCGATGCTCTCCCGAAGGATCGGGACCAATCTGCGATCGGTACGCGCGGCGAAGACCGGCAGCATCACAATGCCAGCACCCGCCGCAACGGCGGCCATCTGCGTCCCCATGCTGGTGGAATTCAACACGTCGCGATGCCCTTCGACCACCTCGTCCAGGAACCGCGCGGACTCGACGCTGAGAAGATCAGGTATGAACGAAACGAACCGATGGCGAGCGAGATCGGTCCGATTCTTCGGCGTGCCCTCGCTGTCCAAATATCGCTGGGAAGCGAACAAATGCACCGTGATCGTGCCAAGCTGTTCTTTGTGGAGACCCCGTCCTTCCGGTTCGTAGAAGCTGACGAACAGGTCGGAATCCCGGATCGCGACGTTCACGGGCCGCAGTTGTGTGACGATCTCGAGACGCATTGGAGGTTGCGTCAACTGAAAGGCTGCGAGCCGCTCGGCCAAATAGAACGTCGATAGACCTTCGTAGGTCGAAATGCGGATGAGCGGAGAGGCTCCTTCGACTTCACCGCGCGAAAGATCGAGGACTTGCGAAACCTGACTGTCGATCGTTTCAACATGCCGGAGAATGTTTCGGCCGAATTCGGTGAGGTACAATCGCTCGCGCTTGCGTTCGACGAGACGGAGCCCAAGGTCGGCTTCCATTTGCGCAATGCGGCGGCTGACCGTCGACTGGTCAAGTTGCAGCAACCGGGCAGCCCCCGCGATGTGATCGCTGCGCGCAATCGCGAGGAATATTCGCAGATCATCCCATCTGATCGATCGGAGGGATTTTGCATTGCCCATTCTGAACATGCGTATTCACGTTTGGCCCGCAAAATACAAGCCTACAAGTGGCTTGTGTGGTCCTCGCACCCGGTCCGGGGCAGATTCGGAACAGACGCAAAAGTTTAGAAAGCCTTGGTTTCCGAGAGAACGAGTATTTCTGCATTGATCATTGCGGAAATGCGTCGCCTCAGCTAGCGGGCACGAACTGGGTCGAGCCATTGCGATGATGCGGGGTCGCGCGATACCTGGGTCACGCCCACCCGTCGACGAGCGCCGATGGGCGGGCCGCCGGCTGGGACGAATTGACCGGCGCGCGGCCAGGCCCTGTCCGAAGGTCGCAGTCGCGTCCCTTGAAAGGCTGCCGGGCGCGCTATATCCTGCGGAATACAGGGGTGCCAGGGTCAACAGCGCCGCGTTCCCGAGGGTCTGAGAACCCGGGGAGCAGGGGAGGGAAGCATGAGCCGGTCGCCGGGTGTCATGCATACGGACAAGGTTCTCGATGTGCTTGCCGGAGGCGGGGCGCCGTCCGAGCTGTCGGCGTCGTGGCGCCGCTCCGGCCATCTGCATGCGCTCGATCCGGCGAGCCGTAGGCCTTCCCATCGTCTCCAGCAAGCCGACGTCGCCGCCGCGCAGCAGCGTCTCGGCGAGTTTCTGAAGGTCGCCCAGGGCACGCTCGACCGGCTGTTTCTTGCTGTCGGCGGCGTCGGCTGCTCGGTGCTGCTCGCCGATCGCGACGGTGTCGTGGTCGACCGGCGCGGCGCCGGCGCCGATGACGCGACGTTCGACGCCTGGGGGCTGTGGACCGGCGCGGTCTGGAGCGAGAAATATGAGGGCACCAACGGCATCGGTACCTGCATCGTGGAGAAGCGGCCGCTGTCGATCGATCGCGAGCAGCACTTCTTCACCCGCAATTCCGGATTGTTCTGCACCACCGCGCCGGTCTTTGACGAGCATGGCGAGCTTGCCGCGGCGCTCGATGTCTCCTCCTGCCGCGCCGACCTGACCGACGGATTTTCCCGCTTGATCGCCACCACGGTCACCGACGCTGCGCGCGCGATCGAGGCCGAGAATTTTCGCCGGGCGTTTCCCGATGCGCGAATTCTGCTGACGCCGCGAAGCGAGCGCGCCGTCAACTCGCTGCTCGCGGTCGATCGCGACGACCTCGTGATCGGTGCAACGCGGGCCGCGCGGCGCGCGCTCGGCCTCAACGCGGCGTCGCTGGCGCGGCCATTGCCGGCGGCGGATCTGATCGGTGAGACCCGTGACGATGGCGGCCTGGTTGCGGCGGAGCGCGCAGCGTTGCAGCGTGCGCTGGCACGCGCCGGCGGCAACGTGTCGAAGGCCGCCAAGAATCTCGACATGTCGCGCGCCACATTGCACCGCAAGCTCAAGCAGCTCGGTCTGCATCGCTAAGGTTCCGCGTTTGCGTCGGAAATGCTGACGCATCTGTGCCAATTTGCGGCGCACTCTGTCTCAGATTTGCGACAGTTCCCCTGCGGCCGTTGCGGCGGGCCCCTGTTCTGTCTGCCTGATTTGACCGAGCGTTCCGGCCAACGCCGTGTGCATCGGCGTGCCAACGGAGGAACACATGAACAAGGTTGACATGCAGTCCGTGCTCAAGGCGCCGTTTGCCAAACGCTATGGCAATTTCATCGGCGGCGAATGGCGCGAGCCCCATTCCGGAAAATATTTCGACAACGTATCGCCGGTCACGGGACTTCCGATCTGCGAGATCCCGCGCTCGGATGCGGCCGACATCGAGGCCGCGCTGGACGCAGCGCATGCGGCGAAGGACGCCTGGGGCAAGACCAGCGTCGCCGAGCGCTCGCTGATCCTCAACAAGATCGCCGACCGGATGGAGGCCAATTTCGAGAAGCTCGCAACAGCCGAGACCTGGGACAATGGCAAGCCGATCCGCGAGACCATGGCCGCCGACATGCCGCTCGCAATCGATCACTTCCGCTACTTCGCGAGCGCGATCCGCGGCCAGGAGGGCTCGATCTCCGAGATCGACCATGACACCGTGGCCTATCATTTCCACGAGCCGCTCGGCGTGGTCGGACAGATCATTCCCTGGAATTTCCCGATCCTGATGGCGACCTGGAAGCTGGCGCCTGCGCTGGCCGCCGGCAATTGCGTGGTCATCAAGCCGGCCGAGCAGACCCCGGCCTCGATCATGACCTGGCTTGAGCTGGTCGGCGATCTCCTGCCCAAGGGCGTCGTCAATGTCGTCAACGGCTTTGGTCTCGAGGCCGGCAAGCCGCTGGCGTCGTCGAACCGGATCGCCAAGATCGCCTTCACCGGCGAGACCACGACGGGCCGGCTGATCATGCAATACGCCTCGCAGAACCTGATCCCGGTGACGCTCGAACTCGGCGGCAAGTCGCCCAACATCTTCTTCAAGGACGTCTGCGCGGAAGATGACGATTTCTTCGACAAGGCGATCGAAGGCTTCGTGATGTTCGCGCTCAACCAGGGCGAGGTCTGCACCTGTCCGAGCCGGGCGCTGATCCATGAATCGATCTACGACCGCTTCATGGAGCGCGCGCTGAAGCGCGTCGCGGCGATCACGCAAGGCAGCCCGCTCGACCCGTCGACGATGATCGGCGCACAGGCGTCCTCCGAGCAGCTCGAGAAGATTCTGTCCTACATCGACATCGGCAAGAAGGAAGGCGCCAAGGTGCTGGCCGGCGGCGAGCGCAACAATCTCGGCGGCGGACTGTCGGGCGGCTATTACGTCAAGCCGACCGTGTTCGAGGGCAACAACAAGATGCGCGTGTTCCAGGAGGAGATCTTCGGGCCGGTGGTGTCGGTCGCGACCTTCAAGACCGATGAAGAGGCGCTCTCGATCGCCAACGACACGCTCTATGGCCTCGGTGCCGGCGTCTGGAGCCGCGATGCCAATCGCTGCTACCGGTTCGGTCGCGCGATCCAGGCCGGCCGGGTCTGGACCAACTGCTATCATGCCTATCCGGCGCACGCGGCGTTCGGCGGCTACAAGCAGTCCGGCGTCGGCCGAGAGAACCACAAGATGATGCTCGACCACTATCAGCAGACCAAGAACATGCTGGTGAGCTATAGCGCCAAGAAGCTCGGCTTCTTCTGAGGGCTCGGTCCACCCCATCGTTTGGGGAACCAAAACGACAGGCTTCGGCGGGACGTTCCGCCGAAGCCCCATCACGGAGGCCGGGATGGCTGACAAGGTGACCGCGACGCCTGCCGCACTCGAACTGATTGCCGAGATCGTCGCCGATCATGGGCCGGTGCTGTTTCACCAATCCGGAGGCTGCTGCGACGGTTCGTCGCCGATGTGCTATCCGCAAGGTGACTTCCTGATCGGCGATTACGACGTCAAGCTCGGTGAGATCGGCGGCGCGCCGTTCTACATCAGCGGTTCGCAGTATGACGTCTGGAAGCATACCGATCTGATCATCGACGTCGTTCCTGGTCGCGGCGGCATGTTCTCGCTCGACAACGGGCGCGAACGCCGGTTCCTGACCCGGTCCGAGATCTGCGCGCTGCCGCCACGCGAGGCGGAATAGGGCGGTCTGCGCGATCTGGAACTGGAGGCCATTGTCGCTATACTGCGTCGATCCGGAGCGAGTCCCAGCTCGATACCGGTCCTTGGCGCAAGGCGAACATGTCTCCTGCAACCCCCATCGAAACCCCTCCACCGATCACGACCGAAGCATTCGTCGATGCCGGCGCGGCGGTGTCCCGCCTCGAAGAGATCTACGAGCGCAACACCGGCTTCCTGCGCAACCGCTTCGAGGCCTATGTCAACGGCGCGGTGATCACCACGCGGGTCCGCGCGCATTACCCGTTCGTGCGCATCACGACATCGTCGCATGCCCGGCTGGATTCCCGCCTCGCCTACGGGTTCGTCGCGGGGCCCGGCATTCACGAGACCAGCGTCACCCGGCCGGATATTTTCCGGACCTATCTCACCGAGCAGATCGGGCTCCTGATCAAGAACCATGGCGTGGCGGTCGAGATCGGGGAATCCGATGAGCCGATTCCGATCCATTTCGCCTACCGGCGCGACATCAATATCGAGGCGGCGCTGACCATTGCCGACAGTTCGGCCTTCACGCGATCGCTGCGCGATATCTTCGATACGCCCGACCTCGCCGCGATGGACGATGCGATCGCCGACGGTACGTTCGAATTGAAGCCGGGCATGCCGGAGCCGCTGGCGCTGTTCCGCGCCGCGCGGGTCGACTACTCGTTGCGCCGGCTCTATCACTACACCGGCACCGATCCGGAGCATTTCCAGAACTTCGTGATCTTCACGAACTACCAGTTCTATGTCGATGCCTTCGTGCAGCTCTCCCAGCAACGCCTCGCGGCGGGCGAGGCCGGTCTTGAAGCCTTCGTTGCGCCCGGCAATGTGATCACCCGCAACGCGCTGGCTGGCGGCGGTACCACCGGCAGCGCATCGGAGCGTGTCCCGCAGATGCCGGCGTTTCATCTGGTCGAGCCCGGCTATCGCGGCATCACCCTGATCAATATCGGGATCGGTCCGTCGAACGCGCGCAACATCACCGATCACGTCGCGGTGTTGCGGCCGCACGCCTGGCTGATGATCGGGCATTGCGCCGGCTTGCGGAACACGCAGCGGCTCGGCGACTATGCGCTCGCCCATGGCTATGTCCGCGAGGATCACGTGCTCGATCACGAGCTGCCGCTGTGGGTGCCGATCCCGGCGCTGGCGGAGATGCAGGTGGCGCTGGAGGAGGCGGTCGGCGAGGTCACCGGGCTCACCGGCTTCGAGCTCAAGCGGCTGATGCGGACCGGCACGGTCGCCAGCGTCGACAATCGCAATTGGGAGATCAGCGGGCCGCAGGTGATCCGGCGGCTGTCGCAGTCGCGCGCCGTCGCGCTCGACATGGAGTCGGCGGCGATCGCCGCCAACGGCTACCGGTTCCGCGTGCCCTATGGCACGCTGCTGTGCGTTTCCGACAAGCCGCTGCATGGCGAGATCAAGCTCGCCGGCATGGCCAGCGAATTCTATCGTCAGCGCGTCGGTCAGCATCTCGAGATCGGCCTCAGGGCGCTGGAGCGGCTCAAGCAGCAGGAATCCGAACGGCTGCATTCACGCAAGCTGCGCAGCTTCGCCGAGGTCGCATTCCAGTAGGGCATGATCGGGAAAACTGCGAAGCCGTTCTCCGAAAAGATCATGCACAGGCAAGAGGCGCTCGTCTGCTCACGCCGCGAGCGATTTCCACAATTGCATCTCGGTGCCGACCGCGGCCTTGACCTGCGGCCGGGCCTGGATGCGGGAGAGATAGGCTGCCAGTGACGGCCATTGCGCGACGTCGACGCCGGCGGCGCGGAGCAACAGCAGGGCCCAGGCGAAGTGCGCGTCGGCGACCGTGAAGCGTTCTCCGACCAGGAATTCGCGGTCCGCCAGATGCGCAGATGGCACCGACAAGGTCTGGCCGATCCGCGCACGCGGCTTGGCCAGCGATGCGTCGTCCTTGTACCAGAAGGTCGGGAACAGAAAGCCCTTGTGGATCTCGGTGCCGATGAAGCTCAGCCACTCCTGCAACCGGTAGCGATCCGGATCGCCTGGCTGCGGCGCCAGGCCGAGCTCGGGTTTGCGGTCCGCGATATATTGCAACACCGCCGCGCTTTCCGTCAGGCGTTCGCCGTTCTCCAGCACCAGCACGGGTACCGCGCCCTTCGGCGCGACCGCGCGGAAGTCGCCATCGTCCTCCACCACCTTCTTGGTCCAGAGCTGGACGAGGTGGTAGCGCGCCTCGATCCCGGCCTCCATCAATGCGATGCGGCTGGCGAGCGAGCAGGCCATCGGCGAGAAATACAGCTCAAGCATGGCGATGTCTCTCAGGCGAGGGCGTTGCCGCGGGCGATGATCGCGAAGCGGTCGGATAGTTCGGCGAGCGCGACGTCGTGGATGAGTTTTGCGGCAATGGTGCCGCCGCTGCCGTCGGGCAGGTCGCGGGTGGCGCAGCTGTCGGCATCGATGGTGGTGCGGAAGCCGAGATCGAGCGCGGCGCGGGCCGTCGAGCTGACGCACATATGCGTCATGAAGCCGGCGAGCACCAGCTCCTTGCGTCCGGTCGCGGCAAGCTGCGTGTTCAGCTCGGTGCCGGCGAACGCGTTCGGCAATTGCTTCTCGATCACGATCTCGCCCGGCCTTGGTGCCAACGGCGCCACGATCGCGCCGCGCTCCGCGGCGCGGTCGAACAGGCTTCCCGGCGCTCCCTTGTGCGCGATGTGGATGATTACAGCGCCGCTGTCGCGTGCGCGTCCGAGCAACGCGGTAGCGCGTGCGATCGCGGGGCTGGCGTCGGGCAAAGCGAGGGGACCTGCGAGATATTCGTTCTGGATATCGATCAGCACCAGGCAGCTGTCGCCGAGGCGAGGCGGGGTAAGATCGATACCGGCGAGCTGCATCAATGTCTTGGCTGCGGTCATGGTCCCGATGTCTCCAGCGGATGTGTCTTGCGAAAATATAGCCGTGGAGCAGCCTGCTGTTATGCAGGGATATTGCAGCCGGTGGCTGCGTTATTGCAGGCAGGCCAGGTACGATGTAGCCTGACGCCATGAATTGGGACGACCTTCGCATCATCGCCGCCGTCAGGGACGAGGGCACCTATGCCGGCGCCAGCGCGCGGCTGCGCATCGACGAGACCACGGTCGGCCGGCGGCTGGCGCGGATCGAGCGCGCGCTCGGCTTACGCCTGTTCGAGGCCGCCGACGGCCTGCGCAAGCCGACCCGGCAATGCGACGTCGTGCTCGCGCACATCCAGGCGATGGCCGTGCATGCCGAGGAGATCGGCCGGATCGGCGAGAGCCTGCCCGGGCCGGTCGGCCGGCTGCGCATCGCTTCGACCAATGCGATTGCGGAGGAGGTGCTGGCACCGCGCACCGGCGCGTTGCTGCGTGCCCATCCGGGCTTGACGTTGCAGTTTCTGACGTCGAGCGACAACGTCAAATTCTCGCGCTGGGAGGCCGATCTCGCGATCCGCCTGCGCAAGCCCGACAAGGGCGACTTTGCGATCTCGAAGCTCGCCGAGGTCAGGCTGTATTTCTTCGAGCCGGCCGCGACGACGGCGGGAGAGGCGGTGACGTGCGCCTATCCGGACGAACTCGGAGGCATTCCTGAAATGCAGTTCCTGCGCGCGAAGCGGCTTCGCGCGCGCTGCGTCACCGACAATGTGCGTGTCATCCACAGACTGATCCAGTCGCATCACGCGGTCGGCGTGCTGCCGGAGCATAGTTGCGTGGACCTTTTGACCGATCGCCGCCTGCGTGCCACGCTGCTGCCGAAGCGACGCGACGTGTGGCTGCTGGTGCAGAACCATCTCAAGCGCGACGCGGCCACGCGCGTTACCATCGATTGGCTGCGCGGCTGTTTCCAGGATGTCGTACGAGGCGGGTGAGCCCCGGAATGACGAGGTGATGGTCGGTGTCCCGTCATGAAAAAATCACACATTGCCCTCTTGCAACCCGGGCGTGCTTCGTCTATTAGCCCGCTCCTTCGCTTCGGCCATGGGTTCGGGCTCGTGAGATCCCGACTGGCGCGTACCGCTCTGCGGTGTCGTGTTCCGCCGAAATGAAGATCACGAGAATGAAGCTCATGGGCGAGCGTCGGGACTGAAATCCCGAAGGTACCGGTTCGAATCCGATCTTCTCACAAAGGATAGCTCAGTTGGTTAGAGCAGGTGAATGATACTCATCGGGTCGCGGGTTCGATTCCCGCTCCAAGCGCTCCGTTTCAGCCTTCAAAGCTGACTCCTCTGAAGGGGACCGGACGCGCGCTTCAGTCGCAGTCCGGCCGTCCTGCCGCAAGGCTCTTCGTCCGAACATCGACACTGTGAGACCGGCTTTGCGCCGCGGTGGATACCGCTTGCGCTGATGCCGGGTGGCTCCGCACGGCCGCACGACAATCGTCGTGCGATCGCGCGCGTGCGCCCGTCATCGCGCAAGCTCAAGCCACGGCCCGCTTGGCTGACAGGAAGCCGCGTTCGCGTCCTCACGTCCTTTGCAAAATGAAACCCGCTCTCAGGCCCATGGGCCCGAGGCAACGATGGAGGCGTGCCATGACCTGGCATTTCTTGACGACCAAGTTGACGGTGAAGGATGGCGAGCGCGCATTGCTGACGCGTGACGGCCGGCTCGAGCAGGTGCTCGGCCCCGGTCGCCATCGGCTGTTCGATCCCTTGCATGAGCTCAAGGCCGAGCTGTTCAGCGTCGTGCGCAGCGAATTCCCCGCGGATCGCTTCGCGGTGATCAAGGCCGCGCGGCCCGATCTGGCTGACGAGCTGTTCGCGGCGGTCGAGACCAAGGCGAACGAGATCGCGATCGTCAGCCTCGATGGCCGTCCCGTGCAACTGATGACGCCCTGGCAGACCCGCGTGTACTGGAAGGTCGCGACCGTGGTCGATGTCGAGCGCATCGACGTGACCAGCGATCCCAGGGTCACGGCGCGCCACCTCGCGATGATCCAGCCCAACCGGGCCGGCGTCATCACCGAGGCGGTGGTCGAGAACCACGAGGCGGGCTTGCTCACGGTCGAGGGCAAGCTGGTCGAGCGGCTCGCGCCCGGCCGGCACGCGTTCTGGATCGCGGGCCGCAAGATCGAGGTCAAGCGCCTCGACCTGCGTCCCCAGGCGATCGAGATCACGGCGCAGGAGATGCTGACCAAGGACCGCATCGCGCTGCGCGTGACGCTGACCGCGTTCCGCCGGATCGTCGATCCCGAGCGGGTCGTGGCCACGGTGCCCGACGTGGATGCGTGGCTGTACCGCCTGGTGCAGTTCGCGATCCGCGAGGCGGTGGCCGGCCGCACGCTGGACGAGGTGCTGTCTGCGAAGACGGCGCTCGACGAGGAGTTGCGCGACTATGTCCGCGACCGTGTCGCGGGCTCTGGCGTCGAGGTTACCGAACTCGGCGTCAAGGACGTGATCCTGCCCGGCGAGATCCGCGAGCTGGTCAACAAGGTGGTGGAGGCGGAGCGGGTGGCGAAGGCCAATTTGATCCGTCGCCAGGAGGAGACCGCGGCGACGCGTTCGCTCCTCAACACCGCCAAGCTGATGGAGGAGAACCCTCTGTTGCTGCGGCTCAAGGAGCTCGAGTCGCTGGAGCGCCTGGTCGAGAAGGTCGGCCGCATCGACCTGCACGCCGGCGACGGGCAGGGCCTCGATGCGTTGCTGACCAAGCTGGTCCGCCTCAAGGCGCCCGAGAGCGCATGACAAGAAGGGCCGCCCACGGGCGGCCCTTCACGTTCGTCATTCCGGGGCGCGCGCAGCGCGAGCCCGGAATCCATAACCACGGCTATCACGTGGATATCCCCGGATAGAGATCAACCCATCCCGGGTTTTGCTCCTCAATGAGCCGGGTCTTCCAATCGCGCCGCCACTTCTTGAGCTCTTTCTCGCGAGTGATCGCGGTGGTTGCGTCTTCGTAAATCTCGAACCAAACCAATTTGTCGACGCCATATCGCGATGTAAAGCCTTTAACCGCCTTCGTCCGATGTTCGTGGACGCGACGCACGAGATCGTTTGTTACACCGAGATAGAGTGTGCCGTGCTTTTTGCTCGCAAGGAGATAGACGTAGTAGGCCATCTCGACACTCGTGGTTATGGATTCCGGGCTCGCGCTGCGCGCGCCCCGGAATGACGGCGGATGGTATCGTCGCTTCGAACGTCAAATCAACACTCACTCCAAAAGCAAAAACCCCGGCATCGCTGCCGGGGTTCTGCATTCCGTGGATCGCCTTGAGAGGCTGGACCTTAGAAGTCCATGCCGCCCATGCCGCCGCCCGGAGGCATCGCGGGGCCGCCGGCGTTCTTCTTCGGCAGCTCGGCAACCATCGCTTCCGTGGTGATCAGCAGCGCGGCAACCGAGGCAGCGTTCTGGATCGCGGTGCGCACGACCTTGGTCGGGTCGATGATGCCCTTCTTGACCAGGTCGGCATAGTCGCCGGTCTGGGAGTCAAAACCGTAATTGTAGGTCTTGTTCTCCAGGATCTTGCCGACGATGACCGAACCGTCTTCACCGGCGTTGATCGCGATCTGGCGAGCCGGAGCCGACAGCGCCTTGCGCACGATCTCGACGCCGGTCTTCTGGTCGTCGTTCTTGGTGCGCAGGCCCTTGAGCTGCTCGGAAGCACGGAGCAGGGCGACGCCGCCGCCCGGGACGATGCCTTCCTCGACAGCCGCGCGGGTCGCGTGCATCGCGTCATCAACGCGATCCTTGCGCTCCTTCACCTCGACTTCGGTCGCGCCGCCGACGCGGATCACCGCGACGCCGCCTGCGAGCTTGGCGAGACGCTCCTGGAGCTTCTCACGGTCGTAGTCCGAGGTGGTTTCCTCGATCTGCGCCTTGATCTGGGCAACGCGAGCGTCGATGTCGGCCTTCTTGCCGGCGCCGTTGACGATCGTGGTGTTCTCCTTGTCGATCATCACCTTCTTGGCGCGACCGAGCATCTGCAGCGTGACGTTCTCGAGCTTGATGCCGAGGTCTTCCGAGATGGCCTGGCCGCCGGTCAGGATCGCGATGTCCTGCAGCATGGCCTTGCGGCGATCGCCGAAGCCCGGAGCCTTGACGGCCGCGACCTTCAGGCCGCCACGCAGGCGGTTGACGACGAGGGTGGCGAGCGCTTCGCCTTCGACGTCTTCAGCGACGATGACCAGCGGCTTGCCGGTCTGCACCACGGCCTCGAGCAGCGGCAGCAGCTCGTTCAGCGAGGAGAGCTTCTTCTCGTTGATCAGGATGTAGGCGTCGTCCATCTCAACGCGCATCTTGTCGGCGTTGGTGACGAAGTAGGGCGAGATGTAGCCGCGGTCGAACTGCATGCCCTCGACGACGTCGAGTTCGGTCTCGAGCGACTTGGCTTCCTCGACCGTGATCACGCCCTCGTTGCCGACCTTCTTCATGGCGTCGGCGAGGAACTTGCCGATCTCGGCATCGCCGTTGGCCGAAATGGTGCCGACCTGGGCGATCTCCTCGTTCGAGGTGACCTTCTTCGAGTTCTTCTGGAGGTCCGCAACGACGGCTTCGACCGCGAGGTCGATACCGCGCTTGAGGTCCATCGGGTTCATGCCGGCGGCGACCGACTTGGCGCCTTCCTTCACGATCGCCTGGGCGAGCACGGTCGCCGTGGTGGTGCCGTCGCCAGCCGCGTCAGCGGACTTGGAGGCGACTTCGCGCACCATCTGGGCGCCCATGTTCTCGAACTTGTCCTCGAGCTCGATCTCCTTGGCGACGGTGACGCCGTCCTTGGTGATGCGGGGAGCGCCGAACGACTTTTCGAGCACCACGTTGCGGCCCTTCGGACCGAGGGTGACCTTCACCGCGTTGGCGAGAACGTCGACGCCGCGCAGCATCTTGTCGCGCGCCTCGACGGAGAATTTGACTTCTTTAGCTGCCATCTGAGTTTTTCCTTGAGAGGTTTAACCTGGGAGGGAGAGGGGCGCTTAGGCCGCCTTCTTCTTGGAAGCGGGGACGTCGAGCACGCCCATGATGTCGCTTTCCTTCATGATCAGCAGGTCTTCGCCGTCGATCTTGACCTCGGTGCCGGACCACTTGCCGAACAGGACGCGGTCGCCGACCTTGACGTCGATGGGGATCAGCTTGCCAGCTTCGTCGCGGCCGCCCGGGCCGACGGCGATGACTTCGCCCTGCGAGGGCTTTTCCTTGGCACTGTCCGGAATGATGATGCCGCCAGCGGTCTTCTCTTCGGCGTCGATACGCTTAACCACGACGCGGTCGTGAAGCGGACGGAATTTCATGCAGTCCTCCTAAACGTTTGCATATGCTGTAGATTTTTGGAGAGTTAGCAGTCCAGTCCGGCGAGTGCCAGACTGGTTGGGCAGGAGATAGGCCAAGCCTTGACGGCGGGCAAGTGCCTCTAGCAGAAAAATTGGCACTCGTATGTGACGGTTGCCAGCAGGAAGCCGAGATCATTTCGGCATCCTTAATGCCCTCCGACGGAGCTCTGAGGGCTATTAGCAGATGCGGTAAGCTGCTGCCAACGCACGAAATTTCAACAACCTATTAAACATTTGGGCTTGAGATGGGCCAGTCGCGTGCGTCACATTTCTCTCATGTGAGCGCATCCAGTGCCGGTGGTCCGGCGGGGAGGTCGGCCACCATGTGAATGCGCTCCTTCACAGGAGGTTGGCATGGTCTCGCGAGTTGGTGGGGTTGTTTCCGACGATTTCCGGAAGCAGTTGCTGGGGTACGGGCTGACGACGGCGCAAATCCTTTACCGGATGCCCGATCACCCCTCGTTGCTACAGACCTATGTCTGGCAGAACTACGACCTGTTTCCGAAATTTCCGGCGTTGCAGGATTTCCTCGCTTTCTGGCAGGACAAGCTGGAGGGCCCGCTGTTCTCGGTGACGGTGGCGCATTCCAAGCTGGTCAAGCCGGCCGAGCTGCGCGCCGTCGACGGCGTGTTCCGGCTGCACTGACCTGCGAGGACGGGCAGGGCGCGGTGCGCGCCTTTGCCCGCCGCGCGTGGCGCGACTTGTGTTAGCCTTGATCCGTCAGAACGAGACGGGAGGCGAACAATGGCCAAGAAGACGGCATCAAGATCCGCAGCCAAGACCGCGGTGAAGAAGAAATGGACCGGGCTCAAGGCCGGAGCCAAATCGTCGGCGCGCAAGACCATCAAGTCGAAAGGGCGTGTCACTGCGGCGAAGAAGGGCGCGCCGAAAGCTGCAACCAAGGCCCGGCCGAAGCAGCGCATCGCCATCAGCCATCACCGCGAAGAGGACTTCAAGGCCGACGGCTTGCGTGCCTATGCCAAGTATCGCGACCTCGGCATATCAGCCGCCTCGAACGGTCTCGCGCAAGCGCATGTGATCCGGTTGCAGGGACCGTGCAATCCGGATGAGGTCTCGAAGCTGCACTTCCACGACGTCGACTTGCAGATGGTCTATGTGCTCAAGGGCTGGGTGAAGACCTACATGGAAGGCGAAGGCGAGACGCTGATGAGAGAAGGCAGCGCCTGGACCCAGCCGCCGCGCATCCGGCACATGATCCTGGACTACTCCGACGACGTCGAACTGCTGGAAGTGATCCTGCCGGCCGAGTTCAAGACGGTGGAGCTGAAGGCTTAACTCAGGCCGTCATTCCGGGGCGGCGCGTAGCGCCGAGCCCGGAATCCATCGGGCCGTAACCTGTGTGGAGAAATGGATTCCGGGCTCGCGCTGCGCGCGCCCCGGAATGACGACTACGGTCGTCACGTCAGCACCCCCACGATCGCGCCCATCAAACACGTCGTCAGCGTGCCCGAGACGATCGACTTCAGCCCGAGCGCGTTGATCTCGTCGCGCCGCGTCGGTGCCATGATGCCGAGGCCGCCGATCATGATGCCGAGGCTCGCGAAGTTGGCAAAGCCGCACATCGCATACAGCATGATCAGCCGCGAGCGCGGCTCGAGCGCGTCGGGGCCGAGCTTCGACAGGTCGACATAGGCGATCAGCTCGTTGAGCACGGTCTTGGTGCCCATCAGGCTTCCGGCCGTGATGGCCTGCGGCCACGGCAGGCCCATCAGCCAGCACACCGGCGCCATGACGTAGCCGAGCAGCCGCTGCAACGAGATCTTGGCGCCACCGATCTCTGGCAATAGGCCGATGATCGCGTTCACGAGATAGACCAGCGCGACCAGCACCAGCAGCATCGCGATGATGTTCATCAGGAGCTCGACGCCCGCCGCGGTGCCCTTCACGATCGCGTCCATCGTCGAGGACACCTCGATATCGGGATCGTCGAGCGAGCCGCCGGTGCGCTTGTGCGATGTCTCCGGAATCATGATCAGGCTGATCAGGATCGCGGCCGGCGCGCCGAGCACCGACGCAATGACGAAATGTGCCGGTGCGTCGGGGATCAGCGGGGCCAGCAATGTCGCGTACAGCACCAGCACGGTGCCGGCGATTCCGGCCATGCCGCCGGTCATCACCAGGAACAATTCGCTGCGGCTGAGCTGCGCCAGATAGGGACGGATGAAGAGCGGTGCTTCGACCATGCCGAGGAAGATATTGGCCGCGGTCGAGAGCCCGACCGCACCGCCGACGCCGAGCGTGCGCTCGAGCAGCCAGGCCATGCCGCGCACCACAGGCGGCAGCACGCGCCAGTAGAACAGCAGCGTGGTCAGCACGCTCATGACCAGCACGATCGGCAGCGCCTGGAAGGCGAGGATGAAGTCCGAGCCAGGCGCCTTGGGATCGAACGGCGCCGGGCCGCCGCCGACATAGCCGAACACGAAGGCGGTGCCGGCGCGCGTCGCGGCGGCGATGGTGCCGACGGCATCGTTGATCACGCCGAAGGCGTGCGTCACCAGCGGCACCTTGATCAGCACCAGCGCGGTCGCGACGGTCACCGCGAGCCCGATCGCCGCCTGCCGCAACGACACCATGCTGCGATTCTCGCTCAACACCCAGGCGATGACCAGCAACGCCACCACGCCGAACGCCGATTGCAATTGCAGCATCACGCCCCCAAGGACCCCTCGCGCGATTATGGGTGGGGGCCTCGCCTAGCGCAATGCTGTTGCGCGTTCCCTTGGCGGCCATTGACAAGTTGCAGGCGCTCGGCCACGCCAGCGTCCATGCCCACCGCCACGCCGGCCGGCGCCCGCGATCTGCTCGGCCACAGACCATTCCTGTTCTTCCTGTTGTCGCGCAGCCTGTCGCGCTTCTCCAGCCAGATCGGCGCGGTCGCGATCGGCTGGCAGATCTATGATCTGACCGGCAGCGCGTTCGACCTCGGCATGGTCGGCCTTGTCCAGTTCCTGCCGACCGCGTTGCTGGTGTTCGTCGCCGGTCACGCCGCCGATCGCTTCGAGCGCAAGCGCGTGGTGCAGGCCTGCCAGGTCGCGGAAGCGCTGACCGCATTGTTTCTCGCCGGAAGCACGTTTGCCGGCACCATCTCCGAGATCCAGATCTTCGTGGCGACCTTCGTGCTCGGCATCGCCGGCGCGTTCGAGAGCCCGGCGACCGCTGCCGTGTTGCCGTTGATCGCGCCGCAAGGCTCGTTGCAGCGGGCGACCGCGATCTCGAGCGGCGCGGCGCAGGTCGCGACCATCACCGGACCGGCGCTCGGCGGCTTCGCCTATGCGCTGATGCCGAGTGCGCCCTACGGCATCATGATGGTGTTCTGGCTGTTCGGCGCTGTCTTGACCGGCGGCATCGGCCGGCTGCAACAGGCGCCGGTGAAGAGCGGCGGATCGTCGGACGATCTGTTTGCCGGTGTCACCTTCGTGCGCAGCAATCCGGCGATCCTCGGCACCATCTCGCTCGATCTGTTCGCGGTGCTGTTCGGCGGCGTCACCGCGCTGTTGCCGATCTATGCGCGCGACATCCTGCAAACCGGTCCGCTCGGCCTTGGCATCTTGCGCGCCGCGCCGGCGGTGGGTGCGCTGCTGATGACGATGGTGCTGGCGCGGCACACCATCAACCGCCGCGTCGGCATGCGCATGTTCCAGTCCGTGATCGTGTTCGGCGTGGCGACGGTGGTGTTCGCGCTGTCGCACTGGATGTGGCTGTCCGCGCTGGCGCTCGCGGTGCTCGGCGCCGCCGACACGATCAGCGTCGTGATCCGCTTCTCGCTGGTGCAGCTCGCCACCCCCGACGAGATGCGCGGCCGCGTCGGCGCGGTCAATTTCCTGTTCATCAACGCCTCGAACCAGCTCGGCCAGTTCGAGAGCGGCGTCACCGCGGCGTTGCTCGGCGCCGTGCCGTCAGCCGTGCTCGGCGGCGTCGCCACCATCGCCGTCGCGCTGCTCTGGATGAAGCTGTTCCCGACGCTGCGGGACGTGGAGAAGCTGGAGTAGGCTCGCTCTCTCCACGTCATTGCGAGGAGCGAAGCGACGAAGCAATCCATCTATCATCTCGGGGATAGATGGATTGCTTCGCTTCGCTCGCAATGACGGTGCTGATGGCTCTCGATTTGAGCTACGCCGTGGCGAGGGTGTTTGTAAAATTCGGAATAATGGAAAAATACTGCTGATTTGCCCGACGTGTCAAGCCGCTTGTGTCGGACGCCGGCAGCCGCTGGCGCCTTTGCATGGGGTTGTTTTCGATATTTTTGACTGCGCCCCTGCGAGGCATGGCCGGGACAAGCCCGGCCATGCCGTCGTGTCGCTCTGCCGCAAGCGGAGGAGGGGCAGATCAGCCGCGGCCGACGAACGGCATCTTGGTCGCCATGACAGTCATGAACAGCACGTTGGCGTCGAGCGGCAGGCCGGCCATGTAGGCGACGGCATCGCCGACCGCCTTCGCATCCATGCGCGGCTCGTGCTTGGTGGTGCCGTCCGGTTGCAGCACGCCGGGGCCGTTGACCATGCGGTCGGTCATCGGGGTCGCGGCATTGCCGATATCGACCTGGCCGACCGCGATGTCATACATCCGGCCGTCGAGGTTGGAGGCTTTCGTCAGGCCGGTGATGGCGTGCTTGGTCGAGGTGTAGGCCGCCGAGAACGGCCGCGGCGCATGCGCCGAGATCGAGCCGTTGTTGATGATGCGGCCGCCGCGCGGGGTCTGGTCCTTCATGATGCGGAAGGCGTGCTGGGTGCACAGGAACGGCGCGGTGAGGTTGGTGTTGACGACGGCCTGCCATTGTTCGAGGGCCAGGTCCTCGAAATGCACCGGCGGCGCGCCCATGCCGGCATTGTTGAACAGCACGTCGAGCCGGCCATAGGTTGCCTTGACCTTGTCGAACAGCGCGGCGATCGCGGCCGGGTTGGCCATGTCGGCGGTGACGCACAGGCTCTTGCCGGCGGGGCCTAGCTTGGCGGTCTCCTCCAGCATCTCCAGGCGGCGCCCGACCAGCACCACGGTATAGCCCTTGTCCATCAAGGCGAGCGACGCCGCGCGTCCGACGCCGGTGCCGGCGCCGGTGACGAGTGCAATCTTGCTGGCTGCTTCAGTCATCTCTCGGTTTCCTCTTACTTGGTTTTTGCTTCGGTCTCGTTCTTGTAAGGCGGCCGCGGAATGTTCTGGTGCGCGGCGCGCAGCGCCGCCGACCAGCGCGAGCGCAGATCGTGGAAATAGGGCTCGCCGGCCTCGATGCGGTGGTTGAGGTCGGCCTCGCAGGCATCGGTGCGCACCACCAGCACGTCGATCGGCAGGCCCACGCCGAGATTCGAGCGCATCGTCGAATCCATCGAGATCAGCCCCGTTTTGAGCGCCTCATAGAGTTCGACGTCGTAGTGCATGGCGCGGTCCAGCACCGGCTTGCCGTATTTGTGCTCGCCGATCTGCAAATAGGGCGTGTCAGTGGTGCATTCGATGAAATTGCCGGCGGTGTAGACCATGAACAGGCGCATCCGGGAGCCCTTGATCTGGCCGCCGAACAGGAACGAGACGTCGAAGGAGATGTCCTCGGCGCGCAGCGCGTCGCCCTCGGTGGCGTGCACCGCGCGGATCGCCCGGCCGATCCGTTGCGCCGCCTGGAACATGGTGGGCGCGTTCATCAGCGTCTCGAGTTCGCCGGTGTGCGGGTCTTCCATGCCCTCGGTCAGGGTCGAGAGCACCGACTGGCTGATCGCGAGGTTGCCGGCGCTGGCGATCGCCATGATGCGCTCGCCAGACTTTTCGAAGATGTGCAGCTTGCGGAACGTCGAGACGTTGTCGAGGCCGGCATTGGTGCGGGTATCGGCGATCATGACGAGGCCGTCGCGCACCAGAATTCCGCAGCAATAGGTCATTTCCAGTCCCCAACGATCCGAGGTTCTCGGCGCCAAACGTGTAGCCAATTTCGACGTTGCATCCAACCCCAATTCCCCGTGACGGGACATCGGGCGGCCGGGTGGGAGCCAATCGGAACGACGGCCCGCATCGGCCTGTTCCTGCCGACCACTGTTCGGCGTTTGGACGGCCTCGCTCTGCGTTGCGCGCAGCCGGCAATGATCCGGGTTCGCTGTCATTGCGAGGCACCGGGCATTGTGGTCGACTGCCTGCAATCGACAAGAACAACAAGAATCCCGGGAGGCGAGAATGTCGTTCAAATTGGCCGCGTGCGTCATGGTATTGGGCGTCGCGGCAATCGCGGCGAGCCCTGCATCGGCGCAGAAGAAGGGCGGCACGCTGCGGCTCTATCACAACGACAACCCGCCCTCGACCTCGTTGCTCGAGGAATCCACCATCGCCTCGGTGATGCCGTTCGCTGCGGTGTTCAACAACCTCGTGGTGTTCGATCCGGCCAAGGTGCACGAGAGCATCGACACCGTGATCCCGGACCTCGCCGAGAGCTGGTCGTGGGACCCGACCAACACCAGACTGACGTTCAGGCTGCATCACGGCGTGA
Source organism: Bradyrhizobium sp. SK17 (assembly GCF_002831585.1). Lineage (GTDB taxonomy): Bacteria > Pseudomonadota > Alphaproteobacteria > Rhizobiales > Xanthobacteraceae > Bradyrhizobium. The sequence goes on along the minus strand of NZ_CP025113.1, from coordinate 6,505,161 downwards.
AATGGCACGACGGCCAGCCGTTCACGGCCAAGGATGTCCAGTGCACCTGGCGGATGCTGATCGGCAAGAGCGAGACGCAGGACTCCAAGACCCAGGACTTCAAGCGCAATCCGCGCAAGGTCTGGTACTCCAAGCTCAAGGACGTCAGCGTCAATGGCGACGATGAGGCGACCTTCGAATTGAGCGAGCCGCAACCGGGCCTGCTGGCGCTGCTCGCGAGCGCCTTCTCGGTGGTCTATCCCTGTCATGTGCCGCAGCAGGTGATGCGCACCAAGCCGGTCGGCACCGGGCCGTTCAAATTCGTCGAGTTCCGGCGCGGCGATTCGATTCGGCTCGTCCGCAACTCCGACTACTTCAAGAAGGACCGGCCGTATCTCGACGAGATCACGGTGCGTTCGATCGACAGCCGCGCCACGCGCATGCTGGCGTTCGCGACCGGGGATTACGACATCACCTTTCCGTCCGACGTCAGCATTCCCCTGATGAAGGACGTCAAGGCGCGAGCGCCGAACGCGATCTGCGAGATGACCTCGACCAATCTACAGATCAATCTCCTGGTCAATCGCGTCAATCCGCCGTTCGACAACCCGGATATCCGCAAGGCGATGTCGCTGGCGCTCGATCGCAAGGCCTTCAACAGCATTTTGTTCGAGGGCACGGGACGGCTCGGCGGTGCGATGCAGGCCAGGCCCGAGGGCGAGTGGGGGATGCCGGACGACGTGCTGTCGATGCTGATGGGCTACGGCCCCGACACCGCGAAGAACCTCGCGGACGCGCAGGCGATCATGCAGAAGCTCGGCTACAGCGACAGCAAGCCGCTGTCGATCAAGATCCAGACCCGCAATCTGCCGACCTATCGCGACCCGGCCGTGATCCTTGCCGACCAGCTCAAGAAGATCTACATCGTGGCCGAGCTCGACATCCTGGACACGCCGCGTTGGTACTCGCGGCTGCAGCGCAAGGATTACACGATCGGTCTCAATGTCACCGGCGTCAGCGTCGACGATCCCGACGGAAATCTGGTCGAGAACTATTCCTGCAATTCGGAGCGCAACTACACCCAGTACTGCAATGCCGAGGTCGACAGATTGCTCGCCGCGCAGTCGCGCGAGGTCGACAAGGACAAGCGGCGCAAGATCGTGTTCGACATCGAGCGCCTGCTGGTCGACGATGCCGCGCGGCCGGTCATCCTGCACTCATCGGCCGGCAATTGCTGGCAGCCTTACGTGAAGAACTTTCATCCGCACGACAACAGCCAGTACAACAATCTGCGCTTCGAGGATGTCTGGCTGGACAAGTGACGCATGCGTAGGATGGGTAGAGCGCAGCGAAACCCATCATGTCTCTGCACGGAAGAAAGGTGATGGGTTTCGCTGCGCTCTACCCATCCTACGGACCTGAGCGAAGTCGTCACGTCTCCTGGCCTCGTCCCGCCGGTGCATCCACGAGGAACGCATCGTCCACCGGTACGCCGAGCGCGGTCACGAGCCGATTGGTCTCGGCGGCCATACCGATGATCGCCAGCATTTCCTGGTGTTCGGCGTCGGTCATGCCCTTGGCGCGGGCGGCCGCGGTGTGCGAATGGATGCAATAACTGCAGCCATGGGCCACCGAGACCGCGACGTAGAGCATCTCCTTGACCTTCGGATCGAGCGCGCCCGGCGCCATCACCTCCTTGATGCTCTCCCAGGTCCGCCGCAGCGTCTTCGGATCATGCGCAAGCGCGCGCCAGAAATTGTTGACGAAGTCCGACTTCCGCACCTTGCGGATGTCGTCGAAGACAGCGCGGGCCTCGGCCGAGAGTTCGTCGTCGGAAAGCAGTTTGACGGTTGCCATGGTGTGTCCCGATGGTTCGGATTGATACGGCCGCAATGATAGCACGCTCGTATCTTACCATCGTCATTCCGGGCTCTCGCTCCGCGAGCCCCGGAATGACGGGGAGAGAGCGGTGCCTACGACTGGGTCTGGCTCTGCCACTGCCCGGGGCGGCCGGCCTGATCGACCTTGACCGCAACCGTCAGCGTCTCGTTACCGCCGCCATAGCGGGTGCCGCGGACCGGCGCGGCGCCGAGATAGTCGAGGCCGATCGCGACGCGGGCATGCGCGTCGGTGGTGCAGATGCCGTTCGCGGCGTCGAAGCCGATCCAGCCGAGGTCGGGCACGTAGGCCTCCGCCCAGGCGTGGCCGGCCTGCTGGTTGACCATGCCGTCGGAGCGCAGGAAGTGGCCGGAGACGAACCGCGCCGGAACCCCGCCGGCGCGCGCGCAGGCGATCAGGATGTGGGCGTAGTCCTGACAGACGCCGCGCTTGAGCGCGAACGCCTCGGACGCCGACGTGGCGCTGTTGGTCGGGTCCTCGTCGAAGGTCATGTGCTCGTAGACCTGGACCATCAGCGCATGCAGGAAGCCGAGCACGTCGCTGCCGGCTTCCGCGCGCAGTTCGCGCACGACGGCCGTCATCGCCGGGTTGAGGTCGGTCAATGGCGTGGGGCGCAGGAACAGGCTCGGCGGAAACCGTTCGTCGGTGCCCTTGAGCACGCCGCCGGTGTCATGGGTTTCGACCAGGCCCTCGCAATGGATGGTGAGGTCGCTGATCGCACCATGCGTCAGCACATGGGTGACGTTGCCGAACGCGTCCTCATGGGTATCGAGCCGGGAGTCGGTCGAGACGTCGATCTGCCAATTGGCGACATATTGGCCGTCATGGCTGCCCGGCGTCATCCGCAGAATCTGGATCACGCCCGAAGCCGCCGGCTCGTAGCGATAGGTGGTGGTATGGGCAATCCGCAGGCGCATGTGCGTTTCCAGTAGGTCAGATCAGAGCTGACGGCAACGGGATTATACCTCTCCCATCGGGAGAGGTCGAATTGCGAAGCAGTTCGGGTGAGGGGTCAAGGCCCCTCAGTAGACCGAATTCCCTCACCCGGATCGCAAAACGCGATCCGACCTCTCCCTCCGGGAGCGGTGAGGACAGTGCCCGCAGACGGCGCCGAATTCACATCTTCGGCCTATATCAAATACTGCTTGGTGACGATCTCGCCCAGCCGTGAGTTGTCGGCGATGAATTCCTGGATGAATTCGTGCACGCCGTGCTGGAAGATGTCATCCATGTTGCTGTGCTCGAGCCGGTTCCGGATGCCGCGGGCGTGGCGCTGGGCGGCGCCCTGGCGGCCATAGGCGACGCCGATCTGGTCGAGGTTGCGCACCAGATTGCTGTAGCAGCTGGCCAGCGACCGCGGCAGGGTGTCGTTGAGGATCAGCAGGTCGGCGATCAGCCAGGGTTTGAGGGTTTCCCGGTAGACCCAGTGATAGGCCGTGGTTGCCGACACCGAGCGCAGGATCGAGGTCCACTGGTAGTAATCCAACGGGCCGCCGACATGCTCCTCCTCGGGCAACAACATGTGATACTTGACGTCGAGAATCCGCGCGGTGTTGTCGGCGCGCTCGAGATGGACGCCGAGCCGCGAGAACCAATAGGCGTCGTTGCGCAGCATGGTGCGGTAGGCCGAGCCGTCGAAGCGCAGCGAGGTCTCCTGCACGAAGCGCAGGAATCTGGCCAGCTCCTCGCGGCTGCCGGTGCCGCCCTTGCTCCACACCGCCTGCAACTCGATCCAGGAGGAATTGATGGTGTCCCACATCTCCGAGGTCAGCGCGGTTCGTACCGAGCGCGAGTTCAGCCGCGCCGCCTCGATGCAGTTCTTGATCGAGGAGGGGTTCTCCGACGAGAAGGACAGATATTCGACGACGTTCTGCTGGTTGGCTTCCTGGTAGTGATCGTAGAAGCTCGCGCCGACGCCGGCGGTGAGCAGCGCGGAATCCCACTCGTTGGTCTTGCCGATATAGGCCGCCGGCAGCGCCGTGACGCGCAACGTGGCGTCGATCGTGCGCGCGAGATATTCGGCCCGTTCGACGTAACGGGCCAGCCAGAACAGGTTTTCAGCGGTGCGCGACAGCATGCTTTCAACTACTCGCTCAGTATCCAGGTGTCCTTGGTGCCGCCGCCCTGGCTCGAATTGACCACGAGCGAGCCTTCCTTCAGCGCCACACGAGTAAGCCCGCCGGGCACGATGGTGGTGTGGGTCGAGCCGGTCAGCACGAACGGGCGAAGGTCGACATGGCGCGGCGCGAGGCCCTTGTCGGTGCAGGTCGGGCAGGTCGACAGCGCCAGCGTCGGCTGGGCGATGAAGCCTTCAGGCTCGCGCTTGAGCTTGTCGCGGAACGCCTCGATGGTCGCCTTGGTGGCGGCGGGGCCGATCAGCATGCCGTAGCCGCCCGAGCCGTGCACCTCCTTGACGACGAGGTCGGCGAGGTTATCGAGCACGTAGGACAGATCCTGCGGTTCGCGGCAGCGCCAGGTCTGCACGTTCTTCAGGATCGGCTCCTCGCTGAGATAGAACTTCACGATGTCGGGCATGTAGGAATAGATCGCCTTGTCATCGGCGATGCCGGTGCCGACCGCGTTGGCGAGCGTGATGTTGCCGGCGGCATAGGCCGACATCAGCCCGGGCACGCCGAGCGCGGAATCCGGCCGGAAGGTGAGGGGATCGAGGAAGTCGTCGTCGACGCGACGGTAGATCACGTCGACCCGCTTCAGCCCCTCGGTGGTACGCATGAACACCTCGTCGTTCTTGACGATGAGGTCGCGCCCCTCGACCAGTTCGATGCCGAGCTTGTCGGCGAGGAACGAGTGCTCGTAATAGGCCGAATTGTAGACGCCGGGCGTCATCAACGCGACCGTGGGTTCGGCGGAGGCGCTGTGCGGCGCCACCGAGCGCAGTGCCGACAACAGTTCGTCCGGATAGCGCTCTACGGGTGCGACGCGGTGCCGCGCGAACAGGTCCGGAAACAGCCGCATCATGATCTCGCGGTTTTCCAGCATGTAGGACACGCCGGACGGCGTCCGCGCATTGTCCTCCAGCACAATGAAATTGTCGGGATCGGTGCGGATGATGTCGATGCCGGCGATGTGGACGTAGATGTCGTGCGGCACGTCCTGGCCGTTCATCTCCGGGCGGAACACCGGGTTCTGGAAGATCAGGTCTTCCGGGATGATGTTGGCGCGCAGGATGTCGCGGCCGTGATAGATGTCCTTGAGGAACAGGTTGAGCGCGAGCACGCGCTGCTTCAGGCCCTTCTCCAGCAGCGTCCATTCGGCCGCGGACATGATGCGGGGAATGACGTCGAACGGGATCAGCCGCTCCTGGGCCTCGGCATCGCCATAGACCGCGAAGGTGATGCCGATCCGGCGGAACAAGAGCTCCGCTTCCTGGCGCCGATATTCGAGCGCGTCCGGCGGCGTCTCTTTGAGCCAGCGGGAGAGCTCCTGGTAGGCCGGGCGGAGATCCTCGCCGAGGCCGTTCATCTCATCGAACGCGACTGCCATATACCCTGACTGCCCTCCCAAGCCATGTGACACAGTGCATGACTTGATGGGATGGTAGCAAGGGCCGGGCCAGCGCGATATGCATTGGCTTGTGGCATTTGCTAGGGGTAGCCAGGAAGGCCTGCCCGAAAAACCGGCTGAGGTCTGCTTAATTCGGCGGCAAAACCCCGTGACATCAAGGCATTGGACCGGCAATGTCAGGGCATCAAGTTTAAGGAATGAGACCATGAGCGAGATCGTCACGGCAGGGATATTGGTGATCGGCGACGAGATCCTGTCCGGCCGGACCAAGGACAAGAACATCGGCTTCATCGCCGAGTACCTGACCAATATCGGCATCGACCTGAAGGAGGTTCGCGTCGTCGCCGACGACGAGGCCGACATCGTGTCCGCCCTTGATGCGCTGCGGCATAGGTACACCTACGTGTTCACGACCGGCGGAATCGGACCGACCCATGACGACATCACCGCCGACAGCGTGGCGAAGGCGTTCGGGGTCGATATTCACCATCACCCTGACGTGGTGGCACGCTTCCGGGAGCGCTGGAGCGAGCAGGACCTCAACGAGGCACGGCTGCGGATGGCCAGGGTGCCCGACGGTGCCGAGCTGATCCAGAGCGCGACCATCCTGGCGCCGGGCTTCAAGCTCGGCAATGTCATCGTGATGGCGGGCATTCCGACCATCATGCAGGCGATGATGGACATCGTGGCGCCGACCTTGAAGTCGGGCGTGCGGATGTTGTCGGATTCGGTCCGTGCCGACGCGCGGGAAGGCGACATCGGCGGCCCGCTGCGGGCGATCGCAGAAGCTCATCCCGACACCATCATCGGCAGCTATCCGTTCCAGGACGAGAACCAGAAGCCGAACACCAATCTGGTGGTCCGTTCGCGCGATCCGGAAAAGCTCGCCGCGGCGATGACCGCGGTGAAGGAGATGCTGAAGCAGGTGCAGGCCGCGCAGAAGAAGCCGGCGGGTTGAGACGACATGGTCGAGAAAAGTTCTGAACCAAGTGCGCAGGAGCGGGCCGGCAGGCCGTTCCCGGTGTCGTGGGATCAATTCCACCGGGACTGCCGGGCGCTGACCTGGCGGCTCAATGAAGTCGGCCCGTTCCATGCGGTGGTCGCGATCACCCGCGGCGGGCTGGTGCCGGCCGCGATCGTGGCGCGCGAGCTCGGCTTGCGGATCATCGATACGGTCTGCGTCGCCAGCTATGACCATGACAAGCAGGGCGACCTGAAAGTGCTCAAGGGCATATCGGAGCAGACCGCCAAGCTCGGCGGCGGCACCGGCAAGGGGCTGTTGATCGTCGACGATCTGGTCGACACCGGCAAGACCGGCAAGCTGGTGCGCGAGATGCTGCCGGACGCGCATTTCGCCACGGTTTACGCCAAGCCCAAGGGACGCCCGCTGGTCGACACCTTCATCACCGAGGTGTCGCAGGACACCTGGATCTTCTTCCCGTGGGACACTGCGTTGTCGTTCCAGCCACCGATCCGGGATGGGGCGGCATGAGGTAGCCGTCATTGTGAGCGCAGCGAAGCAATCCATGCTTCCGCATATGCGGTATGATGGATTGCTTCGTCGCTTGCGCTCCTAGCAATGACGATCGTGGTTAGAGCTGTGCCATGCCCCTGCAAAACCGCGTCACACCGACAGGCGAGATCGTCGCGTCCGCGCACCGCGGCACCTTCACCGGCAATCGCGGTATCATCCACGATCCCGCGACCCGAACGCTTTTGAACAAGCGCTGGTCGTCGCCGGCGTGGCTCACCTGTGTCTGCGAATTCAGGGGCAGACGACGCAAGGTGATGAGCCAGCAGAGCTGGACCGAGTTGTTCTTCCTCGATGAGGCCACCGCGTTCGCGGCCGGGCACCGGCCCTGCTTCTACTGCCGCCGCGATGACGCCAAGCGGTTTCGTGCGGCCTGGGAGCAGGGCAGCGGCGTGGGTGATCTCAAGGTCAAGGCGATGGATGCGGTGCTGCACGCCGAGCGGCTGGATCGCCGGCAGAAGCGGCTGCATCCGTTGCCGGTGCCTATCAACGAATTGCCCGACGGGACGATGGTGCAGGCGAGCGACCAAAGCTATCTCGTCGCCAATGGAAAGACCTTGCGGTGGTCGTTCGCCGGTTACGAGCGCGCCGAGGTGAGTGCGCCAGCGATGTTGCTGACGCCGCCGTCGACCGTTCGTGCATTTCAGTCCGGTTACCGGCCGGTGCTGCACGTTAGCGCGAACTCGGGGCAATTCCGTCATCCTGAGGTGCGAGCGGAGCGAGCCTCGAAGGATTGACGGCCACCAGCCGGGCCGATTCATCATTCGAGACGCGCTACGCGCTCCTCAGGATGACGGAAACCTCTTGCCTGCGTGACCAACGTCTTGCAGGCATTGAGCGGGTCGCGCTCGGCATCACCCGAGCCGCTGCCGTGCGAGTTTCGCACCATCACCGAGTGCGATCAGCTTGGCTTCGGCGATATCCCGCCGCATCGGCGCCATGCCGCAATTGGTCGTCGCGATGATGTTGCCCTTCGGCACGTGCTTTGCGACCGCCTCGATCACCTTGACGACATCCTCAGGCGTTTCGATCTCGTCGCTGGCGACATCGATCACGCCGGCTTGCACGATCTTGCCGGGGAGCGCGGCGAGCAGTTCGATCGGCACTTTCGAGTTGCGACATTCGATCGCAACCTGCTGAATGGTGCTCTTGTCGATGACAGGGAAGGTCTCTTCGTACTGGCGCCATTCGCCGCCAAGCGTCTGCTTCCAGTCGGTGTTGGCCTTGATGCCATAGCCGTAGCAGATGTGCACGGCGGTGGCGCAGGTGAGACCCTCGGCGGCGCGCTCCAGCGCCTTGATGCCCCAGTCGCGGACCTCGTCCATGTAGACGTTGAACGCAGGCTCGTCGAACTGGATCATGTCGACGCCATCGGCCTGCAACGCCTTGGCTTCCTGGTTCAACAGCTCGGCGAAGGCAAACGCCATCTTGACGCGGTTGCCGTAATATTTGTCGGCGATGGTGTCGATGATCGTCATCGGGCCGGGCATCGTGAATTTCAGCCGGTTTTTGGTATGGGCGCGTGCGGCGCGCGCCTCGCCCTCATGGACGCGGCCCTTGAGCTGCAAGGGTGCGACCACCTGCGGCACCATCGCCTTATAGCGATCCTTGCGGATGCCCATTTCGACCTTGTGGGCGAAATCGATGCCTTCGATCCGCTCCAGGAAGCCATGCACGAAGTGCTGGCGCGCCTGTTCGCCCTCGGTGACGATGTCGACGCCGGCATCTTCCTGTAGCTTGACCGCGAGCACGGTCGCGTCGCGTTTGGCGCGGGCGAGCTCGGTGCCTTCGGATTTCCAGGGAGCCCACAGCATGTTCGGCTCGGCCAGCCATTCCGGCTTGGGCAGGGAGCCTGCGATCGTGGTTGGAAACAGCATGGGAGCCTCCCGGTGGGTTCGGATTGAGCGCCTGTGTGCCATGTCCTAGAGTGCAGGTACAGAACAACAAGAGGCTTTGTGATGGGGAATGGACGCCGATGATCGATCTGCACTACGCGCCGACGCCGAACGGCTGGAAGATCTCGATCATGCTGGAGGAGCTGGGCCTGCCGTACAAGGTGATCCCGGTGAACATCCGCGCCGGCGAGCAGTTCCGGCCCGAATTCCTGGCGATCAGCCCGAACAACCGCATCCCCGCGATCGTCGACCATCAGCCGGCCGATGGCCGCGGGCCGTTCTCGGTGTTCGAGACCGGTGCGATCCTGATCTATCTCGCCGACAAGGCCGGCCGTTTCCTGTCCACGGAGTTGCGTGCGCGGTCGAACGTCATCCAATGGGTGATGTGGCAGATGGGCGGCCTCGGGCCGATGCTCGGCCAGCACGGCCATTTCGCGCTCTATGCGGCCGAGAAAATTCCCTATGCGATCGAGCGCTACCGTGACGAGGCGGCGCGACTCTATGGCGTGCTCGACCGCCAACTCGGCAAGTCCGGCGCCTATGTTGCCGGCGATGACTATTCGATCGCCGACATCGCCTGCTTCCCCTGGACCATGACCCACAAGGCGCAGGGTTTCACGCTCGACGATTATCCGAACATCAAGCGCTGGTACGCGACCGTTCGGGCCCGGCCGCAGGTGCAGGCGGGTCTTGCGATCGGGAAGTTCGTCAAGGAGCCGTTCGACGAGGAATCGCGCAAGAACATGTTCGGCCAGCGTGCCAAGGAGCTGGTCGAGAAGAAATGATATTTTGTCATTCCGGGGCGACGCGCAGCGACGAGCCCGGAATCCATAACCACCATCATGAGTATGGATTCCGGGCTCGCGCCAAGCGGCGCGCCCCGGAATGACGAAAGTGAGACAACACCAACCTAAGGAAACGCCCATGATCGAATTCTTCTTCGACTGCTCCAGCCCGTGGACTTATTTGGCCTGGCATAACATCCAGCCGATCGCCAAGGAGTTCGACGCTCCGATCACCTGGCGGCCGATTCTGGTCGGCGGCATCTTCAACACCGTCAATCCCTCGGTCTATGCGCAGCGCGAAACGCCGGTGCCGTTGAAGGCGCGCTACATGAAGAAGGATCTCGCGGACTGGGCGCGCTCGGCCGGTCTTGCGATCAAGATGCCGCCGACCGTGTTTCCGGTGAACAGCGTCAAGGCGATGCGCGGCTGCATCTGGCTCGGCAACGACAAGATGGTGCCGTTCGCGCGCGCCGTGTTCGAGGCCTATTGGGGCGACGACAAGGACATCTCGCAGGACGCGGTGCTGACCGAGATCTGCACCAAAACCGGGATCGATCCCGCAAAGTTCTTTGCCGGCATCGGCGACCAGGCCATCAAGGATCAGCTCAAGGCCAATACCGAAGAGGCGGTGGCGCGCGGCGCATTCGGCTCACCCACGATCTATCTCGACAAGACCGACATGTATTTCGGCAATGACCGCCTGCCGTTGATCCGGGAGGCGCTGGCACGTCTCAAGGCGCGGGCCGCCTGATGCCGAAAGCCGTTGTTTGCCGCGAGCTCGGGCCGCCCGAGCGCCTGCAATTGGAGAGCTTTGCCTCGGTGCCGTTGAAGCCGGGCGAGGCGCGCGTTGCGATCCGTGCCGCAGGAATCAATTTCCCCGACATCCTGATGGCTGCCGGCGAGTACCAGCTCAAGCCGCCGCTGCCGTTCACGCCGGGTTCGGAAGCGGCCGGCGATGTCGTCGAGGTCAATGATGCCTCAGGTGTCGCGGTCGGCGACAAGGTGATCGTCAAGATGCGCCACGGCGCCTATTGCGACGAGACCGTCGCAACGCCGTCGCAACTGGTGCCGATACCGTCGACCTTCGACTATGCCGAGGGCGCGACCTTCCTGGCCGCGCACGGCACGGCGTATCACGCGCTGATCGACCGCGGTCAGATCAAGCCGGGCGAGGTGCTGCTGGTGCATGGCGCCGGCGGCGGCGTCGGGCTTGCCGCGGTCGAGATCGGCAAGCTGCTCGGTGCCACCGTGATCGCGGCGGCATCATCCGAGGAGAAGCTGGCGATCGCCAGGCAACGCGGCGCGGATCATCTCGTGCTGTATGCGCGCGAGCCGTTCCGCGATGCGGTGAAACGTCTCACCGATGGCCGCGGCGCCGACCTCGTGTTCGATCCGGTTGGCGGCGAGGTGTTCGAGAGCTCGATGCGCTGCATCAACTGGGGCGCGCGGATCCTCATCGTCGGCTTCACCGGCGGCATCGGCCTTGCCCGCACCAACCTGCTGATGATCAAGGGCGCCAGCGTGCTCGGCGTGCGTGCCGGCGAGGCGGTGCGGAAGGATCCCGCGCTCGGCGAGGTCAGGTTCAAGGCGCTGAACGAATGGGCCGAGGCCGGCCGGGTGCGGCCAAATATCTCACACCGGCTGCCGCTGGAGGACTACGCCAAGGCGATGCGGCTGTTGATCGAACGCAAGGCGATCGGCCGTGTGGCGCTGATCACTCGATAACCGTCATTGCGAGCGGAGCGAAGCAATCCATGCTCACCGTGTGTGGGCAGTATGGATTGCTTCGTCGCTTCGCTCCTCGCAATGACGGTTACCTCGTTGCGAACTTTCCCTCTCGCAAGAACGCAATCGTCTGCGTGATCGCTTGCCTGTTGCGCACCAGCCAGGGATGCGAGGTGCGGATCACGATATGGTCGGCCATGCCGTCGAGCCTGGTGTTGGCGACCGACACCCGGCCGTCATGCGGCCGCGGCAGGCCCATCGACGTGATCGGATAGACCGAGCGGTTGCCCGCGATGATGCCGGCCTCATAATCGATGGCGGGCAACAGCGCGCTGGTCGCGGCATCGCGGCGGGTGACGAGCTGTTGCCCGGCCGGGCCGAAGAAGGCGCGATAGGCTGTGAGGTTCTTCAGGCGGTCGGCGATCTCGCTGCCGCCGTTCGGCGTGCCCAGCATCACGACGCGGCCGAGCCGGGCGGGGCGGTGTCGTGCGAGGTACACGCGGGCCAGCAGGCCGCCCATCGAATGACAGACGAAATGCACCGAGCCATCGAGGCTATCGGCGAAACGAACGATCGACGGGTCAATATCCTCGGCCAGCGTGCCGAGCGGCTTGCGTCGGCTGTCATAGTCGAGGTTGAGGGTGGCAAAGCCGGCGTCTCGCAGCGCCAGCTCCATCCTGCGAAACGAGCGCGCCGTCCTGCTGATGCCGTGCAGCAGGACGACGCCGTCAAGTGTGGACGTCGGGGGACGCCGTTCGCTCACTTATACTCGCGCTCTTGCCACCACGGGAAATAGTCGGGCATGTCCGACGACACCTTGTTCTTGAACTGCGCGGGGCGCTTCTCCAGGAACGAGACCACGCCTTCCTTGACGTCGTCGGAGCGGCCGCGGGCATAGATGCCGCGGCTGTCGACCTTGTGCGCTTCCATCGGATCGTCGGCGCCCATCATGCGCCACATCATCTGGCGGATCAGCGCCACCGACACCGGCGCGGTCTTGGCCGCGAACTCCTTGGCCAGCGCACGCGCGGTCGGCAGCAGGTCATCCGGCGGCACCACCTTGCTCACGAGACGGCCGGCGAGGGCTTCCTGCGCCGGGAAGACGCGGCCCGAGTAGCACCATTCCAGCGCCTGCGAGATGCCGACAATGCGCGGCAGGAACCAGCTCGAGGCGGCCTCCGGCACGATGCCGCGCTGGGAGAACACGAAGCCGAAGCGTGCGGCCTCCGACGCGATGCGGATGTCCATCGCCAGCTGCATGGTGACGCCGATGCCGACGGCGGGACCGTTCACCGCCGCGATGACGGGCTTCAGGCACTTGAAGATGCGCAGCGTCACCTGGCCGCCGCCGTCGCGCACCTGCGGATCGCTGTAGTCGACGCTGCCATCGGCATTGCGCTTGACCGGCCCGCGCCGCGCATCGCGGTCGAAGGTGTTGGCGCCGGAGGAGAGGTCGGCGCCGGCGCAGAAGCCGCGGCCTTCGCCGGTCACGATGATCGCCCTGACGTCGTCGTCCTTGTCGGCTTTGTCGAACGCGTCGATCAGCTCCTGCTGCATCGTGGCGTTGAAGGCGTTGAGCTTGTCGGGCCGGTTCAGCGTGATGGTCAGGATCTGCTCGGCGACCTCGTACTTGATCGTCTCGTACGCCATGGGGATGATTTCCTCTCGGTTTCTTGAATGAACGGCGCTGGCGCGCGTCTCCATCCAGTTAACCCGGCAATCATCCCTTGTGAAGAAGTCGGATGCGCGGCCTGGTTCCGCGCATCGCGACTTGTGTTGAGGCGCTACTTCTTCGGCGGCGCCGGCCACGGTTTTTGCGGGCCGCGCAGGCCCTCGAACGCCTTGCCCATGCCGAGCACGCCGATGTCGTCGAAGCGGCGGCCGATGATCTGGACGCCGATCGGAAAGCCCTTCTTGTCGTAGCCGCCGTTGATCGACAGCGCCGGATTCTCCGACATATTCCACGGCACGGTAAAGCAGATGTGCTCGAACGGCTTTGCCGGATCGTTGAGTGGTGCCGCGAACTCCGCCGGGAAGTTCACCACCGGCGATACCGGCGAGATCACGTAGTCGACCTCGCAGAACAGTTTTGCGGCGGCGGCGCGGATCGCCATCGTCTGGTTGAAGCCGCGCACCACGTCGACGCCGGAGAGCTTTGCGCCGGCCTCGGCCCAGTTGAGGATATAGGGCAGCGTCTTGCCGCGATCGGCCTGCGGCAGTTTCGATAGCTCGTCCCAGGTCCGGGCGCGCCAGAAATGGTCGAGCCCCTCGAGCATCTCGGGCGTCAGGATGCCGTCGATCTCGGTGATGACGGCGCCGGCGGACTCGAACGCCTTCGCCGCCTTGACCACGATCTCGCGAACCTCCTTCTCGACCTTCTGGCCGGAGCCGGCATCGAGCATCAGGCCGATCCGCAGCTTGCGCGGCGACTTCTCCAGCGCCTTCCAGTTCACCTCGAGTGCCGGCAGGCTCATGCCGTCGCGGCGATCGGGACGCGACAGCACGCTCATCATCAACGCAGCGTCATCGACGGTGCGGGTCATCGGGCCGGCGACGCGGCCGACATAGGGTGGGTCGATCGGTACGCGGCCGAGGCTCGGCTTCAGCGCGACGAGGCCGCACCAGGCGGCCGGCAGCCGCACGGAGCCGCCGATGTCGGTGCCGAGATGCAGCGGGCCATAACCGGCAGCACCCGCGGCGCCGGCGCCGGCGCTCGAGCCGCCGGGGTTCTTGCTGACATCCCAGGGATTGCGGGTGAGGGGATGGAACGACGACAGTCCCGACGACAGCATGCCGTAATCCGGCATCGTGGTCTTGGAGAAGATCACGCAGCCGGCTTCGCGCAGCCGTGCCGCAGGCGGCGCGTCCTTTTCTGCGGGCACGGGCTTGACGCTCGCGGCGCCGAGCGGCACCGGCTGGCCCTTGGTCGCGACGTTATCCTTGATGGTGACGGGCACGCCGTCGAGCGTGCCGGCCGGCTCGGCCTGCTGCCAGCGTTCGGTCGAGGCCTTGGCGACTTTCCGCGCGCCGTCAGGGTCGTACAGATACAGTGCCTTGATGTGCGGCTCCCAGGTCGCGACCTGGGAGATGATCTCCTCCAGCACCTCGGAAGGCGAGAACTGCTTGGCGCGATAGCCCGCGAGCAGGTCGACGGCCGAGAGATCGTGCAGCGATGTGATGGTGTCCTGTTTCGGCTTATGCATGGGCACCTGCCGGCATACGTTTCTCGATGATGCGGGCGAACATGCTGGCGCCGATCGGCAGGATCTTGTCGTCGAGAACGTAACCGGGATTGTGCACGGGCACTGAACCGTCATGGCCGACCCAGAAATACGCACCGGGAACGGCCTGCATCATGTCTGCGAAATCCTCACTGCCCATCTTGGGCGTCGAGCGGGTGATCACCTTTGCCGGATCGACAACCGTGCGCGCGACTTCCTCGACGACGCGGGACTGCTCCTCCTGATTGACCAGCACGCTGAAGCCGTCGCGGATCTCAACGGAGATTTCGGCGCCATACGCGGCGGCAAAGCCGGTGCAGATCTCGTGCATGCGCTTGCGGATCAGCTCGCGGATCTCCTCGGAGAAGCAGCGCACCGTGCCGCACATCCAGGCGTCGCCGGGAATGACGTTGTAGGCCGAGCCGGAATGGATCTGGGTGATCGACAGCACGGCGGCTTGCAGCGGATCGACGTTGCGGCTGACGATCGACTGCAACGCCTGTCCGAGCGTCATCGCGATCACGACCGCGTCCTTGGAGCGTTCCGGCATCGCGCCGTGGGCGCCATAGCCCTGGATCCTGATGTCGAAGAAGTCGGCCGCGGCCATCGCCGGGCCCGGCAGGATCGCGATCTCGCCATGGTTGAGGTCGGGCGCGTTGTGCAGGCCATAGACCTCGTCGCAGGGGAACTGCTTGAACAGGCCGTCCTTGATCATCGCGCGCGCGCCGCCGAGGCCTTCTTCGGCCGGCTGGAAGATGAAGTGCACGGTGCCGTCGAAATTGCGGGTCTCGGCGAGATAGCGCGCCGAGCCGAGCAGCATCGTGGTGTGGCCGTCATGGCCGCAGCCGTGGAAGCGGCCGGGAATCGTGGAACGCCACTTCAGATTGGTGTTCTCCTCCATCGGCAGCGCGTCCATGTCGGCGCGCAGGCCGATCTTCTTGCTGCTGCTGCCCTTGCCCTTGAGCACACCGACCACGCCGGTGCCGCCGAGGCCGCGATGCACCTCGATGCCCCAGCTCGCGAGCTTGTCGGCGACGATGCCCGAGGTGCGGACCTCCTCGAAGCCGATCTCGGGATGCGCATGCAGATCCCGTCTGATGGCGGTGAGTTCGTCGGCAAAACTGTCGATGCGCTCAATGGTCGGCATGGCTCTCTATCCGTTGGTGCGTGATGGGGAGGTGGGTGTAAAAACGGGGCCGTTTGGTTTGATACGAATGCCGGGACGTAAATGTTTCCACGGCAGCGTGGCGGTATCGGCCGGCATCGCGCCGGGGGCGGCGCAGATCAGCAGTTTCTCCGCGATCGGCTCGAAATCGGCGCGGAAATGCACCGAGCTCTTGTTGACCAGGATCTTCTGCGCGGTCGGCTCGATGCCGACATAGCGGTACATCGACTGGTCGGCAAGCTGGGCCTTGTAGGAGCCGACCACGACCCGGACGTCGCCGACCCGCAGGCAGGCCGAGGGGCCCATGTCCATGTCGCGGCCGCCGAAATACGGACCGGGCGCGACGAACTTGCCGTCCGAGAGCTGCTCGACGACGAAGGTCTCCTTGTACGGCGCGTCACCGGGAATGCCGGACTTGCCGCCGAGCGCCAGCGTGAGGGTGGCGCCGATCCCGGCCGCATGCGCGGCCTTGGCCGATTGCGGATCGTAGATCACGCCGGTCGCGGCGCTCGCCCGGTTGCGGACCAGCGCGCGCAGCATGCCTGTGGTGTCGGAATCGCCGCCGGCGCCGGGATTGTCCTGGGTGTCGGCGATGATGATCGGCTTGCTTGCCGACTTCGCGAGCTCCATCGCGAGCTGCACGCCCTCGTCGGGCGAGTAGATCCGGCCGTCGAAATCGTCCTCATGGCCCTCGACCAGGGCGACGACCTTGTCGGCGGCCGCATCCGCATCGGCCTGGGTCCGGCCATAGGCGAACACGCTCGGCCCGCAATCCCTGAAATCGGCGGCCGGGAAGCCCGGCGCGAACGACAGCGTCGGCACGGCGTCGCTCTCGAGCGCGACAAGCTTCTGGTAGATGCCTTGGGTCGGCTGGTCGTTGGTGCATTGCCAGCTGATCGGGATCAGGAACGGCAATTGCCGGAATGCCTTTGCAAAGCGCTGCCCGGACTTGAGCATCAACGCCAGATGCCTGGCGCAGGCCCGGCCTGTGTCGGCCATGTCGACATGCGGGTAGGTGCGGTAGGCGATCAGCGCGTCGGCATGTTCGATCATCTCAGGCGAGACGTTGGCATGCAGATCGAGGCTTACCACCAACGGCAGGTCGCGGCCGATCGCCTTGCGCACGCGGGCGAGGGTTTCACCTTCGCCATCGTCATGATGCTCGGTGACCATGGCGCCGTGCAGGTCGAGATAGACCGCGTCGATGGGCCCGGCCGCGACAATGCCGTCGACCATTTCCGTCACGATCCGCTCGTAGGCGTCCTTGCTGACATGCGCCGATGGACTAGCTGCGGCGAAAAGCGTCGGCACCAGCTCCCAGCCATTGGCTTCCGCGGCCTCGACGAAGCCGGCAAGGCCGACATTGATCTTGCGCATCACCTTGAGCACGTCGGCGCCACGCGTCATCGACGGCCAGCCGCCGCCGTGCACGAAGTCGTCATAGGTCGCCTTCGTCGGTGCGAAGGTGTTGGTCTCGTGCAGGAAGCCGCCGACGGCAATGCGGGTCATCAAGTTGGTCTCGACACGTTTCTTCGCTCATGATGCGATTTGGAAGCAATCGCATCATCTGGCCTTTTCAGTTTGAGTATGATCTTTCGAAAGCCGGTGTTCGCTTTCCAGGTCACGCTCTAGCGCGCGACGTTAAGCGTGTCGTCGCGCCAAGCGCAAGCCGGGGAGCACTTCCGGATTTGCATGCCCTATGGGCGTATTGAAAGGCTCAGAGCCAGGGCATGAGGCTAAAGGCATAAGGCTAAAGACTAGGCCGTCGCCCCAATGCCTTCCGAAACCGGGCGGAAGTTGGCGAAGTCCCAGCCGCGCCCGGGAGCGGCATCGAGCAGCGCGCGGGTATAGGCCTGCTGAGGATTGGTCAGCACCTCCGCCGCCGGTCCCTGTTCCACGACGCGGCCACGCTGCATCACGGCGACGTCGTCGCAAATCTGCGCGGCGACGCGCAGGTCATGCGTGATGAACAGCAGCGCGATGCCGAGCCGAGACTGGATCTCGTCAAGCAGGTTCAGAACCTGCGCCTGCACCGAGACGTCGAGCGCGGACACCGCCTCGTCGGCCACCAGCACGTCGGGATCGAGCGCGAGCGCACGCGCGATCGCGATGCGCTGACGCTGGCCGCCGGAGAACTGGTGAGGATAGCGCGAGATGGCGTCGGGCGGCAAATGGACCAGCTCGAGCAGTTCGCGGGCCCGCGCCAGCGCGTCCTTGCGCGGCATGCCGTAATTGATCGGGCCTTCCGCGATGCTCTCGCCGACGGTGACGCGCGGGTTGAGCGAGCGGTAGGGGTCCTGGAAGATGATCTGGATCTTCTGCCGATGCGGCTGTAGCAGCCGGCGTGACAGGTCGGAAATCTCGCGGCCGGCCAGCCGCACCCCGCCCGACGTCGGATCGATCAGGCGGACGATGCAGCGTGCCACCGTCGACTTGCCGGAGCCGCTTTCGCCGACGATGCCGAGCGTGCGGCCCTTGCGTAAAGTGAGCGTGACGTTGCTGGCGGCGGCGACCTCGCGGGCTTTGCCGTACAGCGACCGCTCCCGGTAGACCTTGCTGAGCTCATTGGCCTCCAGCACCACCGGCTCCGATGTTTCCGGCCGTGGTGCGCGCGGCACGAGGCTCGGCACCGAGGACAACAGGTTGCGGGTGTAGTCCATCTTCGGGTTGCGCAGCACGTCCTGTAGCGGTCCGGCTTCAACCAGCCGGCCGTGCCGCATCACCGCGACGCGGTCGGCGATCTCGGCCACCACGCCCATGTCGTGGGTGATGAACAGGACGGCGGTGCCATGATCGCGTTGCAGGTCGCGGATCAGGGTGAGGATTTGTTTCTGGGTTGTCACGTCGAGCGCCGTGGTCGGCTCGTCCGCGATCAGCAGCTTCGGTTCCAGCACCAGCGCCATTGCGATCATGATGCGCTGGCGCTGTCCGCCCGACAGGCGGTGCGGGTAGGAGGAGAAGATGCGCTCCACATCCGGCAGCCGGACATGTTCCATCATCGCCAGGATCTTCTGGCGCCGCGCGCGGGCATCGAGATCGGTATGGGCGCGCAGCACCTCGTCGATCTGGCGGCCGACCGGCACCACCGGATTGAGCGCGGTCATCGGCTCCTGGAAGATCATCGCCATTCGGGTGGCGCGGAGTTGGCGCAGCCGGCGGTCGCTGGCCGTGAGCAGTTCCTCACCGACCAGCTTGACGCTGCCACCCGAGGGCACCAGCGTCCCCTTCTGCAACAGCCCCATCGTGGTGAGCGAGGTCACCGACTTGCCCGAGCCGCTTTCGCCGACCAGGCACAGCGTCTCGCCTTCGCGGACCTGCAACGACAGGTCGTCGATGATGCGATGCGCGTCCGCCTTGCGGCCGAGGCCGACGACGAGATTGTTGATGTCGAGGACGACGTTGGAGGAGTTGGTTGCGGTCACTTGCCCTCACGCTGCTTCATGCGGGGATCGAGCGCGTCGCGGGCGGCGTCGCCGATCAGATTGATGCTGAGAATGGCGATCGAGAGCAGAAGTCCCGGCCAGAAGATCAGCGATGGCTTGACCTGGAAGTAGGCGCGGCCCTCGGCCATGATGTTGCCCCAGGTCGGCGTTTCCGGCGAGATGCCGGCGCCGAGGAACGAGAGGATCGCCTCGGTCAGGATCGCGGATGCGCAGACGTAGGTGCCTTGCACGATCAGCGGCGCAATGGTGTTCGGCATCAGATGCCGCCACATGATCTTCGGCAGGCTGGAGCCGAGCGAGATCGCGGCCTCGACATAGGGCTCCTCGCGCGCGGTCAGCACCACCGAGCGCACCAGCCGCGCCACGCGCGGGATCTCGGGGATGGTGATCGCGACCATCACGGTCCAGATGCTGGCGCCGGACAGCGACACCACGGCGATCGCGAGCAGGATGGCGGGGATTGCCATCAGGCCGTCCATCACGCGCATCAGCACCGCATCGACCCAGCGGAAGAAGCCGGCGACGAGGCCGATCAGGAGTCCGATGGCGATCGAGCAGACGGCGGCGCCGAGCCCGATCACCAGCGAGATCCGCGCGCCGTAGATGACGCGCGACAACAGGTCGCGTCCATAGGCGTCGGTGCCGAGCAGATATTGCGCGCTCGACGGCTTTAGCCGCTGCGATGGCGTCAGCAGCAGGGGATCGTGCGGTGCCAGCAGCGGCGCGAAGATCGCCATCAGGATGATGAGGGCAAGGCAGATCGTCGCAACCGCGATGATCGGCGTCGACGTCAGGAAGCCGAACCTGACGCGGAACGGCCGGGTGACGGGGATGGTGGATTCGGGAAGGGTTTCGATCGCCATTGCTCAGTACCGGATACGAGGATCGAGCAGGGTGTAGGCAACGTCGATCAACAAATTGACGCCGACATAGATGCCCGACGTCAACAGGATCATGGCCTGGATCACCGGATAGTCGCGCGCCAGCACCGCATCGACGGTGAGGCGGCCGATGCCGGGCAGGTTGAACACGCTCTCGGTGACGACGACGCCGGAGATCAGCAGTGCGAAGCCGGAGCCGATCACGGTGATGACCGGAACCGCGGCGTTGCGCAGCGCATGGCGCAGCAGCACGCCGGTCTCGCCGATGCCCTTGGCCCGCGCCGTGCGCACGTAATCCTCGCCCAGCACGTCGAGCATCGAGGCGCGCGTCATGCGCGCGATCAGCGCGACATAGATGAAGGAGAGGGTACAGGTCGGCAGGATGATGCGCTCGAAGAACGGACCGAAGCCGGCCGAGATGCTCTTGAAGCCCTGCACCGGCACCCAACGGAACGGGTAGATCGCAAACACCTGGATCAGCACGTAGCCGATCACGAACACCGGCACCGAGAAGCCGAGCACCGACAGCCCCATCACGCAGCGGTCGATCCAGGTGCCGTGCTTCCACGCCGCGATCACGCCGAGCGGCACCGCCACCAGGATCGAGAGGATGATGGTGGCGAGCGCGACCGAGATCGACGGCTCGAGGCGCGGCCCGATCATCTCGAGGATCGGCTTGTTCGAGATCAGGGAGACGCCGAGGTCGCCATGCAGCAGCTTGGCGACCCAGGTGTAGAACTGGATGTAGATCGGCTCGTTGAGACCAAGCGAGGTGCGGATGCGATCGAGCTGTTCCGGTGTCGCATTGTCGCCGGCGAGGATCGCCGCCGGGTCGCCCGGCGTCAGCCGCAGCAACAGGAACACGAACAGCGCCACCACGCCCATCACGGGAATGGCGGCGAGGATGCGGCGGATGAGATAGCCGATCATCGCTGCTATCTCCTGCCGTCTAATGGTGCGAAGCGAAGGCTGGGCCGCATCATACTCATGGTGTCCCCGTGATGTGTCTCATGCGCTTCTGCGTCTCGTCTCAAGCTAGCGCGAACGTGATGAATTTGCAGGCAAATACTGTGCCAATGGCGACGTTATATCAAGGCGCGGTTCAGGCCGTCGGGGCCTCCCTGGTCTGAAGCTGCTATTTCGAATTGCACTCGTCGTGACGTGCCACCGAGCTGAAACGGCACGTCGATTCACGCTCTCGTCACGCCGCACCAATTGGCCACGAACAGTGCGATGCTCTGCGTTGTCTTGCGAAGACTGTCGAGCTCGACGCGTTCGTTGAACGCGTGCGGGCCAATGCCGTAAGGACCATAACAAAGGGCAGGGATGCCGTAGTCGACACAATAGTAGCGGGTGTCGTTGACGGCCGTCGACAGGCGCTCTTGCATCGGAGCCTGGAAGACGGAGTGATGGGCCGCAGACAGAGCTGCTTCCGCTTCGCTGCCCGGTTCGCACACCGCTGCGTCCGCCTGAAAACCGCTCCACACCAGCTCCGCCGGATTGCCGGACAGGAACTCGTCGGCCTTGTGCGCCTCAGTCAGGCATTCCTCGATGCCGCGCATCGCCTGCTGCGGCGTTTCGCCCGGCAGCAGACCGAGCCGGCAATCAAGTTCGCACCAGGCTGCGGTCGAACTCGCCCAATCGCCGCCCTTGATGATGCCGACGTTGAACTTGATCGGGTTCTTGACGTTGCGGAACCAGCTGTTGTCGAGCGCCCGGGCATTGAGCGCCTTGGTGTAATCCTGAAATGCGCGCACCAGATGCATCGCCGACAGGATGGCGCTCGTGCCGGACTCGGAATAGGCGACATGCACCGGGGTGCCGCGGACACGCAGCCGAAACCAGACGGCGCCGACCTGGGCGCGTGTGAGCGTATGTCCGGTCGGCTCGGGAATGAGGCAGGCGTCGGCGCGATAGCCGCGCATCAACGTCGACAAGGCGCCGTTGCCGGTGCTCTCTTCCTCGGTCACGGTTTGCAGATGGATGCGCCCGGCCGGGGCATACCCCGCGTCGCGGATCGCATCGAGCGCGAAGATCATGGCCGAGACGCCGGCCTTCATGTCTTGCGCGCCACGCCCGAACATCCAGCCGTCCTGCACGGCGCCCGAGAACGGCGGCTGGTCCCAAAGGTCAGCCGGCCCTTCCGGCACCACGTCGATATGACCTTGCAGGATCAGGCTGCGCCCACTGCCTTTGCTGTCGAGCGTAGCAACCACCTGCTGCGATCCGGCAAGATCGATGCCGTCCATTGGTGCAGCCTTCGGATGGCTCATCAGGTTGACGTCGGCAAGGCTGAACGTATCGACGTCGTAGCGACGCTTAGCGAATTGCTCGGCCAGCCAATGTTGCTGCGGCGCTTCTTGTCCACGCAAGCTGCGGAACTGGACCATGCGCGACAGGAACGCGATCTGATCGTCGAAGTTTCGGCCGACGGCCGCGCACAGCTCTGCGGCAATCTGCTCCGGCTTGGTCAGCGTCCCGGTCGTCATGTCGCGCCTTTCGTGAAGCCCGATGCATGAGCGAGAGCGTTGAGCGCTTCAGAGCAGCGGCGCAGGTGAGCGCAATGCGCGCCGGTGGTGAGTTTGGATATTTCTTCGCGGAAACGACCGCCGTCGACATACGTGCCGTCCACGGTCGCGCGACGCACCGCGTTGCCGCGCGTGCCCGCTAGCTCGATGCGCATTGTCCCCTCCCGCGCTGAAGCCTTTTTCTCATCATAACGCTAGTCCTTGTCAAACGGCGTTTCTCAGCGAATTCCGACTTGGCCACACGCAAATACGCTCATATTCTTCCTCACCAGTAGGATTATTGGGGGAAAGCTGCGCGTGCGGTCCCGGTCGCATCGCACTGTGAGGGCACCATTGAAGGCGCGTCGAGGTCGCGCCAGTCGTCGATCGCCGCGGCGATCGTCTGTGCCGTCGCGGCCGACAACGTCCAGCCGAGATGGCCATGGCCGGTGTTGTAGAACACGCCCGGAATCCGTCCGGCGCGGACCACCGGCATCATGTTCGGCATCATCGGGCGCAGGCCCGCCCATGGCACGACCTTCGAGGTGTCGATCCCTGGGAAATGATGCCGCACCCAGTCCACCAGCGGCTGGATGCGATCGGCCCTGATGTCGCGGTTGAAGCCGTTGAACTCAGCCGTGCCCGCGACGCGGAAGCGATCGGCGCCGAGCCGGCTGGTCACGATCTTGGCGGCCTCGTCGAGCAGGCTCACGGTCGGCGCGGCGTCGCGGCTGCGCGGCGCATCGAGTTGCACGGTGATCGAATAGCCCTTCACCGGATAGACATTGACACGGTCGTTGAGCAGGCCCGCGAAATGGCGGCTCGCCACGCCGGCGCAAATCACGATGCCGTCGGCATGCAAGTCGTGTCGCGTCGCAACGCCGGCGTCCTGCGCGGCGGCTTCGTTCCAGCCGATGCGAAAACCATCGTCACCACGCGCGATGGTGTCGACATCAGCTTCGTGGACGAAGCTCGCGCCGCGGCGGGCGCAGGCGTCGGCGAGGCCGCGCGTGAACTTGTGGATATCGCCGGTCGCATCCGACGGCGTGAAGAAGCCGCCATAGCAGGCGGTTTGTAGGGCCGGCTCGATGCCGCGGATTTCATCCGCCGTTACCGGCCGGCGATCGAGTCCGCCTTGTTGCAGCAGCGTGTTGACGCGCAGGCCCGCGTCGAAGCCGTCCTTGTCGTGATAGACGTGAAGGATGCCGCGGCGTTCGAGGTCAAAGGCGATGTTCTCGCGTTGGGCGATCGAGAACAGATGCTTGCGGGCTTCGATCGCGAGCCGCGTGGTCTCGATGGTGTTGGAGCGATAGCGCGCGATGCCACCCACGAACTCGCCGATCCAGGAATATTTGTGCCAGCTCGGCTTCGGATTCATCAGGAGCGGCGCGTCGCTCCTGAGCATCCAGCGCAGTCCCTTGAGAATGGTCGTGGCGCTGTTCCAGACTTCGGCGTTGCTGGCCGAAAGCTGTCCGCCATTGGCGAACGAGGTTTCCATCCCGGCGTAGCGATGCCGGTCGAGGACCGTCACCTCGTAGCCGCGTTCGAGCAGGGCATAGGCCGTCGTCACGCCGGTGATGCCGGCGCCAATGATCGCGATGTGTGGCATGGTGGTTCTTCAGGCTCCCGTGGGTTAGAGTCGCCGAACCGCCGGTGAAACCGGCATCGGCGCCCCATCTGTCACGGTACCTGAGAGCTTGATCCGCATCGGGCCTGCGCCCGATCACGAACTATCCCCT
Organism: Bradyrhizobium sp. SK17; assembly: GCF_002831585.1. Classification (GTDB taxonomy): domain Bacteria; phylum Pseudomonadota; class Alphaproteobacteria; order Rhizobiales; family Xanthobacteraceae; genus Bradyrhizobium. The sequence goes on along the minus strand of NZ_CP025113.1, from coordinate 6,480,866 downwards.
TCGGTGGACGTCATGGCCCTTGATGTGCGGCCATGTTCGTCTCTCTCCAGATCGTCCTGACGATACAGTCCTTTTGCCTGAGAGTTTCCGGGGCGGTTGCTCCGTCGGCGCCGAAGCCAACAACATCAGATGTTGTCGCCTCGATCTCTCCCGCATCGTCGTATTGGACGGCCGGACCGTAGGCGAAGCCTCAAAACTGGACAAGGCTAAATTTCGGTCCGGCAGTGCCAACGTGTTGTGCAGTGCAATCGACGTCAGTCCAGCGTTGCGAGCAGCGCCGCCATCAGGCGGCCGCGCTCGGCGAGGCTCTCGACTTCGATATGCTCGTTGAGCGTATGCGCATCAGCGCCGCGAACGCCGAGCCCGTCGAGGGTTGGGATGCCCATCGCGCCGGTGAAGTTGCCGTCCGATCCGCCGCCGGCGCTGCCGTGCGGCAGATCGAAGCCCATCGCCGCCGCGAGGCCTTTTGCCTTTTCATACAGCGCCATGGTGCCGGCGTCCGGCTCCCATACCGGGCGCGTGACGCCGCGCGTCACCTTGAAGGTCACGTCGTTGGCGGTGCCCGACAGGGCCAGCATGCGCTCGACGCCGCGGTCGAGATCGGCCTGGCGCTTGGCCATGCTGAGCGCCTCGCCGGAGCAGGTGGTGGCAACGCAATTGACCCACTGGCCGCCATGCACGACGCCGACCGAGAAGGTGCAGTCGTCGGTGGTCATGCCGTCGATGGCGATGATTTGCCGGGCCATTTCCCGGATCGCGGAACGACCGGAGGACAGCGTCGCACCGGCATGGCTCGGCTTGCCGATGGCTTCGAGATTGAAGCGCGCGATCGCGTAGCGGCCGGTGACGACGCCGTTGTTCGGCCGGCCGGGCTCGGGCACCAGCACATATTTGTTGCGCGCGGCTTCGGCCTCGATGATGTCGCGGGTCGACGGCGTGCCGACCTCTTCATCTGGCGTGAACAGCACGGTGATCGGCAGCGGCGTCGTGAAGGAGGCGCGCGCCAACTGCCTGATCGCTTCGATCGACAGATAGTTGCCGCCCTTCATGTCGAAGATGCCGGGCCCGAAGCATTTGTTGCCTTCGCGCCGCCACTTCAGCTTCTCGATGGTGCCGACCGGGTGCACGGTGTCGAGGTGGCCGGCGATCAGGATGCCGGGCTGGCCTTGCTTGGGATGGGGAAAGCGGGCGCGCACGCAGCCCGCGAAGCCCTGGCGTCCCGCGATGCGTTCGATCGTCGCACCCATGATCGCCATCTCGCGCGCGGCGAGATCGAGCATGCGCTCGACCGCGGCAGCGTCCCAGGTCGGGCTCTCGCATTCCACCCAGCCGCGCAGGCCTTGCAACATGGCTTCGGAATCAAAGGGGAGGTTGGCTGGGTTCATGTCGTTTCTCTCTTGTTGTTCTGATCGCGTGACTGCGCTTATCCGTACCTGCGCGCATGCGTCTCGCACGAAAAGCTCAGGCGACGACTTTGTAAAGTCAAAATGCACCAGGCTTCTCGCTCATTCGTTCGTATACGTTTGATGCTGCCCGAAACCGATTGACGCGCTTTGCGCTTGGTGCAAGTCTCGATTTCACAAGCCATACAGCATGTTAGTTCGCCTAAATAACGAACCGCGTGCATAACGAATAAGCCGGCTTTGACCAGTTACACGTCAGGAGAGATTCCATGTTCCCTATCTCGCGTTGGAAGCGCCGCACGTTCGCGGCGGCGTTGACGGCGGTCGCGCTGTCGTTCGCGCCGCAGCAACTATCGTTTACGCAACAGGCCATGGCCGCGGACAAGACCATCACCGCGGTGATGCATTCGGATCTGCGCGTCATCGATCCGATCCTGACCACGGCTTACATCACGCGAGACCATGGCTACATGGTCTACGACACGCTGGTGGCGACCGACTCCAACTTCAAGATCCAGCCGCAGATGGCGGACTGGAAGGTGTCCGACGACAAGCTCACCTACACGTTCACGCTGCGCGACGGGCTGAAGTGGCATGACGGCACGCCGGTGACCGCCGAGGACTGCGTCGCTTCGCTGAAGCGCTGGGCCAAGGTCGACGGCATGGGCCAGAAGCTCATGGACTTCACGGCGAGCCTCGAGGCCACCGATGCGAAGACGATCACGCTGAAGCTGAAGGAGCCCTACGGCCTGGTGCTGGATTCGATCGGCAAGCCGTCGTCGCGTGTCGCCTTCATGATGCCGAAGCGATTGGCCGAAACGCCACCGGACAAGCCGATTCCGGAGCAGATCGGCTCGGGCCCGTTCAAATTCGTCCAGGCGGAATTCCAGCCGGGCGTGAAGGCGGTCTACGTCAAGAACAAGGACTACGTGCCGCGCAAGGAGCCGGCGAGCTGGACCGCGGGCGGCAAGGTCGTGAAGGTCGACCGCGTCGAGTGGGTCACCATGGCCGATGCCCAGACCGCGATGAATGCGTTGCAGTCCGGCGACATCGATTTCCTGGAGAACCCGTCGTTCGACATGTTGCCGATCCTCGAAGGCGACAAGGACCTCAAGGTCGAGACGCTGAACAAGTTCGGCTTCCAGACGCTCGGCCGCATGAACTTCCTCTATCCGCCGTTCGACAACATCAAGGTTCGCCAGGCGGCGCTGATGGCGATCAACCAGAAGCAGGTGCTCGACGCGCTGGTCGGCAATCCCAAATATTACAAGACCTGCGTCGCCTTCTTCATCTGCGATACGCCGTTCGCGACCAATGTCGGCGGCGAGACGTTGTTGAAGGGCGGCGACATGGCTGCGGCCAAGAAGGCGCTCGCCGAGTCCGGCTATGACGGCACGCCGGTCGTCATCATGGCGCCCGGCGATGTCACCACGCTCAAGGCGCAGCCCGTCGTCGTCGCGCAGCAGCTGCGTGACGCCGGCTTCAAGGTCGACCTGCAAGCGACCGACTGGCAGACCGTCGTGACCCGCCGCGCCAGCCAGAAGCCTCCGAAGGACGGCGGCTGGAATATGTTCTTCACCAACTGGGTCAGCGCCGACGTCTCCAACCCGATCGCCAATCTCTCGATCGGCGGCCAGGGCAAGAATGGCGGATGGTTCGGCTGGGCCGACGATCCGAAGATCGAACAGCTGAAGGATGCCTTCGTCCGCGCGACGTCGCTCGACGATCAGAAGAAGATCGCGGCGGATATCCAGAAGGAGGCCTACGACCAGGTCATCTACATTCCGCTCGGTCAGTATCAGGGCCCGAGCGCGTGGCGGAAGTCGCTGTCCGGCGTGCTTGACGGCCCGGCGACGCCGATCTTCTGGAATATCGACAAGTCCGAATAGGCTTGTGGCTTCACGAACACGAATGGCCGGGCGTCGCCCCGGCCATTTTTCTTTGGCGACGTCGTTCGCCGGCCGCGCGATGAGGTCAGGTTGAATCGGCGTCGCCGGAGAACACGATGAGGTGATCTAGGCATCGCGATACCGCAAGTACCCGCTCAGATCGCGGCGACCTCCTGGCATGCCAAATCAATGAGGCCAGTCTTAAGGTTCTCGTTAGCATTGCGTCGTAACTTCACCGCAACTCAAGTACCTACCGTGACGTGACAGGGTCATGGCCGACGACCATCACAGGCCCACATCAGCCAGCACACAACAGGCATTGCCGACCAACGATCGGCGTGCCGACGCTCGCCGCCGCGTCTTCAAGTCCGGCGCGATCGAGTTCGGCAGCACGACGATTCCCTGCACGGTCCGAAATCTCTCGCCCCATGGCGCCTGCATCGAAGTGAATTCGCCGCTGTGGTTTCCCGACCATTTCGACCTCGCCATCGACGGCGAGCGGCATGCGTGCCATGTAATCTGGAAGCGGGAGAGGCGGCTCGGACTGGGGTTCGCATAGGCGCCCGAGGCGTCCGTGCGCGTCCCCCAATCGGCGCCGGCAGCGAACGAGCCACATTCGTGCCGACGACACGGCAAAGCCGTGACCCCGCCGAATCCGGCGGGGCTTGTCTGACTTGCAGCGGCGATGTCAGTCGGCGGCGATGCCGATCGGCTGCCTGCGTCGTGCGGCAAGCAAACCGAGGCCGCACAGACCGAGGATCATCATCGCCCAGGTAGAAGGCTCGGGAACGGCGCTGGTGACGTTGAACGAGTCGAACGAAGCCACTGAATCGAGTGCTACGCCGTCCCAGGGCTGACGGAGCGTGAACAGGCCGATCTCGGTGTAGGCCGTGGTGTTTGTTTCAGACCCCAGCGTCGTCCAGTTGATTCCGTTGCTGCTGTAAGCGGATGTGTAGACGTTCCCGACCTTGGAGACTTCGAGGTAGATCGTGCCGCTCGAATAGGCGTTCGAGCCGCCGGCGCCTTCGACGATGCTTCCGCCGCCATTGGGATAGAACGCTCGTTCGACGATCCGATTGAACTGAAGAGCGCTCGTGAACGGACTTGTCGTCGTCGCAAGCAGGATGCCCGCGCCCTGATAGTTGTTGGTCGGGTTGAACGACAGCGATGTCGTGATCGTGTAGTTCGCGTTGGGATCGACGGATTGCAGGATGACGGGCGCATTGTAATTGCTGCCCGTGAATAGATCGGAGCCGCCATTCTGATAGGAGGCGGTGATCACCAGATGACCGGATCCGTCGAGGGCGACGCTCGACGCCGGGTTCGGAGATGTCACCGTCCAGCCGGGGTTGAGCGTTGTGCCGTTGAACTGGTCGGAAAACGGCGAGGCATCCGCCGCTGCGGCCCCGAGCAGCGTGGATGCCACGATCGCTCCAAATGTCCTGATGACAAAAATCTTCTTCACGACGAATATCTTCTTCATGAAAATGTCTCCCACCATGATTGAATATCGGGGCCGTGCTCGTTGCTTCCGCATCGGGTTTGCAATTGAGAGTCGTCGGCAGCCGCGCTGAGCCTGCAATGCAGTGCCAACGTCCGCAGAAAAAATCACGAGAATAGGATCGGGTTAATTTCGAATTTAATTTGAATAATCGGTGCATTGACGTCAACCTACCGAAAACAGCAGGTATCGACTTCAAGCGTCGGAGATGCAGGCGAGCGCCGACGTCGACCCCGGGATGTTCCATGCCCACGATACTCTTCGTCGACGATCATCCAATCTATCGCGATGGCTTGCAGCGCCTGCTCGCGGAGATCGAGCCGGGTCTGACGGTCTGTACGGCCTCGGGATACGCGGCAGCGCTCGAACTGCTCAATGACAATCGCGATATCGACTTCGTCCTTGCCGATCGGCGGCTGTCCGACGGAGACGGCATCTCGCTGTTGCAGGACGTGCGCCGGCAGTGGCCGGACGTTGCCATTGGATTGCTTTGCGCCGACCTGACGCCGGAGGTTGCGATCAGGATGAGGCAGTTGGGCGGAGTTGCGTGCCTGTCAAAGGAGCGCAGCGCGAATTCGCTCCAGGACGCCATCGGCAGGATCTTCGATGGTCAGATCGTGTTCGACCTCGAGGCGCAATCCGCTCCGCTCGATGTCCTGCCCGCGCGGCAATGGGAAGTCGTGACGCTCGCGCGCGACGGTCAAAGCGACAAGCAGATCGCCGATCGACTAAAGATCTCAGAGAATACGGTGAGGATGCATTGGCGACAGATCTTCATTCGTCTCGACGCGAACAATCGAACGGCGGCAGTCGCGAAAGCGATCCAGAGCGGTCTGATCTGACCTACCAATTTCGGCGCAGCGACCATCGCGACGAGATCGGCTACGGTCGCATCAGGGCGCTGTACCGCGCGCACACCAGCAGGCGCTTCGTCGTGGGGTCCTCCACGCTTGGAGCGGTCCTCATCATCGGGCTGTGCGTTTTGTTCGTCGGTGTTGATAGCGGGCAGCGGCCGCTGTTGTGGTTATCGGCCGTTGCGGCTTCCGACGCCTTCCTCACGACGCTGGACCGGCTGTTCCATTCGCGCAATCCGCCCGACGCGGAGTTGCTTGGGTGGGGCTGGGCGCGGGCCATTGCGTCGGGTGCGCGCGGCGCGGCGTGGGGATTGGGCCCGATCCTGCTCTACAAGCAGGCGACGATCGCTTCCGTCATGATCCCGTTCTGGGGCTTGATCAGCCTGCTCGCCGCTTCCGCTTACACCGCCGGCCCTTTCTTCCCAGGCCTGGTGGCGACCGTCGTGTGCGGTGTTGCCCCGCCTTCGATATGGTTGGCGCTTCAACCGGAACCGGCAGCGCACCTTGCTGCATTGCTGTTGGCGCTGTCGGTGCCCTTCATCTGCTTCGTCGGTGCGGTCGGCCGGCGCAACAGCGAACGCTCGATCGCGGGGCAGCTCGAACTCGCCGCGATACTGGATCTGCAGAAGCAGCAGACCAGGCTGGTCTCCGATACGCTCGCGGAGAGGACGCGCTTCTTCACGGCGGCAGGGCATGACCTCCGGCAGCCGTTGCAGGCCCTGGAGTTCTACGCATCGATCGCCTCGACGAAGCTGCGGGACTCTCGCGCCGATCCCGAACTGACCCAGATCGTCGACCGGGTGGAAGACTGCGTCGACAATCTGAACCGCCAGTTCAACGCGATCCTCGGCGTGGCGGGGATCGAAGCCGCGATCGCGAACTCGAAATCGGTTGCCACACCGCTTCAGGCCGCGTTCGAGCGTTCGGCGATGGCGGCTTACCCGGAGGCCGAACTCAAGAACCTTCAACTGACGGTGATGCCGACCGCGATCTGGGTCAGCGTCGACCCCGCGCTGCTCCAGCGGGTCTTGAGCAACCTGCTCTCCAATGCGGTCAAGTTCACGTCCCGTGGCCGGATATTGCTGGGTGCGCGGCGCAGGGGAGCCGTTGCCGACATCTGGGTGCTGGATACCGGCCCGGGAATTCCCGAGGCCCACCACGACGACATCTTCAAGGAATATTATCAGATCCACAACAAGGAGCGGGCGCCGGAACACGGCTTTGGCCTCGGCCTTGCGATCGTGCGCAGGATCTGCGCGGGACTGCATTGGCCGCTTCAGGTCAGGTCGACCGTCGGTCGCGGCTCCAGTTTCCGGCTGACGGTTGCCATTGCTGCCGCCGCCAGCGCGGCGGATGAGGGCGGTGAGGTTCGCGTCTCGTCGGCCGGCCAGTCCTCGCATGTCGTCATCGTCGACGACGACGACTTCATTTGCGACTCGCTTGAACGATTGCTGCGAAGCTGGGGCTGGTCGGCAATGTCCTGCCGATCGGCCGAGCAGGCGATCGATTGCCTGCGCGCAAGCGACGACCCGCGCGCGGTGATCCTGCTGGTCGATTACCGGCTCGGCGGCCAGGACGATGGCCTCGCCGTGATCGACCGCATTCGCGTGGAGTTCGGCGCCGCGATCAGAGCGGTGCTGATGACCGGCGACATTGACAGTACCGTCTTGTCGGACGGAGCGAAGGCCCTTGGAATCCCCGTCCTGCGCAAGCCGATCAAGCCGATCCGGCTACGGGCGGTGCTGACGCCAATGGCTGATACGTCTTTGATGCCGGAAAGCAGCGACCTCACGCGATGATGCGATCCCGGCGTATCCATGTTGACCGCGCGACATGGCAGTCGCGTGCGTGGTGCGGGCGGCCGGACTCGAACCGGCACAGGCCTTGCGGCCCCACGGATTTTCGTACCACTTCGGCTTTCGCCGCCGCCGTTCCGGCGTTCGTGGTCTGGACTATCCCTTCACCCTGGCGATGTCCGCTGTAGGTGCTGCCCGTCTAGTCTCTACACCTTCCTCCTGGCGGAGGCTTGGCTCGGGATTGCCAGTGAAGGTTTCCCCGACTTTGAGCAGTTCTGCACCGAGGGTTTCCCCAAGGGCACTCAATGGTTTAAGTCCGATGCGTCTACCAGTTCCGCCACGCCCGCATCAGTCCATCTATAAGGCGCAAACGGCGTTCCAGCAAAGGGAATACGGTCCAATTCATCTACCGCTCTATCAGCCAGCAAAGATTGATCTAATCGATGAGGCGCCGTAATTCCCGGATGAGCTGGCCGTTGTCGCCGTGAAAGCTCCTGATCATGGCCCGCAGGAAATTGGCGGGATTTAGCCGTTCCAGATGCAGAGGATGGCCGGCCTTCGCTCCGATAAGAGCCATGAAGGCGAGCTGGGCCCGCCCATTGCCATCACGAAATACGTGAATGGCGTTGAGCATACTCAGGAACTCAGCTGCCTGGATGGCGAAGTCATCCGCGGAGAGGTCGCGGAGATACTGATCGCGCCGAAGCTTGGCGAAGGTTTGCTTCAGCTGGCCATCAATGTATTCGGGATAGCAGAACGCGTTTCCCTCCCTGCTCATCCGCAGAGTGCGGTTCTTGCCGGCCCAGGCGTAGACATCTTGGAAGAGGTGATGATGGACGGCCCGGTAATGCCGGACACTAAGCAGGCCAGTCGGCATCGGTTCATCGAATCGTTGGGCTGTGATGGCGGTCTCGAACCGGGTGAGCGCGGCCTGACTTTTCAGGTTTCTGAGGTTCTTGAGGACCTTGGTGCCGGGATAACAGTAGTGGTCGTCGACGGCATCATACGGCGGCACGAGAGCGCTATTTTCCGTATTTCTTAACGATCGCGTATCGGCGGGCCTCGGCTGAAGCCGCGGTCTTGTCGAAGCTCTTGAAGGTCGCTTTCATCTCACGAGACATTCGGATGCCTTCAACGGCGCTTATCTTCTCGAAGCCTTTGCGGCCTATGATCAACCCCTTGCTCTTCGTTCGCGGTGTTTTGTTGATCTTCGACATAGCTGAATCATAACATGAACAACACTGTATTTGAACGGCAATTCGTCTCAGTTGTCGTAGGCGTGGTTACGGAGACGCCTCTTGGCCGCGGCGGCGCTGGCTCATCCTTGCGGTTCTCACCACTTCCTTCCTGTGGCTTTTTTTACCGATGTGAATGGCGCTGGCGTCCGACACGTCCCTGAAGTGGCCCGCAATTCCATTTGCCTTGAGCTCGCCGCATTGGGATAAGCAGCCGCCGCCGCGATTGGGCCTCAATCCGGACACCGGCGGCTGCTTTAGCCAATCTCAACACTGTCGGACTAAGAACGCTGAATGTTTGTTCGTCTCCCACGCCGCCCGAAGCTGTCGCGCGCGGCCGCCGTCATTGTGCTGCTCGCTTCCGCTGCGGCCGTTTCCGGCTGTGCACAGATCGGCGACAGCATGCCGTCGGCATTCGCCGATCCCGCCAGATACGACCTCTATGATTGCAAGCAGCTCCAGACCGAGCGCACGGGCCTCGCGGCCCGCGCGACGGATCAGGAAAAGCTGATGGCCAAGGCGCAGACCGGCGTGGGCGGTACCGTGGTCTCCGAGATGGTCTATCGCAACGAACTGATCTCGATCCACGCCCAGCAGAAGCTCGCGGAAGAGGCCTGGCGCAAGAACAAGTGCCATGAAGCCCCGCCGGATACTCCCGCGGCCGCAACACCCGCCGCGCCTTCGCCAGCCGCGAAGGGCCCGCGGGCGCCGCGGGGGCTCGTTCACTAACGGTCCTGGCTGGTGGGCTCGCTTGAGGTGGTTCTCAAGCCCGCCAGTCGTAGATCCAGTCCTGCCGCGCCAGCATGCGTTGTGGACCGATGGCGCGGATCGCGAGATCGCGCGCAATCGCCGCCGGTCCGCTCAAATGATAGATGCGGCCCTGCTGCCGCGCCATGCGCTGCACCTTCAGCACGCGTCCGCGCCGCATCCGTGCGTAGCGCTTGAGCGCGGCGGGAATGCCCGCGGTGCTCTCCCCTGTGCTGTCGCCCAACGCCTTCGCGAGCACGACAGCGTCCTCGATCGCCATCCCGGCGCCCTGTGCGGCAAATGGCAACATCGCGTGCGCCGCGTCGCCGATCAACGTCACCGCGCCTTCGCTCCAGCGGCCGAGGTCGGGCAGGGTGAACAGCGCCCATTTGCGCCAGCCGTCGACCGCGCCGATCAGCATCCGCGCCGTCGCGGGCCAGCGCGCGGTGGCGAATGCGGCCTCGATCTCGTCGACGTCGCCGGGCGCGCTCCAGCCCGGCTGGTTCCAGCTGCCCGACACGATCGCGACCACGTTGATCTGACGCCCAGACGAGATCGGATAGGCCACGAGATGGGCGTCCGGCCCCATCCAGAGTTGGACGCGCGGAGTGGTGTATTCAGGCGGGAGGGCGGTTGCGTCCAGCGTGCCGCGCCAGGCGATCAGGCCGGAGAACTGCGGCTGTACATCCGGAAACAAATGTCCGCGCACCGACGACCAGATACCGTCGGCGCCGATCAGCGCAGCCGCCAATTCCTCCTGCCGTGAATTGCCGCGGCGCTGCACGACGGTCAGGCCGTTGGCGTGCTTGGTCACGTCCTCGAATTGGCAGCCGAGCCGCAGGTCGATATCGGGATGGTCGTTGACCGCGGCCTGCAACGCGGCCTGCAGATCGGCACGATGGATCACCCAATAGGGTGCGCCGGCGCGGAACTCGGCGGCCTGGCCGAGCGGCATCCGCGCGATCTCGCCGCCGGCCCGCGTGCTCAGGATGGTAACGGATTCAGGCGTCACCGCGCGTCGCGCAAGCACGTCCTTGAGCCCCAGTTCGACCAGGATGCGGCTGGCATTGGGCGAGAGCTGGATGCCGGCGCCGGCTTCCTCGAGCCGTTCCGCCTTCTCCAGTACGACGACACGAAAGCCCTGCGCCGCCAAGGTCAGCGATGCCGTCAGTCCTGCGATCCCGGCGCCTGCAACGATGACGGTTCGCGTCAGCGCCACGGAGCGCTCAGGCGACCTTGTCTTTCAGCACGCATTCCGGCGGCCGCGCTTCGCCGGCCGCGAGGTCGGGCGCGAAGCGATACAGCGTCGAGCAGTATGGGCAGATGATCTCGTTGTCGTTGCCGAGGTCGAGGAACACATGCGGATGGTCGAACGGCGGGTTGGCGCCCACGCACATGAACTCCTGCGACCCGATCTCGATCACCGAGACACCGGCATCGTTATGGAAGTGCGGGACGACGTGGTCGGACATATTCTCACCTTGGTGGCAACGACGGGCAGACGCAATCAACAGCATGCGGCATCGCGAAATGCCGCGCACCATACTGGCGGGAACAGTTGATTCCTAGAGCCCCGATGGCTCATCTGCTCATGCAAATTCGACACAATCTTGTCGTCCCAGAGAAGCCCTTCTTTGGTCGGACCCGGTGTGTCGCAAAAACGGCACACTATTTCCAAGGCGAATTGAACAAGGCGAATTAAACTTGAGGTTTCCAGTGCGATGAACCGGGTGCGCCTCAGCCTTGCGGTGGCCGGCGTGGCAGCGAGCGCAGCCATCGGTGCGGCGATCTGGCCGCATGCCCATGAGGCGGGCAGGGTGCTTGCCGCGCGCGACGATCCCGCTGCATTGGCCGACATCAGGCTCAATTCCGTGCTGCGCAACAAACCAGCGTTGATCTCTGACAATATCGAGGCGGCACTGGCCTCGGGGGATGCCGACCTCGCGGCGAGCTTTGTCGCGCTCGCTGGCGAGAAGAATATCGCACTCAGTGACGACCTCACAAAGCGCGTCGATGATGCGCGCGCCGAGCAGTCGTCCGCGACGCATTTTGCCAAAGGGTTCGCCACTGGCTTCGTGACCGGCAATGCCGACGATGTCGCAAGCCTGTCCGGCACGGTTGCGGGCGACCTGTTCGTGTTCGGTGACGTCAGGGATGTCGTGCGCGAGGGCAAGCATCTCGCGATGGGCGAGGATGCCGACCAGCTGGTGCTCGGCCTTGCGGCCGCGGGGCTCGCCGTCACTGCGGCGACCTACGTCTCGGTCGGCGGTGCCGGACCGCTGCGTGCCGGGTTGACGCTGGTCAAGGATACACGCAAGGCGGGACGGCTGAGCGAGGGCATGATCGAATGGGCCGGACGCTCGACCCGTGAGGTCGTCGACCAGCCGGCGTTGCGCGAGGCGGTCGCGTCCGGCTCGGTGCTTCGGCCCGCCGAAACCGCAACCGCGATCCGCGCGGCGTTCCGTGCCGAGAAAGCCGGCGCGCTGGAGCGCGTCGCCAAGGATGTCGGACGCGTGGGCGAAGCAGCCGGGATGCGTGCGGCGCGCGACACGCTGAAGGTCGCGGAGAACCCGCAGGAGATCGCGCGCGCGGCGCGCATCGCCGAGGTGAAGGGCGGTCAGACCCGCGCGATCCTGAAACTGCTTGGCCGCGGTGCGCTGCTGCTTGCGGCCGGCACGTTCAATCTCACGATGTGGCTGTTCGGCGCGCTGCTCGCGCTGTTCGGCTTCCTGTCCTCGATCAAGGCCACCGCCGAACGGACGACGGCGTGGTGGCTGAGACGCAGCAAGGCGCTCCGCCTGAAGCGGCAGATGGCCACCGAGGCTGCGCTGGCGAGCTTGCCCGCCCAGGGCTAAGCTTGCGGTCGCCGGTCGACCGCCAATCGCAAATCCCAAGTACTAAAATCGCAAGTACTGAATTCCCAAGTACTCAAATCCAAAGTACTGAAATCCCAAAAAGACGGAATGCAGGATGCCGAGTTTCCATCACGGCGATGTTGAAATTGCCTATATCGACGAAGGCGCGGGCGAGCCGATCGTGCTCGTGCACGGCTTTGCCTCGAGCAAGAACGTCAACTGGATCTATCCGACCTGGGTGTCGGAGCTCGTCAAGGCCGGCCGGCGCGTCATCGCGCTCGACAATCGTGGCCACGGCGAATCCGCCAAGCTCTACGACGCCGCGCAGTACGAGATCGCGATCATGGCAAGCGACGTGATCGCGCTGATGGATCATCTCGGAATCGCGCGCGCCGACATCATGGGTTATTCGCTGGGCTCCCGGATGACGGCGATCCTGGCGCGCGAACATTCCGACCGGGTGCGCTCGGCGATCCTGGGCGGCATCGGCATCGGGCTGATCGAGGGCGGCGGCCCCGGCGAGGCCGTTGCGCGCGCGCTGGAGGCGGCCTCGCTCGAGGATGTCACCGATCCGGTCGGCCGCACCTTCCGTGCCTTTGCCGACCAGACCCGCTCCGACCGTCGCGCACTCGCCGCCTGCCTGCGCGGCTCGCGCCGGCTGATGACGCGCGAGGAGGCCGCCGGCATCGGCGTGCCGGTTCTGATCGCGGTCGGCAGCAAGGACGAGATCGCGGGCTCGGCCTCAGCGCTGGGCCGGATCATTCCGGGCGCGGAGCTGCTCGACATTCCGAACCGAGACCACATGCGGGCGGTCGGCGACAAGGTCTACAAGACCGGGGTCATCGACTTCCTGTCGCGGCGGAAGTAGTTCGTCGTCGCTCTCGTCATCCCTGGCCAAGGCGCGCGCGGCCGCGATCAGCACCACGAAGGTCGCGATCCACACCATGCGCGCGCCGTAACGGTCATGCGGTCCGGAGATCACGCCGCAGACCACAGCGTTGCCGAGCAACGCCAGCGTGACAGTGCCTGCCAGCAAAGTCAGATCGTCGAGCCGCCGCTGCCATAGCCCGCGGCCGAACAGCATCACGACCAGCAGCATCGAGGCCAGCGCCACCGGGACGTGGATGCGGTTGATCGCGGTGAAGTCGAGATGCCACTTCTGTTGCTGCGCCGCGCGCATCGGCGCGACCTGGGCGGGAATGTAGCGCTCGATGATCCCATAGGTATGCGGAAGCCAGCCGCTGCTGCCTTCGCCGGTTGCGACATGCATTAACTGGTCGACGGTCGCGGTCAGCGCCGCCTTGGCTTGCCATCCGGGATACTCGGCCAGCGAACGCTTCACGATATAGCCCATCTCGTCGTCGAGGCCCTGGAAGCGGCCGAGCGTGTTGAACATGCTGTGGCCCCACAGGAAGTCGTCGGCGGTCGGCGGCAACTCGTCGCGATACGGGCACAGCTTCAGGTTCTCTTTCGCGCAGTGGTCGCGCAGATATTGCGCGACGATGCCATCTTGCAGCATCCGGCCGAAGGCGACGCCAATGCCGCCCGGCGTCCAGGCCAGCGACCCCGAGAGCGCGAAGTTCGCTGCCAGCAGCATCGCGGCGCCGGTGACGATGGTCAGGCTGCCCTGTACGAGGCCGGCGATGGGGATCCGTCGGCCGAGCCATGGACGCAGCATCCAGCCGACGCAACACAGGCCGAGCAGCACCGCCAGCGTCGCGCTGTGGGTAGCGGCCGAAAACGCGATGAACGTAAACAGCACGGCCTTCTCAAGCGTTGAGACCCGTTCGCCGCAGACAATGAGGATGAACAGCGCGAGCACCGAGAGGCCGGCAAAGATGTCGGTCAGCAGCATGCTGGCGAGCCAGGGCAGGGCGGTGGTTGCGATCAGCGCGAGGCTGATCGCCATCAGCCGGACCGGCCGGGCGAGGCCCAGTACGCGGAGTGTCAGTTGCAGGATCCACAGCGTCGCCAAGGTCTGGATGCCGAGGTCGAGCCAGAAGCCCGACGTCTCGCCGGCGTGCAGGTAGATGCCGAATACCGTGGACCGGCTCGGCACGAGGTAGCCCTCGTACCAGCGCGCCAGATAGCCGCCGGTATCCCATTGGAGCAGCGGGTAGCCGTTCCAGAAGGCAGGGGCGAGCAGGAGCAGGGGGATCGCGATGGTGGCGATCCAGACCGACCGTGCATCGGTCAGGCGGGCGCGTAACGTCTGGGTATTGATGATGTTTCCCCCTTGATCGGGGCCGACCATGCCCAAAACCACACTGGGAACGAAATCCGTCAATAGTTGCAGAAGCACGGCTTGATTTCGGCGAAATCCGGACCAACTCCCCTAGACGCCGGCCCGGGGGTGTTCGGCGGGGGTTTACCGTACCTGGCCTTCCCGGGACGCGCCGGGTCCACCGTGCTATAACGCACGCCAGAACAACCGAATTGCGAGAGCAGCTATGGCAGTTCATCACGTCAATCCGCAGGGGGGCAAGCTCGCGGCGCTCGATCCGATCTGGGATCGAATCCGCGGCGAAGCGGAAGACATCCTGCGGCGCGAGCCGGAACTCGCATCCTTCATCTATGCGACCGTGCTGCATCACGAGCGCCTCGAGGATTCCGTGGTGCATCGGATTGCCGAGCGGCTCGATCACGCCGCGCTGTCGGGTGACCTGATCCGCCAGACCTATGGCGAGGCGCTGCGCGATGACCCCGACATCGGCAATGCGTTCCGCGCCGACCTCGTCGCCGTCTATGACCGCGATCCGGCGACCTCGCGCTTCATCGATCCCTTGCTCTACTTCAAGGGCTTTCACGCGTTGCAGACCCATCGTCTGGCGCACTGGCTGTATCAGAAGGGACGCAAGGATTTCGCGTTCTACTTGCAGAGCCGCTCCTCGGCGGTGTTCCAGACCGACATCAATCCGGCTGCGAAGATCGGCCGTGGCATCTTCCTCGATCACGCCACCGGTTTCGTCTGCGGCGAGACCGCGGTCATCGACGACGATGTCTCGATCCTGCATGGCGTCACGCTCGGCGGCACCGGCAAGGAGAATGAGGATCGCCATCCGAAGATCCGCCACGGCGTGCTGATCGGCGCCGGCGCCAAGATCCTCGGCAATATCGAGATCGGTCATTGCGCGCGCATCGCGGCGGGCTCCGTCGTGGTCAAGCCCGTGCCGCACAACGTCACGGTCGCGGGCGTGCCGGCGAAAATCGTCGGCGAAGCCGGCTGCGCCGAGCCGTCACGCACCATGGACCAGATGCTCAACGCGATCGGTCTTTGATTTCATTCGCTTTCTGATCGCGGAACGTTTTTGAGCGAAGCGGACGCCGGTTCGCGCCGAGAAAACACGCCGAACAATCGTGTGCGCAACATCACATCGCCAAAGCCTGAAAAGGCTCTGGCGATCTTGGTCGTCTCGTCCTAAAACTCCCCCGAAAATCATCGACCCGATTGGAGACGGCAGTGGACGTTCAGGAAGTCAGGAAGCTCGACGCGTATCTGAAGCGCGTGTTCAGCAATCCCAAGATCCGCGTGGTGCCGCGGCCCAAGAAGGACGACTCCGCCGAAGTCTATATCGGCGAGGAGTTCATCGGCGTGCTGTTCGTCGACGACGAGGACGATGATCGCTCGTTCCAGTTCCAGATGGCCATCCTGGAAGAAGACCTGAGCGAGTAAGGCTGAACAGCCCCTGCTTGTTAATTCGTCACCGCGATGCTCGTGGTGACGAACAAGCTAGCCCTTCGCGCTGTGCATCTGCGCGGAGAGGCGGTTCATCGCCGAGGCGATGTCGCGCCATTGCGTGAGCCAGTCGCGCGGAAATCGGAAGGTCAGGTCGGCGCCCTCGATGCGCTGCTCACTCAGGCACATGCCGGGCGTCGAGGTATCGCGCGTGCAGCGCGCGACCAGCTGCGGCTCGCTCGCGGTGACCAGGTCCTCGCCGCCATAAGGCGTGTTGTCGCGGAACGCGCGCGTCGTCAGGCCATCGTCGGTATTGGCGCGCTCGTCGAGATAGCGCGGATAGATCGTGCGCAGCCGCACCTCCGGCGCGAGTGAATCGTGATGCGCGGCGATCGAGACGAAGATCCTGTCGATCGGCTGCACCTTGTCCTCGATCGTGTCGGCACTGTAGTGCTTCGGCGCCGCGGGCGCTTGCAGCGACGGGTAGAGGAAGCTCAGGTCGACGCGCTCCTGCGGCCCGGAATGGCGCTGGATCTTCATCCGCACGGCCATGGGCGGCACGTTGAACAGCGTGCCGCCCACGCTCACCGGCAGCCGCGACGGATCGCTCGGCGGAATGGTCGTGTAGGTCGGCCACAACAGATAGGCGACGAGCATCACCGCGCCGGCCGCGATGACCGCGGACAGGATGATCGGAACGAGATGCGCGCGCGGGTTGCGGCGGGTGTCGCGGGCGAGATGCTGGGCCGTCGAGAGGAGCGTCATGAGCGAGGCATGGATCAGATCTGGGGTTACCGAATCACCCGACGAATATGCCATGCGGTGAGGAATTTCCGTACGATTCCAATGGAATCCGCGGCTGATGGGCCATGCGTAAGCGGCGTGCCGGGCGTGGCCGGTTAACCTTTTCTTAAGGATGATGTGGCGGCCGGCCGCCAATTCTGCGAAGCAAGGGTGAGTGGCCTGTTGCGTAGCGGAAGTTCCGATGTCACCCGATACCCTCAATTCCCTGTTCTCGCTTTGCATCGGCTTCGCGTTCGCGGGTGCACTGGCCAGCGGCTACCAGGCGATGGCGGCGCGCCCGGCCGGGTTCGGCCTGCTGCAAGAGGGCGTCGCGCCGAAGACCTTCGCCGCGGTCCCGTTCCTCGTCTTCGCGGCCCCCTTCATCATCATGCGCAACACGTTGCGCGGCGCGCGCATCGAGCGTCGCCGCTTCGAATTCGTGATGATGGCGACCGTGATCTCCGGCTTCTGGAGCCTGATGTCGGGCACCTTCTTCATGATGACGCTGCGCGCCGCCGGCGTGCTCGCCTGATCGGCGCACGATCCGCATCGGATCGCGGTCCCGCTTGCTTGAAACCACGCCGGCCGCTGTGTCATGGTCGCCTTCGATAAGGAGACCTTCATGGCGATCTACGAACTCGACGGGCAGGGGCCCGATCTTCCGGCTGACGGCAGCTACTTCATCGCCGACAATGCTGTCGTGATCGGCAAGGTGCGGCTCAAATCCGCGACGAGCGTCTGGTTCGGCGCCGTGCTGCGCGGCGACAATGAGTGGATCGAGGTCGGCGAGGGCTCCAACGTCCAGGACAATTCCACCCTGCATGTCGATCCCGGCTTTCCCCTGACCATCGGCAAGAACGTCACCATCGGCCACAACGCGATCGTGCACGGCTGCACGCTGGAAGACGGCGTGCTGATCGGGATGGGATCGATCGTGATGAACGGTGCGCGCATCAGGCGCGGCAGCGTCGTCGGCGCCGGCTCCGTCATCACCGAGGGCAAGGAGTTTCCGGAAAATTCCCTGATCATCGGCGCGCCGGCGCGCGTGGTGCGCACGCTGGACGCCGCGCAGGCGGAGGCGTTGTCGCGGCCGGCCAAGGCCTACGCGATCAGGGGTCCGCAGTATAAGGCCGGACTGAAGAAGATCGGCTGAATTCTCAACGCTTGCGGCCCTGCTTGCGCGCGGTCTTCGGCGCTGCACGCGGCGGCTTTGCTGCATCTTGAAGCTTGACGCTCTTGCGCAGCGCATCCTTCAGGTCGATCGGAATACCGTGCTTCTTGAGCAGGTCGGCGAAAGCCTCGTCCGCGAGCTCTTGCAAGGTCGCCATCCGGTCGCGTCCCAGCTGCTTCAGCTTGTCGAACGTATCGTCGTCGAACTCGATCAGCTTGCGCAAATTGCATTGCTCCCAAACTGTATTGCTCGAACGCGCGCTGGAACCGGCGTTCTGCGGACTCGTTGACGTCCGCAAGGAGAATTTCCATGCGCAAATTATCCGCTACCGCTGCACTCGCGACAATCGCCATTCTGCTGGCGCCTGCGGTTACCTTCGGCCAAGGCACCGGCAGCCCTTCGTCAGTCAGCCCGATATCGCCGCAAGTCACCTCATCGCCGGGCACCAACAGCGCCGGGACCGCGCAATCGTCGGGGCGGCTGAACAGCGGCGAGGGCGTCACCACCGGTGCGGCGGCGACGACCGAAAGCGTCGACAAGGCCATCGCCGACGAGAACAGGACGGTCGACCGTCGGATGAAAGGCATCTGCCGCGGCTGTTAACGTTTGACCTCTGCGCCCTCGATGAACGTGGGTCGCGCAGAAGTGAGCGCGGCATAGGCGCGCGGAGGAAGTCGCGATCCTACATTGGGTTAGCATGCGCGGGACGCGGCGGAGGAGGCTTGAAAAGGAAAGCCTTGGAAAAGGAGTAACGGGTGATGTTGCGTAAAACGATGATTGCCTTGCTGGCGACGGCTTCGGTCGGCCTGCTCACGGTCGACACTGCGTCGGCACGCGGCGGATTTGGTGGCGGCGGCTTCCATGGTGGCGGCGGTTTCCACGGTGGTGGCGGCTTTCATGGCGGCGCTTTCCGCGCCATGGGCGGGGGCGGTGGTTTCCGGTCGGCCGCGATCGGCGGCGGTTGGCACGGCGGTGGCTGGCATGGTGGAGGCTGGCACGGCGGCTATTACCGGCGCGGCTGGGGCTATCCGTTTGCCGCGGCAGCGATCGGCTTCGGGCTCGGCTACGGCGCCTACGATTACTATGACAGCTACTACAACAATCCCTATTACGCCGGTTACGGCTACGACGACGGCTATGGTTATGGCTACGGTGACGGCGGTTGCTACGTCGTGCGCCGCGTGGTGTTGACGCCGTATGGCCGGCAGGTCCGGCCCGTGCAGGTTTGCAACTGAGCCATCCGCTGAAGCATGGCCGATCCATTGGATCGCCATGCTGATGTCCTGGAATCGTTGCGCGGCCCCGGCGTTCTGCTTGCCGGGGCCGCGGCCGTTGGTACGCCGCTTGCTTCGTGTTGCGACAGCAGTTTGTGCGTGAACACGTCACGGCAGAAGAGCCGGCTGCGATTGGAGCCGGCCCTCAGAGGATAGCGAACATGTTGACCATTCCTGATCTGACATTGTTGTTCATGGTGGTTGTTTCAGCCCTCGCCGTTGCGTTGATCTGCATGCTCCACGTACTCGAACCGAAGCTTGCAAGGCTGCGGCTGAGAGGCGATCGCAGCGTGCGCGGTCGCGACGAATAGCTCCGCGGCCGGTAAGCGGACTGGATCCAGCGTCGGGGTGTGGGAGCGGGGGCTGTCGGCCTTGCCGAACAAGCCCGGCCGCCGTCGTGCCCTCCGGGCAAGCCGAAACCACGGGTTGGAAAATCGGCCCTAAAAAAACAAGGCCGTCGACGTAGTATACCGTCAACGACCTTGCCAGCCCCGGATATTGAAATCGGCTCACGCCATCCGGTCACATGAAGATGACTCGGATTCGAAGTCCGATATGTGAACCAGTTCACAAAGTCCGGATTAATTCACGCTAACGGGCACTCCAGCGCGGTCGAACCAACGGTACTGGAATGCGAAAGTTCCGCGTTAGATGCTGATCTTGCTCGGGATTTGGCGCAATTGTATGGCCGCGCCGACGCTCGGTGCCAGCCTTGCGGAGGCCATCAGCCGCGGGAGCCGTGGCGTTTCCGGTTGGCGCTGCGGGTTGCCTTCGAGCGCGTGCGCGGGGCCGGTTCGGCCGACGGCTCGTTGGCCTGTGCGCTGGCCAGGGATTGGCGTAGACCCTCGACCTGCTCGGTCAGTGCGGCGACCTGATCGGAGAGCTTCTTGGCGTCGGCCTGCTGCGCGGCGAACTGCTTGCGCATGGTCTGCAACTGATCCTGCACCACCTGCAACTGGTCGATCGATTCCTGCTGGGTCTCCTCGATCCCCTTGGTCTTTTCCACCAAGGCCTCGGAGACCTGCGCGGTGCGGGCCTGCAACTGGCGGGCTGCGACCATCCGGTCGGTCTCAGGCGCATTGCCGGTGAAGGCGCGCCACAGCGCGATCGAGCCGATCCCGAACAGCACGAGCACCAGCGCCACCACGCCGATCGCGATCGGCTGCACGCCAATCAGGTTGCGGGCTTGGGAATTCCGGGGAGCAAGTTCGACCATGCGACCAGAACCGGACATCATTGGAAAGGTTCCGAATACCACAACCCCGGCGCGGGCAAAACCCGGGCGGTCCAAGCAGGTGACGCCTGGATCGGTCGAATTCGCCGCAAATGCAAAGGGCTTTTGCGGCACGACGGCAACGCCGGGCTCAACTCTTGGGCGCGATCAGGCCGACCCTCATGTCCTTCGCGAGGTAGACACAGGCGCCGTCGGCGAGCACGCGGCCATCGGCGACGCCCAGCACCAGGCGGCCGCGCCTGACCTGGCGGATGTCGACCTCGTAGCGGACCAGCCGGACGTCGGGCGTGATGTGCCCCCGGAATTTGACCTCGCCGACCCCGAGCGCACGACCTTTGCCTGGCGAGCCCGACCAGCCCAGCCAGAAGCCGATGATCTGCCACATCGCATCGAGGCCAAGGCAGCCGGGCATCACGGGATCGCCGGCGAAGTGGCAGGCGAAGAACCAATGCTCCGGCACGATGTCCAGTTCGCCGGCGACATGGCCCTTGCCGAAAGCGCCGCCGTCCAGGTTGATCGCGGTGATCCGGTCCATCATCAGCATCGGCGGTGCCGGCAATTGCGCGTTGCCTGGCCCGAAATAGCCGCCTTCGCTCGAACGCAGCAGATCCGGCTTGCCGTAGGACGATTGCGGCGTGTGAAAATCGTGCGGGTTGAACAAGATGGCCACCGACATTGGGGTTAAGGGTGAACCTTAGGCTCGGCCTCGGCGCGCGGCCTTTGGCGTTACGATTTGCGATCCGGCGGCAGGCGCAATGCCGCGGCCATGAAGGCCCAGATCTCGTCGGCCAGCTTGGTGGGATCGGGGCGCCGTTCGCCCGTGAGCGCGCCGATCAGCGCCTGGCGGATGCCGCCGATCATCAGCGCGATGGTCAGGTGAGGGTCGATGTCGCCGGGCACGATCCGGTCGCGCTGGGCCGCCTGAAGCATGCGGGCACCGGCGGCCAGCTGGCGGCTGGTGAAGTCGGTCTCGACGTCGAGCACCTCCGACGCGCGGCTCAGCGGTCCGATGACCAGCGGCGCGAACGGGTGGTCGTAGTGAAACGCGACGTAGGCGCCGACCCGCTGCTTTTCCCGGTCGGACCAGCTCCGGGCCGAGAATTTGGCGCCGCCGAACGCCGCCTCGTCGAGGCGTTCATAGAAGTCATCGACCACGGCGGCGATCAGACCGGCCTTCGATCCGAAATGGTGGTAGGCGAGTCCGACCGAGACCTGCGCCCGCCTGGCGACGGCCTGCATCTCGAGATGCCCATGGCCTGCGATGAGCTCGTCCTGCGCCGCCGAGAGCAGCCGTTGCCGTGTCCCCTGGCTGGTCGCGTCCATGGCCCGCTCGATCATTGAACTGAATTCAATTCAAGCGCGACGGTGCTACGATGTCAAGCCGTGGCGCGGGACGGCGGGGCGGAGCGGCGAAAGGCATGCGATGGCATATGCGATCAAGACCGAGATCCGCGATCTGAAAGCGAAGGCCTTCACCTTCACCGCGCAGAAGACCATGTACGGCGGCAAGCGCATCGCCACGGGCGACACCGTCTTCGTGTTCGCGAGCGAGAACGAGGGCGGCAAAGGCCTGATCGCGCGCGCGGTCGTGACGTCGGCCGAGCCGGTGGCGCGGAAGGCTGGTGTCGCGCGGCAAACGCCGCGAGTCAGCATCGCAGTGCGGCGCGTCGCACTCGCGAAGCAGAAGTTGGGGCGCGACCAGCTCAAGCGCTTCAAGGATTGGGACGACGGCCGGCCGGAGACCGAACTCAATTTCAAGTTCTACCGGCAGGCCACCAACAAGATCGTCGGCATCACGGACGAGACAGCGGCTTTTCTCGAAGGTCTGTTCTGATCATCGGCCTTTCGCGTCCCCAAAAAGGTTGCGGCCAGGCTTGGGGGAGCCTGGCCGCGCGCGAACCGGTCTGGGACGGGGAGGGGTGGGGATGTGACCGGGTCGCGAACTCGATTCCTTGTTGCCGCTCAGCGCGAGCTTGCGGTTGAAACTGCGGGGCGGTTGTCGCCAAGCGAGACCCACACGTTGGGATCGCTCTGCGATTGCCGCTTGACGAAGCGGTAGCCGGTCTCCGTCCAGGCGACGATGCTCTCGTTCTGGTTATCGAGCACGAATTCGCCCTTGTCGGTCTTCACCGTCAGCACCGCGTGGCCTTCGCCCTTCTTGTCGCGCACCACCGTGATCAACAGCGCCTCGCGGGGCCAGCCGGCGTCCATCAGCATCTTGCGCTTCAGGAGCACGTAGTCCTCGCAGTCGCCGTAGCCGTCGGTCGGCAACGACCATTTCTCGATCACGCCCCAATGATCCATGTCGGTCATCGGCTTGACGGTCTCGTTGACCCACTTGTTGACCCGAACGAGGTCGCGCCAAGCGGTCTGCGACAACACGATGTCGCGTGGTTGCGTCGCGCTGCCGCGGCACTCGGCCGGATTGTCGGCGCAGAATTCGACCCAGCCGATCGGCGAACGCGTAACATCGCCCAGGCTGGCATAGACCACGTCGCCGGCCTTGGCCGACACGCACGTCGCAAACAGAATGGCGGCAACCGCCAAACCTTTCCCCTGTCCCCTGAACCCAAACATCGTGGCCCCCGTTCTTCTTGTTGGGACCACATGTCGCACAAAGCTTTTGCGCCGCCGCTAAGTACGCAAAGTAGATTTGACGCGAATACTGGTAAAACCTGCGGCGAATTCGAACTGTACTTGAATCGAATTCGCGTAAAATTTGAAACAACTGCAATTGATTCAAATTTTATGCATTAACGCGGCAAGCGCTGCGCCAGCGTGGTTTGTTGCGGCAAACCCGTCCGCCGTTAACCGCCGATTTCACCGGACCAAATGCGCCGAAGGCGGCCACCGGTGCACCGGTGGCCGCCTTCGCGCGCTGAAATGGGGGTATTGAGCCGCTTTTCGCTTTACCTCGCGGTAACGCTCTCTTCGAGCGTTTCCGCGGACTGCTCGTGGACGAACTCGAGCGCGAAGCCTTCTTCGAGATTTCGCACCACGCGGGCCTGCACCTTGCCGAGCATCACGAGCGACTTCAGCGGCGGCCGGTTCTCCGCGGCGATCGCCGCACCGGACAAGGAAAGGTCGATGATGCGGCAGGTCATCCGCGTGCCGTCTTCCTGGGTGAGCAGGGCGATCGGGTTGCGCGGCACGATACGGTCGTGGCGGCGGTCCTCGGGCAGGTTGAGGATGTCGCGATTGGCGAGCCAGGTGAGCTGGGCGGCGAGCTTGTCACGCTTGCGGGCGGTGGCGCCGATCGTCATCGCGAAGCCGTTGTCGATGATGCGGGTGATCCGTCCCTCGACCCGGCCGATGTGGTCGAGATAGGCGATCACGCGGTCGCCGACATTGCCGATGCCGGGCGCCAGCAGCGCGAGCCCGCCCGGGGACATGTTGATAATCTGGCAGGGAAACTCGCGCCGGTCGGGCAGCATGTAGCGGCCGAGCAGGTGCACCTTGACGCGCTGGAAGCGGCGCCGCTCCTCGGCAACAGGGACGACGGTAGTTTTCTTCTGTGCAAACGACATCACGACAACCCGGCCACCGTCCATTCGGAGCCCCGATGACCCTAAAGCTGATAGGGTTAACGGGGCGTTACGGTTGTGAGATAGGGACCCGGACACGGAGCGCTCAGCGAAATTCACATGCGCCGTAGCCAGGGGTGTTAGGACTCATATGCTGCGTCAGGTTCTCCGAACCATCGTGCCGCGGCTTGAGCAGTCTCCTTCAGATCCGGCTCGATGTCTGTGGCCCAAGCCACAAACCCGTCGGGACGCACCAGTACCGCGGTCAAGCCCAGCCGATCCTTGGCGTCGCTTGCGACATAGCTGACCCGGCTCCGCCAGCGATCGGCAATCGCTCGCAAGGACCGGCGTGGGTCAAAGTCGAGCAACAGGCCGCACCCATCGCTGAGCAGATCGCCGAGTCTCGTCCCGCAGCGGAGCTCGAAATCGGGAACGCTGCGGCCCACCAGCGGATGGCTGCCGCCAAGATCGTAACGCTGCGAAATGCCCCACAGCCGCTCGGCAAAATAAGTCGCGCCGTCGGGCGTGTCGATGAGATCGCGGATGATGGCCTCGAGCGCGCGCGAACTTCGGCTTGGCCGCATCAACGCGACCTGGGCGCGCGACCAATCGAGAATCTGCGCTCCGATTGGATGCCGTTCACTGCAATAGCTGTCGAGCAGGTCGGCCGGCGCGTCACCGCGGATCGTGGCGGCCAGCTTCCAGCCGAGGTTGATCGCATCGCCAAGTCCGAGGTTGAGGCCCTGGCCGCCCAGCGGCGAATGGATGTGCGCGGCGTCGCCGGCGAGCAGCACGCGCCCGCGGCGGTAGTCCGGCGCCTGGCAGGCGCGATCCGTCCAGGTGGTCGCAAGCCTGAGCGCGGTCAGGGTGACGTCGGTGCTGGAGATGTGGCGCAGCATCGCCTGGACATGCTCGCGCGTGATCGGCTGGGTGCGGTGGAAAGCGCCGCCGTCGAACGCGACCATCGCGATCGTGCCGGGCCGTGCGTAGGTGTACATGCCTGTCGCCGTGTAGTGGCGGCCGGGGCGGAGCTGGTCCGGATCGGTCAGCTCGACGTCGACCGAGTAGCCGGTGAACTCGGGATCGGTGCCGACGAAGGCAAATCCGCCAGCCTTGCGCACCGTGCTGCGGCCGCCATCGCAACCGACCAGCCAGCGTCCGTGGAACGTCTCGCCATCGGCGCGAACGGCCACGCCGTCATCCGACTGATCGAACGCTTCGACGGCAAGGCCGCGCCTGATCTCGACGCCCATGGCGGTTGCGCGCGTGGCCAGGACGGTTTCGAGCGTTTCCATGTCGATCGCCATGCTGGTGCCGGCCGGACCTGGCAGGCGATACCGCCACTTCGAGCTGTCGACGGTGTCGTGGTAGAACTGGATGCCCGCGAAATGGCCCGCCGGTTGGCGCTGCGGTTGCTGGCGATGCGCGTCATGCGACGCGCCGCGGTGCGCGCCATCTTTGGCGCGCTGAAGTGCCGCGATGTCGTCCAGCATGCCGCGGCGGTAGAGCGCCTCGATGGTGGGTGATGAAAGTCCGCGCATGCCGAATGGCAGCCGCTTCAATGGCGACCTCGGGTCCGCGGCCTGCTCCAGCACCAACACCGAGACTCTTGCCAGCCGCAGCTCGCAGGCAAGCAACAGGCCGACGGGGCCGCCACCTGCAATCACGACATCATGGGAAACGGGGTGAGAGTTGTGCATGAACTGCTCCTCTGTCGGTGTTCGACCGGAGCGGTTCGTCGGGTTGAGAACCACACGGACGAACAATGGACGCACTGAAGGCGTCCGGTGTTCGTCGTGGGGATCTCATGCACGAGGCAGGAGACCAGAGCATTCGTTTCCGAAGGACTGCACTTTTGAAAGCAGTTCGTCCACGAAAGGACTTGGGCTTACCAAACCAAGTCTGCCTTTTCCGACGGGGAGCCGTATAGCGGCGTGGCGCCAGATATGCAACCGTCGTGCGGGCAGTTGGCCGCTGCTATGTCGCGGCGACCGTGTCGGCATTGCCCCCGCCATCGACGCGGCGTGCACCCGGGCGCGGCGCAAGATCGTCCGGTGTCTTGATGTTGGTTGCCAGCCCGGCTGCCTCGAACGCCTTGATCAGCCACCAGCCGAGATCGATCTGGCCCGGCAGCAGGCCAAGCTTCGCCGAGCCCGGATAGGCATGGTGATTGTTGTGCCAGCTCTCGCCCATGCTGATCAGCCCGGCGATGCCGACATTGTAGCCCTGGGCCGCGACGCCTTCGACGATCCAGGTCTGGCTGCCCTGGCGATGCGAGTAGTGGCCGATCAGCCAGTGGCCGGTGACGCAGACGCTGACGCGCACACAAATGCCCCAGACCAGCCAGCTCCATGATCCCAGCGAAAAGAGCAGCAGCGCCCATGGCAGTTGTTGCCATATCCAGGTCCGCTCGACCAAGGCGTAGAAGCGATCAGCGGCGAGCCGCGGTTCGAGCTGGAATGCCGGCGGATGTTTGAGCACGAGCGTGCAGTGCAGCTGCCACCAGGCATCGCGCCAGAAGCCGGCGCGGTGGCAGGAATAGTCGTGACACATGGACTGGCGCTGTGCCCAGTCGCGGAAATCGTGCAGTCGCACCATGCCGTAGGGACCGGCCATTCCAACCAGCGTGCCGAGATAGACGCAGAGCCGCTCGAGCCACAACGGACAGTCGAAGCTCGCATGGATCAGCCGCCGGTGCATGCCGACCGAATGCCCGAAGCACAGCGTGATCGCGCTGGTCACGATGAACAGCGCGAACGCACTCCAGGAGAATGTGAGCGGCCCAAACACGATTGCAACGGCGGTCATGCTGCTGAGCCACAATGACTTGGCGGGAGCCCAGCGCACGCGCCCATCCAGCGGATCGGTGCTGGCATCCGTGAAGATTCGTTCGGAGCCGGGTTGCAGACTCATTCCTTCGCCTGAGGTTGTACCGCAGGGTGGGACCGGGCG
Source organism: Bradyrhizobium sp. SK17 (assembly GCF_002831585.1). Classification (GTDB taxonomy): domain Bacteria; phylum Pseudomonadota; class Alphaproteobacteria; order Rhizobiales; family Xanthobacteraceae; genus Bradyrhizobium. Next base: position 6,453,972 of record NZ_CP025113.1, on the reverse strand, counting down.
CCCATCGCTGTCAATCCGTCAGGAAGATCGCTCCTCGTCGAGAATCCGAGGCGGCTGAACCGGATCAGTTGCCGTTGAGATTGGTCCTGACGATCTGCGTCAACTCCTCATATCCTGTCCGCGTGAGGTGGAGCAGGTCGTCGCGATAATTGGCGCAGGGCGTGCCGTCGCGGCAGGCGATCGCCGAGGCATCGAGGACGCGGTACTTCTGCACCGACTTCTCGCGCGATTGCAGCGACGCATTGACTTCCGAGATGGTTTCCCTTGCGCCCGTCATGTTCGGTCCGCGCGGCAGGATCAGGATCTGCACCACGCGGGCCTTCGGCCATATCCGGCTGATGCGATCGAACACGTGGTCGAAGGCGAGCCGGACGCCGCACGGCTTGTCCAGGTAGACGTTGTTGGTGCCGAGCAGCAGGATGACGGATTGCGGTTGCACGCGCTTGAGCTGTTGCTCGAACGACGTCAGCAACCAGAGCGTATTCTGGATGCGATCGCGGCCGACCCCGAGGTTCAGGACCGGACGTCCGGCAGCGAGCGAGGACGACAGGTCCTGCGGCCAGGCCTCGACCAGGGAGTCGCCGAGCAACACGATCGACGCGTCGGCCGGCAGCGAGCCGACATTCTTCAGGTCGCGCCGAAGCGCGTTGGCGGAATCGGGGATCGTCGGCGTCGACGCTATCTGCTGATCCGCCTCGTCGCACGCAGGTCCGCTCAATGGCGCGGCACCGACTGACGCGATCGTGGCCATTGCAACGATTGACAATGCAACCGGGATGGTTCGAAGTTTGCGCATATGCTGACAGCCGTTGGGGAGTGAATGACGATGAGGATCGCGATCTTGGGTCAATCCAACAGCATTCTCAAGGAAGGCTTCTTCAACAAATTTTTAGATCGTCATCAGCCGATCGACGTGGTGTCGACGGGGCGCGTCGGCGCCAGCCCTTCACTGCTTGGCCCGTATTTTGCCGACCGCGCGTTCTTTCGGAACGCGGAATTCTGCATCGTCGACATGTGCGCGATCGACTTCTCGCTGCTGTCGGCCGGTGCGATCGGGCTTTACGACGTGGTGAAATGGATCGAATGGATCGGACACAGCGCCAAGCGGAACGGATGCGAACCGATCTTCGTGTGCATCCCGGTGAGCACCGTCGAATACTCCAAGCATTTGATCTCCAACTGCATCTCGGTCTTTGAACGAAACGAGTGGTTCTATCTCGATGTACGCGATTGCATCGCGCAGCTTCTCGAGGGCGGAACCGGACGCCCGGAAACTCTCTACAAGGACCCGAGCCATCCCGGGGTGGAACTGTCGGAACTGATCGCTGACAGTTTGAAGGAATTGATCGACGAAATTCGGGCGATGCCGATGGTTGCCGTGGACAGGATGTTCCCGATCACACGTTTCGAGGTGATCAATTTGCAGGACCGGCTCGCGGCGCCCGTGGCAAATTACAAGACGTCCTTGATCGAGTTCAGGGGCGTGCGTCTGGAGCGGGGCAAGAGCTATGAGCTGAAGCTCGGAGGCATCAGCGCATTAAGCGGCATGATGCTCAATTCGGCGGCATGCAAGGGCGTGCTTGAAATCGAGGGTGACCGGAAATTCAACAAGAACCTGCGGCTGCGCGCCTATCATCCGACACCCGTCGAGGTGCGGCTGGTTCCGATCTGCAAGCCGCTGCGGGACGCAGATGGAACGATTGCACTGACGGTCGTCGACGGCGCCGCGACCGAGAGCGACACGACCTTTCACAGCACGAAGGCGCCTGAAGACGATCTCGGCTTCGTCGAGGCATCGGAGATCATGGTGGAGCGGGGGTATGATCTCTTCACCTACGGGTCGCGGCGTCCCGCGAACGGACAGATGTTGCGCTGGGCGCCCAAGAGCGCGCGCAAGCTGGCGCAGGTTAGCTGGGAACGATGACTGTGTTGTGTCCGACAGGTGGTTGTGGTTGCGGCGCCGATTGCCTATTCGACGGCGACCATCTTCAGGACCTTCTTGTTCGCCGCGCGAACCTCGAGCCGCAGCGGCGGCTGATAGGTCCCGCCTGGCGGCACGAACGTGAAGGCATGGTGCCCGTCGCCCTTGTTGAGCTTGAGCAGATCGTTGCGGAACTGATCAGCCACGACTTCGGCGACCAGCTCGTCATTGATGTAGATCTCGATCCTGACCCGCTTGTCGGGGTGCTGGTCGTAGAGGGCCCAGCCGGCAATCCTGTTCTCGTTGAAGGCGTCGACATGGCCGGAGATCTCGCCATAGAGACTTTCCATACCGGCCTCGATCACCTCGAGGTCGCTCTGATAGGTCGATCTCGTGACGTCGAAGCTGAAATGCTCGGTATCGACGCACTGGTCCAGCAAGCTCAGGCGATGCGCCTTCATGCGTTCCAGCGTGTCCAGCTCGCCCAGCCTGACGTAGACGCCAACGATAGCTTCGATACCCGGATTCATGTCGCCGTCCCCGCGATGCTGCAATCCTGTTCGCTCTAAGCCGCCTTCATGACATTTCGATCGTCCTGACTTAATGTCGTCGCGGCCGAACCCGGCCCAACGACAAGACCAGGGAGCGCGAACCATGCAGCAGATCCGCGTCTGCACCCACGAGGGACCAGGAGCCAAGCCGGTAATCCGGACGGTGCCATGGCCGGATGTCGGCAAAAAGGCGGCCTTGATCAAAGTGGGCGCCTGCGGCGTTTGCGGAACCGACCTGCACATCCTGAAAGGGCACTGGCCGAAGCCGCTGCCATGGCCGTTCACGCTCGGCCACGAGCTCGGCGGCGTGATCGTCGAATGCGGTCCGGAATTTTCGGAGGATTTCATGAGCAAGCCGCTCAAGGTGGGATCGAAGGTGATGATCCCGCCCTTGATGCCGTGCGGCCGCTGCTATTACTGCATCCATTATCCGCAGAGCGCCAACAAGTGCCTGACGCCGGTCTATTACGGCCGCTATCTCGGCTTCGACAAGCCGCCGCACATGTGGGGCGGCTGGGCCGAATATGTCTATGTCGATCTCGACATACTGCCGGGCACCAAGATCTACAAATTGCCCGACGACATGTCGCTCAGGCTCGGCGCGCTCTCCGAGCCGTTGACCTCCTGCATCCGCGCCTTCAATCGCGCCACGCGTGCCGGCGGCTTCAGTTGGGGCGACACGGTGGTGATCCAGGGCTCCGGGCCGATCGGCATTCTCGCGGTTGCCGCGGCGCAGGAGATGGGGGCAGGGCGCGTGATCTGCGTCGGCGCGCCGGAGACGCCGCGGCTAAAGCTGGCGCGCAAGTTCGGCGCGGAGGCGACCGTCGATATCGAGCAGCTCAGGACGCCGGAGGCACGCATCGCGGCGGTGCGCGACATCGTCGGTGGCTTCGGCGCCGACCTCGTGATGGACTGCTCGGGCCATCCGACCGCGGGTCCGGAGGGCATCGAGATGCTGCGCGACGGCGGCACCTATGTCGAGATGGGCCAGTTCACCGATGCCGGCTCGATCGAGACGTCGTGGCACCGCATCTGCACCAAGGATCTCAACGTGCTCGGCTCCTGGGGCTTCACCGGCAACGACCTGCCGCTCGGCGTCGACATGCTCTACCGCACGCGCGACAAATACCCCTGGCTCGAGATGCAGACGATCTATCCCTTCACCGAGGATGGCGTCGCGCGCGCCGTCGCCGACGCGATGGCGATGAAGACGGTGAAGTCGACCATCGTGCCGTGGCCGGATCTGGTCGGCTGACCGCAGCGATCCTGTTGCAGTGCGTCCAATGCCGGCGAGCGCGATGCCTGCTTAAGGCGCGATATCGCTCGCCGGGACGGCTGCGCGGCGCTAACATCCGGTCATGCAATCGAACCGGGTGCCGCCGACGCACGCAACGGGCGCGACGTTTGCGTGGGGAAACCCCTCCGACGACTTCGCGCTGTTCAGGACGCTGAGCGCCGAGCAGCGGGTGATCGCCTTTGCCGCCATGACCCGGCGCGACCTGGTGCGCGGCCAGTTGCTGGTCGAGCAGGGCGGTGCCTCGGACGCCTTGTTCCTGGTGCTGCACGGCGCGCTCGCGGTGTACCGGACCGATCAACCCGAGCCGATCGCCGAGCTGCGTGCCGGCGAACTGGTCGGCGAGGTCGGGTTCTTTGCCAACATCCCGCGCACCGCCAATGTGATCGCGATCCGCGACACCAGCGTGATGGTGCTGACGCGCGCGGCCTATGCCAAGCTCGCGCAGGACGCGCCGGCCATCGTCGAGGCCGTGCTGGCGGCGCTCGCGCGGCGGTTTGCCACCGAGACCGCGCGGCTGCTGCCGGCCCGCGCGTCGCCGAAGGCGCGCACCGTGGCGCTGGTCACGGGCGGACACCGGCCAGTCCCGCCCGAGTTCGAACAGCGGTTGCGAAACAGCCTTGCTGCCGCCGGTGCCGAGATCGTCGACCTCGCGCGGCTCGAGGCGATGTTTCCCGGGCGCGCGCTCGATACCTCCGAGGTCGCCGACTGGCTCAACAGGATCGAGTATGACGCGCCGCTGGTGGTCTATGTCGGCGGCGAGGGCGCCTCGGACTGGTCGCGCAAGGCCATTCGCCAGGCCGACCTCGTGGTGTTCGCCTGCCGCGGCGATGCGCCCGCGCCCGTCCTGACCGAGATCGAGAGCTTCGCCTGCGGCGTGCATCCGGCGTCGGCGCGGCGTCTGGTGCGCGTTCATGACCGGCGGCGAAGCGAGGTCAGCGGCACCGCGGCCTGGCTGGCGCGGCTGCCATGCTTCATGCATCATCACGTCGCGCTCGAGGACATGATCGATATCGACAGCCTGGTCCGCTTTCTCTGCGGTCGCGCGGTCGGCTTCGTCGCCGGCGGCGGCGGCAGCCTCGGCACGGCGCATGTCGGCGTCTACAAGGCGTTCCGCGAGCGCGGCGTGATGTTCGACATCTTCGTCGGCACCAGCGTCGGGTCGGCGATGGCGGCGGGCTTTGCCAAGAACTACGACGCCGAGCATCTCGAGCGCGGCACCCATGAGATCTTCGTCTCCAGCCGCAGCTTTCGCCGCCCGACCTGGCCGCGCTATGCCTTGCTGGACCACAAGGCGTTCGATGCCGCGCTGGCCGATCAGTACGGCCATGACTGCCGGATCGAGGACTGCTGGCGGCCGTTCGCCGCGGTCGCCACCAACCTGTCGACGCACAGTCTCGAATTGATCAGGACCGGCCTGCTGTGGCAGGCGGTACGCGCCTCCAGCGCCATCCCGGGCCTGCTGCCGCCGTTCTACACCAGGGATGGCGTGATGCTGGTCGACGGCTGCCTGGTCGACAACGTTCCGCTGGGGCCGATGCATCAGATGAAGAGCGGGCCGAATCTCGTGGTCCATTTCGGCGAGCCGGCGACCGAGATGTTCGACGTCGACTACGCCGCGCTGCCGGGACGGTTCGAGCTGCTGGCATCGCTGCTGATGCCGTTCCGGCGCAAGGCGCTTCCGGCCGCGCCGAGCGCCGTCAACGTGCTGTGGCGCAGCCTCGTCGCGCACCAGCGCTACGACACCCTGCCGACCACGCCGCTCGACATGGTGATGCGCCCGCCGACGCCCGACGGCATCGACGTGACCGATTTCGACCGTCATCAGGAGATCTTCCAGTCGTCGTACCATTGGGCCAGGGAGACCATTGCCGGGCTGGAAGCGGCGCGCGACCCCGCCATTGCGGCGATCGTCGCGTCGGCCAGGGGTGTGGAAACGGGCGCGGTCACAGGAGCGAGCGACGGCGCGGATCAGGCATCCGCAGTGAACACAGCGGTGTTCGGCGAACCCCTTCTGCCGTGAGCGGCGAAACCACAGAGCTGTCCGCGAAACTTGGCCATTGTGTCCTGATCGCGACCGGTGACATAACAGCCTTGTAAAAGCGACTTGCCTGAACGCTGATTGCAACGGAAGCAATAGCCGACCATGGCCGACATGTCTGAAGCCCCCAGTGCCGCGATCGAGGCCATGCTGCCCGAAATCGATCGCCTCGCAGCAGATGCGATGGCCGACTGGAAGGTGCCCGGCGTGGCACTCGCGGTGGTGCAGGACAGCGTGGTGACGCTGACCCGGGCCTATGGCCAGCGTGATGTCGAGGCCGACCTGCCGATGACGCCGGCGACGCATATGGTGATCTGTTCGATCACCAAGACCTTTACCGCGAGTGCGATCGCACTGCTGCACAGCGAAGGGCGGCTCGACTGGACCAAGCCGGTCCGCGACTACCTGCCCGAGTTCCGGCTCAGCGATCCCGTCGCCACCGACCGGGTTACGATTCAGGACCTGCTCAGCCACCGCTACGGCCTGCCGCGTCACGACTGGGTGCATCTTCCCGGCGATCGCTCGCCGGCCGAGCTGCTGGCGCCGATGCGCCATCTCGAACTGAGCCGCGATATCCGGACCGAGTGGCAGTACAGCAACCTCGGCTACAATGCGCTCGGGCTGTTGATCGCGCGCGTCAGCGGCGAAAGCTACGAGCGTTTCATCCGCGCCCGCTTCGCCGACCCACTCGGGATGACCGTCAGCTTCTCGCTCGACGAACTCGAGGCGACCGAAGGTGCGGCGCGCTATTACATGATGCACGACGATACGAGATTGCCGGGCCTGCGGCTGCCGATCCGCACCACTGCGGCCGGCGCGATCAACACGTCGGCCGCGGATCTGGCGAACTGGATGCGGCTGCACCTCGGCAAGGGCGAGGTCGACAGCCGGCGCCTGCTGCCGGCGGCGTTGACCAGCGACCTTCTGGCGCCGCGCATTCATGTCGGGACGTCGGAATACGCCGAGTTCAGCCATGGGCATTATTGTCTCGGCTTTCAGAGCAATAGCTATCGCGGCGACCGGATGGTCTGGCATGGCGGCGGTTGGACCGGCTGGGGCCATTTGATGACGCTGCTGCCGGATCACGGCATCGGCGTCGTCGTGCTGACCAACCGTAGCCCCAGCCAGGTGCCGCCGGCGCTGACCTGGTCTATTATCGACCGGTTGCGCGGCCGCGAGGCTGTCGACTGGCGCGGGCGCTTCCGCAAGCAGCGCGACGAATTCATTGACCATATGCAGGCCGACAAGGATGCGCACGAGGCGTCACGCCACAAGGGCACGCATCCCGCGCACCCGCTCGCGGCCTATGCCGCCGACTACGAACATCCGGGCTACGGCGTGATGTCGATTGTGGAGCGTGACGGCGCGTTACATTGGGGGTGGCGCGGCATGGCCGCGCCGCTCGCGCACCGGCACTACGAGACCTTCGAACTGCCCGAGATCATGGACAGGCTGCTGCCCGACCGGCTCACCATCACTTTCCTGACCGATCGCGACGGTGACATCATCAGCCTGTCGGCGCCGCTCGAGGTGATGGTGAAGGACATCGTGTTCACGCGGCTGGCGGGTGGTGAGTGCACCGACCCGTCGTTCCGGGCGCGCTGCGTCGGCCGCTACAAGGGCGCGGTGTTCCATCGCATTACGCTGGATGCGCAGGACAGGCTGGTGCTGAAGATCGAGTTTCAATCCGCCTACCATCTCGAGCCGTTGCAGGGCCGGCGTTTCCGCATCGCCGAACTGGAAGGCTTCGTCGTCGAGTTCAAGGGCGACGACGCCGACGTCAGCGAGATCGTCTTCCACCAGCCGAACGGCATCTTCGTCGCGGCGCGCGTCGCGGACGACGATGCCGGCGCGCCGGCGACCGCGCCGTGACCGCCTGATCCGGAGAATATGATGCCTTTCGATTTGATCCTGCGTGGCGGGCGAGTGATCGACCCGTCGCAAAAACTCGATGCCGTGACTGACGTGGCCTTCGCGGGCGGAAAGGTGGCCGCAATCGGACCACGGCTCACGGCCGATCCCACCACCGACGTCCGCGACGTCTCCGGCTTGATCGTCTCGCCGGGGATCATCGACCTGCACACCCATGTCTATTGGGGCGGCACCTCGCTCGGCATCGACGCGGAGGAATTCTGCCGCGCTTCCGGCGTCACCACTGCGGTCGACACCGGCAGCGCCGGCCCCGGCAACTTTGCCGGTTTCCGCAAGCATGTGATCAAGCCGAGCCAGGTCCGTATCCTGGCCTATCTGCATGTCTCGCATGCCGGCATCTTCGGCTTCTCGGATCGCGTGATGGTCGGCGAGAGCGAGGAACTGCGGCTGATGAATCCGGTCGATGCGGTGCGCGTCGCCGACGCCAACCGCGATCTCATCGTTGGCATCAAGGTGCGGGTCGGCCTGTTCGCCTCGGGCACGTCGGGGCTGGTGCCGCTCGAGATCGCCCTCGAGGTCGCGGACGAGGTCGGCATGCCGCTGATGGCGCATATCGACCATCCGCCGCCGAGCTATGAGGAGGTGCTGGCGCGGTTGCGCCCGGGCGACGTGCTGACCCACGCGTTCCGGCCGTTCCCGAACACGCCCGCGACCGCGCAAGGCACGGTGAAGAAGGTGGTGCTGGAGGCGCGCGAGCGCGGCGTGCTGTTCGACATCGGCCACGGCAAGGGCTCGTTCGCCTTCAAGACCGCGCGCGCGATGCTCGCCAACGGCTTCTCACCCGACACCATCTCATCCGACATCCACCAGCTCTGCATCGACGGCCCGGCGTTCGACCAGGTGACGACGATGTCGAAATTCCTCTGCATGGGGATGTCGCTGCCGGACGTGATCGCGGCGTCCACCGTCAATGCCGCGATGGCGCTGCGGCGTCCGGAACTCGGCAGCCTGAAGCCGGGCTGTGTCGGCGACGCCACGCTGATCTCGGTCAGGGAAGGACAGTTCGACTATGTCGACGTGGTCGGCGAGCACCTGACGGGCGATCGCAAGATCGTCTCCGAGGCCGTCGTGATCGGCGGCCGCTGGTGGCATCCGCGATGACGGCCAGGAGTGTTTGCACAGGTGTCGCGCTTTAGTCGCTCACGGTCGTCGCGCCGAACTTGTAGTTCACGCCGACGCGGATCGCGTCGAAGCGCACCCGCGCATCGGAATCGAACGATGTTGCGACGCCTGCCGCGGGAGGGGGGCTGGCGCGGAACGAACCGAGGTCGGAGTGGAGATATTCGATCCGGCCGGTCCAGTTGGCGAACAGCCGGCTTTCAAGTCCGGCGCCGACAGCCCAACCGAAGCTGAACGTGTCGACGTTGAAAGGCGTCGTCGTAGCCGCGCCGGTCGTGGTGAATCCGGACACCGCTCCCGATGAGGACACGGTGCCGAACGGCACGCCGGCGGTGAGGTAGGCGAGCGTCGTCGGCGTGACCGCGACGCCGACGCGGCCGCGCAGCGACGCCAGCCAGTCGAGCCGATAGTTCATGCTGGCCGTCATCGCGGCATCGAGCGGCAGCAGCGCCGGATTGCAGGCGGCTGCCGGGCAAGTGGCCTGGGACTGGCCGCGCTGGTTGGCGTAGACGAAATCGCCTTCGATGCCCGCCACCATCCGGCCCATCGTCCAGTTGTAACCGGCCTGGACACCGATGCCGGCATGATCGAGGCCGGCGCTCGGGCGTTGGCCGGCAAGCGGTGTCTCGCCCGCATCGTCGATGAAGCCCGCATAGGTGCGGGCCGCGCCCCACGAATATCCGGCACTGCCGCCGGCGTAGAATCCGCTCCAGTCCCACGCCGGGGCATCCGGCGCCTTGCGGAAGATCGATGCGACGTCGCGATCCCGCGCGGCACCAAACGTCGTGTTCGCCGGCGCATCGGCACCGTATTTGACATTGAGGAACAATTTGACGGTCCGGCCCGGTTGCAGGATCTCGTCCTTGTGGAATTGCACGGAGTTGCGGATATCGGCGTTGAGCAGGTTGTCGCCGATCAGGCCGGTTGCCACTTCCACCGCGCCCCACGGCGAATCCGTCCAGCGCTGCCGGTGCTCGAGCTGGAACTTGAGCAGATTGTAGCCGTCGGTCGGGGTGTCGAATTGTGCGTAGTCGTTCTGCGTGAAGGCATGCAGCAGGTTCAGCCGCGCATACCACGCGTCGCTGCGCCAGTAGACGCCGCCGCCGAGCCGCATCGGTGGAATCCGCGGCACGTTGCTGCCGTCGGTGAAGGTGGCGCGCACCATGTCGAACTGGCCCTCGATCCCGAAGATGCCGCCGGACAGCGCCGAGACGTCCCATTGCCAAGACAATTCGCCGCCGCGGAAGATGGCGTCGCGTTGGGAGTAGGCGACCTGGATGTAGTCGCCGCTGCCTCCCGCAGCGCAGGTCGCAAAGGTTGCGCCGCAGAAATTGCCGGTCGCCGCACCGAAGATGAACTTGTCGTAGCGGGTGTAATAGAGGTTGGCGTCGAACCTGACATCGCCGCGGGTACGCTTCAGGCCGATCTCAGCGGTATTGGCGGTCTCGAGCGTGAGGTCGGGATTGCCGATCTTGAAGGTCTTTTCCGAGTCGTCCGGACCGCTCGCGAACAGTTCGAGCGCGCGCGGCGCGCGCTGGATCCGTTGCAGCGTCATGCTGGCTTGCAGATAGGAGGGCAGGTCCTTGATCACCCCGACGCTGAGGCTGGTCGGCAGGAAGTCGGACCGCGACGGCGAACTCGCCGGCTCGTTCGGCGGCGGCAGATAGTTCGACGGAAACCCAAACGCGGTGCCGGCAACGTCGACGGCTTCGACGCGGGCGGCGAACTGGGTCCGCAGCGTGTCGGTGTGCCGCATCTCCTCGAAAAAGTATCCGGCGGCGGTCGTGGTCTGGGCCGGAAGCAGGATGGCCTGGCCGAGCGTGTCGAGGCGCTGATAGGCGCCTTGCAGGCCAATGATGCTGGTCAGCGCGCCGAGTGGCGTCGCCACGGGCTGGCTCTCGACTTCGAGCTTGCCCTCGGTCTGGCGGTTCTTGAACGTCGCGCCGATGGTCTCGAAATTGCCGAAGGCGGTCTGGTTGAGGTCGATCTCGTCGTGCCGGTAGTCCGAGTAGCCGAGCCAGTACCGCACGGCTGCTATGGCGGTTGCATCGGGGCGATACTCGCCCTTGCTCATGATCTTGGTCTGCTCGAGCTGATTGTGCTGCTGGCTGTCGGCCGATGCGATGCCCGGGACGTGATAGTCGCTCGTGAAGCGCGAGATCGACAGGCCGGCATAGCCGCCGTCGAACAGATAGGAGCCGCCGATCGCGGCGCCCGCGCTCTGCGTCGCCGAGTTCGGCTGCCGTCCGTTGAACGCGGGCGCCGGACTGGGCGGCACCAGATAGGGATAGCTCGGGATCCGGTAATCCTGGGCGCCGCGGCCATAGACATCGGCGTGCACGGCGACATTGCCGGCGCCTGCGTCGAGCAGCAGGCCGCTTTCCCAGCCGCTGTCGACCGAGGTGACGGCGGAGCGCAACTCGGCTGCCATGCCACCGATCGGGGCGGCGGTCGGAATCCGGTTGTTGGTGACGTCGACGACGCCGCCCACCGCCTGTGAGCCGAAGCGCAAGGCGCCAGGACCGCGAAATACCTCGGTGTTCTGCAATGCCAGCGGATCGAGCGGCACGCCGTGATCCTGCGCAATGTCGGAGACGTCGACGCTGCCGATGCCGTTCTCCTGGATCCGGACCTTGGCGTCGGACAGGCCACGCAGGACCGGGCGCGACGATTGGGTTGAAAGGCCGGCCGAGGTCGCGCCCGGCGCGGTGAAGAACAGATTGCCGAAGCTCGGGCTGGTGCTCGACTGGATCTGGTTGCCGGTGAGCGCCGACGGCGCGAACGGCGCGGCGCTGGTTGTTGCCACGGGCGGCGCAGCCGGTGGTGCTGCGGCGGCAGGCGAACCTGTCCGGCCGGCGCGCGCGTGATGGGTGATGCGGCGCGCCGCCCGGGGCCGCCGTGGTTCGACCGTGACCGGGGGAAGTTCGATTTGGGTCGCAGCATTGGTCTGCGCCGATGAGGCCGTGGGCGGCGAGGATTGTGTCGGGGCGGTCGACGCATCCGGTGTTGGGGGACGGGTTGCGGGTGGCGCTGCCGGGCTATCGGTCGCGGCAGGGGTCGCTTGCTGGGCTCCCGCGATCCCTTGCAAACCGATCAAGGCGACCGACGTCGTGCCCAACAGGGCCCAACGGGCGACGCAAACACGCATTCCCAACCTCCGATACGCCTTCAGCAGGCTTAGCAAACACACCAACATGTAGCTTTAGCTACATTTGAAGAGGCGAGGCTACGAAGTCAAGCAGTTGTTGCAATTGCGAGGCTGTTGCAACAAGGAAGGGGCGCCTGTCGCCAGCTTGCAATGTCCTGCCGGCGGGACCATGGTTCGCCGGTCATGGCCACGGATTCTCCGACACGCCGGAAGGCGTCACCAACGCGCACGGCGTCGCTGCATGAGCTGCCGACCGAGCAGGTGCAGGCGCGCCGTTTCGGCAAGGCCCGCTCGGCGCGGTCGTCGGTGATCTTGGAGGACTATGTCGAACTGATCGCCGACCTGATCGAATCGACGGGAGAGGCGCGCGCCACCGATATCGCGCGCCGGCTCGGGGTCTCGCATCCCACCGCCATCAACACCATCACGCGGTTGAAGCGCGAGAACCTGGTGACGGCACGTCCCTACCGCGGCATCTTCCTGACCGAGAAGGGCGACGCGCTCGCCAAGCGGGTGCGTGCCCGGCACCGTCTGGTGCTCGAAGTGCTGCTCGCGCTCGGCGTGCCGCGCGAATCTGCCGAGGCCGACGCCGAAGGCATCGAGCATCACGTATCGGAGGCGACGCTGAAGGCGTTTTCGGATTTCCTCAGGGGATCACGGGTGAAGAAAGCCAGCTAATCGCTGGCCGACCGCCGCCTCATAGCTCCTGTAGTTGGTTGAGCTCGGCGTTGAGCACGGCCTTTGGCAGGCGAACGCGTTCGTCGGCAAACAGCGTAGCGCGTTCGTCGGGATGAGCGTCGGGTTCGCGGCTGACGAGCGCCAGCCGATCGAACAGGGCGAGATCGAGCTCGTCATCCTGCCGGCGCATCGCGCCCCAGATGTCCCACGGCAGCAATTCGTGATTGTTCAGCGCGGCGACGTCGCGGATCAAATTGCCCGCGATGAACCACAGCCCGTGCATGTCGAGGATGCCGAAGGCGCCCGGGTCGGCCTTTCCGCTGCGACAGAGCTGCCAGGCATCGCCGGCAACCACGAACTGATCGCGCGGCACGTTGGCGGTGTCGAACCCGATCTTGAACAGTTTGTGCTGATGATCGTCGATCTGGGCGTCAAACAGCAGCCAGGCATTGTGCGGTTCGCTCCAGTATTCGGTGACCCAATGGTCGATGTAGCGGCCCTTCTCGAAATAGGCGCCGAAGCCGCAGCGGGCGCGGGCAGGGATGCCGTGGGTACGCAGCATCGCGACATGGAGCAGCGTGAAGTGCCGGCAGACCCCGACCTGCCGCTCGCCGGCCGCGCGTGCCACGGACAGCGGCCGCGCGTCGCGCATCGTGATCGCGTCGAGCATCGTCCCGGCAGCCCGAACATGAGATTGGGCGCGCTGGTCCGGACTGAGCGTCACGCCGTAGCTGGGCGCGATATGCTGGTGGATCATGAGACCCTGCACGGTCCTTGCGAGCGCGTCGGGCTCACGCGGCAAGCCGGACAGTCGCGCGGCATGTTGGCCGGGGTCGCTCATCGCAACCGGCTTTCGGTATTGATCCAGCATCATGATGTGCCTCCTGCAATCGATCGCCCGCGGCATCCTTTGCGATGGACGTTTGTGTGAGGGCGACCGCAGGCTAGGCTTTCCCCGAAGCGCCCGCTTGATAGCGCTTGACCTGTACCTCGTTCAGGGCGGTGAGCTCATCTGCGATTGATCCGCAAGTGCAGCAGCGACGTCGCGGCTTCACGTCGCGTGATTCGCGCAGCGGTTCATCCAGTCATCAAAAAAAGATTGGCACCGCGAATATTGTTCGCTGCCTTGCGCCGGCAGCCCCGCACCACATGTCCGCACCGCAATTCTTGGTGCAGGTTTGGGTTCCCGAGCCGCCCAGTTGCGAATTGTGGAGATGGACTATGGACTTCCTCGGTTTTCTTAATGGCTCAGGTTTGACCCAACCGGCCATTTGGAGCGCAGTTTTGATCGCGCTTGTGATCCTGCTGCGCATATCGAACGTGTTTCGCTACATTCCGAACAATCAGGTCGGCATCGTCGAGAAGTTGTGGTCGGCGAAGGGCTCGATCGACGACGGCTTCATCGCGCTGAACGGCGAGGCCGGCTACGAGCCTGAGGTGCTGCGTGGCGGCCTGCACGTGATGTTTCCCTTCATGTATCGCATCCATCGCTCGGACCTCGTGACCGTTGGCCAGGGCAAGATCGCCTATGTGTTCGCACGCGACGGTGCGCCGCTGGAGCCCTCGCAGGTGCTCGGCGCCAATGACACAGAAGACAAGTCGGACTTCCAGGACACCCGCCGCTTCCTGCGCGGCGGCGGCCAGAAGGGCCCGCAACGCAAGATCCTGCGCGAGGGTACCTATGCGATCAACACCACGCAGTTCGCCGTGATCACCGACGAGCGCGTCTATGGTCACGCGCTGAGCGAGCGCGAGCGCGGCGTGCTCGAGAGCATGCAGCTCACGATCTCCGAACGCTGGGGTTTTGCGCCGGTGGTGCTGGCGGCCGATCACGATCTGGTCGGCATCGTCACGGTGCATGACGGCCCGTCGCTGCCTCCGGGCGAGATCATCGCGCCCGAGGTCGGCATCGAGCTGCGCGACGCAGCGACCTTCCACAACAACTTCCAGGAACCGGAGAAATTCCTGCGCGGTGGCGGCTATCGCGGCCGCCAGCTCCAGGTCATCGTCGAGGGCACCTGGTACATCAACCGGCTGTTTGCGACCGTCGAGGCGGTGCCGAAGACGGTGATCCCGGTCGGCAATGTCGGCGTCGTCATCTTCTACACCGGCCCGCGCACCGACGACGTTTCGGGCGAGCAGTATCGCCATGGCGAGCTGGTGCTCAACGGCAGCCGCGGCGTCTGGAAGGACCCGCTGCTGCCGGGCAAATACGCGTTCAATACCTATGCCGGCAAGATCGAAGTGATCCCGACCGTCAACTTCATCCTGAAATGGGTGCGCGGCGAGGTCGGCGCGATGAAGCTCGACGAGAACCTGTCGGAGATCTCGCTGATCACCAAGGACGCGTTCGAGCCGACATTGCCGCTCTCGGTGGTGATGCACATCGACTACAAGAAGGCGCCGATGATCATCCAGCGCTTCGGCGACGTGAAGAAGCTGGTCGAGCAGACGCTCGACCCGATGGTCTCTGCGTTCTTCAAGAACATCGCGCAGAAGATGACGTTGATCGAGCTGCTACAGAACCGCGCCGCGATCCAGGCGGAGGCGGCGCACGACATGAAGGCGAAGTTCGAGAGCTATTCGCTCGACCTCCAGGAGGTTTTGATCGGCACGCCGCGGGCGGCGGCCGGCGACCACACCATCGAGAACATCCTGATCCAGCTCCGCTCGCGCCAGATCGCGCGCGAGCAGATCGAGACCTACCAGGAGCAAGAGAAGGCCGCGGTGCAGGAGCGTGCGTTGAACGAGGCCAAGGCGACGGCGGCGGCACAGAGCGCGCTGACGCAATCGCTGATCCAGGTCAGGGTCAACGAGAACGAGGGCGCGGCCGCGCTCGCCCGCGCGCAGAAGGATGCCGAGACGCGGAAGGTGACCGCGGCCGCGGTCGGCGAGCAGTCGCGGCTCGAAGGCCAGGGCGAGGCCGACCGGGTGCTCGCCGTCGGCGCCGCCAACGCGCAGGCGACCAAACTGTCGGTCGATGCCTATGGCGGGCCGGAGTACCGGCTTGCCGAGCAGAACTTCGCGAAGTTCGCCGACGCCTTGACGCGGATCAACCAGCCGCTGGTGCCGCAGTTCCTGATGTCGGGCGGGCAGGGGCAGGAAGGCAACAGCGCCGGCCTGATCCCGACCGCGATGTTGAGCTCGATGTTTGGGCAGATGATGCCCGGCGCGCTGGAGAAGCTGAAGGACGAGGCGCCGAAGGCCGCGCGCCGGACCAACGGTCAGTGAGGCCGCGATAGCAGCCGCATGCAAATGCGCACCCTCTCCCGCTTGCGGGGGAGGGCTCGGCGTATCGTGAGGAAGCCCCACCCGCCAGTCGAGAGCGAATTAGCTTGCCTTGCTTTGAGTCCTTTTGCACTCTCAGGCAAGGAGGCCGGATGCATGAAAAGAATGACCGTTGCGTGCGCTCTCGGAGCGACCCTGGTGTTGTGCAATCTTGCGACGTCGGCTGCTGAAGCCCGGGCGCGGAAGGCACAAATCGTTCATGAACGCAGGAGGGTTGTTATCACGGCGCCCGTGATAAGCCCAACTCCGTGGGATTATAATATTGTTCCACGATATCGTTATCGCCCCGAGGACGACCGCGTCGATCCATACGCTCCTCCGCTGGTGTCGTCATGGGATCTCTATGAAGCATGGCAATGGCCATACTGGTGATGAACAGCGATCACACCAGGTCGATCGCATTCCGGGGGACGCGGTGAGCGTCCTCTGACCGACGTGTCAACTTGCCCTGTCGATCGCTGGCCGCCGCCGGCATGCTTTGCATGGGGTTGTTTTCGATATTTTTGGCCGCGCGCGGGTGCGGCCGGTTCCGCCAGCGGTAGGGGCGAAGCGAGCCTGCGGACAGCCCGGTGCTATTCGCTCTTGTCGACGTTCCAGAACACCGGCGGCACCGGGCCTTCCAGCACGCCGGTGAGCGACTTGCGCCAGGCGCTCGGCAAGCGGAACTGGCCGAGCGGGATATAGATCACCTGCTCGTAGGCTTCCTGCTGGATCTCGACCGCGACCTTCTTCTGCTCTTCGGGCGAGGTGGCGCGCGCGTACGCATCGCGCAACTGCTCGAGCTTGGCATCCTCGGGCCAGCCGAACCACGCCTTCTTGCCGTTCGCGGCGATCTGGTTGTTGACGATCGGGTTCATCACCTCGGTCGCGCCGGTGAAGGTGAAGAACAGGTTCCAGCCGCCTTCCTTGGGCGGCTTCTGGCTGGCGCGGCGGCTCACCAGGGTCTGCCAGTCCGTCACCTGCGCGTCGACGGTGAAGCCGGCCTCTCGCAACAGCTGCGCCGCGACCGTCGGTGGCCCCTTCAGCGTCTGCACGTCGCCGGGGATCATGATCACGACGGGCGTGCCGTCATAGCCCGAGGCGGCGAGCGCCTTCTTGGCCTCGGCCATGCCGCTGGCCTTGACCAGCGTCTCGGAGCCGACGTCACTGGCGAGCGGTGTGTCGCAGGCGAAATAGGCGCCGCAGATCTGGTAATATTTGGGATTGCCGACGGTGGCGTCGAGCACGTCCTTCTGGTTCATCGCCAGGAAGGCCGCGCGGCGGATTTTTACATTGTCGAATGGCGGATGCAGGAAATTCATCCGGCCGTCGATCTGGAAGCCGAACTTGTTCAGCACGGCCACCGTGAGATCGGAATTGGCCTCCAGCACCGGCAGCAGGTCGACCGACGGTTGTTCCAGGAAATCGATGTCGCCGGACTGTAGCGCGTTGATCGCGGTCTGCGCGTCGGGCATCGTGATCCATTCGACACGATCGACCTTGGCGACCTTGCCGCCTGCCAGCCAGTCCGGCTTCTCCTTGCGCGGCACGTACTCGGCGTTGCGCTCATAGACCGCCTTGACGCCGGGCTGGAATTCGCCTGCGACGAACTTGAACGGGCCGCAGCCGATCTGCTCGGCGATCTGCTTGCCCGCCGGCGTCTCGGCGAGCCGCTTCGGCATCATGAAGGCGACATAGGAAGAGGCCTTTGCCAGCGTTTCCAGCACCAGGCCGTAGGGCTCCCTGAGCTTGAGCACGATGGTCTTCGGGCCGCCGGCCTCGAGCGAGGCGGTGAATTGGGCGAGCTTCTGCGCCATGCCGTCGACGGTGGTCCAGCGCTTCAGCGAAGCGATGCAGTCCTCGGCGGTGACGGGCGCGCCGTCATGCCATTTCAGCCCGTCGCGCAGCGTGAAGGTGTAGGTCAGCTTGTCGTCCGAGATGGTCCAGTCCGCCATCTGCGGCCGGACC
This sequence comes from Bradyrhizobium sp. SK17, assembly GCF_002831585.1. Lineage (GTDB taxonomy): Bacteria > Pseudomonadota > Alphaproteobacteria > Rhizobiales > Xanthobacteraceae > Bradyrhizobium. The sequence continues at coordinate 6,436,053 of NZ_CP025113.1, read as the reverse complement.
TTGAAGCTGGAATCGATGCCGAGCAGCGTATCGTAGACCATGTAGCCATGGTCGCGGGTGATGTAGGCGGTGGTGAAGCCGGGATCGATGATGCGCAGGTCGGAATGCATCACCGCGGTGATGGTCTTGCCCTTGGCTGCTGCGATGGCGCCCGACGACAGCATGGCCGGGGCCGCCATCGCCGGCGGCACGCTGGCCGCGAGCTTGAGGAGCGTTCTGCGCGAAACATCGACCATTCGCCGTCTCCCGGTTTTTCGTTGCGCCGGCACGCATGCCACAGCGAACCGCATGCTTCACCAATCCATTGTCGAAAGCAAGCAAGAGCCGCGCCAGCGCGCTCAATGCGGCTGCGACATAGCGCAGCCGAACAGGTTCACTGCTTCAGCGCGTAGCCGAGCAGATGTTCGTTGTCGCCGAGCTTCTCGCAATCGGCGGCGTTGGAGGCGAAGTGCGATTGTTCCCGCGCGCTGTAGCAGCGGTAGAGCGGGATGGCGTCAGGCCGCGGTTGCGCATAGACCCAGCCGGCGGTGCGCAGCCGCTGATAGGCGTGTGTTTCGCAGAAGCCTTTCTCCGCCAGCAGGTGATCCGGATGACTGCCCCGCTGGCTGACGCAATCTTCGAGTTCGGTGGTCGTCGCATCGGTTTGCGCTGATGTCATCAGGTAGCCGGACCGCGCTTCGAGCCGATACGCGGTGCCGTTGCCGGGAACGGGGCCCGTGGTGGACCAGCGGTCATGCAGCCCTGAATTGTACCAGCGCGCGAGCTGCACGCCGACCTGCGGGCCGGACGCCGTATCGCTGCGCGCCACCTCGATCGGCCTCAACACCAGATATCGGCCTCAACACCAGATAGTGGTCGGCATGACCGCCGCCCGGCGGCCAGTAGGCGTAGCTGAGCATCCATTTGTTCGAGAGCTGGTTGCCGCCATTGATGGCGTCGAGCAGCACCGGATAGGTGACCAGTTCTGACGGCGCCGGACGCTGCCAGATGCCGGGATCGAGCACCAGCAGCGGCTCGGGCATCGCCTTCAGCGTGACGTGATCGCGGCTCAGGAACAGGCCGAGGCCGCCCGGCACCCAGCCGGTCAGGACCAGTTCTCCGCTTGCCGCCCAACGGGCAACGCTCGTACCCGAGCCGTTCCTCAGACGGGCGGCCTGGCCGCCGAGCCCGGGCTGGTCCCACCGTCCGTCGAGATACTTGGTCCATTTGCCTGGGCCGGGATCGGCAAGCGGCGCGCGCGCCACGATCAGACTGCCGTCGCTCGAACGAAAGCAGTAGAGATAGTAGAAGTCGTCATGTCCATCGACAGCGGTGCAATCGCCTTCACCGGTGTCCTTGCCCGGCGTCGGTTTGTCGGTGCCTGTGATGATCTGCCCGAGTTCACGCCAGGTCAGGCCGTCATCGGATGACGTCGCCAGCGACATCGATTTGTGGGTTTGGCCCGCCGCGTAATTGCACGCGGTCTCGTCGTGGATGAAGCCCAGCACGACTGCGCCCTTGCGTTCGGCGTGATTCAGCCACCGGCCGCAGGAATCGTAGCTGCCTTGTGGTCCCGCCCGCAGCACCACGCGGGCGGGGCCGCTCATGTCGGACGGCCGGGCGCCGTCGATCGCCCGGGTCTCGCCATGGGCATCGAAGCCGCGAATCCGGCCGTTCGGCAGCGCGATCTCGTTGAAGTGGTTATCGGCAATGTCGGCCGCGGGTCCGCGCACGATGGTGGGGACGCCGACACGGATTCGAATGCAGGTGACGCAGACGTCGCTGCTCGCAGGCGCGGCGGAGGCAGGTGGCGGTGCCACCCAAACCATCAGCATGGCGGCAAGGGCTGCGACACGCGGCCAGCGCTGGCCACGAACAAATGAGCGGCATGGCATGGCTTACGATGACGTCGGCAGATGAGGAATTTGTGCCATACGCAACACTATCGCGTGATCCTGCCTCGCATCACCGCGCGCAGCGCGCGTTGCGGCGGCCCCGCACAAGTCCGCATCCTGCATGGGAGCCTGCGCTTCCTGCCGCACCTCACGGGCTGTTCGGACCTTGATCCGCCGTGTAGGCTTGCGGTCCTGCCGGCCGGCAACAAGGCCATATCCTCCAAAGGGAACAAGCAGCGCGAGCACGCAGCCGAGGGAGACTCAAAGAACCGTCATGACCGATATCCGATACGTAGCACCGCGCACGCTTGATGAAGCGATTGGCGCATTTGCTGCCGCCGGACGTGCCGCCCGCATTATGGCAGGGGGCACCGATTTGTTGGTGCAAATGCGCTCCGGCCTGGTGCGGCCGGGATTGATCGTCGACATCAAGAAGATCGGCGAGATGACCGAGATCACCGAGACCGCCGATGGCGGTTTCCGCGTCGGCGCCGCCGTCTCCGGCATGGCGCTGTCGGAGCATCCGCGCTTCGGCAAGGTGTGGCCCGGCGTGCTCGAGGCCGTCAACCTGATCGGCTCCAAGCAGGTGCAGGGCCGGGCGTCGGCCGGCGGTAATCTCTGCAACGGCTCGCCCGCGGGCGACAGCGTGCCGGCGATGATTGCGGCCGGCGCCGTCGTCACAGTGCAAGGCCCCAACGGCCGCCGCGAGATCAAAGTCGAGGACGTTCCGGCCGGACCGGGACGGACCAACCTCAAGCCGGGCGAGATCCTGGTCAGTTTCGCGCTGCCGCCGCGGCCCGACGGTTCGAGCGATGCGTATTTGCGGATGATCCCGCGCACCGAGATGGACATTGCGGTGGTCGGCATCGGCGTCAGCCTCACCTTGCAGGACGGCGTCTGCACCGCCGCTCGCGTCGGCCTCGGCGCGGTGGCGCCGACCGCGCTTCTGGTCGCGCCGGCTGCGCGAGCGCTGGTTGGCTCGAGGCTCGACGATGCGGCGCTGGAAGCCGCCGCCGCGGCGTGCCGCGCCGCCTGCCGTCCGATCGACGACAAGCGCGGCACCATCGCCTATCGCACGAAAACCGCCGGCGTGCTGCTGAAGCGCACCGCCGCGATCGCCGCCCAGCGCGCGGGAGGACACTAGCACCATGGCGAAACTGCACGTCACCACCTCCGTCAACGGCGAACCGGTCGAATTCCTGTGCGAGCCCTATGACACCATGCTCGACGCCTTGCGCGGGCAACTCGGTCTCACCGGCTCCAAGGAAGGCTGTTCGTCCGGCGATTGCGGCGCCTGCTCGATCACGCTCGACGGCCGGCTGGTCTGCTCCTGCCTGATGCTCGCGGCCGAGGCCGAGGGCCATGAGATCGGGACCATCGAAGGTATGGCCAGGGGCGGCGAGCTGCATCCGTTGCAGCAGAAATTCCTCGAGCATGCCGCGCTCCAGTGCGGCATCTGTACCTCGGGCATGCTGGTGGCTTCCGAGGCGCTGCTGGCGAAGAACTCCGATCCGACCGAAGAGGAAGTCCGCTTCTGGCTCGCCGGCAATCTGTGCCGGTGCACCGGTTACGACAAGATCGTCCGCGCGGTGATGGAGACCGCGGCTGAAATGCGGGAGGCTGTGCGATGAACGTCGTCGACAACAAGTGGATCGGCCAGCGCACCATCAGGCCCGATGGCGTCGACAAGGTGACCGGCCGCGCGGCGTTCGCCGCCGATACCACCATGCCCGGCATGATCTGGGGCAAGGTGCTGCGCAGCCCGCATCCGCACGCCCGCATCAAGTCGATCAACACCGCCAAGGCCGAGGCGCTGCCCGGCGTCAAGGCAGTGGTCACCTCGCGCGACATCGTCGACTACAGAATCGAGAAGGGCGCGGTCATGCTCGGTATCCAGGACATGCGCTGGATGTGCCGCAACGTGATGGCGCGCGACAAGGCGCTGTTCCCCGGCCACCCCGTCGCAGCCGTCGCCGCGACCACGGAGGCGATCGCCGCGGAAGCCTGCAAGCTGATCGAGGTCGATTACGACGTGCTGCCCTGGGCGATCGAGATCGACGACGCGCTGAAGGACGGCGCGCCGATCCTGCACGAGTTCAACACATTCGACGGCAAGCCCTCGAACATCATGGGCCGGATCGAATCCAAGAAGGGCGACATCGCGCAGGGATTCAAGGACGCCGAGATCGTGGTCGAGCGCTCCTTCACGACGCGCCCGGTGCACCAGGGCTATATCGAGCCGCATGCCTGCCTGATCTCGGTCGCCGCCGACGGCAAGACCACGATCTGGTCGTCGAGCCAGGGCCAGTTCATGGTGCGCGCGATGACCTCGATGCTGACCGGCATCCCGCAGAACGACATCCGTGCCATCCCCGCCGAGATCGGTGGCGGCTTCGGCGGCAAGACCATCGTCTATCTCGAGCCGCTGGCGACCTTGCTCGCCAAGAAATCCGGCCGCCCGGTGAAGATGGTGATGACGCGCGAGGAGGTGATGCGTGCCACCGGCCCGACCTCGGGCTCGAAGAGCACGGTGAAGATCGGCGCGAAGAAGGACGGCACCATCGTCGCCGCTCACGGCACCTTCTATTTGCAGGCCGGCGCCTTCCCGGGCTCGCCGATCCGCGGCGCGGTCGGGTGCAGCTTCGCGCCCTACGACATCCCGCATGTGCTGTCGGAAGGCTTCGACGTCTGCTCCAACCGCTCCAAGGTCGCGGCCTATCGCGCGCCCGGCGCGCCGATCGGTGCCTATGCGGTGGAATGCGTGCTCGACGAGCTCGCCGAGGCACTGAAGATGGATCCGCTGGCCCTGCGGCTGAAGAACGCGGCGAAGCAGGGCACCAAGGCGGCGCACGGTCCGGTGTTCCCGCGCATCGGCTACATCGAGACGCTGCAAGCCGCGCAGAACCATCCGCATTATGCCGCACCACTCGGCAAGCTTCAGGGCAGGGGCGTGGCCTCGGGCTTCTGGTTCAATGCCGGCGGTGAATCTTCCGCGCAGGTCAACATCACCGAGGATGGCAATGTCGTCGTCACCACGGGGCATCCCGATATCGGTGGCTCGCGCGCCGGCATCGCCAATATCTGCGCCGAACTGCTCGGCATCGACTACAAGCGGATCTCCGTCATCATCGGCGATACGCAGACGGTCGGCTTCTCGAATCTCACCGGCGGCAGCCGCGTGCTGTTCGCCTCCTCGATGGTGGTGACGCAGGCGGCCGACAAGGTGATCGCGACCTTGCGCGAGCGCGCCGCGAAGATCTGGGAGATCGATCCGGAAGCCGTGAAGTGGGAGAACGGTGCCGCGCATCCCGTCAGCCCGAACGCCGGCGAGTTCAAGCCGCTGACGCTGGCGGAGTTGGCTGAGAAGGCGCCGTCGCAGGGCGGCCCGATCGGCGCCAGCGTGCAGCTCAACACCCAGGGCGCCGAAGGCGGCTTCGGCACCCACATCTGCGACGTCGAGGTCGATGTCGAACTCGGGATCGTCAGGGTGATCCGCTACACCGCCGTGCAGGATGTCGGCCGCGCCGTGCATCCGAGCTATGTCGAGGGCCAGCTCCAGGGCGGCGTCGCGCAGGGCATCGGCTGGGCGCTGAACGAGGAATACATCTACAACAAGGACGGCAAGGTCGATAATCCGGGCTTCCTCGACTATCGCATGCCGGTTTGCTCCGACCTGCCGATGCTCGACTGTGCCCTGGTCGAAGTGCCGAACCCGAAGCACCCGCAGGGCGTCAAGGGCGTCGGCGAGGTGCCGTTGGTCCCGGTCATGGCGGCAGTCGCCAACGCGGTTCACAACGCACTCGGCAAACGCTTCTACAGCCTGCCGATGTCGCCGCCGAAGGTTTCGGCGGTGCTCGATGCGCCAGCGCAGCAAGCGGCGGAATAGGCAGCGTAGGGCGGGTTAGCGTTAGCGTAGCCCGCCCTACGGTTCTCCGCCGACAACGGCCATTGACGTTTCCGGCTCTGCCTCGGCAAGATCGGGGAATGACCCAGCCCGACGACGAGCTCTCGGCCTACATGATCTTCAGCCGCAGCGACTGGGCGGCATTGCGCGCCAGCACGTCGCTGACGCTGTCGGACGCCGACCTCGCCGCACTGCGCGGCCTAAACGGGCCGATCACGGCTGCCGAAGTTTCCGACGTCTACCTGCCACTCACGCGCCTCTTGAACCTGCATTTCTCGGCAGCGCGCAATCTGGCGCAGGTCAAGGCGGAGTTTCTTGGCCGGCCGGCACGGCGCTCGCCCTACATCATCGCGCTGGCCGGCAGTGTCGGCGTCGGCAAGAGCACCTTTGCCCGTGTGCTGTGCGCGCTGCTGACCGGATGGGCCGACCATCCGCGCGTCGAGCTGGTGACGACCGACGGCTTCCTGCATGGCAATGCCGCTCTGGAAGAGCGCGGCCTGATGCGGCGCAAGGGCTTTCCCGACAGCTACGATCTGCCGCGGATGCTGCGCTTCCTCGCGGCGGCGAAGGCGGGTGAGGGCGAGCTGGAGTTGCCGGTGTATTCACACCTGATCGGCGACATCGTGCCGTCGGAACGGCAGGTGATCCGGCAGCCGGACATCCTGGTGTTCGAGGGCCTCAACGTGCTGCTGGCGCGCGGCGCAGCACCAGTGGTGGTGTCGGACTTCTTCGACTTCTCGATCTATCTCGATGCCGACGAGGCCGACATCCAGTCCTGGTATGTCGAACGCTTCCTCAAGTTGCAGCCGACCGCGTTCCGGAATCCGGCATCCTATTTCCACCACTACCGGGACCTGCCGCCGAGCGATGCGCGCGAGGTCGCCGAGCGGCTATGGCGCGAGCATCATCGCGCCAATCTCAGGGAAAACATCCTGCCGACGCGGACGCGCGCCGACGTCGTGCTGCGCAAGCGCTCCGACCATTCGATCGGCGAGATCTGGTTGCGCGAGACGTAGCGTAGGCAGAGTAGGGCGGATTGGAAAATGGAGGGCGGGTTAGGCGGAAGCCGTAACCCGCCGTCTTACCGCGCGTCGAGTTGCGTCGGCGGGTTACGCTTCGCTAACCCGCCCTACGTTCTCGCCGTTACCGCAACTCCTTCCCCAGCCGCGCGAACACGGTCTCGCAGGTCATCAGATCCAGATGCCCGCCGCCGGCATTCTTGAAGAAGGTGATGTCGGTGTCCGACAGCCGGCCTTTGACCCTGCCGCTGGCGAGATCGTAGTGGTCGCCGAGCACGTCGCTCTCCTTGATCGCACCGCTTGCGATCGGCGCCAGGATGTCGCCGACGCCGTCGAAGGCGGATTCGTGGCGGTCGACGAAGATGCGCGAACGTCGCGCCGCCTCGTCGTCGGACTCACGGGTCTCGGGGGTGAAGCCGCCGACCAGATCGAGATGGGTGCCGGGCTTCAGATTCGCGCCCTTGACCAGCGGCTCGCGCGAGCGGGTGCAGGTGGTGATGATGTCGGCCTCGCGGGTCGCGGCGTCGAGATCGCTGACGGCCTCGGCGGCGATCCCTTCGCCTTCGAGCTGCGCGGCGAGTTCCTCGGCGCGCGCGATGGTCCTGTTCCAGATCCGGACCCGCTTCAGCGACGGCCGCACCGTGCGGTGCCCGCGCACCAGCCATTGCGCCATCTCGCCGGCGCCGACCACCAGCAGCGTCTCGACGTCGGGCCGGGCCAGCAGCTTGGCGCCGAGCGCGGAGTCCGCCGCGGTCTTCCAATGCGTGATCTCGGCAGCGTCCATCACCGCGAGTGGTCGTCCGTCATTGCCGTCGAACAGCACGCAGACCGCCTGCACCGCCGGCAGCTTGCCGTGGGCGAGGTTGCCCGGGAAGCTGGTGTAGAGCTTGGTCATCATGAAGCGGCCGCCGTCGACCGCGCTGCGCGTCACCAACTGCTGGCCCTTGTCGTCGCCGAGATAGCCGTCCCTGACGGCGATCTTGGGCCGCCGGTGCGCGGCCTCGATCGCCTCGATCAGGATCGGAAAGGTCAGGACGCGATTGACCTCGCTGTCGTCGACAAAATGCACGGTTGCTCTCCTTAGGCGCCGTTGCGCGCCTCCGCGAGGCGCACCAAAGCCGGTCCGGACTGGATAGCGCGTGGGGAGGGCCAGTCAACCGGACATGCGCCGCTGCGTGTCACTTGCTATCCTGCACACCTGATTCTCTCGCAGGTCATCGCAAGCCGTGGTTGCAGTCGTCGTCGCCATCCTCATCTTCATGCTGCTGAGCGGCGCCGCGCTCGCGACCATGGCGATCCACGGCCGTCTCGCGGAACATCACCGCAGCGACGAGACCAATACCTCGGTACGGCTGGTCGCGACGCTGTTCGTCACCATGCCGTCGCTGCTGCTCGGCCTGATGATGAACAGCGCCGCCAACACCTATGTGGCGGTCGATCGCAACCTGCACGTCTTCGCCACCGATCTCATCCTGCTCGACCGCAGCATGCGGCCGCTCGGCCCCAGCGCCGACGAGCCGCGCAAGCGGCTGCTCGCCTATGTCGAGCAGGCGCTCAAGGATACCCCGATCTCGCGCGCGAACGAAGTCTCCGAACATCTGCTCGACGAGGTCGGCACCAGCCTTCGCGAGCTGAAGTTCGACGACGAGCAGAAGGTCGCGCTGTGGAACGACGCCCGAACCTTCTATCGGCAAGCGGTGCAGCAGCGCTGGACCTTTGCGGAGCAGTCCGATGGCTCGTTTCCGTCACCGCTGATCTGCATCCTGGTCGGATGGCTGACGCTGATGTTCGCGACGCTGGGCTTTCGCGCGCCGCGCAACGCCGTCGTGATCTCGATCACCATCGCCGCGGCGATGCTGATCTCGGCTGCGATCTATCTGATCCTGGAAATGAGCACGCCGTTCTCCGGCCCGATCCAGCTCTCCGACCGCCCGCTGGTGCGCGCGGCCGAGCAGATCAGGAAGTAGGGCGGGCGGGTACGCGACGCCAACCCGCCCAGCAATCGCGCCTCACGTCCTCTGCTTCAGCGCCATGCCCATGCTGATCCAGCTCACGCCGGCACAGATCAGATCGACGCTGAGGAAGATGCCGAGCACATAGAGGCTCGAGACCGGCCAGCGCGCCAGGATCATCACGCCGAGCACCAGCGTGATCACGCCCGAGATCGCGACCATGCCCCAGGGCGCCGCCGAGTTCATGCCGAAGGCGAGGAAGATGCGGACGATGCCGGAGACCACCAGGGCGACGCCGAGGAACAGCGTCAACGTCGCTGCGGCGAGCAGCGGGTTCTCGAAGGTGATGAAGCCCGCCACGACATAGAGCGCGCCGAGCAGCAGCCAGAACAGGAACTTGCCCCACGACTTGAACTGGAACGCGTTCACGATCTCGGCGGCGCCGGCGACGATCATCATGGCGCCGACGAACAACACGCTGACGACGGTGGCGAAGAACACGCTGCCGAAGGCAAGCACGCCTGCGATCAGGTAGATGACGCCAAGGGCGACGATCCAGCCCCACTTCGCGCGAAGGTTGGCAAGCCCGGATCCGAGGCTGTGAGGAGGTGTGGCGGGTGAGCTGGACGCAGTCGACATCGTATCGCTCCCGAATACTGAACCGAAATCATGCTACCATAGGTGAGCGCGCCGACAAGGGCAGGTGTACGGATGGCACCAACTGCATGATGGCACCAAAGGCGCCGCGACACGTTGATTCAAATCAACGGCTGTGCTGCCGCGCAGCATTGGCGACGACAGCCGGCTGACACCGGACGACCGGCTGTCCGGATCGGACTGCAAATCGTCCGGATCGCGCAACCCGAGAGGAGGTCGACATGCCCACCACGCACGACAAGGATCACGTCTACAAGATCCTCGAACTGGTCGGATCATCGGACAAGAGCATCGAGGCGGCGATCGAGAACGCCGTTAGCCGCGCGTCGACGACGATCCGGGAAATGAAATGGTTCGAGGTGGTGCAGACCCGAGGCCATATCGAGGACGGCAAGGTCCGGCACTATCAGGTGACGCTACGGGTCGGCTTCACGCTGGAGTAGGCAGGCTCCAGCAACGTGCTGGTGGTCGGCTTGTCGGATGGGTGGAGTGTAGCGAGATCGATCCCATCCTCAACTGTCGTCGCCCGGCTCGACCGGGCGATCCAGTACGCCGCGGCCTTTCGGCTCAAGCACGACTGCCTCTGGAATGCTGGATCACCCGCTATCGCGGGTATGACACCGCGTGTTTGACGTTTTGAGTGGAAATCCGTCTTCACCGTCGTCCTGGCGAAAGCCAGGACCCATTACCCCAAATCTTGATTGTTACGCGACGCCGGGGCCGCCATCTCGTTCATCACCGGATGCGGTGGCTATGGGTCCTGGCCTTCGCCAGGACGACAAATTGAAAGAGCCCGGCCCATCACCGCCGCGACAGCGGTGCGGGCGGCGGTGGCGCGGTGGAGCCGGCGGCGAGCGAGCGCTGCACCATCACGGTGTCCGACCAGCGGCCGTAGCGATAGGCGACCCCCGGCAGATGGCCGACGCGGGCGAAGCCGAAGCGCTCGTGCAGGGCGAGCGAAGCGGCATTGTCGCTGTCGATGTAGCCGATCATCTGGCGGAAGCCGGCCGCGGCGCAGGTGTCGACCAGCTCCTGCAACAGCCGGCCGCCGACGCCTTTGCCGGTGAAGCGGTGGTGGATGTAGATCGAATGCTTCACCGTGTAGCGGTAGGCCGGGCGCTTGCGGAACTGGACGACATAGGCGTAGCCGACCACTTCGCCCTCGCACACCGCGACCAGATGCGGCAGGCGGGTGCTGCGCAGATTCTTGCGGCGGTCGCGCAGATCGTCGGGCTCGGGCGTGCCGCTGTCGTCGACGCTTTCCTCGATGCCGTGGCGGATGTGGTGGCGGTAGATCGCCAACATCGCATCGACGTCGCTGTCGCGCGAAGGACGGACGGTGATCTTGTGATCATTCTCCATTGTGCTGCGTCCGATCGCCTATTCGGACACGACATAGGTGTAGAAGCGGATACGGCCGGATTCGTCGATCTCCTTGTAGATGCCCTGAACCTCGACCTCGAAGCCCGGGAAAGCGTTGAAGCTCGCCTCGAAGGTCCGGAGATAATCGATCATCGGCTTGCTTCGTTCCGTCAGCCGTTCGCCGGGAACGATGGTCGCGATGCCGGGCGGGTAGACCACGAACGGCGTCGCCGCGACGCGTCCGAAGATCTGGTCGATCGGCAGATAGTCGACGTCGTTGCGGATCAGGTATTGCGCGGCCTGGCGCGGCGACATCGCCATCTCCGGCAGATGTTCGGGCAGGAACTGGCTGGCCTGCAATTTGCTGACGCCGGCGTCGCGGAAGAAGCGGTGCATGTCGCCGCAGAGGTCGCGCAGCCGCACCCCGGTGTAGCGTTGCGGACGGCGGCGGAAGAATTCCGGGATGACGTCCTCGATCAGCGCGTTGTCGTCGTGCAGCTTCTTGAAGGCAACGAGGCCGGACACCAGTGTGCCGGCCTTGCTGGCCTCGACGCCGGGCGTCAGCAGGAACAGCAGGGAGTTGAGGTCGTTCTTCTCGGCGACGATCTGGTTCTCGCGCAGATATTGCGCCACGACCGGGGCGGGGATGCCGTGATCGGCATAGGCGCCGGTTGAGTGATCGAAGCCCGGCGTCAGCAAGGTCAGCTTGTTCGGGTCTGTCATGGCGAAGCCCGCGGTCAGCTCGGGGAAGCCGTGCCAGGTCTCGCCCGGGCTGAGCTGCCAATAGGACGGCGTGGTCGCGAGCTGGTCGGTCGAGATCGTCTCCCAGGCGACGTTGTGCACGCCGTTCTCGCGCGCGACGTCGGGGATCATGACGCGGTCGGGCACGAACGGCTCGAAGAACCAGCGCCGCTCGGCTCGCGCCTCCTTCTCCTCGAACTCGCGCTTCACCGCGCGGATCTTCTTGCGCAGCTCGATGCCGAGCCGGATCGTGTCGTCCCACAGCACTTCGCCGGAGCGGCCCTTCATCATCTGCGCGCCGACGTCGAGCGAGGCGAAGATCGGGTAGAACGGCGAGGTCGAGGCGTGCTGCATGAAGCTTTCGTTGAAGCGGCGATGCTCGACCCGGCGCTTCTGGCCCTTGATGTGGCGGTCGCGGATGTGGATCTGCGAGGCCTGCGAGAAGCTCGCGAGCTGCTTGTGGGTCGATTGGGTGGCGATGATGCCGGGCGCCTCGGGGCCGAGATTGGCGAGGCCCATCGCGAAACGGCCGGCGTAGATCGGGTGGAATTTCATGAAGCCGGCCCAGGCTTCGTCGAACAGGATGTAGTCGCAGAGATGACCGATCCGTTTCAGGATCATCTCGGCCGAGTGGATGGTGCCGTCATAGGTGCACTGCTCCACCACCGCGACGCGGAACGGCCGCTCCTTCTTCCAGGCGTTCTCGTCCTTGACCAGCGGATGCTTGCGGATGGCGTCGCGCAGCGCGCCCTCGTCGAGCAGGTCCCAGCGCATCGGGCCGATCAGGCCCCAGGCGTTGCGCACGGTCGGCACATAGACCGGGATGCCGCCGCCGATCAGCAGCGCGCCGTGATGGGCGGCCTTGTGGTTGTTGCGGTCGAACAGCACGAGGTCGCCGTCGGTGACCAGCGAGCCGAGCGCGACCTTGTTGGAGGTCGAGGTGCCGTTGAGCACGAAATAGGTCTTCTCGGCGCCGAAGATCCGCGCCGCTTCCTTCTGCGCGCGCAGCGCCGGCCCCTCATGGGTGAGGAGGTCGCCGAGGTCGAGCACGGAATTGTCGAGGTCGTCGCGGAACACGGCTTCGCCGAGATGCTCGACGAACACCCGGCCGATCGGGCTGCGGCTGTAGAACACGCCGCCATTGTGGCCCGGGCAGGTCCAGAGCTGGTTGCCTTCCTCGGCATAGTCGACCAGGGCGCCGAAGAACGGCGTCTTCAGGTTCTCGGCATATTGCTTCAGCCGGGAGATCAGGTTCTTGGCGATGAAGGAGGGGGTCTCCTCGGACAGGAATACATAGCCGTCGATGAAATCCAGCACCTCGACGGGCAGGTCCTCGAAGCGCTTGCGGCGGATCAGCAGCAGGATCGGGAAGTCGAGGCCGCGGCGGCGCATCAGGTTGATCAGCGCGGCGGTCTTGCCCTCGAGGCCCTTCTTGCCCCAGTCGACCACCATGCAGCCGATCGCGGCATCGGTCTGGACCGCGATCTCGGCGTCTTCCAGCTTGCGGGCGCGGACCACCTCGAAGCCGGAACGCTCGATTTCGGCGACGATCTGGTTGAATCGGATGCCTTCGAGGTCGTCGGCCTCGAAAACCGGCGCCGCGAACAGGAAGTTGAAGCGTTTGAAATAGTCCATGCGTGTCCCCGAACTGTACCGGCTGAACCTGTCTGCACAATTCATGACAAAGAGATGACAATCATTCTGCGACGCCACGCCAGATGGTCAAATCCCCGTCGCCGCGCTGAACTCACGATATTGCACAGCTTTCGGAGAGGACGGCGCCATGCCCCAGCCTGCCAAAGACCCTGCCATTGCCAGTATTGCCGACTATTTGGCCGCGATCGAGCGGCTTGTCCCGTTGATTGCCGAGCACCGGGCGGATTTCGACCGCGCGCGCCGGCTTCCCGACGCCGTGATCCGCGCCCTGGCCGAGGCCGGATTGTTTCGGCTGTATTTGCCGAAGGCACTCGGCGGGCCGGAATTCTCCCCACTCGACTTCATGACCATCGTCGAGGCGGCCTCGGCGCTCGACGGCTCGGTCGGCTGGCTGGTCGCCAATGGCGGCGGCATGAGCCGGGCCGGCGGCTATCTGCCCGAGGAGGTGGTGCGGGGCTGGTTCGCCGATCCGCTGGCGTTCATCGCCGCCGCGACCGGCGCGATCGGGACGGCGGTGGAGGTCGAGGGCGGCTATCGCGTCAGCGGACGCTGGCCGTTCGGCAGTGGTGCGCCGCACGCGACGAAGTTCATGGGGCTCGCCAGCGTCAAGGGCCCCGACGGCAAGGACAGCCCGCCGATCTGCTGCTACGTCGACCGGGCCGACATCCGTCTCCACGACACCTGGTTCGTGTCCGGGCTGCGCGCCACCGGAAGCTGGGACTTCGAGATGCAGGATTGCTTCGTGCCGGCGAGCCACAGCCATCCGCTGGTCGACTTCAAGCCGACCCAGCCGGGCATTCCATACCGCCTGCCGGGCGTATCGGCGTTTTCCTGGACCGTCTCGGTCGTGCCGCTCGGGATTGCCCGTGGTGCGCTCGACGCCTTCATCGCGCTCGCGGCCAGGAAGCCGCGGATGGGCGGCGTCGGCCAGCTGCGCGACGGCGAACTGGTCCAGGCCATGGTCGGCCGTGCCGAAACCACGCTGCGCTCCGCCCGGGCACTGCTCGTCGAAGGCATGACCGAGCTGATGGCGGCCTGCGACAGCGGGGGCGAGCGGCTGGTCGAGGCGAGGCTGCTGCACCGGATCGCCTGCGCCAATGCCGCCGAAAGCGCCGCGCGCGTGGTCGAGATGATCGCCGCGCCCGCAGGCACCGCGGCGATCTTCGAGACCGGCACGCTCGAACGATCGATCCGCGACGTCCAGGCGGCGATCAAGCATGTCGCGATGACATCGAACAGCTACGCGCTGACCGGGCGGCTCAAGCTCGGCCTGCCGCTTGGTACGACGCGGTTCTAGCCGGTAGAGGATAAGACATCACGATGCAGAACGCGCTTTACTACATTTACCATCAGTACATCGCCTGCCTCAATCGCCAGGGCTGGTCCGAACTCGGCGAGTTCGTGGCGGACGACGTGGTCCATAATGGCAGGCCGCTCGGCCTGCGGGGCTACCGCGAGATGCTCAAGCGTGACTTTCGCGAGATACCCGACCTTCATTTCGACGTCGAGTTGATGGTGGTGGATGAGGGCCGTGTCGCCAGCCGGTTGATGTTCGAATGCTCGCCGACGGGAACGTTCCTCGGTCTCGCCGTCAACGGCAAGCGCGTCGCCTTTGCCGAAAATGCGATCTACGAATTTCGCGACCGCAAGATCGCAGAAGTCTGGTCGGTGATCGACAAGGCTGCGATCGAGGCGCAATTGCTGTGAGCGTGCCGACGACACCCCCGCAGCCGGGATGGCCCAACCGAACGCGTGGCAGCGTCCAGCAGCGCCGTCACATGCTGCTGTATGTCGGGGCCGGCGGAAGGATGCGGGCGACGAGCGGCAAGGCGTTTCTCCACAGCACGCAATCCCGCTGGCGCGCCGGCAGCTCCTTCGCGAGTTGATGGATTTGCGCGCGGGAGATCATGCTGCGCTCGCAACGAAATGGCCGCAGCGGCACGCGCCCGATATAGTTGAAGAAGATCGCGTAGCGGTCGCGCGTGATCGCCGGCATCCCGCGATGGTAGAATGACGCGGTGTCGGAGAAGACGACCGTGCCGCGTTTTCCAGTGCAGGTGACGACGTCCCGAGCCATGTCGAAATCGGGCAGGGCTCCTTCCAACTGGTGCTGGGTCAATCCGGGAAGCCTGCCGCCGGGCAAATGGTCGTATGCGGGAATCCGGCGCCGCAACACCTGGAATGGGCCATTGCCTTCGTCCACGTCGTGGATGTAGACGGCGATCTTGAGCATCCGACGATCTTCACTGTCGCGATGCCAGAGACGAACGCCGCTCTCGCGGCCATCGGCCAGCGTGAAAAACACGTTGATGCCGTCGTAACCGACCGGCACGCCGAGATAGTTCTCGGCGATGTCGAGCAGCCGGCCATGGAGTCCCCAATGGTAGATCTGGCGATGAGCCATGATGGCCGCGGCTCCAGCCTGGAACGATCGGCGGAGGGGCAGGTGTTGGCGCTCGAGCGCGTCGGCTTGTTGCAGGAAATGCTCCGCACTCGGAAGATTCAATTGCTCGAGTGACGTGACGAAAACGCCGTTCGTCCTCAGTCCATCGACGATGGCCCAGTCGTTCCCGCCAATCGCGGGGAGGTGCCGGGCGTATTGGCGCTTTGTCTTTTCGTAGCCGGCGTCGAGGCGGGAGGCGATCTGCGGCAAGGCGACGATGCGGCAACCGAGACCTGCCGGCAATTCGAGAACCTTGTTCAGGCCGGAACTCAGGACACGCCGGAAATTACTCATTTGCACGGAACGCCAGGGAAACCCGGATAAAGATAGCGTTCGCTGTCTAGTAGTGGAAGCCGAAAAAATGTTTCTAAGATTGTGCACGGTCGCGTGAATTGCGCGCGGCGCGCGGAGATATCCGGTTGGGTTGCCGCTACTTGTGCTCCAGATGCCAGGCGCCGTCCCAATCGGCCGGCGGCGGACTGCGGCGGAAATCCAGGACCCGCGCCTGCATCGCCAGTGACGGCCCGTCGCCGGGCGCTGCGTGAAGTGCCGCGGTGAAGGCGTGCTCGGCATCGTCCCAGCACCGCGCACGGTAGGCGGCGAGGCCGTCGGCATAGTGCTGACGTAATGCCGCCTGCGCCGGCGTCAGTTCGTCCTTCTTGCCGATGATCTCGAACACCGCAACCGGGTGGGTCTGGCCGACCACGACCAGGCGGTCGATCTCGCGCAGCTCGATGGTCGCAGCACAGGCCGCCGCGGTCGTTTCCGAGATCAGGCTGCGGCTGCCGTAGAACTTGTTGGCGCCTTCCAGCCGCGAGGCCAGGTTCACGGTGTCGCCGAGCACCGTGTAGCTCATCATGAATTCGGAGCCGATGCTGCCGACCAGCGCCTCGCCGGTGGCAATGCCGATCCTGATGTCGCAATCGGCCGGGATCGCGCGCACGCCGAGCAGTTCGGGCAAATCCTTGCGCAGCTGGCTGACCTGGCCGACCATGTCGATGGCGGCAAGCGCGGCCAGATGGGTCTGCTCGGCTTCCTCGACGAAGGGAGCGCCCCAATAGGCCATGATGGCGTCGCCGATATATTTGTCGATGATGCCGCGATGGGCGTGGACCGGCGCCGACATCGTCGACAGATAGAGGTTCATGATCTTGACCAGGCCGCGCGGCGTGACGCCCTCGCTCAGGCTGGTGAAGCCCTTCATGTCGCAGAACATCACCGTCATGATGCGGCGCTGCCCTTCGGTGGCGGCGATCGCCGGCTGCTCGAGCAGGCCCTCGGCGATCCGCGGGTTGATGTAGCGGCCGAAGGTCTCGCGGATGCGCTGGTTGTGGCGCAGCGTCTCGATCATGCGATTGAAGGCGGCGGAGAGCTGACCGATTTCGTCCTGCGTGGTGATGGTGATGGTGCCGTCGAGCCGGCCGGCCTCGACCTCGCGGGTGCCCTCCAGCAGGCGCATCACCGGGCGGGTGATGCCGCTGCCGACCAGCATCGCGAATACGAAGCCGAGGATCGCAGCGATAGCGGTGACGACGCCGGAGATGATGATCGCCCGCTGCTGGGTCGACATCACTTTGGCCGCGGCCGCGCGGACCTGCGCCAGCATGTCGGCGCGGATCGCTTCGATCCTGTTGTTGAACTCGTCGCGCAATGCGTCGGCGCGCAACGTGGTCTGCCGCGCGGCGATGAAGTCCTTGGCATCGAGCTGCTCGAGCAGCGTCCTGTTCTCGGCATTCAGGCGCATCAAGAGGTCGTTGACGGCATTGTCGATGCGGTCGTCGAGGCGCCCGAGGGCGGCGTCGTCGGACGGCGTCGACGGATCGGCGATGATCGCATCGATCAGCACGCGCGCGGCATCTGCCTCGCGCTTGATCAGCGGCTCGACCTCGTCGAAGGTCTTGCGCGCCGACGCATAGCCGGTGTCTTCGCCGGGCGGCTGCATCTTCGCCATCATCATCCGGCGCATCGCCAGCGATCGCTCCAGCGCGCGGATGTTGACGCGGGCGAGGTGGCCGTAAGCGGGGATATAGCGGTTGGTGAGCTCGTCCAGCAGATGGCCGACCTGGGCCGCCATCACCATGGACAGCAGCGAGGTGATCACCGCGAGCACGATCAGCCCCGCGGCGATGCCGACGATCTTCTGCCTGATCGAATTGCGAAACATGGCGCGCCCCGCCGCAGCTGCAATGAGCGGGTCACCCCCGCCGTGGCGGCGAGACAGCTAATAGAGTTCCACGGTCCTTGGCGCAAGCACCCGGCGGCGACGGCCCGAGGCTAGCGCAAGCCCTCGTAGACCATCAGGCCGCGCGCGACGGCGAGCTTGCGCAGGGTCCGCGGCACCAGCCGCTCCGGTGGATGCAGGTAACGCCACGAGGTCAGCACCAAATCGTGCAGCCGGGTGGCGTCGTCCTCGAACGGGGCCAGCAGCCCGGTGAGGCTTGCCGGCATATGGACGCGGGCGGTGAACGGGAGCAGCAGCAATTCGAGATGCGCCTTCGCGCCGCTCTCGGTCGTTGCGGTCACGCCGGCGATGGCCGGCAGCGTCTCTTCGGCGACGCAGGTGATGATGTCTTCGATCTCGCCGCGGCTCGCGCCGGTAAACAGGGCGGGAAAACTGCGGTTCTTGAGGTCGCAGCCGAGCAGGGCGGAGGTGCGGGTGCCGGCGACGCGAAACGGAAACCGGGTCTCGGCGTCGTAGGACAGCACGAAGATGTCGGACAGCAGCTCTCGCACCGCCGACGGCTCGAACTCATTCCGGTCAGGTGCACGTGCGTCGCCGCGCTTCGCATTCCAATAGGCGAAGAACGCGCGGCTCGAACTGTGTTTCATCTAAAGAACCTTGCCCGGCACCTGTCTCGGCGGGACACATCTGTCCCGGTTTTGCCCAAGTGCCTTCCCTTCTCTGTTGTGCCGGGAAGGCTGTGCAGCGTCCATGCCGGGGCCGCGTTTTGGGCGGCTTATCGGCAGCTTTGTGTCGTTAACGTAAATTTAACTATGTCCTTGGCGTTCCGGGATGGGCCGCGTAGGGTCGCCGCGTTCCCGTTCGCCGGCTGCCCCAAGCGCCGGCGTGGTTGGTACACAGGTGGCGTCAAACAGTTTGGTCATCGTGCGGGGAGGGGTGGGGATGTCGTCCCGATCCCTCTGGGACACGACAAGACCAGCCGATCAGGGAGGGTGTTCTCAGCACCCTCCCTTTTCCTTTTGCGTTGGCTCGGGCCGGCATAGGCACCGGGCGTCCGATTTCGGGATTGTGCACTTGCACGGGGGTGCGAAAGCCGCCTATCTCTGATTCACAGCCGCCTGCGAGGTCGCCGACCCCTTGGACTCCCATCCCGAAGCCACGTTCCAGCCGCCGCCGGAGGCGCCGCGCGAGCCGATCCTGACCTTGCCGCCGGCGCTCACCGCTTACATCCTGCTGATCGCGGTGATCCATCTGCGGGTGTTGTTGCCGCCGGAGCTGGAGAACTGGACCATCGACGTCTTCGGCTTCATCCCGAAGCGCTACGATTCGACGCTGCTCAACGTCACCTTTCCGGGCGGCGAGGGTGCCAAGATCTGGACCTTCGTCAGCTATTCGCTGCTGCATGCCAACCTCACCCATATCGGCTTCAACGTGCTGTGGCTGCTGCCGTTCGGCAGCGCGCTGGCGCGGCGCTTCGGCACGGTGCGCTTCTTCGTCTTCATGGCGGTGACCGCGGCCGCCGGCGCGCTCGCGCATTTGCTGACCCATCAGCACGCGATCGCGCCGATGATCGGCGCGTCGGCTTCGGTGTCGGGGACGATGGCCGCGGCGATCCGCTTTGCTTTCGTGAAGGGCAGCTTCCTGTCGTTCAGCCGGGGCGATGCCGAGGCGGCGGCCAAGGTGCCGGCACTGTCGCTGCTGCGGGCGCTGAGCAACCGACGGGTGCTGGCATTCCTGGCGATCTGGTTCGGCATGAACATCCTGTTCGGCGCCACCTCGCTGTCGCTCGGTGCCGAGAGCGGCAGCGTCGCCTGGCAAGCCCATATCGGCGGCTTCCTCGCCGGGTTGTTGCTGTTCTCGCTGTTCGATCCGATTCCGCGTGCGCGAGACGATGTTGCAGATGCGTCGTCGGTGGACCAATCGGGCCGCGTCTGATCGCCGCTTGCGGCTCGTATCGAATTCCTCCATCATCCTCACGACACAAAATTGAGCGGGCCGATCGGCCCTTGCTACTGACCGCGCCCCGGAACCGAAATCGGCGCGGAACTGTTGATTGAAGACTCTGGCGAACAGGCGCGCCCCCGCTGAAGAGGGACGCGAACGGATTCAGGGAGGCGACAATGACGGTACGTTCCATTCTCGATGCAAAGGGCCATCAGGTCATGAGCGTCGCGCCGGGCGCGCAGCTCTCGGCCGCGGTCAAGCTGCTCGGCGAGCGCAAGATCGGCGCGGTGCTGGTGATGGAGCAAGGGCGCATGGAGGGCATCCTGTCTGAGCGCGACATCGTGCGCGTGCTCAGCGAGCGCGGCGCCGGTGCGCTGGACGAGCCGGTCAGCGCGGTCATGACCAAGAAGGTCGTCAGTTGCCGTCAGTCCGACACCGTCAGCGCCATCATGGAGATGATGACGACGGGAAAATTCCGCCATCTCCCCGTGGTCGAGGACGGCAAGGTGGTCGGGCTGATCTCGATCGGCGACATCGTCAAGAGCCGCGTGCAGGAATACGAGCGCGAGCAGGAAGCGCTGCGCGACTACATCAAGACGGCCTGAGGCTATTTGCCGGTGCTGCCGGCGCCGGTCGACGGCGGCACCAGGATCTCGATCGCTTCCTCGATGGCGCCGATGGAGCGCTCCGCCGCACGGATACCATGCGCGATCAGGTCATCGGCGCGGTGGAAGTCGAACCAGCCGATCTGGCCGACGCGGGGCGAGATCAGCATGTCAGGCGGATCGCCGGCGAGCCGTGCGCGGGTGATGCGGTCCTGCATGATGTTGAAGGCGTCGACCATGACGCTGGAGATGCCGGGCCGGGTGGCGCTGCCGAAGAATTCGCGCTTCACGGTGCGCTCGGCCGAGAAGAAGCGGCCGAACCGGCGCTTCGGTGGCTCCGGCTCGATCTCCGCCTCGGCGGACACCGCGACCGTCACCTCGGGCGCCGCGGCGCCGTGATTGTAGATCGTGGTCGAATGCGCGAACACGTCGCTGGAGAGATTTGCCGCGATGACGATCTCGGCGCCGAGCGCGCGCGCGGCGGAGACCGGCACCGGGTTGACCAGCGCACCGTCGACCAGCCAGCGGTCGCCGATCAGGACCGGGGCGAAGATGCCGGGCAGGGCATAGGAGGCTCGCATGGCGTCGACCACGCGGCCATGGGTCAGCCAGATCTCGTGGCCGGTGCGGACTTCGGTCGCGACGCTGGCGAACTTGACCGTGAGGTCTTCGATCATGACCTGGCCCAGCGCCGCCTCGATCTCGGCGGCCAGCTTGGTGCCGCCGATCAGGCCGGAGCCGTTGAGGCGGATGTCGAGGTAACCGAGCACGCTGCGCGGTTGCAGGCTGCGGGCCCATTGCTCCAGGGTATCGATATGGCCGGCCGCATAGGCGCCGCCGACCACCGAGCCGATCGAGGTGCCGACCACGACATTGGGGACGATGCCATGGGCGAGCAGGGTCTTGATGATACCGATATGGGCAAAGCCGCGCGCGGCCCCGCCGCCGAGCGCAAGCCCGATCACCGGCCGGCGAACCGGTCCCAGTCCTACCTTGTCGGGGCCGTCGGAGCTCTTGTGGCCTCGGCCCATCCAGCTATCCAACACGACAAATCTCCTGCCAGCGCGAGACTAGGCCCCGCCGCACGGGGGCGCCAGCATCGTCCGTTTTCATGGTTATTCCCGCAGGCACGATTCATGCCCGACCCGACCGCCGTAGGCAGGGAATGTGACTGGACCGCGACGGCATGGCTAACATCGGCTTGATCAACCGGGTTCCTGGCCGGGTGTCAGCGCCGGGATTGTGACTAAGGGGCGGACCAAGGCTTGAATTTGCCGCGTTTTCGTTGAAAAGCATGGAGATGACTTCGAGGGGCAACGGCATCGGTGGATGCGGGCGGGGCGTGCGGCTCCTTCCGCTGCTGGCGCTTGCGGCATTTTTGCTGGCCCTGATCCCCGGTTCTGTCTCGGCGCAGTTCTTCAGCGATCGCCCGCCGCCGATTCCGCCCGCTTCGGTGCCGGAGGTGCCATCCGGCCCGGCGCTCAATCTGGCGCCACCGTCCGGGGCCGGTTCGGGGCCCGTGCTGCCCGGCCCGCTGAACCAGCCGACCATCGTCCAGCCATCGATCGCGACGGTGCCCCCGGTCACGCCGCCGGCCGGCTCGCCGACCGCGGGGCAGGCGGTGCTGTCGCTGACGGCCCGTTACGGCAAGGACCTGCCGGTCATCAATGGCGGGCTGGTGTGGCGGGTGTTCGCCGACAAGCCTGACGACAACGGCACCTACAAGCTGATCCGCGAGGAACGCGGGGCGACGCCCAACGTGGTGCTGCCGCCCGGCAATTACGTCGTCCATGTCGCGCTTGGCCTGGTCAGCGCGGTGCGCGCGGTCAGCCTGAAGTCGGAGACCGATCGCGAAGCCTTCGTGCTGCCGGCCGGCGGCTTGCGGATCGAAGGCCGGGTCGGCGGCAGCAAGATCCCGGCCAATCAGATTTCATTCTCGATCTACAAGGGCAGCCAGTTCGACGGCTCGGACCGCGGTCCGTTGGTGCCCAACGTGTCCGCCGGCGACGTCGCGCTGCTGCCCGAAGGCACCTATTACATCGTCTCCAACTATGGCGACGCCAATTCGGTGGTGCGTTCCGACATCCGCGTCGCGGCCGGCAAGCTGACCGATGTCACCGTCACCCATCGCGCCGCCGTCATCACGCTCAAGCTGGTCAGCGAGAAGGGTGGCGAGGCGCTCGCCAACACCGCGTGGTCGGTGATCACGCCGGGCGGCGACGTGATCAAGGAATCGATCGGCGCGTTCCCGCGCGTCGTGCTCTCCGAAGGCGAATATCGCGCGATCGCCAAGAACGAGGGCAAGGTGTTCGAGCGTCCGTTCAACGTCGTCAACGGCGTCGATGGTGAGGTCGAGGTCGTGGCGCGCTGATCTGCGACGGGTTGCATTTCATGCAACTGTCACAGTCTCTAATGCCAACTAACCATCGCGCGAATTTCAGCCGTCATAATCGCTTGCGGCGATGTGCAGCGTCGCCATTTTTACACGGCGTTAAGCCGCTGCATGACTTGGATGTCGCGGGGACTTGAGCGCGCCGATTGGGATCAATCGTCATCACGCTCGGGATTCTATTTAAGCATGGTCTTCTCGGAAATCCGTGTCGCACTTTCCGGATCATGCCTGGCGTTTGCGTGAACGGGGCGTGCCATGGTCATGGCCAACAAGAAATCAGCAAAGACATCGGCCAAGTTCAGTTCAGAGATGTTCGCCGACGTTCCGGTCCTGCAACGCAAGTGGCAGGCCGCGGTTCGGCCCGGCGAAAAGCTGCCGCACTATGAGGACGTCATGCTCGGCAGTCTCGGCCGGCTCGCGGACCACATCGTCTTGTTGCGCGACGTCGATGGCGTGCTGTGCGCGTCCCACACCGGCCGCTACGTCCAGACCTGGCTGAACGACGATCGCTGGGACGTCCCGCTCAGTGTGCTGCCGCCGGATTGCGCCACCGCATTGACGGAAGCCGCCGCGAACGCGCGCGAGAACTGCCGGCCCTATCTCGCGTCGGCGCATTGCGTGCGCGACGGCCTGGTGCGGACCTTCGACGTGCTGGCGTTGCCGACGCGGTCGCGTTGGGGCGGCGTCCTGGTCGGTGTCTACGTCAACGAGCGCAATGCGCAGTACAACCTTCTCGACACGATCTTCTCGGCCGCCGACGAGGGCGTGCTGTCGCTCGCCGCGATCCGCAACGCGCGCGGCGAGCCGGCCGACTTTCAGATCGTGCATCTGAACCAGGGCGCGGCAAGATTGCTGATGCAGCCTGCGACGGAATTGCTGTGGCGCAGGCTCGGCGCAGGCGGCAACCCGCTTGCCGCGCCGCACGTCATGGGCCGCCTGCGCGCCTTCGTCGGCAGCGGTCCCGGCGGCCAGTTCGAGATCGACAGCGGCGATCGCTGCCTGCGGCTTGGCGTCACCGCGTTCGGCGACATGCTGTCGCTGACGGTTTCCGACGTCACCGCGCTGAAGCAGCGCGAGGTGTCGTTCCGCCTGCTGTTCGAGAACAACCCGATGCCGATGTGGGTGTTCGACGCCGGCACGATGGAATTCCTCAGCGTCAACGACGCCGCCGTCCAGCACTACGGATACAGCCGCGAGAGATTTCTCGGCATGACGCTGCGCCAGATCTGGCCGGAGGATGAGTGGGGCGTGCACAGCGCCGCCCTGCGCGAGATCGGCGATGTCTATCAATCGAGCCGCGACTGGCGGCATATCAGGGCCGATGGCACCGAGATCCATGTGCTGACCTTCGGACGCAGGGTGGCGTTCGAAGGCCGCGACGGCTATCTGGTCGCGGTGGTCGACATCACCGAGCGCCGCGCGGCCGAAGCGCGGATCGCACATATGGCGCACCATGACGGGCTCACGAATCTGCCGAACCGCGATTTCTACCAGGAGCGCCTGCGCGAGGCGCTGGAACGCAGCCGGTCGGGCAACAAGCGCGTCGCGGTGATGTGCCTCGACCTCGATCTGTTCAAGAACGTCAACGACTCCTTCGGCCATCCGATCGGCGACCGGCTGCTCAAGCTGGTGGCGGAACGGCTGCGCGAACTGGTCCGCGACGACAATGTGGCGGCCCGCCTCGGCGGCGACGAGTTCGCGATCGTGCTGGCCGCCGATGTCTCGCCGAACGAGGCGAGCGCTTTCGCCGAGCGGCTGATCGATGCCCTGAGCGCGCCGTACAACATCGACGGGCTCGAAGTCGTGGTCGGCGCCAGCGTCGGCATCGCGCTGTCACCGGGGGACGGTACGACGTCGGAAGAGTTGATGCGCAATGCGGACATGGCGCTGTACCGCGCCAAGTCCGAGGGCGGCGGCGTGCATCATTTCTTCGAGCCGGAGATGGATGAGCAGGCGCAGAAGCGCCGCGACATGGAACGCGATCTGCGGGCGGCGTTCACCAACGGCGAATTCGAGCTGCACTACCAGCCGCTGGTCGATATCGCGGCCGACCGCATCTCGGGTTTCGAGTCGTTGCTGCGCTGGCGGCATCCGCAGAAGGGGATGGTCTCGCCCGCGGAATTCATCCCGGTGGCGGAAGACATCGGCCTGATCGTCGCGCTCGGCGAATGGGTGCTGCGTGAAGCCTGCGCCGAGGCGATGAAATGGCCCGCCGACGTGAAAGTTGCGGTCAATTTGTCGCCGGTCCAGTTCCGCAGCCGCAATCTGGTCCAGGCCGTGATCTCGGCGCTGGCGCATTCCGGCCTGCCGGCGCGGCGGCTCGAACTCGAGATCACCGAATCGGTGTTCCTCGCGGAGACCGAGGCCAACCTGGCGATCCTGCATCAGCTGCGTGAACTCGGTGTCAGCATCTCGATGGACGATTTCGGTACCGGCTATTCCTCGCTGAGCTATCTGCGCAGCTTCCCGTTCGACAAGATCAAGATCGACCGCTCGTTCGTGAAGGATCTGGCGCGACGCTCCGATTGTCTCGCGATCGTGCGCGCGATCTCCGGCCTCGGGCGCAGCCTCAAGATCACCACGACCGCGGAGGGCGTCGAGACGACGGACCAACTCGACTGGCTGCGCGCCGAAGGCTGCAACGAGGTGCAGGGCTTCCTGTTCAGCGCGGCCAGGCCGGGGCACGAGATCGCCGCATTGCTGGCCGGCTTTGCCGAGCGCGCGTCGAAGGCGGCGTGAGCGTTCTCTCTGCTCTCCATGGCCGGGCTTGACCCGGCCATCCATCGGTCTCCGAAGAGACGTCTATCTGACGATGCGTCAGAATCGCGTCACGACATCCGACAGCGCAGGGCGCGGGCGATCCTCGCTCGGCTTGGTCGGCGTGCCGATATGGATCAGGCCGGCGAGCTTTTCGTCCGGCTTCAGGCCGAGGCCGTCGAGCACGTCGCGGTCGAAGGAATACCAGCCGGTCAGCCAGCAGGCGCCATAGCCGAGCGCGGTGGCCGCGGTGACGATGTTCATCGCGCTGGCGCCGGCCGACAGTTCCTGTTCCCACGGCGGCACCTTCGGATGCGGCTTGGTGAAGGAGACCACGCCGATCACCAGTGGCGCATCGGTCAGGCGCTTCTTCTCGACCTCGATGTCGGAGGCCGGCGCGCCGGGATTCTTCCGGGCAAACACCTTCGCGATCACGTCGCCGGCGCGGGCGCGGGCATCGCCCTCGAACACGATGAAGCGCCAGGGCGCGAGCTTGCCGTGGTCGGGCACGCGGGCGCCGATCGTCAAAATGGTCT
Source organism: Bradyrhizobium sp. SK17 (assembly GCF_002831585.1). Lineage (GTDB taxonomy): Bacteria > Pseudomonadota > Alphaproteobacteria > Rhizobiales > Xanthobacteraceae > Bradyrhizobium. The sequence continues at coordinate 6,410,029 of NZ_CP025113.1, read as the reverse complement.
CGAGCTCGGCCGCGGACGGGCCGGGGCCGGTCATCTCGCGCGGTTTCATCGAGCGGCGTGTCTTCAGAAGTTCAATGGCTTCGGGCACGGAAATGTCCTTCAGGGGGGAGTCGTGCCCCCAAGATGGGGACACGACCGGGCCAGTGAAAGCCAGTTTAGACCGATTGTGAGGTTCACGCGACGGATCGCGCCCGCTTCACGTCCGGCGGGGTCGCCTCGTCGACCAGCGCGGCGATCGCCTCGTCGGTCGGCATCACGGTCTGGCGCTCGCTGCCGAGCCGGCGCACCGAGACCGAATGGCTCTCGGCTTCCTTCTTGCCGACCACGAGCAGCGCCGGGATTTTGGCCAGCGAATGCTCGCGGACCTTGTAGTTGATCTTCTCGTTGCGCAGGTCGATCTCGACCCGAAGGCCAGCGCGCCGCGCTGCGGCCGCCACCACCTTGGCGTACTCGTCGCCTTCGGAGGTGATGGTCGTGACCACGAGCTGGGTCGGCGCCAGCCAGAGCGGGAAGTTGCCGGCATAGTGCTCGATCAGGATGCCGATGAAGCGCTCCATCGAGCCGCAGATCGCGCGATGCACCATGACGGGCGCCTTCTTGGAGCCGTCGTGATCGATGTAGAACGCGCCGAACCGCTCCGGCAGGTTGAAGTCGACCTGGGTCGTGCCGCACTGCCAGTCGCGGCCGATGGCATCGCGCAGCACGTACTCGAACTTCGGTCCGTAGAACGCGCCTTCGCCCGGGTTGATCTCGGTCCGGATCCGGTTGCTGCCGGTGGCCTTGATCTCGGACAACACGGTCGCCATCACGCGCTCGGCGTGATCCCACATCTCGTCGGTGCCGACCCGCTTCTCCGGACGCGTCGAGAGCTTGACCGTGAGCTCGCCTTCAAAGCCGAAATCGGCGTAGGTCGACAGGATCAGGTCGTTGATCTTGAGGCATTCCTCCGCGAGCTGCTCCTCGGTGCAGAACACATGGGCGTCGTCCTGGGTGAAGCCGCGCACCCGCATCAGCCCGTGCATCGCGCCCGACGGCTCGTAGCGGTGCACGACGCCGAATTCGGCGAGCCGCAAGGGCAGGTCGCGGTAGCTCTTCAGGCCATGCTTGAAGATCTGCACATGGCCCGGGCAGTTCATCGGCTTCAGCGCGAACCAGCGCTTGTCCTCGGCCTCGTCGCCGGCCGACTGCGCCGCGAACATGTTCTCGCGATACCAGTCCCAGTGGCCCGAGGTCTCCCACAGCACCTTGTCGAGGATCTGCGGGGCGTTGACCTCGTTGTAGTCGCCGAGCAGCCGGCGCCGCATGTAGGCGATCAGCTGCTGGAAGATGGTCCAGCCCTTGGGGTGCCAGAACACCACGCCGGGGCCTTCCTCCTGGAAGTGGAACAAGTCGAGCTCGCGGCCCAGCTTGCGGTGGTCGCGCTTCTCGGCTTCCTCGATCTGCTTGAGATAGGCGTCGAGGTCTTCCTGCTTGGCGAATGCGGTGCCGTAGATGCGGGTCAGCATCGGATTGTTGGAATCGCCACGCCAATAGGCGCCCGCCACCTTCATCAGCTTGAAGGAGTTGCCGACCTTGCCGGTCGAGGTCATGTGCGGGCCGCGGCAGAGATCGAACCAGTCGCCCTGGTAATAGATCTTGATCGGCTCGTTGCCGGGGATCGCATCGACCAGCTCGACCTTGAAGGCCTCGCCCTTGTCACGGAACACCTGTTTGGTCTTTTCGCGATCCCAAACCTCTTTCGTGAACGGCTTGTCGCGCGCGATGATCTCGCGCATCCGCTTCTCGATCGCGGCGAAATCTTCCGGGGTGAACGGCTCGTTGCGGAAGAAGTCGTAGTAGAAGCCGTTCTCGATCACCGGGCCGATCGTGACCTGGGTGCCGGGCCACAGCGACTGCACGGCTTCGGCGAGCACATGCGCGGCATCGTGCCGGATCAGTTCCAGCGCGCGCGGGTCTTCGCGGCCGATCAGCTCGATCCTGGCGTCGCTTTCAATGGGATCGTTGAGATCGGCAACCGTGCCGTCCAGCGCCATCGCGACGGTGCGCTTGGCGAGCGAGGGCGAAATCCCCTTGGCGATGTCGAGGCCGGTGGTGCCTTTGGCGAATTCACGCTTCGCCCCGTCAGGAAACGTCAGCGCGATCTTGTTCACGGGTTCGGCGGGCTTGAGGTTGGAGAGACTGTACTGGAATCCGGATTCGGATTTAGGCGTTTCTGTCATCGATGGCTCCTGGAGCTCACTCCTGCGAACGAGCGCAGGTAAGCGGAAAGCAGCGGTATAGCAGGGGATTTGACGCCTGCAATCCGGCAATATCAAGAAAATGCGGCCTCCGGCCGCAGCTTGCCGAGGAAGTTCGCCCGGCTCTGGCGGCTCCAATCGTTGCGACGATGCCGATCATCGTCTAACGTCGAAAGGCCGTTTTCCGCCATCGCACTATCTGCAAGGTTCATGTTTTCCCGTCTCCTGTTCTTTGTGGCGTTGCTTCTGGTCCCGGGCGTGCTGCGGGCGGAGGAAACACCGGTCGAGAAGGCCGGATTCGCGAAACGGCTGACCATCTATCTCGCCAAGGGTGCGGCGGGTGCGGCGAATGCCTGTGGTGCCGGTTGCGATCGCTGGATCGCGATTGAAGGCGAGATCGACCGCGATGCCGCGGCGCGGATTCGCCGCTTCCTCGCCGGCGTCAAGGATACCCAGCTTCCAATCTATGTTCATTCGCCGGGCGGCAATGTCGAGCAGTCCTATGCCATCGCGCGGCTGCTGCGTGCCCGCAAGGCGGCGATCCGGGTCGGCCGCACCAGCGTGCCGGCCTGTTCCACCGGTACGCAGGTCGATGCGGCCTGCCAAAAGATCAAAGCCGCGAAGGGCGAGGTCGAGGCCGAACTCGCCACGCGCAGCGCGATGTGCGTCTCGGCCTGCGCCTATCTGTTCCTGGGCGCGACCAGCCGCGAAGTGGCGCCTGATGCGGTGGTCGCAGTCCATAACTCCAAGCTGATGTTCGTGGTTCACGGACATCCGCCGCCGCAGGCCGTCGCGGATTTCAGGCGGCGCGAGATGGTCAGCGCCGATCGCGACCGCAACGCATTCCTGGCGGCGATGGGAATCAGCCATGAGCTCAGCGGCCTGATCCGATCGGTGAAGTTCGAGGACCTGCACGTGCTGACGCGGCCGGAACTCTATCGATTCGGAATCGACACCAGGGCGTTGCCGGAAACCTTGTGGGCGGTGGAGAAGGAAACGCGGCCCTATGTTCGCAAGATCGCGTTGGAGAAGAAGGGCGACGGCAGCGCGTACCGGATGATGGAGTGGCGCCTGTTCTGCGAGACCAGGGATCGCGGGCGGCTGATGTTCGTCCGCGAGTTCGACGAGGGCGCTGCGGGCAAGAGCACGGTGGTGATGATGGCCGGCGCCAGCAAGACCATCGCGTTGGGCAGGTCGCCGGCGCGGTTCGGCAAATACGAGGTCTGGAGCGATCCGGTGAACTCGGATACCGTCAAGGCGATGCTGGCGGTGCCGCATCTGCAGGTCGCAGAGAGCACGCCATCGGCCGACGCCAAACCTGACACCAAGCCTGGCCTCACCACATTCGACATCGACACGACGGGGCTGGAGCAGGGGTGGACGCAACTGTTGGCGTCGTGCCCGGCGGCGGCCGCTGCTCCGAAACCTGCGGGTTCGCCTCCGGCAGCGGTGTCGCCAAGCGTCAATGCGACGCCGGCGGCATCGCCGTCGCCATGAGCATGGGCGCCCTGACAATCAAGTGCCGCTTCGCTCAAGTGCCATGCATTTAGATGCAGTTGCATTGATCTTCGGGTCTGCTATCAACGGCGCGTGAAACGCTTCGCTCCCACTGCATTGATGTTCGGCAACATCGTCACCGGCTGCTCGGTGCTGGCGCCGGCTGGCATGCTCGCGGAATTGTCCGACCGGCTCGGCGTCACGATCCACGCCGCGGGTCTCCTGATCACCTTCGGTGCGATCGTGTTGTGCGTGGGGTCGCCGGTCACTGCGTGGCTGACCAGCCGGATCGAACGCCGCGCGTTGCTGACGGCGACGTTGCTGGTGCTGACATTGACCAATGCGGCATCGGCCTTCGCGCCTGACTACGACAGTCTGCTGATCATCCGCATGGTGATGCTCGCGATCGGCGTGCTCTACACGCCGCAAGCGGCCGGCACCGCCGCGCTGATCGTGCCGGTGGAGAAGCGCGGTAGCACGATCGCCTACGTCTTCCTCGGCTGGTCGCTGGCGGCTGCGATCGGGCTGCCATTGATCACCTTGATCGCAAGCCGCTATGGATTTCGGGTGACCTACGGCGCGATCGCACTGAGCGGGCTCGCGAGCTGCCTGCTGCTGTGGTGGCGGTTGCCCGGCGGATTGCACGGCGCGCCGGTCGATCTGAGGACCTGGGCCGATCTCGGCCGCAATCCGACCGTCATCCTGCTGCTGGCGATCACGACACTGCAAATGTCCGGCCAGTTCGTGGTGTTCACCTTCATGGGGCCGCTGCTGACCAAGCTGACCGGCGCCAATGCGGACGCCATCGGCATCGTGTTCGCGCTCTACGGCATTTTCGGGTTCGTCGGCATCGCAATCGCAACGCGCATCGTGGATTCCTGGGGCGCCTGGAAGACCTCGGTGCTGTTCACCGGACTGCTGCTCGCCGGCGTCGCGGGCTGGGCCTTGAGCGCCGGCGCCTATGCATTGATGGCCGCCTCGGTCGCGGTGTGGGGCCTGGGCTTCGCATCGACCAATTCGATGAAGCAGGTGCGCCTGGTCGGTGCAGCGCCGGCGCTCGCCGCGGCGTCGGTCTCGCTCAACACCTCGGTGCTGTATATCGGCCAGGCCATCGGCTCCGCGATCGGCGGCCTGCTGTTCGCGCGCGAATGGCTGTATGGTGCGGGCTATGTGGCCGCGGCCTTCGTCGCCGCGGCGCTTGCGGTCGTGGTCGTCACCCGGCCGCGACCGGCTGCGCGTGCCGCCGCGGCCGAGTAGGCCTTTCGCTTCGACGCCAGGAGGCTAGTCGGCGATCCGCGTCAGGACCGCCTTGAAGCTCACGCCGGGCCGCTGCAGCGCCTCGCCCTCGAAGTCGACCAGGTCGCCGTCCGCAGTGCCCTTCAGCATCAACGTGATCGCGTCGGTCCCGAACAGCGGCCGGAAAGCCGGATCTGGATTGTGCCGCTGGGTCGAGACCTTGACGTGAATGCCGTCACCACGGTCGGCGTAGTTGCCGACGAAGGCAAACGCCGAATTGCCGCCGCGGAGCTTGCCGTTTGTGGCGTAGAGCACACCGGCGCCGGTGCCATGGACGGTGTGAAATTCGAGCTTGTACAAGCCTTCGCGCAATGCCCACCTCCGGAAAAATGTTCGTCCCAATGCTCGCACCCTATGGGGCACGCCGGGCGCAAGCAATGCCGGGCATCGCAAAATCCCTCGGCGTTCATCACCGCGATGCCTGCGGAATCGGACTGGAGGCTGGCGCCCGAGCCCGTTGATTTGGCGGCGCAGCGGTCGCTGGTCGGGGCTCGCCGATAACCATTGCAGATCATTTCTACCTTTGATTGACGATATCAGGCCCCTATGCAAAACTGCCGCCGAAATTTCTGCTCGGTCAGGGGATACGATCGTGCATGTTGTTTTTTGCGCCATATTGATTGTCTTTTTCATTGCTTTGGACGGCTCGGCGGACACCGCGAAGGCGGCCGAGACCTTCAAGGACTGTTCAGTCTGCCCCACCATGGTCGGCTTGCCCCGTGGCAGCTTTCTCATGGGCACCAAGTCGGAGCAGTCTGACGCCAGGGCGCCGAAGGGCGAAGCCGCCGGAGCCGATCCCGCCAAGAGCGGAGGCGAGGACAACGAGCTGTCCGATGGCGACGACGAAGGACCGCCGCACAAGGTCGAGTTCAAGAAGCCGTTCGCGATCGGCCAATACGCGGTGACGCGTGGCGAGTTCGCGGCTTTCATCAAGGAGACCGGATACCGTCCTGAGGATTGCTTCACATTCCGCAGCGAGGACGTATCGAACATCGTGATCCCGCATGGGCTCAACTGGCGCAATCCCGGATTTGCACAGACCGATCGCGATCCGGTGGTGTGCGTGTCATTTGACGATGCGAAGAAATACGCGGCGTGGCTGGGCAAGAAGACGGGGAAACCCTATCGGCTGCCGACCGAGGCCGAATGGGAATATGCCGCCCGGGCCGGCACGACGACCCCGCGCTATTGGGTGGGCGACGATGCCGAGGTGTGCCGCCACGCCAATGTGCTCGACCGCGCGGCAGCGCAAACCTTCGGGACCGACAAGGACCACAAGGACGCGTTCATTCCATGTCTGGACGGTCACCTCTATACGGCGCCGTCCGGCTCATACCCGCCGAACCCGTTCGGACTCTACGACATGCTGGGGAACGTCTGGCAATGGGTCGAGGATTGTTACGTCGGCAGTTACAGGAATGCGCCTGCCGACGGCACTGCCGTGAAATCTGCCGGCGATAATGATGGCGACGGCAAGAGCAACGGCGACAGCGACCAATGCTCGACACGCGTGCTGCGCGGCGGATCGTGGGCGTCCGCCATGAACCAGGCCAGGTCGGCCTACCGCCATGGCGACGGCTCGCGCACCATTTTCTACGGCTTCAGGGTGGCCCGGCCGCTCTGAGGCTTTTCTGGAGCGGGCCCGCCGGCGCTTGCGCTCCCTCGACAAGTCGATTGCACCAGCCCGGTCAGGTTCGCGAGAGCAATGAAGATCAAATCGATGAAGTGGTCGGTCATTTCCAGGAACGGAGAGATGCTGCATTCCGCCGGTCAGGGGAGGCTGGGATGCGCAAGCTGAAGATCTTCGTCAGTTACTCTCACGCCGATACCGAGCCGCGTCCCAAGTCCGACAACAGCCGCCTCGGTCTCATCATGGAGGACCTCAAATACGAGTTGCGCTGCAACTCCGGGCGTCCGCGGTTCGAGGTGTTGCGCGACATCGACATCACCAGGGTGTCGGACAACTTCCGGGTGGAGATTGACAAGGCGATGGTCGCCTGTGACGTCGCGATCCTGTTCATCTCGGAGGAGTTCAGCCGCTCCGAGGAATGCGAAGCGGAATTCGCACGGTTGATCGAGCTCGGAAAGCCGCTGTTTCTGGTGGAAATCGAGCCGGTGTCGCTCAACGAGGACGAGGACCGCATCAGGAAGTATCGAAACGCGGTCAAGGACATCATCTTCGTCAAGTTCTGGGGGCCGGACCGCAACAAGAGGTCGGTGAGATACGGTTATCCATTGCCGAACGATACCGCGACCAGGGATGAGTATGGCGCGGCGCTCGAACAGGTCGTGGCAGGCCTCAAGGCGCGCGCCCTGATGCTGCCGCCGGAAGCCCCCAACGATCAGGATGCCCGGACCAACGACCAGTCGGATCAGACCGGCACGGCCGTCTTCGTTGCGTATCCGGCAACCGACGTCAAACCGGAAACGCAGCGGCTCGCCACCACGATGGAAGCGAACAAGCTCGTGGTCCGTGCATTCGATCCGGAGCTCGATGTTCGCGAAGGCGATACGTTCGCCGCCGCGTTCAAGCGCGCGCTGGCCAAATGCGACGCATACGTTCAGCTGCTCGGGGCTAGTCCGGGGAAGCTCGTGCCTGGATCCGATTTGCGCCTGGTCCGCGCCCAATGTGACATGGCTCGGCAGGCTGGCAAGCCGATATTCCTCTGGCGGTCGGCCAGCTTTGATGTCGAGGATCTCGAATCCGACTACGGCGCCTTTCTCAAGAGCATCAGCGATTGCCAGATCGGAAATTTCGTCGAGTTCGAGGAATATCTGTTGAAGAAGCTCGACGACCTTGCCGCGCAGCGGCGGTCCGACGAGCGTCGTGCCGGAAAATTTCGTGGCCGCAATCCTGCGGCGCCTTTTGTCGTCATCGACGCGGCGCGCCCCGACAGCGAACTCGCGCAGAAGATCGCCGACGCGCTGGCGGACCACGTCAACGTCGATCATCTCGACTACGACCTGACCGGACAGACGCTGGCGAACGCAGTCGCCGACAACAACGCCCTGATCCTCGCCTACGGCAAAAGCACCGAGGGACAGAAGCGGACCCAGGCGCATTTCAGGTTGATCCGGCGGCCGACGGGAGAGCTCAACGTCAGCCAGCTCGAGCTCGCGGTGGGGAATGGGGCGCCGCCCACGGCGCTGCCGTTCCCGCGCGGCCCGAACGTCCATGTGATCACCGTTACCGACCAGGTCGACAATGCCGAGATTTCGAGCTTCCTGGCGAAGCTCGGCGTCGTCATTGCCCAGCGCGAGGCGCGATAAGGTGGAACCCGGCGACACCAGCAGTCTTGAGCCTTACCCGGGATTGCGGGCGTTCCGGAAGGACGAGAGCGACATCTTCTTCGGTCGTGACGATCATATCAGCGAGATGATCGTCAAGCTTTCGAGCAGCCATTTCCTTTGCATCACCGGATCCTCCGGTTGCGGCAAGTCGTCCCTGGCGCGGACCGGGCTGATGAACCATCTGGAGGCCGGCTTCCTGTCTGGCCGGGGATCCGACTGGATCTTCTGCGACCTGCACCCGGGTAACAATCCGGTCGACAATCTGTTTCGCGGCATTGCCGATGCGGTTGTCGGCGAGGTCGAGGAGGATACCGGGGGCGGGACGGGCGAACGGTCGGCGCAGATCAGGGACTTTCTCGAGGGCCACGTCATCGCCCAGCGGCGCACCAGCGACCTGAACACGGTGCTCGATCTGGTCGCCGGGATCGGCACGCGCCCGATCATGATCCTGGTCGATCAGTTCGAGGAGTTGTTCCGCTATGCCCAGTCGGACTCCGAGGCGGCCGTCAACCTTGTCGACATATTGCTGAAGACGGCGGCGGCAAGCGGCAAGATCTATATCGTCATCACCATCCGCACCGACGAGTTGGAGAAGTGCTCGCGCTATCCCGGACTGGTGCGGCTGATCAACGACAGCCAGTTTCTCACGCCGGTGCTCGATCGCTACCAGATCCAGCAGGCGATCGAGGGGCCGATCACGCTGTGGGGCGGCCAGATCCTGCCGGACCTTTCGACATGGCTGCTGAACTGCCTCGAGGACGAACTCGACAAGCTTCCGCTGATGCAGCACGCGTTGCGGGTGCTCTACGCGGCGAAGACGTCGGCCGAAGGCCACAAGGACGTGATCATCGGGCTCGCCGACTTCGTCCAGGTCTTCGGCCTTCCCGAGAAGCTCGACCTGATGTCGGCGGAAGGGCGGCTTGCGCTGCGCCGTACCCTGTCGGATCGGTTGACGCGGCGTTACGATACCTTGCAGGATCGACTGAAGCCGGCGGCGCGGCAGGCATTTTGTGCGCTGACCGCGGTCGACAGCCGAAACCGTGACATCCGCCAGCCGCAAAAGCTCGGAACGCTCGCGAAGATCATCGGCGCCTCGGAAGAGGATACCCGCGCCGTCGTTCGCGCGTTCGTGACCCGCGAGGAGGCCTATCTTCGCTACGATCCTCATCTCGCCAGGGAAGACACCGTCGACGTCACCCATGAGTGCATCCTGCGCCTCTGGCAGCCATTGCAGGCGGAATGGCTGCTCGACGAGAAGAGATCGGGCGACAACATCATGTCGCTGGCGCGCCTGGCGCGCGACTGGAGCGGCGCCCCGGACAATCAATCGACCTTCGAGAGGTTGCTCGCACGGATCGCCCTGAAATGGGTCGCGCGTGGCCAGTACCAGTCATGGTTCGACAAGGCCCGTCCGAATTCGGACTGGGCGGCCCGCTATCTCGGCAATGTCGATTGGCCGGCGTCGCCCGACAGCAGCGCCCGGCGGATGGCGCCAGAGGCGATCTTCAAGTCGATCGTGGCGTTGCTGGACGCCTCGAAGCGGCAACAATGGCTGTTCGTGCTGACTTCGATCGTCCTCGTGCTTGGGATCCTGGCAGGCGTTTCGCTTGTGTCGTTGCAGATCATGAACGCCAAGGCCCGCGAGAGGGAAGTTGCCGAGCGGGAGAAGCTGAGGGCTGCGGCCAACCTGGCGGCCTGGAGCCTCCCGCCCGAATACACGCGCATTTCTCAAGTCAATACCGCACTCGAGGCGGTCTCCCTCGGCGAAGCCAGTTTCGGCGTCGTATGGAGCAAGTTGCAGCAGGTCTACGAACTGTATCGGTTCAGTGCCGCAGACGAGGTGCATGCCGCCGATTTTGCCGCCGATGGAAAATCGGTGCTTGCGATCGACAAGACCGGCATTCTGCATCAATGGGCGGTCACCACGGAACGGACCGTCTTGCGTGAGGTCGATTTCGGCCAGCGCGACCCTGACGGCAACCGGGCGCAGGGCCGATCGCTCGCCGTCTCGCCGCAAGGCGACGTCGCAGCGGTCGGATTCAATCAGGGGGCGGTCGTGCTGCTCGATCTGACGAGCGCGGATAATCGCTTCGATGCCCTGCAAATCAAGCGCGCGAACCCGCATGGTATCGACAGCGTTTTCAAGATCGTGTTTTCAGCCGACGGCATGCTGCTCGTGACGTCGTCGCGAGCGGGAAACATCGCGATCTGGGAGCGATCCCGGTCCGTGCCGGCGCAACCCGGCGGAGCGAAGGGGGGCGATCCGCTACGCTGGACCTTGAAGCAGGATATCGACCTGACGAAGACGCTCCCGCCGGCGGATATCTGGGCCGTCGACATCGATCGTGCCAAACAAACGATCGCGGTGGGGCTGGGAGACGGACGCATCTGCTTCCTGCGGCTCGATGACCTGGATCACCCGTTCTGTCCGGAGGAGTCGGCGAGGGGCAGGGTGAAGTCGGTCAAGTTTCTATCGGACAAGCCGATCCTGTTGTCTGCCGGCAACGACGCCAAGGTCACCATATGGGATGTCGACACGTCGTCGCGAACCGCGAAACCATTGCCGTTTGCACTTGAGCATGACAATGCCATTTGGGACCTCGACGTCAGTCCGGACGGCAGCCTGCTCGCGACCGCAGATTTTGATGGATCGGTGCGGGTCTATCAGACCGGCACCTGGCGTCTGCTGAACAAGATCGCTGCGGACACGTTCGCATCACGCAGCGGCTCGCGACGCCTACAGCCGGGAGTTTCGGCGGATGACCTGAATGCGTTGCGGACCGTCCGATTCAATTCTGCATCGACGATGTTGGTCACGTCGTCACTTGATCGCACCGCGCGGGTGTGGACGCCGCTGCTCGGCAGGGCGAACATCCCGGAACTGAGCTACCGTTTGCCGCCGGGCGACGACAAGCGGCCTCGACGTATCAATTCGGTCGCGCTCAATCCCTCCCGGGAAGAGGTCGCCTTTACCGACCGGGCCGCAGTCTATGTGAAATCCGTGGGCAAGTTGCCGAAGGCGCTTCCATCCGGCCGGTCGGACGGAGCGAGCCACCCGGCTCAGCCGAACTTCAACCAGGTGCTGTTCCAGTCACCGAACGTGATCATCGCAAGTGGCGTCGAGCCGCTGCTCACGGTTTGGACCAGGCGAGACGATGCCGAATGGGCGATCCGGACGATCGCCTTGCCCGGCGATCCCGTCCCGACCGGCCGCGGCGTCGCGATCAGTGCGTCCGGCGCCCTGCTGGCAGTCGAGCTGCGAAACGGCGAGGCGGCAAGCGTCATGCTGTGCCCATTGCGGGGAGACACACAGTGGAGCTGTCCAACGTCGAAGACCGGGGGGCTGTCGCTCGCTGCGAAGCTGCCGTCGAAACCGACCGACAAGGACTGCGCCTCGGCTGGTTCCGAAGTGCACATCGCAATGTCCGGCAGCGAGCATCTGGTCGCCGTCAGTGCGGGAATTTGTCCGATCGAGGTGTTCGACCTTCGCAATCGAGAGCAGCCGCGCTTCTACAGCGGCCATAGAGGAGACGTGAACTCTCTCGACTTCTCACCGGATGAGACGGCGCTGGTCGCATCGTCTCAATTCTACGACGTGGATATCTGGAACCTGGCGGGCGGCAAACCGAGGGATATCAATCATCACGGATCGCCCTATGTGACGTCGGCAAAGTTCTCACCATCGGGCAAATCGATCGTCAGCGTATCGGACGACAATTCATTGATCGTCACTGACGTGGCTTCGGGCCAACTGGTGACCAAACTGGACTATCGCAGCAGCTTGCTCGACCTGGCGGTGATCAAGACCGCACGCGGCACCCTGATGGCGACCGGCTCCGGCGCTGGCGACGTCGATGTCGCGCCATACTTCGAGAATGGCAACGACGTCATCTCGTATACGAAATCGGTCCTGCACGATATTTCGGCGCAATAGCGCGTTGCGCTGCCGTGGGGCGGGCACGGCCGTGACCTCAATGCGCCTCGATCTGGCGCGCCAACTCGTCATACTGGTCGGTGTCTCCGACGGTCTGGTCGTAGCAGGACGAACTGATCACCGGCTCGCCCGCCTTGAGCAGCTCCGTCACGGTGACGAAGTCGTAGCCCTGCTTCCTCAGGCTGGAAATGATGTCCGGCAGCGCATCGTCGGTGTACCAGCCGCGGCCGTTGGCATGAAACAGCACGATCGATCCCGGGTGCACATTGTCCAGCACCTTCTTCGTCATGGCGTCCGGGCGCTCCTTCCAGTCGGGATCGTCCGACGACACGTCCCACTGGATCGGCACGAGACCCTGCCGGCCAACGGTGGCGAGCGATCTGGAATCGCATGCTCCGTAGGGAAACCGGAACAGGCTCATCGATTTCGGAGCAATTTCGTCGGCCATCCCCCGGCGTCCGGGCACGGCGCATTTGCGTCCCTCGAGGTCCTGGCGGAGCTCGTCATAGGCCTGATCGGCTTTCCTGATCTCCTCCGCCGCGTCTGGACTGGACAACAGGCGCAGATTGCGATGCTCCCAGGTATGATTGCCGACTTCGAAGCGGGCATCCGAGATCAGCTGCTGGGCGCGCACCTTGTGCGTCATCATCCATTTGCCGCTCATGAAGAAGGTGGCCTTGACCCCGTGGTCCCGTAGGATGTCCACGATCTTGCCTTGATAACCTGCGACCTCATTGACGCCCTCGCACAAGTCGAAGGTCAGCGCGATCAGCTTCTTTCCGGGTGGCAGGCGGACACTGCGTACGCTGCCCAACGCGCGAGGTTCGGCCGGTGCGGCGTCGACCGAAGCGGGTTGCGGGAGCGGCGGCTCGATCCTCTCCTTGACGATGGTGTCTTCGCCGTCCCGCGCGGCCAGGTCCGCGGCAACCCAGCAGGCTTGCGGGGCATGCGTCGAGACCTGACCGTCTTCGGCGTACAGCGGCCGCGGGGCGAGCGACGGGCTCGATATCGCCAGGACAATCGTGATCAAACTTCTTGTGAACATGGTCGCGCTCGAAAACGATGTCCGGATATGAAGCCTGGCGTGTAGACAGGACCCAGCCGCAGGCAGAAACAGACGGATTCGTAACGGGATCACTGCAAATTTTACGGCAACCTGCGGTATAATCCAACATCAATCATGCGTTGCCCTCGAGCGGCATGCGGGCCTGCACCATCCTGTGAAGCGGCCCGATCATCGCGTCTGGAGTTGAAATGAGAATATCGTTGTCCGTTGCCATCGTGGCGCTGGCCCTGGTGCTGTTGGCGCCGGCGGTGCGGGCTGCCGAAGTGACGGCGAATGATACGGCGCGCTTCCTTGCCGGCTTGCAGCCCTCAGCCAATTCGCCGTTGCTGCGGTTGACGACGGATCCCGCCTGGCAGCGCCACGCGCAGTTCTTCGACACGGCGTTCGCTCAGCTCGAACAACAGCAATTGTCCCGGATCCGGAACTGGTCCGGCGCCAATCTCCCCGCGGCGAGGCCGACCATGTTCTACATGTTCGCAGGACCGGACTTCCTCTACGCCAATGCGTTCTATTCCGGTGCCACGACCTATGTGCTGAGTGGCCTGGAGCCGACCGGCGCTGTATCCGATCTGACCTCGTTGCCGTCCGACACCGTCGCCGTCGCGCTCGACAGCGTCGAGCGCTCGCTGTGGTCGCTACTGAATTTCTCCTTCTTCGTTACCAGGCAGATGAAGACCGACCTCGATGTCGCCGAGGTCAGCGGCACCCTGCCGATCCTCTATGTGTTCCTCGCGCGCTCCGGCATGACGATCCGCGACGTCAAGCCGGTGGCGCTCGATGCCAATGGAGCACTCACCGTTGGAGGCAACGAGTTGGCGAGCAGCAAGGCGCGCGGCACGCGCATCGTGTTTGCCGGCGCCGATGGCGTCGAGAAGACGCTGTATTATTTCTCGACCGATCTCTCCAATTCCGGCCTGAAGGCGAGCGGTTTCCTGAAGTTCTGCGCAACGCTTGCGCCCGGTGACAGCCTGATCAAGAGCGCCTCCTATCTGATGCACCTCGGCGACTTCTCGACGGTCCGCAAGTTCATCCTCGCCAACAGCGCGACCATCATCCAGGACGATTCCGGAATTCCGCTGGCGCAATACAGCCCGAAGATGTGGCGGTTCGCGCCGTTCGGCCGCTACCTCGGTCCGATCGACAAGTTTCCGGGCCTCTATCAGCAGTCCTATGCCGAGCTGTTCAGCCGCGCGCGGCCGATCGATTTCGGCATCGGCTATCGCTGGCGGCCGAATGAATCGAACCTGCTGCTGTCGGTGAGATTGCCCGGCGACGGAACGACCGCAGAAGCGCTGCCGCCAGGCGAGCAGGCGCCCGCGCTTTCACCGAGCCCGAAGCCGCGCAAACCTCGTCCGCCGAGACCGCAGCCGTCCGACGATTTCTGGGGCTCGCGCTAGAGCCGCGTCACCACCTCACGCTCTGGCTGGGCACGATGAACGCCGTCGTGCTCGGCTTGCTGGGACTGTGGGTGAAGTAGCCGTAGGCGGCGACGATCACGACGAGCAGGGCAAGCACCGCCAGCAAATCGATCTGCCGGGGATCGTGACCGTTGTGGCTGATTTTCCAGCGCATCGTTGTTTCCTCCCCAGGGGGTAGCAAGGGGGCACCGAAACAACGCGCCAAGTATCGCCACAGTTCCGCCGGGCAGCAATGCGCGCCACTTTTGGAAGCGCCGCAGCAATCATCAATTGTCGTTGACGCCACGCCAGCGGCCGTAGCGCCAGGGCAGATACCAATGTGCGCCCGGCGGCTTTGCCGCAGGCACGTTGTCGATTCCCGATGTGCCCCAGGGCCGGCAGCGCAGCAGCCGCGCCAGCGTCATCCACCCACCGCCCCACAAGCCGAATCGCTCGATCGCCTCATCGCCGTAGACCGAGCAGGTCGGCAGGTGCCGGCAGTTGTAGCCAACCAGCGGCGACAGCGTATGCCGGTAGATCCAGATCAGGGCGCGCCCCAGATTGCGCGGCAGGCGGCGCATGCCGGTGGCACATTCCGTGCATCGTGTGGCGTGTGACGTCGAATGATCTGTCGGGTGCATCGCGCAATCATGTACGTAGTCTTGCGGGGGTTCCAAGCCGCGGAACCGTGCTGCTGCGGATATTTACGCCACAGTTCGCAATTATCCCACCGCGCAGGGTGGCGCTGCAGCAAGGGTCCTATGGACGCTCCAGGTCAGCAAGGCTACCGTTCCCATAACGCGCCGATGACAGAATCGTGGCGTATTGCCGATGGGGCCGTAGCCAACGCCTGCACCGTCAGGGGCTTGGGGGAAGGAACCAAATTGAGGCTCGTCAAGTCGCTCTCGTTGCGCAGTTTGGCGCTGGTCGGCGCAACTGCGCTTTGCTTTGCAGTATCCGGTACCGTCACCACGGCGGGGAGTTCCGCGCAGGCGAGTTCGACGCTCGAAGAACGCAAGCTGCCGATGAAGTTCAGCTGGATTGCCTGCCAGCCGAATTGCCGCGGATGGGTATCGGCGGTCGGTATCATCACGGCGGATAGTCCCAAGGATTTCGACGAATTCGCACGCGGTCGCCAACTCAGCGGCGCCACCATCGTGCTCGACTCCAGCGGTGGCTCGGTCAACGACGCGATCACGCTCGGCCGCCGCTTCCGTGGTCTCGGGGCGCTGACGACGGTCGGCACCAGCGTCGTCAGCCAGGCGGCGCAGGGCGACCGTGCGAGCGTTTTGCCCGATGCCTATTGCGAGTCGATGTGCGTGTTCCTGCTGCTGTCGGGCAAGACCCGCTACGTGCCGCCGGCCGCGCACGTCCGTGTGCATCAGATCTGGATGGGCGACCGCGCCGACGATGCCAAGGCCGCGAGCTACACCGCGCAGGACCTGATGATCGTCGAGCGCGATATCGGCCGTCTTGCCAAATACACCTTCGATATGGGCGGCGCCGGTGAGCTGCTGTCGCTCGCGCTCAGCGTGCCGCCGTGGGAAGACCTGCACGAATTGTCGGCGGCCGAACTGCGGCTGACCAATCTCGTCACCACCGATGCGGTCGCCGACGTGCTGCCGCGTCAGGACGATGCGATCCCGGTCGCTGAGGCAAAGCCGAAGAACAGCGATCGCTTCCTGAGCAGCGCGGTGGAAGGCGAATTGCAGCCGCAGGTCGCGAAGGCGACCAAGACCGCCGAGGCCGTGGTGCCGACCGGCGGCACCGCCGCGCCGGCGCAGGTCCAGCCTTCGCAGTGACTGCCTAGGCCGGTTGTTTCGTCTTGGCCTCGATCTGCCCGATGGCATCGACCACGGCGTCGAAGGTCAGCAGCGTCGAGGCGTGGCGGGCCTTGTAGTCGCGCACCGGCTCGAGCAGCGCGATGTCGGCCCATTTGCCGCCCTGCGGGGGCTGGCCATTTTCCTTCAGCATCTTGCGAACGGTCTCGCGCAGTTCGCGCAGCTCGTCGGCGGTCGAGCCCACCACGTGGCTCGCCATGATCGAGGACGAGGCCTGGCCGAGTGCGCAGGCCTTCACGTCATGGGCGAAGTCCGTCACCACGGGGCCATCCATCTTGAGGTCGACCTTGACGGTCGAGCCGCACAATTTGGAATGGGCGGTGGCGCTGGCGTCGGGGTCCGCGAGCCGTCCGAGGCGCGGAATATTGCCGGCCAACTCGATGATCCGCTTGTTGTAAATGTCGTTCAGCATGGGGACAGGTGCCTGGTTCCGGCCGCGCCGGGCGCTCTTGGCGGCTGGGTTTCATCGTCCTATATATGAACGGCAGCGCCGGAAACATAGTCCGGCCATGCCGCCGCCGCGGTCCACTTTCGCCGGGGCGGTGCTACAAAGATGGGACTCAGGCGCCCGGCGGTTCGACGATCCGCCCCGTCTGCCCGGTGACACATCCGGCCCGAGGGCAGTGCCAGGGCCGGTCGAACGGAGAAGACATGGACGCCTTGATCAAATCGATTCGCCCCAACAAGCCAACCGACGCGAAGTCCGCCGAGCTCGATCCTTCCGAGTTCATGGGGGCTGCGGTCCGTGCCGACCAGCCGCGCCCGTCGCGGGCCGAGGCCGAGCAGGCCGTGAAGACGCTGCTCGCCTATATCGGCGAGAACACCAATCGCGAGGGCCTGCTCGACACGCCGCGTCGTGTCGTCGAGGCTTATGACGAGCTCTATCAGGGCTACCATCAGGCGCCGGCCGAGGTGCTGAACCGGACCTTCGGCGAGACCGCCGGCTACGACGACTTCGTGCTGGTCCGCGACATCGAATTCACCTCGCAGTGCGAGCATCACATGATGCCGTTCTACGGCAAGGCGCATATCGCCTATACGCCGGTGGAGCGCGTCGTGGGCCTGTCCAAGCTGGCGCGGCTCACCGACATCTTCGCCCGCCGCCTGCAGACCCAGGAGCATCTCACCGCGCAGGTCGCGGCCGCGATCGACGAGATCCTGAAGCCGCGCGGCGTTGCGGTGCTGATCGAGGCGGAGCATACCTGCATGTCGGTGCGCGGCGTCGCCAAGCACGGTGCATCGACCTTCACCAGCCGCTTCACCGGCATGTTCCGCGACAATCCGGCGGAGCAGCAGCGTTTCCTGTCCCTGGTGCGAGGACCGAACCGGTAACCTCGCGTTTTCTCGAGCGAGGTTTGCCGTGTCCGCATCGACCCACGATCACGACCGCGAAGAGGGGCTCGGCTTCGAGCCCAAATTCGACGCGGCAGGTCTCGTGACCTGCGTCGCGACCGATGTCGCGACCGGCGACGTGCTGATGGTCGCGCATATGAACGACGAAGCCCTGCGCAAGACGATCGCGACCGGCGAAGCCTGGTATTTCAGCCGTTCGCGCAATGCGCTGTGGCGCAAGGGCGAGAGCTCGGGCCAGACCCAGCGCGTGGTCGAGATCCGGACGGATTGCGACCAGGACGCGGTGTGGATCAAGGTCGAGCAGATCGGCGCCGCCTGCCACACCGGACGTCGCTCCTGCTTCTACCGGGCGGTGAAGGGCGAGGGCGGCGACGTCAGCCTGTCCTTCGTCGATGCCGAGCGGCTGTTCGATCCGGCGCAGGTCTATCGCAAGTAGCGCAGTCCAGGCCGGCTTCCTCCCCGACGGGGCGCTCTTAACGTGCCATTAACCATAATTGCGGCAGGTTGACAGGACTTGGGTGCCGATTGCCGGCGCCCGGCAAGGCACCGGATCGATGGCGGTCGACCTCTTCAATGCCACGGCTGCGACAGGTGTCGATCCCTCGCGTCTGCAAGTCGCGAGCTCGATCAAGCAGGCGGCCGCGACCACCGGCACGAGCTTCGAATATCTGCTCACGACCGCGAAGATGGAATCCAATTTCAATCCGCGGGCCGGCGCCACGACATCGTCGGCGCATGGGCTCTATCAATTCATCGACCAGACCTGGCTCGGCACCGTCAAGGAGGCCGGCAGCCAGCTCGGCTACGGCCAGTACGCCAACGCCATCACCAAGAATTCCGACGGCAGCTATTCGGTCAGCGATCCCACCGCGCGCAACGCGATCATGAAGCTGCGCGACGATCCCGATGCCGCGTCGTCGATGGCGGCGGTGCTGACGCAATCCAACAGCTTCAAGCTCACCGGAACGCTCGGCCGTCGCCCGACCGATGCCGAGCTCTACATGGCCCATTTCATGGGGGTCGGCGGCGCCGGCAAGCTGATCTCGGGTGCCGAGGACAGTCCGAGCGCCAACGCGGCCGCGATGTTTCCGAAGGCGGCGGCCGCCAACCAGTCGATCTTCTACGACAAGTCGGGCAATGCGCGCAGCGTCAGCCAGGTCTATTCGGTGCTGACCACGCGCTATGCCGCGGCAGCGAATTCCAAGGATACCCGCACTGCCTTTGCCGCGGCGGGCGGCGACACCATGAGTCCCTACGCGATCGCGAGCGCTGTGCCGACACCGGCGCTGACCATGGACACCGCGTCCTATCTCTCGACTTTCCCGGACGCCCGCGCGGCCACGTCGGCAGGAACGACCTCCGCCGTCGCCTCGGCCCAGCCGGCGCCGGCCTTCCGCTCGCTCTATCAGGGTGGCGACCGCCCGCAACCGATCTCGCCGACGGTGCAGGAACTGTGGGGCAGCTCCTCTGCGCTGACCACGTCGGCGACGCCGAAGGTCCGCGCGCCCGGCCGGCTCGACCTGTTCAGCGATCCCAACGGGACCTACAGCAGCAGCAGCTAGCACCCGGCGCTCTGCGGGGACCACTGCGCGTCCTGGCCGCATTAACGAAACGGCAATAATCCCAAACGTTTATGGTGAACCCTTTGTTAAGCGTCATGGTTTATTTTTCCTTGTAGTGGCGTCGTATGTCGATGCCGTTACGTTGCGTAAGCCGGCAGGACCATGATCGTTCGGCAGTTCATTAGTTGGATTAGGACCGCTCCGGCAGGCGAGCGGGCAGAGGCGACGCGGGCGCTGGCCCGGGCGTGGCTGATTTCAGATCTCACCGAGGACGACCGGATCGCGGCCGAAGGCGCGCTGCTGATGCTGCTCGACGACCCGTCGCCGCTGGTGCGGCAGGCGATGGCCGAGGTGTTTGCGCACAGTGCCGAGGCGCCGGCCACGATCGTGCAGGCGCTGGCCGCGGACCAGCCGGCGATCGCGCTGCCGCTGCTGGAACATTCGCCGCTCTTGATCGACGCTGACCTTGTCGACATCGTCGCGACCGGCTGCGACGAGATGCAGTGCGCGATCGCACGCCGCGTCGACCTGCCGGCGTCCGTTGCCGCCGCGATCGCCGAGGTCGGCTCGGCCGCGGCCGCGCTCGAACTGATCGAGAATCCCTATGCCGGGCTCGCGGCGTTCTCCTGGGACCGCATCGTCGAGCGTCACGGCCATCTGGCGGCGATCCGGGAATCGATGCTGGCGCTGGAGGATTTGCCGTCGGCGACGCGGCTGGCGCTGGTCGCAAAGCTCTCCGACACACTGGCGCAATTCGTCGTGGCGCGAAATTGGCTCGGCACCGACCGCGCCGAGCGGATCGCCGGCGAGGCGAAAGAGCGCTCCACGGTGAACATCGCCGCACGTGCGTTCGGCGACGACATGCAGAACCTGATCGCGCATCTGCGCGCCACCGGCCAGCTCACCGCCGGACTGATCCTGCGCGCGCTGCTGTCGGGCAATCTCGATCTGTTTGGAGCGGCGCTCGCCGAATTGTCCGGCTTGCCCTATGGCCGCGTCTCCGCGCTGCTCAACGATCGCGGCGGCAACGGCCTGTCGGCGCTGCTGCGGCGCGCCGGCCTGCCGGAATCGACCTATGCGGCGTTCCGCGTCGCGCTCGAGGCCAGCCACGAGGTCGGCTATGTCGACAGCGGCGACGGTGCGGCGCGGCTGCATCGCCGCATGGTCGAGCGCGTGCTGACGCATTGCGAGACCGATCACACGGCGGCCGAGCCGCTCTTGATCCTGCTGCGGCGCTTCGCGACCGAATCGGCACGCGAGGACGCGCGGATGTTCTGCGAGGAGCTCGCCGCCGAAGACGCGCTCGCGGCATTGCCCTACGAGGACGACCTCGTCGCGGCCTGAAGCATGGTTCGGAAAAGTGCGAAGCAGTTTTCCGAGAAGATCATGCGCAAACAGGAAGCTAAAGCGAGATGAGTTTTTGTTGAATCGGTTTTGCGCGGTCTCGGTTCACCTCTCCCCGCTGGGGAGAGGTCGGATTGCGCATGGCGATGCGAAGCATCGTCCAGTGCAATCCGGGTGAGGGCTCTTGCTCTCTCGATAAACCGTAACCCCTCACCCGATTTGCTGCGCAAATCGACCTCTCCCAAAGGAGAGGTGAACCTTCGATGCCGTTCCAGTTCAACCTAATCTCATCAGGCTTTAGAGCGAGATGACGGTTCAACCTCATCTCGTCTCGCTTCAGACGGGCCGCGTTTCCGGCAATTGATGATGAAGTCGTGGCCGTTCGGCGCGCTTATTCGCCCGGCACGATGCTCGGCGCCAGGATCGCCTCGAGATGCTCGGGGCGGTCGCGGTTGGCGTGGGTCAGGAATTCGTCGGCGATGCCGCGGAGCTGCTTGCTCAGCACGCCGGCGACGACGGCGGTGTCGAGCTTGGTGCGGTTGCGCACGATCGCCTGCACGGCGTTGATGTGATGGGCGATCAGTTGGGCCGGCACCGCGGCGAGATCCGGCGCGTGCTCGATGATGCGGCACAGGCTCTCGGCGGCTGCGGCCGCCGACGGATAGCCGAATGTCGCGGCGTCGCCCTTGATGTCGTGCGCCGCCCGGAACAGTTCCTCGCGGGTCTTGTTATTGAAGCCCTCGCGCAGCACCGTGGCGTACGCGGCGGAAAGGCGGTCGGCCTCGATCGTCATCCACTCCTTGAACTCGCCCGACAGCCCGGCGAGCGCCTTTTCGGCGCGGCCGACCGGATCGTCGAGATCGCTCTCTGGCACGCGCAACAGCATCTTGCGCAGCGGGTTCGGCTGCGTGATCACATGGTGGGTGCCGAAGCTCTGGACCTCGATGGTCCCGGGTTTGTCTTTCGCCATGGCGATGTCCTAGATGGTCGAGCGCGCCTTCTCGAGCAGCGACGGCTGTTGCAACACCTCGACCTCGCCGCTGCCGCGGCGCTCGGGGCCGATATAGGTGTTGGTGGTGTTGCGGCGGCGGTCGGGGCCGAAATAAGTCTTGGTCTTGATGAACGGGCGCGGATTGGCGACCACGTTCATGATGCGCTGGTAGAGGCCCTTGGCCGAGATCGGCTTGGCCAGGAATTCGGTGACGCCGGCATCGCGCGCCACGGTGACGCGTCGCTTCTCGGAATGGCCGGTCAGCATGATGATCGGGGCGTAGGGATTGCCCTTGGATTCCGGCTGCCGGATCATCTGCGCGAGCTCGAGCCCGTCGAAGATCGGCATCGACCAGTCGGTGATGACGATGTCGGGCACGTAATGCGTATACATTTCGAGCGCGGTGGCGCCGTCCTCGGCTTCATAGACTTCGCGTGCGCCGAACGAATGCAACAGCGTCCGCAGGATGCGGCGCATGTGCGGATTGTCGTCGCAAATCAGAAATCGCAGCTTGTTGAAATCGATGCGATACATGGTCCGGTCCCGAAAGGGCATACCGGGCCAACGCGGTATTACCCGACGTTAACCATATCCTCCCCAGGGTTAATGATTGGTTGCCGGCAAGGGGAGCAAGGAACGCGTCGCCGTCAGTAGCCGAACTGCTCGCGCAGGATGCGCTCCTCGAGCGAGTGGCCGGGGTCGAACAGCATCCGCATCGCGATCGTCTTGTCGGACAGCACCTCGACGCGGCGGACGTCGCGGACCTCGTCGTGGTCGGCGACCGCGGCGACCGGGCGCTTGTCGCCCTCGATCACCTCGATCACAACGAAGGCGGAGTTGGGCAGCAGCGCACCGCGCCAGCGCCGCGGCCGGAATGCGCTGATCGGGGTCAGTGCCAAGAGCGCGGCGTTGATCGGCAGGATCGGGCCCTGGGCGGAGAGGTTATAGGCGGTCGATCCGGCCGGCGTCGCCACCAGGATGCCGTCGGCCATCAGCTCCGCCATCCGCTCATGCTCGTCGATCAGGATGCGCAGCTTGGCGACCTGGTAGGTCTGCCGGAACAGCGCGACCTCGTTGATGGCGTGATGCAGATGCACGGTGCCGTGGATGTCGGTGGCGCGCATCAAGAGCGGATTGATCAGCGACTCCCGCGCGGCGGCGAGCCGGGTGCGCAGATCATGCGTCGAATACTCGTTCATCAGGAAGCCGACGGTGCCACGATGCATGCCGTAGATCGGCTTTCCCGTGCGCATGTTGGCGTGCAGCGTTTGCAGCATCAATCCGTCGCCGCCGAGCGCGACCACGACGTCGGCATCGCCGGCCTGATGGTTGCCGTACATCGCCGAAAGCTGCTCGAGCGCCGATTGCGCTTCTGCGCTGGCGCTGGCGACGAAGGCGATCTTGTCATACCGCTTGGAGCTGGCCATCGCTCACGAACTCGTTTGGCACGGACTACGCCGCGCTCGTCTATACATCCCGGGCGGCCTTGTCGAGATGGTCCGGGAACGGACCGGATGCCTTGCCGGTGTCGCCAAGCTATCGCAGTTTGATGATGGTATGCGTAAAGGTCGGCCCAGGGAGTGAATGACATGGCTAACGGTTTTGCGACACGGTGCGCGGCTGCGTTGCTGATGGCCTGCCTTGCGACCGCGGCGCGGGCCGACGACGAGACCCCGCAGCCGCAGCCGTCGCCGAGCGCACAGGCGCCGGGCGGTCAGAACCCGAGCGGCCAGAAGGGCCGGGCAGGGCGCGGCGAGGGGGCGGTCCCGCTGCCAACGCCGCCGGCAACGCATCGGCGCCCGAGCAACATCGCCTGCCGCCCGACTCCACCACGAAACAATCAGTGGCGCTGCCGGGGCGCACATTGGCCTTCAGCGCGACCGCGGGCTCGATCCGCGTGTTCGACGACAAGGGCGAGCCGCTCGCCGATATCGCCTACACGTCCTACCAGCTCGACGGCGCCGAGAAGGCCAACCGACCGGTGACGTTCCTGTTCAACGGCGGGCCGGGCTCGGCGTCGGCCTGGCTGCAATTCGGCAATGTCGGGCCGTGGCGGCTGCCGTTCGATGGCGACGGCGCGGTGTCCTCGGCCTCGCCCGAGTTGCAGCCGAATGCCGACACCTGGCTCGACTTCACCGATCTGGTGTTCATCGATCCGGTCGGCACCGGCTACAGCCGCTTCGTCACCAGCTCCGAGGATGCGCGCAAGCGCTTCTTCACGGTCGACGGCGACGCCAATTCGGTCGCGCTGGTGATCCGCCGCTGGCTGGAGAAATTCGACCGGCTGACCTCGCCGAAATACGTCGTCGGCGAGAGCTATGGCGGCATCCGCGGGCCCAAGGTGGTGCGCAATCTGCAAATGCAGCAGGGCGTCGGCCCGCGCGGCCTGATCCTGATCTCGCCGGTGCTGGATTTCCGCGAATATACCGGCTCGAGCCTCCTGCAATATGTCGCGAGCCTGCCGACCATGACGGCGGTGGCGCGGCAGGCCAAGGGACCGGTCAAGCGCGAGGATCTCGCCGACGTCGAGCGCTATGCGTCCGGCGATTTCCTGCTCGATCTGGTCAAGGGTCAGGCCGACAGCGAAGCCACCACGCGGCTGGCCGACAAGGTCGCCAGCCTGACCGGCATCGATCAGGCGATCAGCCGCAGGCTTGCCGGCCGTTTCGACATCGGCGAATTCCGCCGCGAGTTCGACCGCAAGAACGGCAAGGTGACCGGCCGCTACGACGCTTCGGTCGAAGGGTTCGATCCCTATCCGGACTCCAGCTACTTCCACTTCAACGATCCGTCGGGCGATCCCCTGATGGCGCCGCTGACCAGCGCCGCGGTCGATCTCACCACCCGCAAGCTGAACTGGCGGCCCGACGGCTCCTATCAATTGCTCAGCGAAAGCGTGAACAAGGCGTGGGAGTTCGGTCACGGCATCAATCCGACCGAGTCGGTGACGCAGCTGCGCCAGATGCTCGCGCTCGATCCGAAGCTGAAGCTCCTGATCGGCCACGGCCTGTTCGATCTCGCCACGCCATACTTCGCCTCCAAGATCATTCTCGACCAGCTGCCGGCGTTTGCCGGTCCGAGCCGCACCAGGCTCGTGGTCTATCCCGGCGGCCACATGTTCTACTCCCGCGACGGCTCGCGCCAGGCGTTCCGCAAGGAGGTCGAGGCGCTGATGAAGTGAGGGGGATGGGTGGCGTGGGACTGCGTCGCGTGCGGCAAATGTTGTCGTCGTCCTAGCTTACGCCAGGACGACGTCAAAGGATGGTTCTAAGCTCAAGATACCAGATGCGCGGTGTCATCATCTGCGCGTTCGGGTCTTGCACGCCTTTGGACGATGCGCAGCTGGCGCGATCGTGAAGTTGCGCGGATTTGCAGGTTCCGCTGATCCGTGCGACAAGCGGGCATGCATCTGAGGCGGATCGCCAATCTCTGGGTACTGCTGCTTGTCGCGACCGGGCTGTTGCTCGCGCCCGTGGCGCCGGCATTCGCCCGGATGATGCCGGATGCGCAGGTTGCCGCGACACAGGCGATGACTGACCATCAGGCCATGTCGGGTCATGCGATGCCCGACGGAGCCATCTCGGCGCAGGCGATGGCGGACGGCATGCCGTGCTGTCCGGACCAGACCAAGAGCAAGGGCTGCGACGATTGTCCGTTCCTTGCGTTGTGCATGCTGAGTGTCTCGCTACCGCTTCCTGCCGGGGCCGCCTCGCTGATCGCGCGTGATCCGTCGCAGAACGCCTTTGCGGCGGGCGACGACCGTCTGCTTGACGGGCTTGGCGCCAAGCCTCCGGATCAGCCACCTCGATCCAACGTCTGACGGGCGCTTGCAGCGCCTGATCGCTGACGCGTGCGCCTGACGGTGCGCGCGCCTTGCATGCCGTTCACGCGGTTCATCAGACCTATCGAGGATCATCACCCATGAAGTCTCTCCACCTCGCGCGCGCCGCTGCGGCCGCGCTGATCGGCGTTGCCCTGGCCCACGCGCCCGCTCATGCCGAGATCAAGAACTACGAATTCCAGCTCGTGCAGCCGACCGTCAAGGCCGGGGCCGATCGTGTCGTTACGGTACGGCTGCTCGACAAGAGCACCGGAAAATCCGTTCCAGATGCGATCATCTTCTCGACCCGGCTCGACATGGCGCCCGACGGCATGCAGGAGATGGCCACCAAGGTGACGCCGATGCCGTCGACCGAACCCGGCACCTACCGGCTCAAGGCGACCTTCGGCATGGCCGGCCGCTGGCAATTATCGCTCGGCGCCAAGGTGCAGGGCGAGACCGGCTCGGTTGAAAACAAGCTCGTCGTCACGGCCGAGCAATGAGGCGTCTCGTTTGGGCCGGTGCTGCCGCTGCGATCGTCGCAGCGGCCGGCGTCGCATGGAACCTTCGCGGTTTGCCGCCGCGCCTCGCGATCACTGCCATCGTCTCCGCTGCGCGCGCAGCAGAGAGTGCTGCGCCGATCTATTACCGCGATCCCGACGGCAAGCCGCTCTACTCGGCGACGCCGAAGCAGACGCCCGACGGGCGCGACTACTTGCCGGTTTTTCCCGAGGCTGACGCGCATTCGGGCGAGCCCGCGCAGCCGAAAGCTGCGGCCGCGCCCAGCGATCGCAAGGTCAAATATTATCGCAACCCGATGGGACTTGCCGACACCTCGCCGGTGCCGAAGAAGGATTCCATGGGGATGGACTACATCCCGGTCTATGACGGCGAGGACAGCGACGATGGTTCGATCACGCTGTCGCCCGGCAAGGTCCAGCGCACCGGCGTCAAGTCGGAGCCGGCCGAGATGCGGCGCATCCGTACCCTGGTCGGCGCGCCCGGCACGATCCAGCTCGACGAACGGCGCGTCTCGGTGATCGCGATGCGCGCCGAGAGCTATGTGCAGAAGGTGGCCGACGTCACCACCGGCAGCCGGGTGACCAAGGGGCAGCCGCTGATGGAGGTCTATAGCCCGGCGATATCGTCCGCCGCGGCCGAATATGTCGCGACCATCACGTCGAAGGCGACCGCAGGTATCGAGCCTTACGGACGAGGCTCCAAGCAGCGGTTGACCAATCTCGACGTCCCCGAGGCCGTCATTGCCGAGATGGAGAAGAGCCGCACGGTGCCGATCGCAATTCCGTGGTCGTCGCCGCGCGACGGCATCGTGTTGCAGCGCGCTGCGATCGAGGGCATGCGTGCGCAGCCAGGTGACGTGCTGTTCCGGATCGCCGACGTCTCCGTCGTGTGGGCGCTGCTCGACGTCGCCGAGCGCGACCTCGGCAACATCGTGGTCGGGCAGCAGGTCATGGTGCGGGCGCGCAGCTATCCCGGCCGTGCGTTCGCGGGGAAGATCAGCATGATCTATCCGCAGGTCAACAAGGAGACGCGCACCGCGCGGGTGCGGATCGAATTGGAGAACGCCGATCTCGCGCTGCTTCCGGACATGTATGTCGATGCCGAGATCGACACCGGCAGCGCGGCGCCGGTGCTGACGGTTGCCGATAATTCCATCCTCGACACCGGCAGCCGGCAGACCGTGCTGCTTGACCGCGGCAACGGGCGGTTCGAGCCGCGCGAGGTCAAGCTCGGCCGGCGCGGCGACGGCTATGTCGAGATCCGCGACGGTGTTGCCGAGGGCGACGCAGTGGTGACCTCGGCGACCTTCCTGATCGATGCCGAAAGCAATCTGAAGGCCGCGATCAAGGGCTTTGCCGAGGCCGGCGGCAAGCAGGCGGCGGGCGGAAGCGAGATGATGGATGGAGGCAGGCCATGATCGCCCGCGTCATCACCTGGTCGGCGCGCAATCTGCTGCTGGTGCTGTTCGGCACCGGCTTCGCGGCGGCCGCGGGGCTCTATGCGCTGCTGCATTTGCCGCTCGATGCCATCCCCGATCTCTCGGACACCCAGGTCATCGTCTACACCGAATATCCGGGGCAAGCACCGCAGGTGATCGAGGACCAGGTCACCTATCCCCTGACCACGGCGATGCTGACGGTGCCGAAATCCAAGGTCGTGCGCGGCTTCTCGTTCTTTGGCGTGTCGTTCGTCTACGTCATCTTCGAGGACGGCACGGACCTCTACTGGGCGCGCTCGCGCGTGCTCGAATTCCTCAACGGCGCGGCGTCGCGGCTGCCGGCCGGGGTGTCGCCGACCATCGGCCCCGATGCGACCGGGGTCGGCTGGGTCTACCAATATTCCGTGATGTCGAAGCAGCTCAATCTCGCCGACACCCGCACGATCCAGGACTGGAACCTGAAGTTCGCGCTGGCCAAGGCGGAGGGCGTCGCCGAGGTCGCAAGCGTCGGCGGCTTCGTCAAGCAGTACAACGTGGTCCTCGACCCGCAGCGGATGCGCGACCGCGGCATCACCATGCAGCGGATGCGCGATGCGATCCGCGCCAGCAACGCCGATGTCGGCGGCCGCACCGTCGAGCTGTCCGAATTCGAGTACGTTATTCGCGGCAAGGGCTATCTCAGGGACATCAACGACCTCGGCAATGTCGTGCTGAAGACCGACAACGGCACGCCGGTGCTGCTGCGCGACGTCGCCCGCGTCGAGCTTGGTCCGGACGAGCGGCGCGGCATCGCCGAACTGAACGGCGAGGGCGAGGTGGCCAGCGGCATCGTGCTGCAACGCTTCGGCGTGAACGCGCTCGACGTGATCGAGAACGTCAAGAAGCGATTCAAGGAGATCGCGACCAGCCTGCCGAAATCGGTCGAGATCGTGCCGGTCTATGACCGCTCCAACCTGATCTATGCGGCGATCGACACGCTGAAGCGCACGCTGCTCGAGGAGAGCGTGGTGGTCGCACTGGTGTGCATCGTGTTCCTGCTGCATGTCCGCAGCGCGCTGGTGGCGATCCTGATGCTGCCGGTCGGCGTGCTGATGGCATTCGGCGCGATGAAGCTGCTCGGAATCGGCTCCAACATCATGAGCCTCGGCGGCATCGCGATCGCGATCGGCGCCATGATCGACGCCGCGATCGTGATGATCGAGAACGCGCACAAGCATCTGGAGCGCGCCAAGCCCGGCCAGTCGCGGGTGTCGATCCTGATCGAGGCCGCGGCCGAAGTCGGGCCGGCGCTGTTCTTCAGCCTGCTGATCATCACCGTGTCGTTCATGCCGATCTTCACGCTGGAATCGCAGGAAGGCCGGCTGTTCTCGCCGCTCGCCTTCACCAAGACGTTTGCGATGGCGGCGGCCGCGCTGCTGTCGGTGACGCTGGTGCCGGCGCTGATGGTGATCTTCGTCCGTGGCAGGATCATCCCCGAGCACAAGAATCCGATCAACCGCTTCCTGATCTGGATCTACCGTCCGGTCATCAACGGCGTGTTGCGGGCCAAGACGCTGGTGATCCTGCTGGCGCTCGGCGCGCTCGCGGTCTCGATCTGGCCGGCGCGGCAGCTCGGCACCGAGTTCATGCCCGATCTCAACGAGGGCACGCTGCTCTATATGCCGACCACGCTGCCGGGCATCTCGGTGACCAAGGCATCCGAACTAATGCAGATGCAGAACCGCATCATCAAAAGCTTTCCGGAGGTCGCCTCGGTCTATGGCAAGGCCGGGCGCGCCGCGACCGCGACCGATCCGGCACCGTCCGAGATGTTCGAGACCATCGTCAACCTCAGGCCGAAGCAAGAATGGCGCAAGGGCCTCACCCTCGACGGCCTGATCGCCGAGATGGACAAGGCGTTGCAATTCCCCGGCGTCTCCAATGCCTGGACCATGCCGATCAAGGCGCGCATCGACATGCTTTCGACCGGTATCCGCACGCCGGTCGGCGTCAAGGTGATCGGCCCCGACCTCGGCACGATCGACCAGCTCGCGCGGCAGGTCGAGCAGGTGCTCAAGACCGTGCCGGGCACCTCGTCGGCCTATGCCGAGCGCAGCCTTGGCGGCTACTATCTCGAGATCGCGCCGAACCGCGAGGCGCTGGCGCGCTACGGCATCGCGGTGCAGGACGTTCAGGACACGATCGCGACCGCGCTCGGCGGCCAGACCGTCACCACGACGGTGGAGGGGCGGCAGCGCTTCACGGTCAACATGCGCTATCCGCGCGATCTACGCGACAATCCCGGCGCAATCGCCAGCGACGTGCTGGTGTCGATGCCGGCCGGCGGTGCGGTGCCGCTTGGCGAAGTCGCTGACGTCAAGCCCGCGCGCGGGCCGAGCTCGATCCGCACCGAGAACGGGCAGCTTGCGACCTACATCTATGTCGACATCCGTGAGCGCGACCTCGGCGGCTACGTCGCGGATGCGCAGCGCGCGGTGCAGGCCGCTGTCCAGTTCCCGCCCGGCACCTATGTGGTGTGGAGCGGGAGCTACGAATATCTCGAGCGCGCCGCCGCCCGACTCAAGATCGTGGTGCCGGTGACGCTCGCGATCATATTCCTGCTGCTCTACCTCAACTTCCGCTCGGTGGCGGAGACCATGATCGTGATGCTGTCGCTGCCGTTCGCGCTGGTCGGCGGCCTCTGGCTGATGTGGGCGCTCGGCTTCAACCTGTCGGTCGCGGTCGCGGTTGGCTTCATTGCGCTTGCCGGCGTTGCCGCCGAGACCGGCGTCGTGATGCTGATCTATCTCAACCATGCGCTGGACGAGGCGAGGGCGCGCTGCGCCGCCGAGGGACGGGCGGTCGGCCGCGACGATCTGCACCGCGCGATCATCGCGGGCGCGGTCGAGCGCGTCCGGCCCAAGATGATGACGGTGGTTGCGATCATGGCCGGGCTGCTGCCGATCCTGTGGAGCACCGGCACCGGCTCCGAGATCATGCAGCGCATCGCGGTGCCGATGATCGGCGGGATGATCTCGTCGACCTTGCTGACGCTGATCGTGATCCCCGCGATCTTCGCCATCGTGAAGGGCAGTGCGGTCACCGGCCGGTCAGGTTCTCATTGGCCGCTACATGCGGCATCACCGCAGCATTTTCCGTCCGCCTGGACGGGAGGGCACGGCACGGAGCCGTAGGAGCAGAACACGCAGCAATCGCCGGGCTTCGGCTTGAGGCGGATGCCGCAGCCCACGCAGTCGTAGAAGAACTGGCAGGCGTCGGTCGGCATGGTCTCGGTCTTGGCGAAGCCGCAAGCCGGGCAGGTCAGGGTGGAGATGCGTTGCATGTTGCCTAGGTAAGCCCGGATCGGGGCCCTGCCAGCGTTGCCCGATATGGTCGCTCCTTCGCGGACGGGCCCCTGCGGAAGCGGTCGTTGGGGTTAACTCTGCCGCGGCGGCGTTGGAACGCGATCGGCACTGGCGCGTTGCTGTGCATCATTCGCGCGCAGAAGGGCCCTCCATGACAGTCAACGCGGCAATACTGATGGCGGCTCTGGTGCTGTCGGGGACCGTGTTGGCGCAGAGCTCCGGTCCATCGACCGGTTCGGCCGGGGCCGGGCAGACCGCCGCCAATGTCACCACCACCGGCCAGGCGCCGAACGCCGGCAAGACGACCGGCGACAGCGGTCAGCCGGACGGGACGGCGGCGCGTGCGGGCAGGCCGGACCCGGCAACGCCCGGAAACACGGTGGGTGCGAGCCATCGGCAGAAGCCCGACCGGCGTCTCGAGCATTATCCGTAATCCCTCATTATCCGTAATCCCTGGGGATGCTGGCCGGCCTGTGCCCGGCCGGACCGCCGCAGTCATGATACCGTCACGCCAGTTCGGCTAACCCGGCCTTTTGGGTCGAAATGCGGTGGTGGGAATGACGATGGCGGACCGGGCACGGGTCCTTGGCATGGACAGGCAACTCGCCGGCGTTCTCCTCGTCCTTGCCGTCGCCCAGGTGTTCGGGTGGGGCACCCTCGGCCTGCCGGCCATCGCCGGCCACCAGATCGCGGCCGATCTGCGGATCCCGCTCCCCATGGTGTTTGCCGGCACCTCGGTTTTCTATGTGACCATGGGCCTGTGCGGGCCGCTGCTCGCCGGGCCGTTCCGGCGGGTCGGCGCGCGGCGCGTCATGATGATCGGCAGCGCCGTCGCCGCGCTCGGCTTCGTCGTGCTGGCCTGTGCCCGCGAGGTGGTGTTGTACTTCACCGCCTGGGCGATCCTCGGCGCCGCCGGCAGCGCGGCGCTGAGCACGGCCGCCTACATCATGCTGAACGAGGTGGCCGGGCGGAACGCGAAGGGCGCGATCGGCGCGCTGATGCTGGTCACCGGATTGTCCAGCAGCATCTTCTGGCCGACGACAGGGTTTCTCACCGCGGCGATCGGCTGGCACGGCACCTGTCTGGTCTATGCCGCGACGATGATTTTGGTCTGCCTGCCGCTCTACACGTTCGGGCTGCCGCGCCGTGCGGTCGATGACGCCGAAGCCGCGCCGTCATCGCACCGGTCGGCCGCGCCGCCGCCGGCCAGAAGCACGTTTTTCCTTGTGGTCGCGGCGATCGCGCTGAACGCGTTCGTCAGCTTCGGCTTCAGTGCGGTACTGGTGGAACTTCTGAAGGCGCAGGGATTGTCGGCGCCGGAGGCGATCGCGTTCGGCTCGATGCTCGGCATCGTGCAGGTCTCGGCGCGCGCGATCGATTTCCTCGGCGGCGGCCGCTGGGACGGTATCAGCACGGGACTGGTCGCCGGCGCACTGCTGCCGGTCGCGATGCTGATTCTGATCGCCGGCCACGGCAGCCACTGGGCGATTGCGGCCTTCATCCTGATCTACGGTCTCGGCAGCGGCGCGCTCGCGGTTGCGCGCGCGACCATCCCGCTGGCGTTCTACGACAAGAGCGAATTCGCCAAGGCCTCGTCCCATATCGCGCTGCCGTTGAACCTGATCTCGGCGGCGTCGCCGCCGACGCTCGCCTATCTGCTGACACGGTTCGGCGGCAACGCCGTGCTCGAGCTCGCGATCGCCTGCTCGGTCTGCGCCCTGGTGCTGCTCGCCATCCTCGGCCGCCGCCGGCCGGTGTTCGAGATCACCGCGACCTCATGACGGTGTGGCGATTCGTGGGAAGGTGTCGGGCATGGTTCTTGCTTCGCACCGGCTGAGCGATCGCGTGACGCGTGGGGTTGCCATGACCCAAAAGACAATCGGCTTTGTCGGCTTCGGAGAAGCGGCCCGGTGCTTCGCGGCACATCTGGCGGGGAAGGGTGTTCCACCACCGCTGGTGTTTTGCGAGGGAACGACCAATCGTCCACCGTATTCGGAAGCGTTCCGGAGTATCGCCGCCGCGCACGGCGTCGAGCTGGTGGACAGCCTGCGCGAGCTGATGACGCGCGCCGACATAGTGTTCTCCGCGGTCGTGGTCGCGACCGCCATGCCGGTCGGCCAATCGATTGCCGCGTTGGTCCGGCCGGGGATGCTGGTGATCGACATCAACGCCTCGACGCCCAAGGCCAAGCGGCTGACAGCGGATGCCGTGCTGGCCAACGGCGGTGCCTTCGTCGACGCCAACCTGATGGGCGCGGTCAGCATCTATGGCGCGGCGGTGCCGCTATACTGCTCGGGCGATGGCGCCGAGCGCTTCGCCGGTTTGTTTGCGCCGCTCGGCTTTGCGATCGAGCACGCCGGCCCCGACGCGGGCACCGCAGCCGCGGTGAAGATGCTTCGCAGCGTGGTGACCAAGGGCATGGAGGCGCTGATCGTCGAGGCGCTCACCGCCGCCTCGCTGGCGGGCGTGCGCGGCGAGGCGCTGCGCGGCATCTGCGAGCCGATGGATGCGACGCGCTACAGCAAATTCGTCGACATGTGCGTGCGCACCGATGTGCTGCACGCCGAGCGACGCGCGGTCGAAATGGACGGCGTTGCGGAGGGGCTGCGCGAGATCGGCTTGCAGCCGATCATGACCGAGGCCACCGCCGCACGGCTCAGGACGTCGGCGCGGCTCGGCCTGCGTGATGAATTCGCGGCGCGTCCGGCCTACAGTGCCGACGACGTGCTCGATGCCTATGCGGCACGGACCGCCGGGTTGCAGCGCCCGTAGCCGCTGCGCTCGCCAGCAAAAAAGCCGGCGCGGTCGTGACGACCAGCGCCGGCTCATGCGTCAGAGCGTTGGGCTCAGTAGGCCAGCCCGGTGCCGGGCGGCTTCTCAAGCGCGGCGGCGAGCGAGCGGTATTCCTCGCTGTTGGTGCCGGCGAGCTGGGCGATGCGGTTGAGATGGTATTGCGCCTGGTCGCGGTTGCCCTGCTCGACCTGCCAGAGGCCGTAATACTGCCAGGTCCGCACATGGGCCGGGTCAGCCTTCAGCGCGCGCTCGTACCAGATCTGCGAGACCTTGTAGTCGCCGAGCTTGCGATAGGAGTAGCCGATCAAATTGGCGACGTCGGCACGGTCGTCCTGGCCGAGCGCCTTGAGCTGCTCGATCGCGGCGGCATAGTCGTGCTTGTCGTAGATCGTGGCGTAGGCGGCGTGATAGCCGGCCAGGAACTTTTGATCGTCGATCGCGGAGCTCTTGTCCTTCTTGGTCGACTTCTTGCCCTTGCCGCTGTCGGAGGCCGGCGGCGAGGGATTGTCGCTGCCCGCGGCGTAGGCCGAGATCACCGGCCCGGCGACAAGCGTCATCGAGAGCACTGCGAGGCCCACAAACTTTGTCGTCTTGCTCATTCCTGGTTGCTCCTGATCGTTCCTGATCGTGCTCGGCAATCGTACACCCAAGCCTGCTGACTTGAACACCCGGGGGTGCAGAACATTCCCGGCCAACCCCACGATTGCGTGATGCCGTGCCAGCCGTGGCGGGCTGGGCAACATGACAGAGATGTCATTCACATGAATGAATTCCGTCAGCCCCCTTCAGAACGGGTTCAGTGCCCGGCCCATAAGGTCACGTGCATTGATCGGTGAGGCCGACCATCCGGCCGGAGACCTCTCGATCCCGACGAGGAGGACCACCATGCTGAAGACCATTTCCGCCGCGCTGCTCGCCATGTCCGTGATCGCAGCGCCGGCGTTCGCCACCGAGGCCGGCAAGACCACAACGCCCGCGCCGGTGACCACGACTGCCCCGGCGACCAAGGCCGCTCCGGTGATCAAGAGCGAGCAGCTGCCGTCGAAGGTGCGCAACGCCAATGCCAAGATGGGCCGCCATCACCACAAGCACTATCGCCATCACCGCCACCACAAGCACATGGGCATGTTGAAGGTGAAGGCGCCGAAGCACGTCTCCAAGCACGTCTCGGCCAAGGTCGCGACCAAGCACGTCGTGCCGGCCAAGCGCGGCTGATCGAGCGCGACTGAACCTGATCCGGAGGGCGTCGTTCGATCCACATTGCCCCGCTGCGCCCTCAGGATGCAGAACCGGCCCGCCTGTCCATTGCTTCCCCAATGGCGGCGGGCCGGAGTGCGTTCAGTCCCTTGCAGGGAGCGTGCTAATTAAGGCCGACACGCCGCAGATAGTCCTCCAGCGTGTCGAGCGCTTCCGAACCGACGATCGCGCCGACATAGCCGTCGGGCCGCACCAGCACCCAGTCGCCGGCGTCAAGCTGATAGGCTTTGCGCAACGCGCCGGCATCGTCCACGATGTCGCCGCGCGGTCCGGTGGTGTGGATGCGCAGGTGAGGGCGGGGCGCGACCGCATCACGCGCCACCTCGTGACCGATCAGCGTCCAGTGCGGCCCCTTGAAGAGCTGGAACAGCTGCTTCGGCTGACCGGCGGCGCCGCGCAACTGCGCGTCGGGGGCACGGTCTCCCGCGAGCAGGCCGCCGGGACGTTCAGGCAGCTCCAGTGCGAGCGGGGATCCGCCATAGCTGAGGTCGAGCTGATGCACTTCACGGCCGCGCCGCATGTCGCCGCGTTTGTTGGCGTCGAGCAGCTTGGTCGACAGGCCGAGCATTCCGGCCGCGATCGGACGCCGCTCCGCTTCATAGCTATCTAGTAACGTATCCGGTGCGCCGGCGATCACGGCGGCCAGCTTCCAGCCGAGATTGTAGGAATCCTGCACGCTGGTGTTGAGGCCTTGGCCACCGGTCGGCGGATGAATGTGTGCAGCATCGCCGACCAGGAATGCACGGCCGATCCGATAGCGATCGGCGAGCCTTGCGTTCATGGTGTAGGCCGACGCCCACGCCACAGCGTCAATCCGGATGTCGTTGCGGCCGCTGCGCGCTGCGATCATTCGGGCAAGTCCCTCGGCCGAAAGGTCGACATCGCCCTCGAGCGGGACGGGCGCCTGCAACTGGAACAGCTCGGTGCCGGCAAGTGGGCACAGCGCGATCTGGCGCTCCATCGAACCCTCATGGAAGCGGTGCCAGGCATCGCGTTCGAGACCGCTCAAGGCGAGATCGGCCACCACCGCCCGCACGCCGAGCGTCTTGCCGGGGAAACCGATATCGAGCGCATGACGCACGAAACTGCGACCGCCATCGGCGCCGATCAGGTAGCGCACGCGGATCGTCTCCTCGGCGCCATCGCGGGCTAGAACCGCCGTCACGCCGCCCTCATCCGGTGTGAAGCCGGTCAGCTCGCAGCCGAATTCAACCTGGTGGCCAAGCTCGCGCAGCCGCTCGCGCATCACGCCCTCGGTGAGGAATTGCGGGATCATCAGCGGAACCTGGTAGGGCTCGGTCGGCGTCGGATCGCTACGCTCTATCATCTCGCTGTCGGTGAAGCCGCCGTCCGCATGGTGCTCGCGCTGCGGCGGGTAGGGACCGCCGGCCGCGACAATGCGGTCGACAATGCCGAGATCTTCGAAGATTTCCAGGGTCCGGGGCTGGATGCCCTTGCCGCGCGAGCCGTGAAAGGGGGCATCCATCCGCTCGATCAGGCGGAAGCGAATCCCCCGCCTCGCCAGCTCGATTGCCAGCGTCAGGCCGGCGGCGCCCGCGCCGATGATCAGAACGTCAGCTGCGAATTCCTGTGTCATGGTCCTCTCCATATGTGTAGTATGCACATAATTGGAGGGCCTGGATGTCGTCAACGAAAAGGGTGCAAAATACACATAATCGTGAAACGGTACGGGCTCTGCATGAGGCCCTGATCGACATCGTCGGGGTGATGAACCGGCCGCAGCGCGACGAGCAGATGGTTCGCGAGGCCGGCATTTCGCTGGAGCGGGCGCTGTTTCCGCTGCTGGTCGTGATCGAACGGCGCGGTCCAATCGGGGTGGTCGAGTTGGCCGACCGCGTCGGACGCGACTACACCACCGTCAGCCGGCAGATTGCCAAGCTGGAAAACCTCGGCCTCGTCGCACGCCAGGCCGGCGCCGGCGACCGCCGGGTCCGCGAGGCGATCGTGACGCCGAAAGGCAAGACGATGACGGATGCCGTCGACGCCGCCCGCGAACGGCTCGCCGATGCCGTCTTCACAGGCTGGGACATGCGCGACGTGCAGGAGTTGGTTCGACTGATGCGCAAATTTGCCGACAGCATCAGAAGCGATGTGCTCGACGACGATGCCGCGTCGCGGCTCCAGCGTGCGAAAGAATGAGCCGGCAGCAATAACCGAGTTGCGAATTCCCTTCGGCCGCGCGGCGGTCTAAACAGACGGCCGGGGACTCATGACACAACGACGTTTGCGGATTCTGGCACAACTGGCGGCGATCGCGCTGCTCTCGATTCCGCTCGCCGGCTGCCTCACCAGCGATGACGGCGGCAGCTCCACCACCTTCACCGACGATCGCGGCGTCGCCAACCAGCCGTTTCCGGACAGGTACCGCGACCAGATCCTCGCCTTCATGCGAACTTACCTGAACAATCCGGTCGGGGTCCGCGAAGCCGGGATCGCCGAGCCGGTGCAGCGCACGGTCGGCGGCCGGCTGCGCTACGTGGTCTGCCTTCGCTACAGCGCAAGGGATACCGATGGCAATTACCGCCCAGCCCGCGAGCGCGGCGTCCTGTTCGTCGACGGCCGGCTCGACCGCATCCTCGACAACGCCGCCGAGGCCTGCGCCGGCGCGTCCTATGCGGCATTCCCGGAGCTGGAAAAAATGACGCGCTGACGCGCGGCGGCCTGTCGCAGCGTGCCCGACCGGCAGGTCTGACCGGATCGTTAGCGAACTCCGATCACTTTTCGGGGAGCCTTGAACTGCAACTTAGCCGCCCGCGACTTATATGCAGCCGAAATGCGGTTGCTTAACCGGTGAAAAAACCTTCCGTGCCAAGGAACAAACGGGCGTTGTTGCGACCCCGTCACAGTACGGAAACTTCACAGGTGCGGCATTGCCCCAAAGCAACCCAATTGAGGTCACGTTGTTTGTCTTAACAGCGCAACGTCGTAACGGGGATCAGAGATGAAGAAGTTTTTGCTGGGCACAGTCGCGCTGGCCGCTTTTGCGGGCCCGGCGTTCGCGGCTGACATGCCGGCCCGCACCTATACCAAGGCCCCGCCGCCCTATACCGCCCCGGCGCTGGTCTACAACTGGACCGGTTTCTACATCGGCGGCCATGTCGGCGGCGCGTTCACCGATGGCAACAACCTGATGGGCAGCGATGCGCGCTTCCTGGGTGGCGTGCAGGGTGGCTTCGACTATCAGTTCGCCCCCAACTGGGTGATGGGTATCGAGGCGCAGTATTCCTGGCTGCCGAGCTCGTCGAACAATGGCCTGACGTTCCCCGCCGGAACGGTCGTGACCGGCAACACCGACCAGATCGGCTCGGTGACCGGCCGCCTCGGCTACACCTGGGGTCCGGCGCTGCTCTACGCCAAGGGCGGTTATGCCTGGCGCGACAACAACAACATCACGGCGTCGGTCGGCGGCGTGCCAGCGGCGTTCACCACCGATGGCGGCCACAAGGACGGCTATACGGTCGGCGCCGGCCTCGAATACATGTTCGCTCCGAACTGGTCGGCGAAGGCCGAGTACCAGTATTACAATTTCGGCAAGACCACCTTCACCGGCGGGCCGGCCGACATCGTCGGCGCGAGCTTCCGGAACGACGAGCATACCGTCAAGCTCGGGGTCAACTACCGCTTCGGTTGGGGCGGTCCGGTGGGCTCCCGCTACTGATTGCGACGTCCTTTACCGAATTCGAAAAGGCCGGCCTTCGGGTCGGCCTTTTTTGTTGGCCCGACGCTTGCTTATTCAGCCGATATTCACGCCTGATCGTGCAATGCAAAAAATAATTCCTGCATTGCACGGAACTTTCATCGTGATGCGGTATTGTGCGGTTGCCGGGCTGGTGGACAAACAAACATGCGTAGCTTTGCGTTAGGGCTGATCCTCTCTGCGGTCTCCGTGCCGTGTCTTGCCCAGACCATCCTCAAATCCGAACCCTTGGCGCTTGCGCCCTACGAGGTCGTGTTCGTTCAGGACGCGTCCTGCGCGGCCGGCAAGGTGTTGAAGGTGACGGGCGCGATCCGGGGTCTGCATCGGCGCAAGATTTGCGTCTCGCTGGCCGCCGAACAGGCCTCGCTGGCAACGGCGACGCCGTAAGGGCAACACCGATCGCACTCGCGCCTCCGGCCCGTACCCGCGCGCCGGCCCCATCGGTGTCTTCAATTCAACCGCGGCTCCTGGCGCGCTTCACGATCGGCATCGGCCTTGTTCTGGACCGGGTCCTCATTCGGCTCGAGCTGGCAGGGCCGGATTTCGTAGTTGTTGTCCAGCACCGGACGCGGCGCGGCCGTCTCCTCCTCGCTGACGGCATCCACCACCAGCCCGGATTTCCTGGCGAGCTTCCACACGTCGGCCTCGGTCGGATAGGCCTTGCTCAGCTTGGCGTCCTGATAGAACAGCGCATACGGCATCGGTCGGTCCCCCAAACACCGACAACGCCGGCCGGCGTTCCCGGTTTCCTGCGAGATTGCCGTTCCAATCACGGAACCGTGAGCGCATTCCCGGGTAAGCATCTGAAAATGTGAGTCATTTCGGACCTTTCCCCGGCGAACCCTGAGTCCTTAATGGCTGGTAAACCCGGGAAAAAAGAATCCCCGGGACTCTCCGGGTAGAATCGCCGGATGCTCCAATCCATGAGAGCGATCCTTCAGACCCCCCATGAACGCGTGCACTGCGCTCTCGCGCTCGCACTGCTCGCGGCCTGTGCCGCGAACGTGGCGCTGGTCTGGTCCTGGCTCTAGGCTCTCGGCTTCAGTCAAACTCCTGACGTGGCGACCCACGGCGAAAACGCCGGGGCCGCGCGACGCCGGTGACAATTGACGGCCCCTCCATTCCTTCCCTCAATGCCACCAGAACAAGCGCACGCTGCGCCCGGCGCAGGCGAGCCGCCATCGGGTGGAGCTGACATGATCGAGATGCTGAAGGAACGGGTCAACGGCGACCCCGGTCTGGTGCGACGCGGCCGCTATCTGACCACGACCTTCCTGCTCGAGATCGGCAAGGCCGCCTGGCTGATCGCGATCCATGAGGGCCGGATCGTCGCGGTGACCAAGGGTCCATTCGTGATGCCGTCATCGGCGTTCGCGCTGCGCACCTCGGACGAGGAGTGGGACAAGTTCTGCGAGCGGCGGCCGCCGCCGGGCTCCAACGACCTGATGGCGCTGATCAAGCGCCGTGTGCTGAAGGCCGAGGGCGAACTGCAAGTCTTCATGGCGAACCTGCGCTACTTCAAGGAGGCGCTCGGCAAGCTGCGCCGCGCGGGAGTTCACGCATGAGCGCCAGATTCGAACCGATCGTCGGCCGCTACATGCATCTCGAACTGTCGGGCCGGCCGCACCGCATCTATGTCGAGGAGGCCGGCGAGGGCACGCCGCTGCTCTGTCTGCACACCGCGGGCGCCGACGGGCGACAGTATCGCGGCCTGATGAACGATATCAGTGTCACCCGCAACCATCGCGTCATCGCCTTCGACATGCCCTGGCACGGCAAGTCGTCGCCGCCGCAAGGTTGGCACGACGAGGAGTACCAGCTCACCTCGGCGCAATACACGGCGATGATCCTCTCCGTGATCGACGCGCTCGAGCTCGACAAGCCGATCGTGATCGGCTGCTCGATCGGCGGTCGGATCGCGCTGCATCTGGCGCTCGAGCATCCAGAACGTTTCCGCGCCATCATCGGCCTGCAAGCCGGTGCGCATGTCGATCCCTATTACGACCTGAACTTCCTGCACCGGCCGGACGTCCATGGCGGCGAGGTTGCGGCGGCGATCGTCTCGGGGCTGGTCGGGCCGGACGCGCCGGACAGTGAGCGGTGGGAAACGCTTTGGCACTACATGCAAGGCGGCCCCGGCGTGTTCAAAGGCGATCTCTATTTCTACAAGATCGACGGCGACATCCGCGCCCGCGTCGCCGAGATCGATACCAGGCGCTGCCCGCTGTTCCTGCTGTCAGGTGAATACGACTACTCCTGCACGCCGGAAGAGACGTTGGCGGTGGCGAGCAGCATCGCCGGTTGCGAGGCCACCATCATGAAGGGCTTCGGCCATTTTCCGATGAGCGAGAATCCAGGCGAGTTTCTCAAACACCTGCTGCCGGTGCTGGAGAAGATCGGCGCGGCATGACGCGACGGCTCGCGGCCCAAGCAAGCCGGGCATGACACGATCGGGGAGTGAGCCGTCTATTTGCCCGAGCGCGGCAAATCGC
The DNA here is from genome assembly GCF_002831585.1 of Bradyrhizobium sp. SK17. Taxonomy (GTDB): domain Bacteria; phylum Pseudomonadota; class Alphaproteobacteria; order Rhizobiales; family Xanthobacteraceae; genus Bradyrhizobium. Next base: position 6,368,836 of record NZ_CP025113.1, on the reverse strand, counting down.
TGTTGTCGCGGATCGCCGCACGGACCTTGGCCATGGTCGTCGTGCAATATTCCTCGCGCTCCTTCAGGAAGCGCTGCTGCTGCGCGCGGAAGCTGGCAACCCGCTCCCTCACTTCGGATCCGAAGTCGCCGCGGATATCGAGCTTGGCGAACTGCGGAAGCTGAGCCGGCGGCGGCGGGACCTCGACGACGGTCACCGTCAAGGGCGGCGGCGCCGGCGGCAGGCCCTCGATCACGGTGGGTACCGGAAGCGAGGGAGGTGAGACCATCCTTGGGGTCTCGGCGGCAGGCTTGATCCCCGACACCGGCGTTGTTTCCAAAGTGGTCCTGGCTTCCAAGGTGGTCCTGGCTTCGGTCTCGGCCGTCGGGATCGTCGGCTGCGCGGGGCCCGGCTGGGGTGCCGCGGCCGATGGGGCGGTGGTTTGTTGAGCGGGCGTCTGGGCAGACGTCGGCGCCCCGGCGTCAGGCAGCTTGCCCTTCACCGACTGAACGAAAGCCATTGTCTGCGCGATCAGAAGATCGCGTTCCTTCATCCACTTCATGGCGCACCCTAAGCGCGCGGATTCCAGCAAAGCAACTCCGCGGAATCAAGCATCGGCCATCATGATGGTTGACGAAGACGCCTGTTTCGCAGGCGCGGTGACATAATTGTGACACGTAGCGGCCGCGAAGGCGGTCAGCGTTGGCCAGGATTGGTGTTTGGGACGAACGGGGTACCGACGATACGGATCGGTATTTGATCGTCCGCTGGCGCCCGATTCGTGGCCGGCCGGGACATGGCGCTTGCCGGCGCGGACCCCGGATCCAGCAGCGCGACGATTCCGGCGGCGGCCACGCTCAGCAGCGTAGCGGCGCCCAGAAGCGCGATATTGCGGTCGGCCTCGCGAGTCCTCATGCGAAAGGAAATACGTGAGGGCGCATCATGTTCCGGACAAATCCTGACGCGTTTTCGCGCGGTCTTGGCGGCGCGCTGAAAGTCAGCGTTGGAATCAGACTCGAAGGCACCCAGGGCAGGTGCCAAGTGAGCCAGGCATAGCAGCGATCGGAGCGGGCGAGGGTTCTCAGCCCGGCAAGGCCGTCGCCTCCGCGATGGTTGGCGCGGTGACGCCGGCCTCGATCATGTCGGCGTAGCGGCCATACTCCTCGGCCATTTCAAGCAGCTTCTCGCGCACCATCGCGTCGGTGACCTGACGGGCCAGCCGTCGCGCCTGATCGGACTGGAAGCGGTAATGTGCTGTGTCGGACATGGTGGCTCCTTACACATGGGTAAGGGCCATCGGGCAAAGGTTCACTGTAGGATCTGCGAGCGATCACCCAGCGCGGCCGGGACGCCGTCCCCCGCCTTGTCCTCGCGGACCTCGACCTCGAACCAGCCCATCTCCTTCAGCTCGCGCGCCTTCTTCTCGGCCGCGTCTTCATTGTCGCGCTTCAGCACGATTTGGCTGGTGCCATCACGGGCAAGGATCAAATAGGTCATTGGCAGAGTCCCATCCCGCATTCTGCATAGTCCGTTTTGGCCTGCAAGGACAGAAACAAGACGCAGGATGGGTGATCCTACGGGCATCTCCCCACGATTCCTGCCAAGATTCTCTGCGGAGATTTCTGTCGAGGTGCGGGGCGCGCGCATCCGCGACGGCCCGGGTCAGTGTGGAGAGGCTCGCCTGCAAAATAGTTAACGCGAGTTGACAGAATGTCGCACCCGCGTAATATTAATTGAATTAAATGGAGGGGTTTAAAGCGCGTCAAATCCTCTCACGCAAATATTTTAAATGGGGAGTACAATGAAAAATACGTTTCTGATCGTCGGCGTTGCTGCTCTGTTTTCGACCGTGGTATCGGTCGCCGCGAAGGCCGATCCCGTGACCGGCACGCTGAGTGCCACCTACTACGAAGTCCTCAACAACGGGTCCGGTGCGCCCGATTTCGGCGGCTCGGGCACGCCGAATGTCGCGATCGGCAGCGGGTTGGTGAACGACCGGCCGGTCGTCAGCACGTCCAGCCCGGGCGTGTCGATGTATGATCATTCCACCGGCCAGTTGCTGTGGTGGACACCGTCGGCAACGGTCATCCAGACCGGCACCGGCACGGTCTCGCTGCCTTACAGCAGCACGATGTACGCCCCGAACAGCACCGGCACCAACGATGCCGCCGCGTTTGAAACCGCGGTGCTGAAGGGCACGTTCTCGCTGTCGTCAGCCGGAACGGTCCACTTCACGGTCGGCTCGGACGACGACGCCTTCGTCTACCTGAACGGCGTCCTGATCGGACAGAATCCCGGCATTCACGCGATCACCGACGTCACGTTCGCAGGCAACGCAAACGCCGGCGTGAATACGCTGGAAATCTTCTACGCCGATCGTGAACGGACCGGCGCGCAGCTCGACGTCAGCGCCGACGTGGCACTGACGGCTGCCGTTCCCGAGCCGTCGACCTGGGCAATGATGATCCTCGGGTTCTTCGGCGTCGGCTCGCTGGCCTATCGCCGAAACCGCAAGCAGCAAGTGCTCGCCTAGAGCATCATCCGCGCATTGAAAAAGCCCGGCTCAAGCCGGGCTTTTTTTCGTCCCGGTGACCGACGATCCTGTCGCTGGCGGGTGCCCGCTGGGGCGAGGCGCGGCGGAGAAGCCGAAGGCTGGTGCCGGCTGAGGGGATTGAACCCCCGACCTTCAGTTTACAAAACTGCTGCTCTACCGCTGAGCTAAGCCGGCGAAAGGGGAATGATTTGCGGGCTCGCATAGCAGACTTGGCGGGCCAGAGCCAGAACCAGAAGCCCGGACCGTGGAAGGTTCGCATCGATCGCGCTGCGCCAGGCAGCAGAAAGGCGGCCTGAAGGCCGCCTTCTCGCCGTCAGCGCTGTGCGTCGGCTACTGGCAGGGATGCCGGAGGCCGTCGCTGCCGCGGAACCAGGTGCCGGGGGTGCAGACAAATCCGTTCTGCCGCGCATATTCCTCGCCGCCGATCGGGCTGCGGGCGTATTCGGGGCCGCCGAACGGCGCGGTGGCGATGGCGGCCGCTGTTCCAACCGCGCCGCCGACCACGCCGGCCGCGGCGTCGACCGGCGCGAACGGGCCGGGGTCATAGCGGTTGTAGCTGTCCTGCCAGTCGCGGTCGCGCCGCGTGGTGCGGTGGTGATAGGTGGTTGCGGTGGCGCCTGGTGCCATCGTCTGGCATCGGGCATCCGGATAGGCATTCGAGCAGCGCGCGGCGGAGCCGATGGTCTGTTGCGCCATCGCCGGGGCGGCGAGCGCCGAAGCGAGCAGGGCTGCTGCGCCGAGCATCTTGAGCTGTGTCATGCGAAGTCTCCTCTCGTCGTGGTGAGAAGCTAATCTCGCGATCCGGCGCGTGTTCCTGCGCGGCCTTGCCTCGCGATCAAACCGGTGTGAAGTTCCGCCGGGGTCCGCGCATGACGCGTTCCGGATCATGGCGCTTTTGATGAGAATGGCATGCACACACGCGACATCGACTACGCCGGCGGCGACGCCCATCTGCGCGGTTATCTGGCCGTCAGCGACACGGGCGCAAGGCGTCCCGGCGTGCTGGTCTTCCACGAGGGGCTCGGGCTCGGCGATTTCGCGATGGAGCGGGCGCGCAGACTTGCCGGGCATGGCTATGTCGCGCTGGCGGCCGACATGTTCGGCGATCGGCAGCAGGCCGCCAACCTCGATCAGGCGATGACGCTGATCGGCGGCTTGCGGACAAATCCCGCCAGGCTTCGCGCGCGGGCCCGCGCGGCGCTCGCGACACTCACCGCGCTGCCCGAGGTCGATGCCACGAGATGCGCGGCGATCGGTTTCTGCTTCGGCGGCACCGTCGCGCTCGAGCTTGCGCGCGACGGCGCCGACCTCAAGGCCGTCGTCAGCTTCCACGGCGTGCTCTCGACCACGCAGCCGGCAGCGGCTGGTGCGGTGAGGGCGAGCGTGCTGGTGCTGACCGGGGCCGACGACCCGCTGGCGCCGCCCGAACAGGTCGCAGCCTTCGAGAACGAGATGCGCGCCGGCAAGGTCGCCGACTGGCAGGTGACCAGCTACGGCAACGTGCTGCACGGCTTCACCAACCCGTCCGCTGACGGCTCGATCATGAGCTCGGCGCTTTACGACGCGCGGGCCGACCGCCGCTCCTGGGCGGCGATGCAAGGCCTGTTCGACGAGGTGCTGGCCTGACGATCACCGAGGACGCAGCCGTTAACGATGTCTGAGCGGGCGCGGCCGCATTGAGCCGATGCCGATGCTTACGCATTAGGCTTACCGGCAGTTTGGCCCGCGGCCTTAACCCTTCCGCCAAGGCATTGGACTAGGCTGAGCCTGGAACAATTCGGGACGCTGGGTGAACATGCGCGGACGACTGGCGCTGGTGATATTGGCTGCGATGACCTCGGCGGCGTCGGCCGGCGGCGGCTTCGACATCGTCGTGCCCTCGCGGCCCGGCGTGCCGATCATCATCAACGGCGTCGACGCCTCCTACGCCGTGGTCGAAGGCGCGATGGGGCTCGCCCGCAACGAGTCGCTGGTGCCGACCGTCTATGGCGGCCGCCCGATCGATCCCCAGCCGAATGTCGGCCATTATTATCCGAGCCTCGGCCGCATGCCGGGCTATGGCCGGCTCGAGATCGAGCCGCCGGCCAATCGCAGCCTGCCCAAGCCGGCCGAAAGCTACCATCAATCCTGGTCGGCGCGGTCTACGCCGCTGCCGGCGCAGTCCAACGAGCCGGTCGATCCGCCGCCGGTGATCTACGCGCCGCAGTTCAACGGACCGCAGCCGCTCCCCGGGGCGATGCCGCGGCCACCGCGTCCGAGAGGCCCTTAGAACCAACTGTCCAATCAAGAGCCCTCAACCGGGGGCGCTGAATAGCCATCAAGAGCTACGCGACGAACAGAGAGCATCAGGAGAGAGTAATGCGTCAAATGATCAAAGGACTGATTGCGGCGGTGGCCGTCATGCTGACCGCGCCCGCGATGGCGTGCGGTTTCAACCCTTGCGGTGCGCCGGTCTACGCCGCGCCTGCCGTGACCTATGGCTGTGGTGGCTGCGGCGGCTACGGCTACGGCTATGGCTATGCCGGATACGGCGCCGTCGAACGCCTGCCTGACCCGGATGCGGCCTATCCCAACGCGACCCAGCAGTACTATTACGTCAACCAGGGACCGACCTACAGCGGTCCGGGCAACTGGGCGCCGCGTCCGTACTACCGCGAAGGCTATGGCCGCCCCTATTACGGCTATCGCCACTATGGCTACCGCCACTACGGTTATCGCCACCACTACCGGCCCTACCGTGCGCACTACGGCTATCGCTACGGCTACGCGCATCGCGCGCCGGCCTATCACTACGGCCACCGCGTGCTGCGCCGCTATTACTGATCTCGACCGATCCGTCGAAACATCAGCGCCCGTTCGCGTCACGCGAGCGGGCGCTTCTCTTTGGTGATCGGTGAGGAGATCTATGCGGCTGCGCGATGCGGCATGCGGGCGATGACCTTGATCTCGAAATCGAAGCCGGCGAGCCAATTCACGCCCACCGCGGTCCAGTTGGGGAAGGGCGGCGTGGCGAACATCTCATTCTTGACTGCCGCGACGGTCTTGAACTGATTTTCGGGATCAGTGTGGAACGTGGTGAGATCGACGATGTCGTCGAAGCTGCAATCCGCCGCGTGAAGCGTTGCGCGAAGGTTGTCGAATGCCTGCCGGACCTGACGCTCGAAATCAGGCTCGGGAGAGCCATCGAGACGGCTGCCGACCTGACCGGAGACGAAGACGAGGTCGCCCGACCGGATCGCGGCTGAATAGCCGTGGGCTTCGTAGAGGGCATGCCGGTTGGCGTTGGCAGGGAAAATCGCCTCGCGCTGCGCCATCGCTTGATCCTTTCGTTTCCGTGTGTTGGCGGTGTGGATGCGCAGCCCGCCGATACGTCCTTCGCGTGCCGCCGCTATCGCATTTGATATACGCCGCGTATGCCAGTACATTAGTTGGCATACGGAGCGTATGTCAATCCATATACGTTGCGTATGTGAATTCGATGAGGGTGACCGGTGGCGGCAAAGCGACGCATCGAGACGATGGAAGAGAACCGCGCCAAGCTGATCGCGGCTGCGCGAAAGGCCTTTGCCAGGGATGGCTATGCCGAAGCCTCGATGGATGAATTGACCGCTTCGGTCGGTCTGACGCGGGGCGCGCTCTATCATAATTTCGCGGACAAGCGCGGACTGCTGTCGGCGGTGGTGAACGAGATCGACGGCGAAATGGCGGCGCGCGCGCAGGCGATCGGCGCCCGCGCAGGAGGCGACTGGCAGGGGCTGCTGGCGGAAGGGGTGGCCTATATCGAGATGGCGCTCGATCCCGAGGTCCAGCGCATCGTGCTGCTCGATGGCCCAGCGGTGCTCGGGGATCCGTCGCAATGGCCCAGCCAGAGCCATTGCCTGCAAGTGACGAAGCAGACGGTCGAACGGTTGATCTCGCGGGGCATCCTCAAGCCGATCGACGCCGAAGCAGTCGCGCGACTGTTGAATGGCGCGGCACTCAATGCCGCGCTCTGGGTCGCGGCCAGCAACAATCCCAAAGCCGTCTTGCCGAAGGCCGTGGACGCCTTCACGCACCTCGCCTCGGGGCTGCTTGCGGGTCCGCTCGCTCCTGGTGCTCGCACGCGGAAGAAGTGAGATGCCGCGAGCGAGAGCGTTTTCGAGCGAAGTGGAGACCGGTTCGCGTGAAGAAAACGCGAAGACAACAACCTGGAGCCCCGTTCCGATTTCATCGGAACGGGAAAGGCTCTAGCCCATCAGCCCAAGCCGGCTGGCGCCGATATAGAGTGCGAGCACGGCGGCGTTCGACACATTCAGGCTCTTGATCTCGCCGGGCATGTCGAGGCGGGCGACGACGCGGCAGGTCTCGCGCGTCAACTGCCGCAGGCCCTTGCCCTCGGCGCCGAGCACCAGCGCGAGCGGCTGTTGCAGCGGAACCTTGCCGAGGTCCTCGCTGCCCTCGCTGTCGAGGCCGACGGTCTGGAAGCCGTGCTCGTTCAGCTCGTTCAGCGCGCGCGCCAGGTTCTGCACCGTGACCATCGGGACCAGCTCGAGCGCGCCGGAGGCGGCCTTCGCCAACACGCCGGTCGCCTCCGGGCTGTGCCGCGCAGTGGTGACGATCGCCTTCACCGCGAACGCCGCCGCCGAGCGCAGGATGGCGCCGACATTGTGCGGGTCGGTGATCTGGTCGAGCACCAGCACGATGCCCTCCAGCGCCAGCGTGTCGATGCCGGGCGAGGGCAGGGGATCGGCCTCCGCCAACAGGCCCTGATGCACGGCATCGGGGGTGAGGCGGCGGTCGATGTCGCTGGGACGGACGATCTCCGGGGCGACCCGGGTCGCGATATTCTCCTCGGCGAGCCGCTTGGCGGCGTTCTCGGTGAGGTAAAGCTTGCGGATCTGGCGCTCCGGGTTGGCCAATGCCGCCGCCACCGTGTGCCAGCCGTACAGAATCACCGGTCCGTCGGAACCGGATTCGCGCTCCCGCCGGGCCTGCGGGCGGCCGAATTTCGGCCCTTTCTGGAAGGGTTTACCGCCCTTGCCTCGGAAATTGGGTCTGCGGTCGCGATCGCTCATGGGAGGCTTGTGTCACGGGTGTCGAATATTGGCAATTTAACCGGCAAATAGGCGCCTGGCTTGGTTGACTTTGGGGACCGCCTTCGCCCATAAACGCGCCCGACCGCGCACCCGCTTCGGGTCGGCCGGTTATCAGCGTCATTTCGATGACCGGTCCGCCGCCACTCGCGCGGCTGGTTCGACGCTGTTGGACGGGGGAGTGTCCCGAGTGGCAAAGGGAGCTGACTGTAAATCAGCCGCCTCATGGCTTCGCAGGTTCGAGTCCTGCCTCCCCCACCAGCCTTCGCTCGCTTCGCGAGCTACGGCTAGGCAGGCCAGCAAGACTCCATCGTAGCGAAGTGAGCGAAGGCTGCCGCGCCGAAGCCCGGAGGGCGCAGGCGGGCTGGATCGATGCCACTGGCCCGTTAGGCGAAGCGTGTCGCCACTTCCACGAACGTTGGCTCGGCAAGCCAGCCAAGCTGCATCAAAAACGAAATGAGCGAGAGCGGGCTCTGTCGTCGGCAATCACGCACGGCCATGCACCAGCGCAAGTTCGCGTGATCGTCGGCCTTCACGATGCTGCCTCTGGTTGCGATGCCAAACTTCCGCAACAATCCGCGACTGGGATATCGACGTTCTCCCTGACGCGGTAAGGGCAATCGCATATGGCAGCGAGCGGCTTTGCTGTCTCCACATTCGTCATGGCCGGGCTTGTCCCGGCCATCCACGTCTTTCTCACGCGGAGACTAAGACGTGGATGCCCGGCACAAGGCCGGACATGACGGACTTTGTGGGGAAATCGAGCGCATATGCGATAGCCCTCCCTGACGCGGGAGGTGCTCGCGAAGTCTCGTGGAGGTCTGGAATGCGCGTTGTCTCAGCGATCGCATGTGGAATCCTGTCGTTGCTTGCAGCCTCTTCGGCGCAGGCCGAGGTCACGTTCAATACGGCGTCGCCTGTCCCGCCGCGCGGATTGATGGACATCACTGTGACGCTCAAGAGCGTTGCCGTGCCTCCTGCGTCAGTGCAGGGGGGCGACCGTGAAACGGCCCTGAACGAGATCAGGCGGGATCTCTACCAGGAGGCCAAGGACCAGTGCCCGATCCTCGCGAAGGTGTATGACGCGAACTGCCGAGTGACGTCCGTCAACATTTTCAGATTGCAGTCGATGCAGAAGGATGGCCCGCCCAGCTTTTCGATAACCGGGACGGCCAAATACGAACTGAAGACGAGCGACGGCGACACCAAGCAGTGATCGCGCACGGCTCGCCGCAGCCGCTACCAGACCTTCACTCCATCCTCCCGAACATCTCCACCAGCGTCTCGCGCAGCCAGCGCTGCGCCGGGACGGTGTCGTTGCGCTGGTGCCAGAACAGGCTGACGACGCGCGGCGGGGCTGGCAGCGGTACCGGCACGGCGTGCAGATGCGGCGCGTGGCGCGACTGCGCGCTGAGATCGCGCGGCAGCACCGCGATCAGGTCGGACTGCCGGACGATCTCGTAGGCGGCGTTGTAATGGTTGACGGTCGCGACCAGGTTGCGCGACAGCCCGCGCGAGGCGAGGAACTGATCGTAGGTCGGCAGCGTCCGCCCGGCGAGGCTGACATCGACATGCCCGGCGTTGAGGAAGCCGCGCGTGCTCAGCCGCTTCTGCCTGGCCAGCGGATGATCCTTCCGCATCATGCAGGCATATTCGACGGTCCACAGCGAGCGTGAGCGGATCGCGGCCGGCGGATGCTGCGCCTCGTTGACATAGACGCTCAGCACGCAATCGACCCGGTTGTCCTCGAGCCGGTCGCCGATCTCCAGGATGGTGTTGGGCATGGTGTGGATGCGCACCGACGGCGCCACCTCGCTGAACCGGATCAGCAGCCGCGGCATCACCAGCGAGGCGACGTAGTCCGACATCGACAGGCTGAATTCGGCCTCGGCGCGCCGCGGATCGAACGCGTCCTCGTCGAGCGCGTGGCGCACGTTTTCCAGCGCGTCGCCGATCGGCTCCCACAACGCCACCGCACGCTGTGTCGGGCGGATCCCGGTGGCCGTGCGCACGAACAGGGGATCGCCGAGCGCGTCGCGCAGGCGGGCGAGCGCGTTGCTGACCGCGGGCTGGGTCATCGTCAGCGCGCTCGCCGCGCGGGTGACGCTGCCCTCGGTCATCAGCGCCTCGAAGACTTTCAGGAGGTTGAGGTCGAGGGTACGGAAGGACACGGGCGATATTCACATTGGTGATGTGCTAGATAACAATTATAAATTATTCCGATAATCATGATTTGTCTATCATTGCCGCCAATGACCCCGCGGCGCGTGCCGAACCGCGGGGCGCGGAGGGGGATTTCATGTCCATGATCTCGGCGCGCATCGAGCGCCTGCCGTTCGCGCGTTTCCATGTGCACCTGCTGCTGATGGGCGGGCTGGGCTATCTGTTCGACGCGATGGATGCCGCGGTGCTGGCGTTCATCCTGCCGGTGCTGCGCACCGCCTGGAGCCTGACCAATGTCGAGACCGGCGTGCTCGGCAGCAGCACCTTCGTCGGTTATCTGTTTGGCGCGCTGCTGGCGGGGACGCTGGGCGACTTGATCGGCCGCCGCGCGGTGATGATGTCGGCGCTGGCGCTGTATTGCGCGGCCTCGCTGGTCAGCGCGGCGGTCGATAGCTGGCCGGCGTTCTTCGCCGCGCGCGTCGTCGCCGGCATGGGCACCGGCGCGGAGAGCGCGATCATCGCGCCTTACCTCGCGGAATTCGTGGCGCGGCGTTACCGCGGCGCCTTCACCGGCGCGCTGGCCGGCTTCTTCTCGTTCGGCTTCGTCGCCGCTGCCTTGCTCGGCTATTTCATCGTGCCGGCCTACGAGAATGGCTGGCGCATCGTGCTCGTCATCACCGCCGTGCCGGTCGTGATGCTGCTGTGGTGGCGCAGGTCATTACCGGAATCGCCGCGCTGGCTGGAAAGCCGGGGCAGGGAAACGGAAGCCAGCGCGGTGCTCGACAGGATCGAGGCGAGCTTTGCGCGCGAGGGCCAGGTGCTGCCGGCGCCGGTCGCCGAACCGGCGCTGCCTGCCGTCTCGTCAGGAACGCTGCTGAGCAATTTTGCCGCGCTGTTGGCCGGCCGCCAGGCCCGCATCACCACCATGACCTGGATCATGTGGCTGTCGATCACCTTCAGCTACTACTCTTTCTTCGTCTGGATTCCCGGCCTCCTGGTGCAGAACGGTATGAGCATCACCAAGAGCTTTGGCTATTCGCTGGCGATGTATTGCGCGCAGGTGCCCGGCTATTTCACCGCCGCGTTCTTCAACGAGCGGATCGGACGGCAGGCGACGATCGCGTCCTACATGCTGCTCGGCGGCGTCAGCGCGCTCGGGCTCGCTTTTGCCAAGAGCGATGGTGAGATCATGACGGCGGGGTTGCTGCTGTCGTTCTTCATGAACGGCACCTATGCCGGCGTCTATGCCTACACCGCCGAGGTGTTTCCGACCGCGATCCGTACCACCGGAGCCGGGCTCGCATCTGCGATCGGGCGGATCGGCGCCATCGCGGCCCCGATCCTGGTCGGCTATCTCTATCCGAATTTCGGCTTTGCCGGCGTGTTCGGCGTCACCACGTCCGTGCTGCTGATCGGCGCACTCACTGTCGTGCTGATGGGCGTGCCGACGCGGGGCCGATCGCTGGAAGAAATCGCAAGCAAGACCGCGTGACCACGGCGGCGTCCTGACAGGAGACTCTCATGCCAACCACCCTCTTCAAGAATGCCGCGCTGCTCGATCCGCTGCGCTCCGATCTGCTCGAAGGACACCACGTGCTGGTCGAGGATCGCTTGATCAAGGAGGTGTCTGATCGACCGATCGACGCTTCGGCCGATCGGGTCATTGATCTCAGGGGCAAGACCCTGATGCCCGGCCTGATCGACCTGCATGTGCACGCGGTCGCCGTCGAGCTCGATCTGTCGCAGCAGGCGCGGATGGCCAACGTGCTGGTGACCTTGCGCTCGACCATGCTGTTGCGCGGCATGCTGAAGCGCGGCTTCACCACCGTTCGCGATGCCGGCGGCGCCGGCTATGCGCTGAAGCAGGCGATCGACACCGGCCTGACCGATGGTCCGCGGCTGTTCGTCTCCGGCCGCGCGCTGAGCCAGACCGGCGGCCATGGCGACGGGCGGGCGCGTTCGGACTATCTGGCCGACCCGACCTGCTCCTGCTGCGTGCGGGTCGGCGCGATCGCGCGCGTCGTCGACGGCGTCGATGCGGTGCGCAAGGCGGTGCGCGAGGAGCTGCAAATGGGCGCCGACCAGATCAAGATCATGGCCTCCGGCGGCGTCGCGTCGCCGACCGATCCGATCGGCGCCTACGGCTATTCCGAGGACGAGATCCGCGCCATCGTCGCGGAGGCGAAGGCGCGGCACACCTATGTGCTGGCCCATGCCTATACTGCGGAAGCGATCGAGCGCGCGGTGCGCTGCGGCGTGCGCACCATCGAGCACGGCAATCTGATCGATCCTCCGACCGCGCGGCTGATGGCCGAGCAAGGCGCCTATGTCGTGCCGACGCTGGTCACCTACGAGGCATTGGCGAACGAGGGCGCGAAATACGGCCTCCCTGCCGCGAGCGTCGCCAAGATCGCCGACGTCCGCGATGCCGGCCTGCGCTCGCTCGCGATCTATCGCGAGGCCGGCGTCAAGATCGGGTTCGGCACCGACCTGCTCGGGCCATCACAGCGTTTGCAGAGCGACGAATTCCGGATTCGCGCCGAACTGCTCGGCCCGCAGGCGGTGATTGCGAGTGCGACCGTCGTGGGCGCCGAAGTGCTCGGCATGGAAGGCAAGCTCGGCCGCATCGCGCCGGAAGCGTTTGCCGATCTGCTGGTCGTGGACGGCAATCCGCTACGCGACGTGACGTGTCTGCTCGGCCAGGGCGAGCACATCCCGCTGGTGATGAAGGCCGGCAAGGCTGAGGTCGACAGGCTGGGCGGGTAGGCGCACAAGACCGGATCATCGCCCGATCGGAAGGCATGGCAGGATCATCGTCCAAATCGGGATTGAGCAAAACAGGCACAAGCCCGCGATGATCGCCACGAATACGAGGTCGAAAGGAAAAATGACGGAGGCCGCCTTGCTCGGGTCGTCCCATCCTTTCGTCTCCAGGAAGCGCTTGTAGTTGGCTTGGCCGGACTCCCGCACTATCCTCGTGAAGCCCGGCCAGCGAACGAGAATGAAGCAAAGCCAGAGGGCGGGGAACGCCGTAAAGAGGCCCACGAGCGCCCACAGCGAGGTGCCTTGGCCATTCTTGCTTGGGATGATCCAGCCGGGACACGCGCCGCCGGTCGGATCGACCAGGGCGAGAATGCAAACGGCGATCGAAAGCCATGTCAGGCAGATCGCTGCGCCCCATTTGGCGACCCGGCGGCAAAATGCCGGATCGAAATCGAGCAGGGGCGGGCTCTCGGTCATGGCTGCATTCTAGCGCATGACGGGATCAGGTTGAACCTGGATCGGCGTCGGAGCTTCACCTCGCCCCGAGTACGGGGAGAGGTCGGAACGCATCGCTAGATGCGTTCCGGGTGAGGGGGAGTCTCCGCACCCACAATTGTCGCCGAATTCGCGCAGCAAGCCCCTCACCCCAAACCCTCTCCCCGTAAGAACGGGGCGAGGGAGCGCAGCGCCGTCGCCTTGCGACATCATCTCATCCTGCCCTCGCATTTCGACCTCACCACACCACGCGGAATCCCGCGCTGCCCTTGTAGCCGTGGTTCGCCGCGGCGTCCTGGAGGCTGGCGCGATAGGTCGCTTCGCCGAACAAGGTGTAGCGGCCATTGGCCCAGCTGTAGCTGCCGCCGCCGCCGATCGAGCCCCACAGCCGGTCGTTGGCGCTGGCGAAGCTGGTGCCGGAGACGTCGACCTTGCTGCCGTCGAGGAATTCGTAGTGCAGATTGCCGATCGCGTAGAGGTCGGAGCGGACGATGCTCGTGCCGTCATACCAGCTCTTCTGGTGATTGAGCATGAGACCGACGCGGCCGAGCAGGCTGTCGGCATTGGCGAGCGAGACCAGCGCGCCGAAGCGGTCGGCGAACCCGTCGAAATCGACCTTCGAATAGGCGAGCTGCGCCTGCGGCGTCAGCGAGAAGCCGTTGCCGATAGTGATGCGCTTGCCGCCTTCGACGCTGAACGCATAGCCGAGGCCTTCATTGCCGTGGGTCATGCTGCCGACGAGATCGGAGGTGAGATCGGCGCGATAGAACGTGGTCTGCATCTGGCCGTCGAGATAGACGCCGTTGTCGCCATACCAGGTGGCGGTGGCGCCGACGCCGGTGCCCTGGGCGCGAATCCGGCCGCTGCCGAACAGCGAGTTCACATAGGCCGTGGTCAGCCCGTATTGCAGCGTGAGCCCGACGATCAGGCGGCCATAGCTGTTCTCGAGCGCGAGTCCGTCGAGCCCGGCCTGCGCCTTGAAGTCGTCGCTGCTGGTGGTCGCGCCCGTGGTGTTCGACGGTTGCAGGCTGGATTGGCCGCCCTGGACGCGGCCCCAGAACGCCGATTGCGTCCCTGAACTGTCCGCCTGCGCCGGCGGTGCGACGCCCATCCGCGCCATCGCGTCGCTCGGGCCGCCGCCCCAATAGCGGTTGCCGACGCGGTCCTGCAACGACGGCAGCGCGTTCATGCCGAGCAGCACCTGGGCGTAATTCTCGTAGAGCGGCACGCCGGGCTGATAGAGCGGGCCGGCCGGCATCGGCGTCGCCGGATTGACCAGGCTGGAGCGCAGATACCAGTCGCCGTCCGACGGCGTCGAGATGCCGTTCCTCTGCAACGTGTAGCCATAGGCGCCGGCGACGATCGCCTGCTGGCCCTGGAGCGTGTAGTTGCCGGCCAGCGTGAAGCTGCCGTTCGAGGCGCCGGTGACGTCGATCAGCTTGATGCCGTCGGCGGTCTGCGCGCCGCCGCCGCCGACATTGTTGACCCGCACGGTCGAGGTGCCCGACGTGCTGCCCGCGACCAGGCGGTCGGTGGCCGAGCCGTCGCCGCCGAGCACGGTGTTGAACAGCAGTGTTCCGCCACTGCCGGCATAGTTGCCGGCGACCGTCAGCGTGGTGCCGGGTGCCGCGCCAAACCTGATGGTGCCGGCATTGCCGAGCGATGCCATGGTCTGGTTGAAGCCATTGAGGTCGAAGGCGCCGCCGGCGTTGGCGACAAAGGCGGACGCGGCGCTGAACGTATTGGCCGCGCCGGCTTGCAGCGTGCCGCCCGACACCGTGGTCGTGCCGCTGTAGCTGTTGACGCCGGACAGGGCCTGGGTGCCGCCGGTGACCGCGAGCCCGCCGGTGCCGCCGATCGCGCCCGCGAAAGTGTCGCTTGCGTTGGTGATGGTCAGCGTCTTGCCACCCAGCGCGACATTGCCGCTGCCGGCGAGGCTCTGGATGCTGGTGCCGGTGCCGCTGAGGCCGGAGATGTCGAACGCCGCATTCGCTACCACATGGCTCGAATTGCCGATCGAGCCGGTGCCGGTCAGCGCCAGCGTGCCGGCCGAGATCGTGGTGACGCCGGCATAGGTGTTGGTGCCAGACAGCGTCTCGGTGCCGCCGGCGAGCGTCAGCCCGCCGTTGCCGCCGATCACGCCGGCGAACGTATCGTTCGCGGCGGTCAACGTCAGCGTCCTGGCGCCGAGATCGACGCTGCCGCTGCCCGACAGGCGCTGGATGCTGGTGCCTGCGCCGGACAGCCCCGCGATGGAGAACGTGCCGTTGGCGATCACCTGGCTCGATGCGGAAATGTCGCCGGCGCCGGTCAGCGCCAGCGTGCCCGCTGTGATCGTGGTCGCGCCGCTGTAGGCCTGCACACCGGAGAGGGCCTGCGTGCCGCCGATGAGCTGTACGCCGCCGGTGCCGCTGATCGTTCCAGCGAAGCTGTCGTTGGCATTGGTGATGATCAGGTCCTTGGTGCCGAGCGTGACGACGCCGGCACTGCTGCCGGCCAGACTCTGGATGTGCACGTTGGGGTCGGTAACGATCGAAAGATCGAAGGTCGCGTTGTCGACCACGCGGCTCGAACTGGCGAGGGCATTGCCTGAGCCGGCGAGGGCGGACAGCCTGAAAGTGCCTTGCTGGATCGCCGTCTCGCCGGTGTAGCTGTTGCCGGCGCCGCCGAACGAGAAGATCCCATCTCCGGTCTTGGTCAAGCCGCCGACCCCGCTGAAGCCAACCGGGGCGAGGACGGTGAACCCGTTGGTATCGATCGTCAGTCCGCCTGCGGCGATGTTGTTCTGGGCCGCCGTTCCGGCGGAGGCATTGGTGGTATTGACGCGCGCGCGGAGCGTCGCATTGTCATAGTTGATCTGACCGCGCGCATTGCTGATGGTAAAGCCAAAGCCGCCCAGCATCACCGTGGCGTTGCGCACGTTGAGCGTGCCCGTGCCCCCAACCGGTGTGCCGAGGATGACTCTGACCGTCGCGTTTAGTGTCGCGCCGTCCGTGACGTTGACGACGCCGGTGCCGGTGCTACCGACGGTGAGCGCGCCGGTCGTCAATTGCGATCCGGCACCCGTCACCGTCAGATTTGTCGACCCACCTGCGACATCGCCCATGGAAACATTGAGATTGGACGTCAGCGTGGCGCCGTTCTGAATCGTGAGGCTGGTGGTTCCGCCAGCCACGTCGCGGATATTCATATTGCCGGTCGTGCTGGTCGCCCCGGGGGTCACGCCGAGAACGACGGTTGAACCGGCCACGATATTGGGGTTGGTTCCGGACGTCGGCGCTGTGCCGCCGGACCAGTTCGAGCCCACCGTCCAGTCGTTATTGGTGGCGCCGGTCCAGGTCTGTGCCGCCGCCGTGCCCGCTGACAGTGCCGAGAGCGCCGCGACCGATGTGCTCAGCAACAGCAGCCGATGGAAATGTGCGCGGGCGAGGGACGACGCTACCGTCCGGCGTGGATTGCATGTGGTGTCACCAAAGTGTCGTGCGATCGTCGCAGCGCCGATGCATTCGCGCATGGTGCCCAGCCCCTTGTTCTTGCCGCCGCCTGGCAGGGTTGCATTTCGGCAAACCTTCGCCAGCCGCAGATGGGCGTCACGCTAGGTGACTCACCGTATGCTGACAAATGAAGGTTGCCGTGCTCGCGGTGAAACGAAACGCAGTGTGTTCGTGATGCAACGTCCGCGCGTCGCAATTAATCGATCGCTAACCAGTTGAGCCGTGCCGGGCCCGTTCCTTGCGCGAGTGTGTCTGAAAAATTTCGGAATATTAGAAATATACCCGTGAGTTGCCCGACATGTCAAGGAGCCTGGTCGAACGCCGGTTGCTTTGCATGGGGTTGTTTTCGATATTTTGGCAATGCGCCGTCATGCCGGGCCTTGCCCGGCCACCCGATTCATCCGATCACGTTACCGCAGGTGGCGTTGACGTCGACGTGTGGAAGCACGACATACCGCCTATCCAAAGCGCCGCTCCGGAGCCAGCCATGAATGCGCCAGCCACCATCGAATCACAGTCCGACGGCGTGGTGCGCTGGCTGACCAACGAGACGCGCGACGAGCGCTTCGTCGACAACATCTTCGCCGAACTCTGTATCCGGCTACAGCGCGCCGGCATCCCGATCAAGCGGGCGACGATGAATCTCCTGATCCAGCACCCGCAATGGCTCGGCGCCCGGATCGTCTGGAGCGACGGGATGCGTGAGGCCGAGATCACGCGGATCGACTACGAGGTGCAGCAGCGGTCGGAATATATCGGCAGCCCGGTCTACGAGATTCATCAGAGCGCCACCGAAGTCCGCGAGAACCTCGAACGCGAACCGTCGCAGGGCCGCAAGCACGCGCTCTACGACGAGATGCGGGCGCAGCGCCTGACCGACTATGTGGCGTGGCCGCTGCTGCATACGCTGGGCAAGCGTCATGTCGTGACCTTCGCGACCGATCGCTCCGGCGGTTTCGACGCCGCGCATATCGAAGGCCTGTTGAAGGTGCTGCCGGTGCTGGCGCTGGTCAGCGAAATCCGGATGAAGAACCGGCTGGCGCGGACGCTGCTCGAGACCTATGTCGGCACCCATGCCGGCGAGATGATCCTGGCCGGCGCCACCAGGCGCGGCAGCGGCACCACGGTGCGCGCCGCGATCATGATCTGCGACTTGCGGGATTTCACCCGGATCTCGGACTCCTGGCCGCGCGACGACGTCATCGATCTCCTGAACGATTATTTCGACGCGATGTCGGAGCCGATCGCGCGGCATGGCGGTGAAATCCTGAAATTCATCGGTGACGGTCTGCTCGCGATCTTCCCGCTGAGCGAGCCCAAAGCCTGCGCCAACCTGCTGCACGCGGTGTCCGAAGCGCGCGAGGCGATGGCGGCGCTGAGCGAAAAGAACAGCATGATGGGCCGGGCGCCGATGAACTACGGCATCGGCGTTCATGTCGGTGACGTGATGTACGGCAACATCGGATCGCGCAGCCGGCTCGACTTCACCGTAATCGGCCCCGCGGTGAACATGGCCTCGCGCCTCGAGGCCCTCACCAAGCAGTTGAAGAGGAACGTGCTGCTGTCGCGCGCGTTCGCCGATCTAGTCGAGCAGGATTTCGCCCTCGAGCATGTCGGCGAACATGCCGTGCGCGGCTTCAGCGAGCCGATCGAACTGTTTGCCTATGGCGGTTGAGCCCGGTCGGTGAATCCCTTGGCGAGGGCGTGATAGACGCCTTCCTTGCAGATCAGGCGCGAACTCGCATGCGCGATCAGCGCCGCCGCCATCAGCGGCACGACCATGGCGTGATTGTCGGTCATCTCGGTGACGATCACGAAGGCCGTGATGGGGGCCTGCACCACACCTGCGAAATACGAGACCATGCCGAGCAGCATCATGGCCGGCAGCGGCGCGCCGTGAAACAGCGGGGCGATGTTGGAGCCGAGCCCGGCGCCTACCGCAAGCGAGGGCGCGAAGATGCCGCCCGGCATGCCGCTGATCGAGGCGAAGGTGGTCGCCAGGAATTTCCACACGCTGAAGCTTCCGGGCAATTGCGATCCGGCTTCCAGGGCGGATTTGACCTGCTGATATCCGGTGCCGTAGACCGCGCCGTCCGAGGCGATCCCGCAGATCGCCGCCGCGAAGCCGCAGATCGCGGCAAAGCCGACCGGATGGCTCTTGATCGTGCGTCCGATCGGGTTGGCAAATCCGCGCGCCATCGCGATCAGAATGCGGCTGAACAGACCGCCGGCCAGGCCTCCGGCCACGCCGCAGAGCGGCACCGCGAGCCAGTCGGCGCCGTTGCGCAGCGCCGTCGCGCTGGTGCCGAAATAAGTGTAGTTGCCCATCAGCGCGAGCGAGGTGAGACCCGCGGCGATCACCGCGCCGATGATCAGGCTGGAGGTTCGCGTCTCGAAGGCGCGGCTCATTTCCTCGATGCCGAACACGATCCCGGCCAGCGGGGTGTTGAAGGCCGCCGCGACGCCGGCGGCAGCGCCGGCAAGGATCAGGCCGGGTTGGCGCCGGGGCGAGAAGCGGCCGAGCGCGAACATGATCGAGGCGCCGATCTGGACCGTCGGTCCCTCGCGCCCGACCGAGGCGCCGCAGAGCAGGCCGAACAGGGTGAGCAGGATCTTGCCGGCCGCGATGCGCAGCGAGACGAGACTGTTGCGCGCGGTCTGGTCGGTCAGATGGCGTGCCGCGATGGCCTGCGGAATGCCGCTGCCTTGCGCGTTCTGGAAGAAGCGATTGGTCAGGTAGACCGAGAGCGCGAAGCCTATCGGCGTCAACGCCAGCGAAGCATAGCGGAAATGTGACACCAGCGCGGAGAAGGCGATCTGCGCCAGATCGGCGAGCTCGGCGAGGGCGACGGCCGCGGCTCCCACCGCGACGCCGCCGAGCAGGAAGATGGCGCGGCGCTGCCAACGCACGGAGACGATTCGGAACAGCCGCCGCTGGCGGTTGGAGGGGAAGGTCATTCTGACGGCATTCTGGTTTATGTCGTGGTCCGATACGACACGGATCGCGCCATTCCTAGCATGCGTCGACGATGGGTGAAGCCCAAGAAATCAGCAAGACTTGCCGTCGCGGGCGTCAAACTCGAGAGCCGGGATACTCGCCCTCGGCAGCGGATGTTCCGCCGTCTTATCTCCGACGCTGCTGCTTTCTCGGAAACAGCCGGTCGCGGATATAGCGCGAGGTCGGCGTCAGGCGAAGTCCCCGTGGCTTATGCCAGGCGGCGCGGTCGATCTCCTTCTTGTCGCCGATCGCGAGCCTTCCCTTGGCGTTCTTGGCGATGAAGATGGCGTCGCTCATCCTGCGGCCGGAACGCTTGTTCTTGGCGGTGACTTCCTTCCAGAGACTGAGCCGGCCGAGCTTGAGCTTTGGCAGCTCCTCCTTGATCTCGCGCTTGAGGCAATCCTTCACGGTTTCGCGCGCGCGCCGGCGGCCGCCGGGGAACATCCACAGCCCGTCAGATCGGCGTCGAACCAGAAGAACCTTGCCGCGCTTGGCAGCAACCAGCTTGGAGGATTTGGCCATCTACTGCGCAATGATCGAAAACAGAATCGATCCCAGTTTAACTTGTCTAATCAAGTAGACAAGTTCTAAGAGGCATTGTTCCACAGTCATATGTCGGCTGTTTGTCGCCGACGAAATTTCCCGAATGCCGGACACGTCAGATGATCCGCGGATACGGCTCCAGCAAGACGTCAAATGGCAGAAGTCGTCAGCTGCGACGGACTGCCGCAACTTCATCCTGAGCTTGCGCACGTATGCCACGATCCCTCGCTGCACCCTTTCGCGCCATTGCTCGCTCGTTCGTCCAGCATGATCGCTTTCGTGAATGACCTATCGGATCCCGGCTCCGGCGGTGGGAACTTGGCCGTGCGTGTGTCTGCGAGAAAGCGCGTTACGATCCGCGCTGCCGCTTGACTTCATGTTCTTGTTTTGTTCTATTTGCCTCCTACCGTGAACAGGAGCCGGCCATGGACAACCGTATCAGCGAAATTCGCAGGCAGATCAGGGCGTTGCGCGTCAGCATGATGGAAGCCGAGGCGATCATGCGGGAGCAGGTCAACCGGGATGTGGACTGTGCCTTCGTCGCCGGGGACCTGCTGAAGATGCGGCTGGTCATGAGCCGGCTGGTCGAGGAGCGCAATGTCCTGGGCGACCGTACGCCGATCATAGTGCATGCGAGCGTCGCGCCGCGCCGTCGTGTGACGGTGACCGCCTTCGTTCGCCCGGCGAAGCGTGAGCTGATCGCCGAAGCGCGTGCGTGATGACGCGCTGAGAACGCGGCGGCTGCGCGCCGAGTTGCGCGAGCTCGAGTCATCCGTGAACCAGCTCAGGCGGGCGGGGCGCGACGGAGCGTCGATGCAGCTGCTGCTGTCGCGCAAGCGCGCCGAGCTCGAGGACGTGATTTGCCGGAGGAAAGATGAGAGAGCCGCTTCGGTATTTCAACGACAGCGATAGTCACGCGCCCTGGATCAAGGCGCTTGCCGAGGTCCGGCACATGGCAGCGCGGGAAGGCTGGTGCTTTCACCATGTGCAGGCGATCATCGTTGCGATCGATCAGTATGCGGAGGCGGCGCTCGGCAACCGCGAGTTCTTCCTCAATCGGCCGCAGACCGTCGGCCCGCTCAGGCGCGGCGACGTGCCGTAGCCGTCGCCGTGCTCATGGCAGCACGTCGGCCGGATGCTTGTCGCGGTGCTCGACATATTCGACACGGGTCCGGTCCGGATGCTGCACCAGCATGTTGCGACCGGTCGGGACCGGCTTGGGGCCGTCCAGTATCGCGGCGCCGACGTGGGGGAGATGCGCGGCGAATGCGTCGATGTCGTCGACCAGAAAGGTCAGATGCGTCGCCGTGAATGGCTTCAGGCTCTGTTCGGTGCCTGCAATGAACAGGATCGAGGCGACCTGCGCGAGCCTCAGATCATACTCCGGATAGTCGAAGCGAAGGCGCGCCGTTTGGCCGATCAGGGTTTCGTGGAACGCGACGGCCTGATCGAGCTCTTCCAGCGGCAAATAACGCCGCGCCAGGATGTTGAGTATCTTCATCGCTGGGCCCTCATGTCCTCATCCGTTGCGATCCGATCTGGTCAGCCGTTGCGACAGGGCACGGCGCCGGATGCGGAGCGCCGCGATCGCACGATCGATCTGGTCGAGCTTGTCCTGCATCACGGTGGAGCAGCTCACGCGCGCCCCACGGCGGCCGCCGTCAAGCGCGCTCAGGAGATTGCGCAACTCGCGGGTCGAGAAACCCGAGGCGATCAGGTCTCTCACCCACGCAGCCCGTTCGATCTCCGACGCCGCATAGCTTCGATAGCCGTTCGACGTCCGGCGCGGCACCACCAGGCCGGCCGCTTCATAGTGCCGAAGCGCCCGGGCGCTCACGCCGAGATGACGGGCCGCTTCCTGAATCCTCATCGCGATCTCCTGCCGAGGGCTGGCCTAGCACCTTGTCATTAACGTCAATGTCAAGCGCCGGGTTGCGCGCGGCTGCGCCGGGCACCGTCGCTGCGGATCCGCCGGAGCCTCGCAGGGGCCAAATGTCCCGGCGAGCCCGAGACCGCCGGGATGGTCAATCCGCTGCCGGCGACATATCGTGACGGTCTGCGGCCGAATCTGAGGCGGAACGTTCATCTCCGGGTCATCTGTATCCGGCCATCGTCGGCGCGGCGCCCGCAAGGGCGGCGGCACATTTGCGGAGGAGGTTTCGGATGACCAGGGGCTGGCAGATTGCGGCATCGGCGCTTGCCGTTGTCGTGATGGTTGCAACGCTGGGCGCAGAGGCGAACGCGGCGCAGTGCGGCAACGGGCCGGGCGGGTTCGAAGCCTGGAAGGAGCAATTCGCCGGCGAGGCAAGGGCCAAGGGCGTCGGGGAAACCGCAATCGGCGCGTTGATGCAGGCCCATTACGCCAGCGCGACGATTGCCGCGGATCGCGGCCAGCGCAGCTTCGGCCTGTCGCTCGAGCAGTTCATGGCCAAGCGGGGATCGGCGACCATCGTGGCGCGCGGCCGTTCGCTGAAGCAGTCGCAGGCGGCGATGTTCGCCTCGATCCAGCAGCGCTACGGCGTGCCGCCGGGACCGTTGATCGCGATCTGGGGCATGGAGAGCGGTTTCGGCAGCCAGCGCGGCAACCAGAACATGCTGTCGTCGATCGCGACGCTTGCCTATGACTGCCGACGCCCGGACTTCTTCACCGACCAGCTCTATGCCGCGCTGAAGCTGATCGACCGCGGCACTTTGTCCGGGAGCACGCGCGGCTCGATGCATGGCGAGATCGGCCAGACCCAGTTCATGCCGAAGAATGTCCTCGCCTATGGCACCGGCAATCTCGACGTCGCCGCCAACGCGCTGAGCTCGACGGCTAATTTCCTGCGCGCCCATGGCTGGCGCGCCGGCGCGGGCTATCAGCCGGGAGAACCCAACTTCGCCGCGATCGAGGCGTGGAACGCGGCGCAGGTCTATCAGAAGGCGATCGCCATCATGGGGCGGCAGATCGACGGCCAATGAGCGCAGGGCCGTGAGAAGTCCGGGTTCCTTCATCCCTTGTTAACGCAACGGTGCCCAGATCGTGGGGCGAAAGGGGCGGGTGGAGACAGGCTCCATGCTCAAGAACGGCACTTATGCGGCGTGGTTTCGCACGTCGCTCGCGGACGGCACCGGCATCGTGCATGTCGCCGACGGCAGGCTGTGGGGCCGCGACAGCATCATGCTCTACGACGGCACTTACGAAGTGGACGGCGAACGCTTCACGGCCGTGCTGACCACCAGGCGGCACAGCGAAGGCCATGCGACGGTGTTCGGAACCGACGATCTCGTGGTCCGCCTCGAGGGGGTCTGGAATGGCCCGATCGCGATCTGCAAGGGAAAGGCCGATGCGGTGCCCGACCTCGCCTTCGAGGTGACGCTGATGCCCAGTCAGGAGGTTTCGGCCGAGCCCGACGCGAACCTGCCCACGCCGAAATTCGACCCGAGCAAGCTCCCGAAATTGCCGAAGCGCTCCAGCCGCTGAAGGCTAAAGCGCGATGAGATGAGTTTGAATCGCCATCGCGCTTTGGATTGCTATTTTCGCATGATCCTTTCGGAAAACCGCTTCGCACTTTTCCGGATCATGTTCTAGGCATCGCCGGCGCCGGCCGATCGCGGAAACGGCGCGCCGGGCGTGTACAGCTTGGTCGCGCGGATTTCGTAGACCGCCGATGGATTGGCCCGGCGCAGCTCGCGCGCGGCGGCGATCGCCTCGTCCTCATCGGTGCAATCGATGACATAGAAGCCGAGCAGCTGCTCCTTGGTCTCGGCAAACGGGCCATCGATCACCGTGCCGTGGCCAGGTCCGCGCAGGGTGCTGGCCTTGCGGGTGTCGCCGAGGCGCACCGCCGGACCGAGCCGGCCCTTGAGCTTTTCGTGGACCTCAAGCAGGCCGGCCATGACGGTGGCGTCCTCCTGAGCGGTCCAGGACTTGACCTCGTCTTCGACGTGATAGGCCAGGATGGCATAAAGCATCGATGGTGCTCCTCGATTGTGCTGTGGCAGATCCAAGGACGTCTGACGACAGCCCCAGCCGACATTTCATCTGTAGCGGATCGGACCGGTCTTGTGTCGCGGCAGGCTGGCGCACAACCGATTCCACCCGGCCGGTTGACCATACTCCGAACGCAAAAAGGCGCGGCGGAATTGCTTCCGCCGCGCCCGAACTTTCGTTGTCTCGCTGGTCCAGGGCTGAGAGCGCCCCGATGCCAGGCTGATTGCTCAGGTCCTAGCGGGCGATCCCAGCGAGGTGACAGCGCTTGAGACAAGACACTAGATCACCTCCTTTCTTTGTTGATGGGACATCTAATATAGGGGGCGAATCCGTCACTGTTAAGGCCGCCATCCGGCCGGTTCGGGCACGGAACGAGGCCAATTGTACGGAAATTAGCTGTTTACCGGAGCACAAGGACGCACGCCGAAGCAGTTGAGACGGCCGTCCGACCGTGTTAGGTGATCCCGAGATGCGGGTGTAGCTCAATGGTAGAGCAGCAGCCTTCCAAGCTGAATACGAGGGTTCGATTCCCTTCACCCGCTCCAACCTCCAAATGTCGTGTGATCTGGCGCCGCTCGTTTCAAGCGGCCTGTCGTCGTGGCCGCCCGGCAGCGAATCGGTAGGTAGAGGTCGACATGCGCTCATCGACCGGCCGCGCTTGTTGTCCTCCGGAACGACCACGGCCCGATCGAGCTCGTTCCCGGGAGGGACGAGCCAGGGAACAGCTTCCGTGTCGCGTCACTCGTTCAGGCCATCAAGGACGGCCCGTGCCCGCCTGAACAGGATGCTCGAGAAGCCTTCCGTCAATTTGCTCATGGTCCCGTGCAGCAAGGACGTTGCTTCCTTGCGTCGTCCATCGAGGTCGAGCAACTGCGCCAGCCGAGTTGCGGCACGCAGCTCATAGGCCAGCGCGCCTTGGCGCTGCGCCAATTCGATCGCATCGCGCAGATAGTCTTCAGCGGATCTGGGGTGCGGTCCGTCGGACGAAGCAAGCACATCGGCGTGGGTTCTCAAGGCCTCCGGCAACCACCAATACATCTCGCAGGCCCTGGTTCGTTCGAGGGATTCGGTCGAAGCCAGGATGGCCTCATCGCTGCGGCCGTCGGACGCAAGGAGCTCGGCGAGATGCCCTAGAAACGGGACGTAGAGGTTCTCGTAGCGAGCCTCGCTCAGCCACGACAATGCCCGGCGCAACAATCGCTCGCCACCCTCCATGTCGCCCGTGAGTGACAGCATTCTGCCTTCGAAGCCCACTCCCGAGTAGTAGTAACTCTGCAAATCATTGTCGTGGGCCACTTCCTGCAAGCGCGCGATTGCGGTGGCGGCTTGCTCGAACTGCTCGAGGAACAGGAACAGGGACGCGCCGCACCACGACAACGCCTGACAGATCGATGTCGGATTTCCGCTTGCTTCCGCTTCGGAATGTGCCGCGATCGATGCCCTGACGGTGCGGTCCAGCAAGCCTTGATGACAGTAGGTCCGCGCGATGACGCATTGTGCGTAAACCGAGTGATTGAGCCCCCAGCGTCCGATCTGCGAGGCGTCGGTATGGGTCCGGAAGTATTCGTGCGCCCTGTGTGCGAATGTCAGGGCCTGCGCGTGATCGCCGTGGAGGAACAGCGAGGCGCTCTTCACGCTGTTGGTCATGGCGACGGCGAGCGGCTCCTCGACCGTCGCCGTCAGTGCTTCGACCGCTTCGGTCGCCGCCAGGGCGCTCTTCAGGTCGCCCCGCCGATGGAAGAAGACGACAAGCCCCATCTGCGCCCTGAGCTGCCATTCCCGGTCGCTGAGCGCTTTTGCAAGTACGACAGATCGATCCAGAGCTTCGCGCGCGAGCCCGGTCATGCCGGTGGTGAACATCACCGACAGGCCAAGCGCCGCCTTGAGGATCATCTCGTTACGACCGCCGAACTCCGCCGGCTCGAGGGCATCGATCGCCCTGGTCGTCCAACCCGTGCATTCCGTCAGCAGTCCATTTTCCAGCCATACCGGTACGGCGCAGGCGGTGAGGTCCACACCGGTCCGCGCGTGGGCAGGTGACGAGAAGGCCCAATTCAGGATGCCGCGCACATTGTCGAGCTCCTGAATCGCGGCCTGAAGCTCCTGAACGCGGCCGGGGCCAGCGGCGCATTTGCGCAGCGCGTCTGCAAGGCAGGACGCGAGGCGGGTGGCAAGTTCGTCCCGCTCCGACGTCTCGAGCAGCTTGGCGAGCGCGAAGGCGCGGGTGATCTCGAGCAGCCGAAATCTGGCGACGTCCGCCCCGATATCGACCGAAAGCAACGACTTGCAAACCAGGTCCGCCAGAATCGACGCCGTGTCGCCTTGCTCCGCCACGGGAACCACCGCGACCGCAGCGTCGAGCGTGAAACTTCCCGCGAAGATACCGAGACAGCGGAGAACATAGCGCTCCCGCTCGCTCAGCAGCTGATAGCTCCATTCGAGTGCGGCCGCGATGGTGCGGTGACGCGCTGGCGTGCCGCGATGGCTCTCCGAGAGCAGATGCATTCGATCGTCGATCCGGCTCGCCAGCCCCTTGACGCCGAACGTGTCGACACGCGCCGCGGCCATTTCAATCGCGAGCGGATTCCCGTCTAGTCTGCGGCAAATCTGTGCGGCGAGGTCCGCATTGGCATCGGTCAGTTCGAAATCATTGACGATGGCTGCCGCGCGCTCAACGAACAGCTGAACCGCAGGATAGCCAAGCACATCCTTTGGGCCAAGGCCGGTGGTTGCCGGAGGAACGTCGAGCGGCGGAAGACGGCAGACCTGCTCGCCCTCGATGCGAAGCGGCTCTCTCGTCGTCGTCAACACCCTGATTCCGGGGGCCGCGCGCAGCAGCTCGGTGATGGCTGCCGCCGCGCCATCGATCAGATGCTCGCAATTGTCGAAGACCAGCAGCATGGTCTTGTAGCGCAACGCCGCAGCCAAGCCCGACAGCACGTCGTTCGATCGAAATTCGGTCGGCAGGGCCGACGTCAACGCGCTGGGTATCAATGATGGACTGGTGATCGATGCGAGGTCGACCAGCCAGACGCCGTGCTCGAATTGCGGCAGCAGCGACTCCGCCAGTCGAAGCGCGACCGAGGTCTTGCCCACGCCGGGCGGGCCGACGACGCTGACGAGGCGGCCTTCCGCCAGCTTGCGCTTCATCGCCTCGAGCACGTCGTTGCGTCCGACCAGCCGAACGATCTGTGCCGGAAGATTATGCGCCTGGCGTGCCGCCGGATTGTCTCCAGCCGGCTGCTCCTCGTCCAGAATGCGTATCGGCGCCACGAAGCGATAGCCGCGGCCCGGACTGTTGACGATGTACTGGTTGGCGGTCTCGTCCTCGCCCAGCGCGCGGCGGAGCGCGGCGACTTGAACCGTGAGGTTCGCATCGACGACATGCGTATCAGGCCAGGCGAGCTCGACGAGCTGGTTCTTTCCGACAAGCTCGCCGGCATGCTCAACGAGTGCGATCAATATCTCGATGGCCTTGCTGCCCAGGCGGACGACGCGGTCGCCCTCGAACAGCGTCCTCTTGGAGGCAGACAGGCGAAACGGCCCGAAAAGATAAGTACGCTCGGACTTGCTGGAGTATTCAGGCATCCGTCAGGCCGTCATTGGCTTCGCAAACTGCTCCATTACGCTGGGGGGCGTATGGTGTCCATCCCGCGCGGGTGATTGGTCCTTGACGGACCCTGAGCGTGAACCGGGATCAACGGGGGTGTTCCCGCTGCACCTGCACCGCCATCGCTTCCCGACGGGCCAGAACCGCGCTCATCGTGATACGTTCGGCCTCGATCGCGGCCAGCATCGCCAGCTCAACGGCAACAGTTGCTGTCTGTTCGATCTGATCGGCGCGGGCATGGAGCTGCGCGGTCTGACGCCTGCCGATCCACCTGGTCACTGTCTCGGGTGCGAACGCCGCGTCTCGCTCGAGGCTTTGCCGCATGATCTCCCGGAGCTCCACGGTGCGCTCCGAACGATCCTTCATCATGGCGCGCAGGGCGTCCAGCCGGGTGGTGAATTCGGGCTGGTTCGCGACCGGGCCACCGGTCAGCAAGCCGTTGATGCCGTTCAGGCAGACCTGAAGTTGAAGGAGGTGCAGACGCAAGTCATCGCCAAGCTGGTGCAGATTGCCGTTCATCGGAGCTCCGTCCGTTGATCGCGCGCAAGTCTTCAGCGGCATCTGGACGCAGCCAAATAAAACTTTCCAAAAAATTCCGCG
This sequence comes from Bradyrhizobium sp. SK17, assembly GCF_002831585.1. GTDB lineage: Bacteria > Pseudomonadota > Alphaproteobacteria > Rhizobiales > Xanthobacteraceae > Bradyrhizobium. The sequence goes on along the minus strand of NZ_CP025113.1, from coordinate 6,340,592 downwards.
CAATGGTCGCCTGGCAGGATCGATTTTTTGCAACGATTTATTCGGCGCGGGGAGGCGTCCGCAATAAGAATTCCGCAACAGCGTCCGTGACGGGACACGCGGAGAGCGGCCGATGCCCACGATTACGACCAAGGATCAAGTCGAGATCTTCTACAAGGATTGGGGCTCGGGTCAGCCGATCGTGTTCAGCCATGGCTGGCCGCTGTCGTCCGATGATTGGGACGCGCAGATGATGTACTTCCTCAATCGCGGATTTCGCGTCGTTGCCCATGACCGCCGCGGTCACGGCCGTTCCGCTCAGGTCGCCGATGGCCACGACATGGACCATTATGCCGACGATCTCGCGGCGCTGACCTCCCACCTCGACCTGAAGGACGCCATCCATGTCGGTCATTCCACCGGCGGCGGCGAGGTCGTGCACTACATCGCTCGCCATGGCGAGAGCCGGGTGGCGAAGGCTGCGATCATCGCGGCGGTGCCGCCACTGATGGTGCAGACGCCGAACAACCCTGGCGGCCTGCCCAAAGCGGTGTTCGACGATTTCCAGGCGCAGGTCGCAACCAACCGTTCGGGCTTCTATCGCGATGTCGCCGCTGGACCCTTCTACGGCTACAACCGGCCGGGCGCGAAGCCGTCCGAGGCGGTGATCCAGAACTGGTGGCGGCAGGGCATGATGGGCGGCGCGAAAGCGCATTACGACGGCATCGTCGCGTTCTCGCAGACCGACTTCACAGAGGATCTGAGGAAGATCAACGCGCCGGTGCTGGTGATGCATGGCGACGACGACCAGATCGTGCCCTACGCGGATTCCGGCCCGCTCTCGGCCAAGCTGCTGAAGAACGGCACGCTGAAGACCTACAAGGGCTTCCCGCACGGCATGCCGACCACGGAGGCCGAGACGATCAACGCCGATCTGCTGGCGTTCATCAAGGGCTGACTCAGGACCCCCGGGGAGGATTCGAGATGACGTGGGGCATCCCGACGCCTGTCTTTCTCCAGATCCATGTGGCTCTCAGCCTCGTCGGCTGCGGCCTGATTCTACCAAGGAGACCATGATGTCGAAGCTCGAAATGCTCACCCCGCAGAACAGCGCCATTGCCTTGATCGACTATCAGCCGGCGATGTACCAGGGCGTGCAGTCGCACGACCGGCTGGTGGTGTTCAACAATATCCAGATCCTGGCCAAGACGGCCAAGCTGTTCAAGATTCCGACCGTGCTCACGACGGTGGCCAAGGATACGTTCTCCGGGCCGTTTATGCCCGAAGTCACCGAGCTGTTCCCGAACCACGACATCGTCGATCGCACCTCGATGAACTCCTGGCTCGATGGCGGCTTCCGCAAGGCGGTCGCAGCGACCGGGCGCAAGAAGTTCGTCATCGCCGGCCTCTGGACGGAAGCCTGCGTGATGTTTCCGACGCTCGACATGCTGAGGGAAGGCTACGAGATCTACATCCCGGCGGATGCTTGCGGCGACCTCTCGATCGAGGCGCACAACCGCTCGATGGACCGCGCGGTTCAGGCCGGCGCCATTCCGATCACGTCGTGCCAGTACCTGTTCGAGCTGCAACAGGATTGGGCGCGCCAGGAGACTTACGAAGGCGTCATGGACATCCTGCGTGCGCACTCGCCCTACGGCATCCAGATCCGGTTCTCGAAATGGGCGTTGGGCGAGCACGCGTCCGAAGGCGGCAAAGCTGCCTGAACCAGGGCTAGCTGAAGCGAGACCACGCCATGAAAATGTATCTGCTGTCGTTGGGCGCCGGCCTGCTGGTCGGCGTGATCTACAGTCTGCTCGACGTCCGCTCTCCAGCGCCGCCATTGGTGGCGCTGGTCGGGCTGCTCGGCATCCTGGTCGGCGAGCAGATCATTCCGGTCGGCAAGCAGCTGCTTTCGGGATCGGCTCTGGCCGCGGCATGGACCAAGGAAAACTGTACTTCACACATCTTCGGCGCGCTGCCCGGCCGGCATGGCACGGCGAATGCGGCCGACAAGACGGAGGCGCGCTCATGACGGCAGTGCCGGATTTCATCCTGCATCGCGGACTCTTCACCACGCTCGACCGCGGCAATCCGGCCGCGAGCGCAGTTGCGATCAAGGATGGTGTCTTCATCGCGGTCGGACAGGACCACGACGTGATGAAGCTCGCCGGTCCGGCGACGAAGGTGATCGACCTGCGGGGACGTCGCACCCTGCCAGGACTGATCGACAACCACCTTCACATCATCCGTGGCGGCCTCAACTTCAACATGGAGCTGAGGTGGGACGGCGTTCGGTCACTCGCCGACGCGATGGCGATGCTCAGGAAGCAGGTCGCGATCACCCCGCCGCCACAATGGGTACGGGTCGTCGGCGGTTTCACCGAGCACCAGTTTGCCGAGAAGCGGTTGCCGACCATTGACGAACTCAACGCGGCGGCACCCGACACCCCGGTCTTCATCCTGCATCTCTACGACCGCGCGATGCTGAACGGCGCCGCGCTGCGCGCCGTCGGCTACACCAGGGAGACGCCGGAGCCGCCGGGCGGCGAGATCATGCGCGACGCCAGAGGCAATCCGAGCGGGCTTTTGCTGGCCAAGCCGAACGCCAATATCCTCTATGCGACGCTGGCGAAGGGGCCGAAGCTGCCGTTCGAGTATCAGGTCAATTCGACCCGGCACTTCATGCGCGAGCTGAACCGGCTCGGCGTGACCGGCGCCATCGATGCCGGCGGCGGCTTCCAGAACTATCCGGAGGATTACGCGGTCATCCAGAAGCTGTCGGATGAGGGGCAGCTTACGATCCGGCTGGCCTACAATCTCTTCACCCAGAAGCCGAAGGCCGAGAAGGACGACTTCCTGAACTGGACCAGGACGTCGAAGTACCAGCAGGGCACCGACTATTTCCGCCACAATGGCGCGGGCGAAAATCTGGTGTTCTCGGCGGCCGATTTCGAGGATTTCCGCGTGGCGCGGCCGGACATGCCTCCCGAGATGGAGGGTGAACTCGAGCAGGTGGTCCGCATCCTGGTTCAGAACAAATGGCCGTGGCGGCTGCATGCGACGTATGACGAGACCATCTCGCGCGCCCTCGACGTGTTCGAGAAGGTCAACCAGGACATGCCGCTCGATGGTCTGCACTGGTTCTTCGACCATGCCGAGACCATCTCCGACCAGTCGATCGATCGCATCGCCGCGCTTGGCGGCGGCATCGCCGTGCAGCATCGGATGGCCTATCAAGGCGAATATTTCGTCGAGCGCTATGGCTATGGCGCGGCCGAAGCGACGCCTCCGGTACGGAAGATCATCGACAAGGGCGTCAAGGTGTCGGCCGGTACCGATGCGACGCGCGTCGCCTCCTACAATCCATGGGTCGCGCTCGCCTGGCTGGTCACCGGCAAGACCGTCGGCGGCCTTCGCATCACGCCGCAGCGCAACTGCCTCGACCGCGAGACGGCGCTCCGGATGTGGACCGAGAACGTCACCTGGTTCTCCAACGAGGAGGGCAAAAAGGGGCGCATCGCGGTTGGCCAGTTCGCCGATCTGGTGGTCCCGGATCGGGATTACTTCTCCTGCGCCGAGGCCGAGATCGCTGACACCACCAGCGATCTGACGATCGTCGGCGGCAGGGTGGTCTATGGCGCCGGTGACTTCAAGTCGCTCGACGATGCCGCGCCGCCGCCGGCGATGCCCGACTGGTCACCGGTGCGCACCTTCGGTGGATACGGCGCCTGGGGTGACGCGGACCGGCAGACTTCCGCAGCGTCGCGGATGGCCTTCAGCGCGTGCGGTTGCGCCAGCCAGTGTTCGGTGCATGGTCACGATCATGCCCGCGCCTGGTCGAGCCGGATCCCCGCGTCGGATCTCAAGTCGTTCTGGGGCGCGCTCGGCTGTGCCTGCTGGGCGGTCTGATATGTCCGCTCGCGCCGATACGCCGTCGCTGATCCGCGGCATCCTGGCGTGGCCGGGGCTATGGCCTGCGGTCCGGCTTGCGCTGGTGTCGGCCTATCTGATCGGCGGCTTCACCAAGCTGTTCGATTTCGCGGGCGCGATCGCCGAGCAGGAGCATTTCGGGCTACGTCCCGGCTGGCTCTGGGCGGCCCTTGCCATCATCGTCGAACTCGGCGGCTCGGCGCTGGTGGTGGCCGGGCGCTGGGTCTGGTTCGGCGCGGGTGGCCTTGGCGTGCTGACGTGGATCGCGATGCTGACCGCCAATAATTTCTGGGCCTTGCAGGGCCGAGAGCATTTCATGGCGCTCAACGCGTTCTTCGAGCATCTTGGTCTCATCGCCGGATTGGTCCTGGTCGCGATGACCGCTGTCAAGGACAAGCCGGCGTGAGCCGATCCGATCTCTACACTGCCTCGAGGAGATGTCCCGTGATTTCGTCCAGAACGTTCGCAGCACTGCTGTTCGCCGCATCCCTGTCGCTGCCGCAGGTCGCGTTCGCGCGCGAACCGGCTCCGCACACGGTCTATGGAGTCGGGCCGCAATACGACACCACCCATGTCTATGTCGCGCCCGACGACGTCGACAAATTCGTGGCGAGCTTCCTGGCGACCTTCGGGGGCCAGAGCACCAAGCAGGTGGTCGCGACGGTCACGCCGACGCCGAGCAGCACGACGTCGCAGCTGTTGCAGACACCGGTCGGGACCGTCTCATTGTTCGGGTTCAAAACCCCGATACCCTATCCGTTCGGGGCCGAGCGGACCGGATATCTCGTCACCGACATCGATGCCGCAGTGAAGGCGGCGCGGGCGGCGGGGGCCGACGTGCTGGTCGCGACCTTTCCCGACCCGATCGGGCGCGACGTCGTGATCCAGTGGCCGGGCGGCGTCAACATGCAGCTCTACTGGCATACGACCAAGCCGAACTACGCCGCATTCCAGACCGTGCCGGAAAACCGGGTCTATGTCTCGCCCGACCGCGCCGACGCATTCGTCGGCAGCTTCCTGCGATTCTCGCGCGGCAAGATCGTATCGGACGACAAGAAGGCTTCAGCGACGGAGATCGGACGCCCGAACGAGACCTACCGCCGCATCCGCCTCGAGTCCGTGTTCGGGAAGATGACCGTGATCGTCACCGATGGACACCTCCCTTATCCCTATGGCCGCGAGATGACCGGTTATGAGGTCTCGGATCTCGACGCTGTCATCGGCAAAGCAAAGGCTTCCGGCGCGACGGTTCTGGTCGAACCGTATGTTTCGGATCATCGGCGATCGGTCATGGTCAGCTTTCCGGGCGGCTATGTCGCCGAGATCCACGCCGCCGCAAAGTAGCGGGCTTCGTGCTACCGTGTAGCGGGGGGCAAGCCGCCAGGCTTGCGGTGAGACAGATGACCCGGGCGTGCCGATGGTGAGGGGGAGGACGATCAGCGGCAGCTATGTCGCGCTGGGGTTGGCTGGCTGTCTTCTCGCCAGCCCGGCCGTCGCCGAGGACGCCGCGCCGGCGCGACCAGCGATCGAGATGAACCGCTGGCAGGAGGATTGGTCGGTGCTGGCCAATCCCGCACTGCGAACCGACGTGTTCGACCCGATCAAATACATCCCGCTGTCGCCCTGGGATCCGAAGAGTTTCATTTCACTGGGCCTGACGCTGCGCGAACGATTCGAGCATGTCGACGCGCAGGCGTTCGGCACCTCGGGCAACAAGGCCGACAACTATCTTCTGCAGCGGCTGCAATTCCACGTCGACGTTCATTTCGACGAGCACTGGCAGATGTTCGTGCAGCTCGAGGATGCGCGTGCCTTCGACAAGAACGTCATCTCGCCGGTCGACCAGAACCCGCTCGATCTGCGGTTGGCGTTCCTCGCCTATGTGAATGCGACCGAAGCCGGGACCTTCAAGGCGCGAGTCGGGCGCCAGGACTTCGCCTTCGACTTGCAGCGCTTCGTCTCGTCGCGGGACGGACCGAACGTCCGCCAGTCATTCGATGCCGCCTGGGCGGACTGGGAGACGGGATCGTGGCGCTTCATCGGGTTCGTCAGCCAGCCGGTCCAGTACAACAACATCCAGCCGTTCGACGACACCTCGAACAGCCATTTCCGTTTCCACACGCTGCGCGTCGAGCGGTTGGTGTTCGGGAAGGACGAACTGTCGGCCTATTATTCCTACTACGGGCGCGACAATGTTCGCTTCCTCGACGCCAGCGGTGACGAGAAACGGCACGTGTTCGATGGCCGCTTTGCCGGAAAATGGCAGCAGCTCGACTGGGATCTCGAGGCGATGGGCCAGCTCGGCACGGTCGGCGCCAAGGACATCCGGGCCTGGGGCGTCGGGGCCCGGGCCGGCTATACGTTCGAGCAGACCAGTTGGCAGCCGCGGATTGGTCTCCAGTTCGATGCCGCCTCCGGAGACCATCATCCCGGCGACAACGTGATCGGTACGTTCAATCCGCTGTTTCCCAACGGCTACTACTTCACGCTGGCCGGTTTCACCGGTTATACCAATTTGATCCATCTGAAGCCGTCGCTGACCGTGAAGCCCATTCAAGGTCTGTCCATCATGGCGGCGGCTGGATTGCAGTGGCGCGAAACGACGGCGGATGCGATCTATGTGCAACCGAATATCCCCGTGGCGAATACGGCGGGCACGGGTTCGGCGTGGTCCGGCGTGTACGCCCAACTGCGGGTCGATTATCAATTCGACGCGCATCTCACCGGAGCGATCGAGGCGGTGCACTATAAGGTCGGCGACACCATCCTGCGCGCCGGTGGTCATGACAGCGACTATCTTGGTATCGAGCTCAAATATGCACTTTGAGTGGGACGCATGACCCGAGACTTGTTTCGACCGCTACTGCCGTTGGTGCTGAGCCTCAACGCGGGCTATGTCGACACTGCGGGCTTCCTCGCTTTGCAGGGGTTGTTCACCGCCCACGTCACCGGCAACTTCGTCACGCTTGGCGCGTCGCTGGTGCTCGGCACGTCCGGCGCCGTAGCCAAGCTGCTGGCGCTGCCGGTGTTCTGCCTTGTTGTGATTCTGGCGCGGCTGCTCAGCACCGCGCTGATCCGGCGCCAGTTACCGGCCCTGAAGATCATTCTCGGCGTGAAGTTCGCGTTCCTGGTGATTGGCGCCGCGCTGGCGATCCATTTTGGTCCGTTCACCAACGGCGATGCCATCCCGGCCGTCGTCACCGGCATGGTGCTGGTCGCTGCCATGGCGATCCAGAATGCCGCGCACCGGATTCATCTGGCCAGTGCGCCGCCGTCGACGCTGATGACGGGAACGACGACCCAGATCATGATCGATCTCGCCGACATGTTGCAGGGACCGAAGCCCGAGACCGGGACGCCCGGCGCCCGGCTTGCCCGGATGTCGACCAACATCGTTGCCTTCGCCCTCGGTTGCGCGTCAGCGGCTTTGCTCTATGCGCGGTTCGGCGTCTGGTGCTTCGTGCTTCCACCGGCGCTGGCTTGCGTCAGCCTGTTCCTCCGAATGACGACGGAGGCGGAGAGCCGCAAGACGTAGATGGAAAACCGTGAATGAACGGCATGCTCTTGGGCGCGTCGGAGGGGCATTCATAGTACGCCCGACGCGGGGGCGGCAGCGGCGCGCTTGTGGAAGTCGTCACCCCCGTCGGGGACACGCTTGTCGCCTTGCGCCTCGGCCTCGTCGAAGATGCAGGCACGCCAGTCCGGGGTTGGACAATTGTTCGGCCAGGCGCCGCCGAGCGCCATGAACAGTGCGGCGACATCGGAAAGCCGGGTGGCCTCGGCCTGCACGCGCGTGATCACCGCGTTGAGATAGACCTGCTGGGCAGTCAGCAGCGTCGCCTGGTTGATCAGGCCGGTCACGAGCTGTTTCTGGATCAGCTCGAGACTGTCCTTGGCGGCGAGTTCAGCCTTGATCGCGGCCTGGACCGCCGGGGTGTCGGCTTGCAGGCTGCGCAGGGCGTCGGCGACATTCTGGATCGCGGTGATCACCGCCTGGCGGTACAGCGCGTCGGCCTGGTCGAGCGCCGCCTCGGCTGCCTTCTGCTTGTGGTACAGGGTGAACCCGTCGAAGATCGGCTGCGTTGCGCTTGCCGCCACCGTGTAGAAATAGGTCCCCGGGGTGACGAGCCCGGCAAGCGTGGTCGCCGCGCTGCCCGGGTTGGCCGTGATCGTGAAATTGGGCAGTCGCGCGGCGACCGCAACCCCGACTTGCGCGCTCGCCGAATGCATGAAGGCTTCGGCCGCCCTGACGTCCGGGCGCTGCCTGATCAGCGCCCCGGGCAGGCTGACCGGCAGATTGCGCGGCAGCGCGAGTTGCTTCAGGTCGAACTTCTGCAAGATCTCGTCGGCCGAGAATTGCCCGGCAAGTGCGGTGAGCAGGTCGCGTTGGATCGCGAGCTGCTTCTTGAGGGGCGGCAAGGTCTGCTCGACCTGCGCCAACGCCGCCTGCTGCGCCAGCACATCGGTCATCGCGGCCTGACCGGCACCGAGCTGCTTTTGCAGCAGGTCCAGGATCTCGCGCTCGATCTTGATGATGCGTTCGGTCCCGACGATCTGGCCCCGCAGCGACGCCTCCTGGATCGCAGCGGTGACGACGTTCGCGGTTAGCGCAAGATGGGCGGCCTCGAGCTGGAATTGAGCCTGTTCGGTGAGCGCGTCGAGATTCTCGACGGCGCGGATATTTGCGCCCCAGACGTCGGGGACAAAGCTGATGTTGAGCTGGGCGGTATGCAGGGTGAGGCGCGTCTGGCTCGACGGATCCGACGTCATGTTGTTCGACTGCAACGCGTCGGACGGTGTGTAGTTGATGCCGGCCTGCGGAAAGAACAGGCCGCGCTGCGCCAGCGCGTTGTAGTTCGCGACCCGTATCGCGGCCTCCGCCGCCTGCAAGGTCGGATTGTGGTTGACGGAGAGGCGGATCAGCTCGTTGAGTGGCCTGGAGCGGAAGGTCGCCCACCACCGTGTCGGAATGTCGGCGCCCGGAATGAAGCGCTGGGAGGCGACGTGCGGCGGTTCGGCGGCAGGGTGGGGCGACGTCAGCGGTTCGCGCGTGTAGCGCGCGACGTCCGGCGCCGGCGGTGACACGAAGTTGGGGCCGACCGCGCAGCCGGACAACATCATTGCCGCGAACGGCGCGGCGACCAGACAACGATAGTTCAGCATTGCAACCCCGATCGCCCCGAGCAGGCGATGGCAGCCATGGTGATGCCGCCGCCGCTTCACTCGCATGAGTCAACGAGGCCCGAACGCTAGAGCAGTTGGTTCTGCGCGAAACTGCGACTTGTCACGGCCTGCAATTGGGATTCGTCACAGTGAAATGCCGGAAGCGGCGAGGCATTGTTGGCGGCATTTCCGAACAGGCCGCGCACCGGTGCCGCGGACAGATGGGTCACGCCGATGGCAAACGCCAAGTCCAGAACGATCGTCGCGAGAGTGGTCGCCGGTGCAGTCTGCTTCCTCGCAGGAGCCTACTCCGTCAACTATCTCCAGCACTGGCTGCGGGCCGGGGCCGGACTCGTGAGCCCGGACGCCAACGCCAAGACGGACGCGGCGGGCGTGAAGACCGGCACGACCGACGGTGTCCCGAGCGTCGAGCTCAACAGCAAGCAGATGTCGACGGTCAAGGTGGAGCCGGTGACCGAGCAGGAGTTTCCGGTCGAGAGGACCGCGGTCGGCAGCATCGACTTCAATGAGGACATGACCCTACAGGTCTTCACCCCGTACCAGGGACGCATCCTCGAAGCTTTCGCCAAGGTTGGCGATGACGTGAAGAAGGGCCAGGTGCTGTTCACGATCGACAGCCCCGACCTGCTGTCGGCCAGCTCGACCCTGATCGGGGCGGCCGGCGTGCTCGAACTGACGACGCGGGCGCTCAATCGTCTCAAGCTGCTCTACGAGACCAAGGCGGTCGCGCAGAAAGACCTCGAACAGGCGGTGTCGGACCAGCAGGCGGCCGAAGGCGCGCAGAAGGCGGCGCGCGATGCCGTTCGCATCTTTGGCAAGACCGAGGCCGAGATCGACATGATCGTCAAGGAGCGGCGAGCCGACCCGAAGCTGGTGGTGAAGAGCCCGATCGACGGCCGCATCACCGCGCGCAGCGCTGCACCCGGGCTGTTCGTGCAGCCGGGCAACGCTCCGGCGCCGTTCTCGGTAGCCGACACGTCGACCATGTGGATGCTGGCCAATGTCGCCGAGAGCGACGTCTCGGCGATTCATGTCGGGCAGGACGTCAAGGTCGAGGTGATGGCATACCCCGGCGAAGTCTTCCGCGGCCACATTTCGACGATCAACTCGAATGTCGATCCCAACACGCACCGGATGCTGATCCGCTCCGACATCGAGAATCCGAAGCACGAGCTGCGCTCCGGCATGTTCGCGCGCTTCTCGATCAAGACCGGTGAACCGGTGCGCTCAGTGGCCGTGCCGCTCGGCGGCGTGGTCCGGGAGGGCGACGGGACCATGACCGTGTGGGTCACGACGGACCGCAAGCGCTTCATGCAGCGCATCGTGAAGACTGGGGATCAGAAGGACGGGATGCGTCAGGTCCTCGAAGGCCTTCAGCCGGGCGAACTCGTTGCCACCGATGGCGCGCTGTTCCTGAGCAACATGCTGGCGATCGGGCAGGCCGGCGGCTAGCGCCGCCCGCACTGAATTGCTGCCCACAATACGCGGACGGAAGACATAGGAAGAGGCCTGCGGTGCTCAAGGGAATTCTGACATTTGGTCTGGCGCGCCGCGCGATCGTGCTGCTCGGGCTGCTCGTATTCATCGGCGCCGGCTTTCTGGCGTTCCAGAAACTCAACATCGAGGCTTACCCCAATCCGGCACCGGTCATTCTCGAGATCACGGCGCAGGCTCCGGGCCTCTCGGCCGAGGAAATGGAGCGCTACTATACCGTACCGATGGAGATCGGGCTTTATCCGACGCCGGGCGTCGAGAATATCCGTTCGACCTCGTTCTACGGGCTGACCTTCGTCCGCGTCACGTTCAAATACGGGATCGACTATTACGCGGCCTATACGCAAGCCGCGCTGAGCTTGCAGCAGAACGTCACGCTGCCGCAGAACCAGGTTCCGCAGATCCAGCAATCGAGCCTGACTGGTGAGATTTTCCGCTATCAGATCGTCGGACCGCCGCATTTCGGATTGACCAACCTGCGCACGGTGCAGGACTGGGTGGTGTTGCGCCGGCTGTTCTCGGTGCCCGGCGTCGTTCAGGTCAATTCGTGGGGCGGCACCACCAAGCAGTACAATGTCGACGTCGACCTCCACAAGCTCGACGCCTACAGCATCACGATCCCGCAGATCATCACGGCGCTCGGCAATTCCAACATCAATGTCGGCGGCCGCGAGATCACGGTCGGCCAGCAATCGGTCAACATTCGCGGCCTCGGGTTGATCGATTCCGGCGGCACCGACGACCTGACGCAGGGCTATCGGACCCAGGATGTCGAAAACATCGTGCTGACGCAGCTCAACGGCGTGCCGGTCACGATCAAGGACGTCGCCAAGGTCGCAGTCGGGTTCGTGCCGCGGCTCGGCATCGCCGGCCGCGACCATGAGGACGACGTGGCGCTGTCCATCGTCGTCATGAATCGCACATTGCACACCAACGACGTGTTGCCGAAAGTGCAAGCCGTGGTCGAACAGATGAACCGCGACGGCACCTTGCCGCCCGGCGTCAAGCTCGTGCCCTACTATGATCGGAGTACGCTGGTGTCGGTGACGACCCGTACCGTGGTCCACAACCTCGTCTTCGGCTGCGCGCTGGTATTCCTGATTCAATGGATATTCCTCGGCAATCTGCGCAGCGCCATCATCGTCGGCGTTAACATTCCGTTCGCACTGTTCTTCAGCGTCATCATGCTGGTGCTGATGGGTGAGGACGCCAATCTGTTGTCGGTCGGCGCCGTCGACTTCGGCATCATCGTGGATTCGGCGGTCATCCTGGTCGAGAACGTGTTCCGCAATTTCCAGCAGCGGCCGGAACAGCGGCAGGAAACCCTCGGCTATCTCGCCGATGGAAGGTGGGGCGACGATCCGACCCGCGAGCGGATCGGCGCCACCAATGTCTGGACCGACCGGTTGCGGCTGATCCTTGCCAGCGCGTTGCAGGTCGACATGGCGATCCTGTTTTCCGCGCTGATCACGGTTGCGGCCTTCGTGCCACTTTTCACCATGCAGGGCGTGGAGGGGCAGATCTTCGGACCGATGGCGCGTACCTACGCCTATGCGCTGGCCGGCGCGTTGATCGCGACGTTCACGGTGACGCCGGTTCTTGCCTCTTACCTGCTGCCTGACCAGGTGCACGAGGCCGAGACCATCCTGGTTCGCGTCCTGCGCAAGATTTACGAGCCGGTGCTGCACTGGTCGCTGGCTCACCGCAAGACCATGGTCCTGGTCGGCCTGGTTTTCCTCGGGCTGATCGGATTGATGGGAACGCGGCTCGGCAGCGAATTCCTTCCGCATCTCGAGGAGGGAAATCTCTGGATCCGCGTGGCGATGCCGCCGTCGCTCGGCCTCGATGCCGGCACGCCCGCGACGGCGCGGCTGCGCGAAATCCTGCTCACGCATCCGGAGGTGATCACGGCGGTCACCCAGCATGGCCGCCCCGACAACGGGAGCGACGCCTCGCCGTTCTCCAATGTCGAGATATTCGCGCCGCTCAAGCCGTTCGACCAATGGCCGACCGGTTATACCAAGGAGAAGCTGATCGAGGAGCTGAACAGGGAGTTCACCGACGCCTTGCCGGGAGCGGTGTTCAACTTCTCGCAGTACATCCAGGACAACATCGAGGAGGCGATCTCCGGCGTGAAGGGCGCCAATTCGGTCAAGATCCTCGGGCCCAATCTCGCCGTCCTCGAGCAGTTGGCCACCCAGGTCCAGGCCGAGATGGAGAAGGTCCGCGGCGTGACCGATCTCGGCGTCTTCCACGTGCTCGGCCAGCCCAATCTCAACATCAAGATCGATCGCGAGAAGACCATGCGATACGGGCTCAACACCGGCGACGTCAACACGGTGGTGCAGGCGGCGCTTGGCGGCACCCAGGCGACGACGCTGCTCGAGGGCGATCGTCAATTCCCGGTCTCCGTCCGTCTCGATCACGACTACCGCGACAGCCTCGAATCGGTCGGTGACATCAAGGTCGGCTACAGCACGGCGAGCGGCGCCAACGCCTATATCCCGCTGCGCGAGCTCGCCACCATCTCGCTCGATACCGGTGCCTCCTACATCTATCACGAGACCAGCACGCGCTTCCTTCCCATCAAGTTCAGCGTCCGTGGCCGCGACCTCGGCGGCACGGTCGCGGAAGCGCAGGAGCGGATCGCAAAGAACGTCGCGCTGCCGGTCGGCTATCGCATCGTCTGGGCCGGTGAGTTCGAGGATCTCGAACTCGCCAAGAAGCGGCTGGAATTCGTGGTGCCGATCAGCCTGCTGATCATCCTTGTGCTGCTCTACGGCCTGTTCAACTCGTTGCGGGACAGCCTGCTGGCCCTGGCCGGCATTCCCTTTGCCATCGCCGGCGGCATCGTCGCGCTTTACGTGTCCGGCCTCGACTTCAGCATCTCGGCCGCGATCGGCTTCGTCTCGCTGTTCGGCGTGTCGGTGATGGATGGGATCCTGATGATCACCTACTACAACCAGGTTCTGGCCGGCGGCATGCCGCGGGTCGAGGCGATGTTCCATGCGGCGACCCAGCGCATGCGGCCGATGCTGATGACTGCGATGTCGGCCTGCATCGGCCTGCTGCCCGCGGCGATCTCGTCGGGAATTGGCAGCCAGGTGCAGCGCCCGCTGGCAACCGTCGTGGTCGGCGGCATGCTGATCGGGCCGATCATGCTGCTCGTGGTCGTGCCGGCGCTTCGGATGATGTTCCTCGGCCGCGAGGGCGAGGCGGAGGGCGCAGGCGGCGCGCAGAACCTGGCGCCGGCCGAGTGATCGGGTGGCGCTGTCGTGTGGCTTGAGGAGATCGTCATGAGAGCGAGTTCATCCCTGTTGATCATACTGGCCCTGACAATGACTGAGCCGGCTATCGCGCAGGACGCCGGCGGAGCGACGACGGCGGCCTCGGGCTCCGGTCAGGGCGGCGGTGGGACCTCCGCAGGCGGCGGTTCGGCGTCGCCGACCGGCGGCTCAGGCACCGCGTCGACAGGCGATGCGGCGAAACCCGACAGGGGGAGCGCGAAAGGTGGCAGCGTTGACGTCGACACGGCGTTTGCCCCAAAGGGCAAGAGCGCAAAAGGCGCGACGCCAATCAGCCCCGTCAGGTTGCCGGTCGCTGCTCCCGCTGCGGTTGCCGCGAAGCCGCGGCCGGTCGGCAAGCCGCAGGTCCCGGCTGCGAACGCGGTGGCCGTAGCGTCCCCGGCTGGCGCCGCGGCAGCGATCAAGCAGGGAGCCGGCCTCCCGTCCGCGAAGGTGCCGTCAGCCACCCGCGCGCCAAGCCCTTCCGCATCGGCTGGCGTCGGCACGCCGGGCATCAGCGGAACGGACCTGATGCGACCTGCCGCAAGGACTGCGGCGGTGGGCAGCTTGCCGAAGGGCGCCACCGGCGCCCTCAGCGGGAGCAGCTTCTCGCCCAGGCATCCCTGAAGATCCGGCAATGAACCAATGTATCGATCGGGTGATCGGCAATGAGCGGGGCTTCGTCGCGGAGGAGGTCGGTCGTGCCTAACCAACAATCCGGAACGACGTCGCCGGCGATGGAGCGGGGGCATCAGGAGAAGATCCGTGAAATCCTCCGTCTCGAACTGGAATGCGCCGCCGATGCGTCGTTGCGGAAAGGCAATCTGACTGCCGCCAGGATTCTCCGGAAGCTTGCCGAGAGCACCCGGCATGTCGAGGTGCGGGCGCTCTATGCCTACGCACAGTTACTGGACGACATCACGGCCCCAGCTGCCTCCTCGGACGAACTGCGCAAGATCGGCGGCGATTGGCTTCCGGCCACCGCCACCGAATATGTCGAGCGGCTCGTGTCAGTCCGACAGGCAGGCGGACAGGCGAGCGGGACGAGGGGGAAGCAACCGCCGTGAATGCCGCGATCACTGGATCGGGATCGGCAGCTCAAGGCTCGATCAGCCGCCCCGTGACTGCCTTGATCGCGGCCTGCGTCCGGGTCGCGACCCCGAGCTTGATCCGCGCGTTGTCGACGTGAAAATCGACCGTCCGCTTGCTCAGTCCGACGATCTTGGCGATTTCGGCCGAGGTCTTGCCGCGCGCCACCCAGGTCAGGGTCTCGATCTCGCGGTCGTTCAACTGCGCCTCCTTGGCCCAGACATCGGTTCGCGCGACGTGCGATAGCCGTGCGTTGATGATCGACGCCAGGATATCGAAATCGATCGGCTTGGTGACATAGTCGTCGGCGCCGAGCTCGCGTCCCTTCAACTCGTTGCGGCGATCGGTCAGGGCGGTGAGGAAGACGAAGGGCATGTTGTTGAAGCGGGGCGCGATCTTGGTCAAGTGCTCGAGCACTTCGAAGCCCGACATCACCCGCATGTTGATGTCGCTCAGCACCAGGTCGGGCATCGTCTTGAAGATGGCGGCAAAGCCTTCCCCGCCGTCATAGGCCAGGGTGACCTCGAAACCGCGCTCGAGCAGCTCCTCGGCGATCAGGGCTGCGGTCTCGCGATCGTCCTCGATGCACAGAATCTTCTTCTTGGTGTCCGCCATACTTCGCCTCTGGCCCGGAACAGCTCGAACAGGCTCGCCGCAGCCTTAAAATGTATCCCGGAACGAGGCAAATGTGATAAATCACAGTAGCGGCCATGCGTGAAAGCCTGTGATGAAATTCCCACAAGTTCGGATGGATTGGCCGCAGAGCCGGTGATCGCACCCAGGGTCACATGATGCGCAGGCGTTCGCTCAACTACCTCCTTTCCCTGGTATTTCTGTTCTTTTTCCTGCTGATCACGGCGTTGGGCCTGTTCAGCATCGAACGTCTGGGCGAGTTCAACCGGGCGTCGGCGGACGTCCGGGACGTCTGGCTGCCCAGCACGCGCGCGATCGGGGACCTCAACAACTTCACGTCGGACTTCCGCGCCGCGGAGGGGCGTTATCTGTTGTCCGCGAGCCACGAGGCGGGGTCGAGCAAGAAGGAGATCGAGAGCCTCGGGCGGGCCGTCGAGCAGGCCGAGAAGGACTACGAAAGTCTCCGCAAGTTGCCGGCTGCGGCCGAGCTCTACGCCAAATTCAAGGAAGGCTGGACGGCCTATCGCGGCATCGTGGACGAGGTCCTCGAGCTCTACGAGACCGGACAGGTGTCGGAAGCCGTCAACCTTTACCGGACGACCTCGCAATCCACCTTCGACGCGAGCAGTGATGCGCTGGACCGCGTCACCCGTCTCAACGTCGCAAGCGCGGCCGCCGCCAGCGACGAGGCCGACGCCGCATACAGGAATTCGCGCGCGCTGATCCTCGTCGCGATGGGTATTGCAGCGGTCCTGATCATGGCGGCGCTGTTCTACGTGAAGCGCTACGTCTCGAAGCCGCTGCTGGAACTTGCCGGCGGCATGCGCCAGCTCGCGGGCAACGACACCGACATCGAAATTCGCGGGGCGGAGCGGATCGACGAGATCGGCGAAATGGCCCGCGCGCTCGTCGTGTTTCGCACCAATGCGATCGAGCTGATGCTGAGCCAGCGTTCGCTGTCGCAGCAGGCAACCATGCTGGAGGAACGGCTGGCACAGGAGCAGCGGCTGAACCAGCTACAGCAGGATTTCGTGTCGATGGCCTCGCACGAATTCCGCACGCCGCTGACCGTGATCGACGCGCAGGCGCAGCGTCTGGCCAAGACCAGTCAGGTGACGACGGGCGCGGAGATCGCCGAGCGCGCCGGCAAGATCCGCAAGGCGGTGCTGCGGATGACCACGGTGATCGACAAGCTGCTCAACTCCTCGCGCCTCGTCGATGGCGATACCCAGCTTTACTTCCACCCTGTCGAGATCGACCTTCGCGTGATCCTCGATGAGGTCTGCCAGCTCCATCGCGATGTCGCTGCGCAGGCAAACATCCATCAGGCGCTTGGCGCCACGTCGCTGCCAGTGCTCGGCGATGCCAAGCTGCTGTTCCAGATGTTCGGGAACCTGATCTCCAATGCCCTGAAGTATTCTCCCGACGGCAGCCTGATCGAAGTCGCCGTTGCAATCGAAGGCGACCATGTCGCGATCGTCGTCCGCGACCATGGCATGGGCATTCCCAGGAAAGACATTGCGAGCGTGTTCGACCGTTACACGCGCGGCAGCAATGTGTCCGGAATCGTCGGCACCGGCGTCGGCCTCTATCTGGTCAAGATCGTTGCCGAGCTGCATGGCGGAAGCGTCGGCGTCGAGAGCAAGGAGGACGAGGGGTCCTGTTTCACGATCCTTCTGCCGCTCTCGCGTGTGGTCAAACCGCGGCGTCTGGCCAGATCGCAGCTCGCCGCCGCCGAACCGGACCACACTTGAGAGACGGATTCTTGAAGTAGCGGACATAGCAATCCCAGCTGACGAGGAGGCCGGCCTCGTGTCCCGCTTTCGCGAACCGCTCGAATCTCCGAAGCTCCGCCTTCTCGGATTTCATCTGTCGTTTCCTGCGCGACTTTCCCATCGGTGTGGCCCCGGTTTCTGGATGGGCATGGGCTGGCTGCGTAGCCGGAACCGGCCGCGGGCTTTGCCACGGTCGTCGATCGTGCAGCGATTGATCGATTAGGCGGCGAACAAATGCCGCCGTAAACTGTGACAATTGCCGTCCAACCGCTGGATTTGTGACAGTCGCGCTGGTGCGTCTAGCGCTTCCTGACAGGTCGCAAGGTCTTGTCGATCGCTGGCTGATCGCATCGACGATGCCAAGAGAACGGTACGTCTCCGCGCGGGCTGATCGCGACAGCAGACCCGCAGCTTAAGACATTGGTTATCACTTTGCTTTCAATTTCACGACCTCATTCAGCAAAGAGGCACCATGTCTGACATCACCATTCCCGGCGGAAAAATTCGTTCCTTCATCGAACGGATCGAGAATCTGGACGCGGAACTACTGGAACTGAACGAGCAGAAGAAGGAAGTGTTTTCGGAAGCCAAGGGCGAAGGCTTCGACGTCAAGATCCTCAAGGAGATCGTCAAGCTGCGAAAGCAGGATCAGGACGAACGCGACGAGCGCGAATCGCTGCTCGATCTCTACATGCGCGCCATGGAAACGGCGCCAGTGGACAAGGCTGCGAAGGCGGCTTGAGCTCCGAAGGCCGCGTTGTCGGCCACAGCCGGAGTGCCTCTCACTCCGGCTGTGGCCGGCGCATGATGCTCGCGATCGAGCACGGCTTCCGGACTGAATCTATTGAACCTCCGGGGTGGTTCGGTCAGGATGTTCGTGGTCGGCTTCAGGATGGTGGACAGCTACCGTTCAATGGCCGCGGACCGAGCTTTTGAATTTGCACCGGAGAATGCCAGATGAATCCCAGCGCTTCGAATGCTGATGCGCTTGTCATGCGCGATGACCATGATGGCTGGGCACAGCTCACGCTGAATCGGCCCGACAAGCTGAACGCGCTGACGGTCGACCTTTTCAGGGAGCTGCGAGAGCACGTCGCCGCTCTCGGTGATGATGAACGCATTCGCTGCGTGGTGTTGCGAGGCGCCGGGAAATGCTTCTCGGCCGGACACGACCTCGCGGATATCGGCGCCGGCGAGAAGCCTCCTTCAAAGGGATGGCATAGCGAGACGCTGCGGTTACTGGAGAGGTTGCCGAAGCCGGTGGTCGCCGCCGTGCATGGTCATTGCTACACCGGGGCGCTAGAAGTGGCTTTGGCTTGCGATTTCATTGTCGCCGCCGACAACGCCCGCTTTGGCGATACCCACGCGAAGTGGGCCCTGACGCCAGTCTGGGGCATGAGCCAGCGCCTACCGCGGCGCGTAGGCGTCGCAACCGCCAAACGACTGATGTTCACCGCTGACATGATCGACGCGTCCGAGGCCGTGCGCATCGGGTTGGCTGAATTTATTGTCCCGATCGATCGTTTCGACGCGGAGATCCAATCGCTCGCAGAGCGCATCGCGCAGAACTCGGCGTTTTCCCACGCCGCGAACAAGAGCCTGCTTGATGCAACGGACGGCCTGCCGCTCGACGCGGGCCTGCAATGGGAAATCCTGGAGAGCCGGGGCCGTGGCCCCGATATGCAGGAACGTATCGCAGCCTTTAAGAACAAATCCGGGTAATTCGGGTTGGCTCTTGGAGCCTGCTTCGATGTCCTGTGTCGTAGCCCTCCGATTCCATCGGAACGGGAAAGGCGCTAGTTGAGCGGAGCGCCGCCGGTCGAAATCGGGCCTGCCGGCTTCGGGGCGCGAGCGGCCGGCGGTTTCCTCGGCTTCGGGGCGGCCTGCGCGACAGGGGGGCGCTGCGGCTCGGCGGCGACCGGTGCCGCCGGCGCCATGGCCGGAGCGGAACGTTGCAGTGCGTCGACTTTCGAGGTCAGGGCAGCCAGTTGGTCGACGATCGTCTTCAACTGCTCCTGCTGGTCCGCGACCGCCCGGCCGAGTGTGGCGAGATCTGCTTCAACCTTCTGGTGGCTCGCGAGCAGGTCCGGCAGCGCCTCCTTGTCGCCCGCGGCCGTGTCCTTGCCTGCCGCCTCCCGGCCGAGAGAGGGGACCACCATCGCAATTTCGGGCCAGGCGTAGACGGCGCCCGCGCCTGCGAGGCCAAGGACGATCAACAACAGCAGGACCCATGGCCAACGGCGGCGGGGCGTGGCCAAGGGAGTTGACGGCGAATGGCCTTGCCATGCCTGGTCAGAATCGTTGCTCATGAAAGCTTCCTAGTCGCCCTCGCCAGCCGTTGCAATCGATGTGCAAGGCGGTCGGTGGAATGCAAAATGCCGACAGCCGCAACAGTGGTAAATCAAATGGGCATTCAAATAGATTCGATGATCCCCTGTATACGCGGTTCGGGGCAGGCGAGGGAGACTATTGTTTGCGGAAAGCGGAAAAGCGGCCGCGCGGGAGGCGGGGGATCTTCTGATCGCGATGGCTTGCAACCTGCCATCGAGCCGTCGATCGCCGATGAGCGCGATGCGCGCGTCGGACCATTCCGTGCCTGAATTGTGCGGACATTCGCGATGACTGCACCGTTCACCGCGGTGAACCTTCGCGAAGCCGCCGCTCCGCCCTTGCACCGCTGCGTGCCGCAGGCGGAGATTTCAGATGTGGTGCGGTCGGGGCGGCTCGCCGACCCGACCCCGCGCTGCGTGATTGCAGCAGCGGCAGTGGCGATCCCCGTGCGGATTGGATCACTCATGTCCTGAGCAGGACCGGCTCTTTCCGCGCCGCTGAATAGCGACCTTGCCCGAATTCGAGCGCCCGGCAGCGCGATCTCCCATTGACAGGGTCTCCAAGGTGATAGAATTATAACACAATAAGTTGTAAAAATAACACGATGTCATCATCGCATCAGCGGGTCGCGCGGCTGACGGGAGGGAAGTGGAATTGTCCGGTTCGATCGCGGCAGGGCCTCGGCCGTCGACGTCGCTGTTGATGGTCGGCGGCGTCAACAAGCGCTTTGGCGGCGTGCGGGCGCTGCGCGACGTCAATCTCGAGGTCCGTCCCGGCGAGGTGCACGCGCTGCTGGGCGAGAACGGGGCCGGAAAATCCACGCTGATCAAGATCCTCAGCGGTGTTCATGCGGCCGACAGCGGCAGCATCGAGATCGCCGGCCGACCGGTGGCGTTCGACAGCCCGGCAAGATCGCGCGAGGCCGGGATCGCCGTCGTCTATCAGGATCTCAGTCTCGTCGAGTCGCTCAGCGTCGCCGACAATCTGCTGCTCGGCCGCGAGCCGCGCGCGCGGTTCGGCTTTGTCCGGAAGCGCGAACTGGTCGCCAGGGCCGAAGCGTTCCTGGGCGAGCTCGATATTCCCCTCGATACGCGGGCGGCGGTCGGTTCGCTGCCCTTCGCCTACCGCCAGATGACGGAGATCGCCAAGGCGTTGATGGGCGAGGTACGGCTGTTGATCCTCGATGAGCCGACATCCTCGCTGACCTCGGATGAAGTCCGCATTCTGTTCGATGCGATCGGGAAGGCGACGCGCCGCGGCGTCGGCGTGATCTACGTGACCCATCGGCTCAACGAGGTCTTCGAAGTCTCGCAGCGTGTCACCGTGCTCCGCGATGGTGCCAACGCCGGGACGTTCGTCACCGCCGATACCGACATGAAGCGGCTGGTGAACGCCATCATCGGCACCGATCGATTGACGCCGGCCGCGTCGCGTACCGAGCGCGCGGCAACGCGTCCGCTCAATCCAGCGCCCGCGCTGTCGCTGTCAGGCGTGTCCAACGACCGGCTGTCCGCCGTCGAATTGTCGGTGATGCAGGGAGAGATCCATGGTCTCGCCGGATTGATCGGGAGCGGGCGCACGGAAATTCTGGAGACGATATTCGGGCTTCGGCCGATGCAGAGCGGCAGATGCGAGATCGAGGGTCGGTCTTGGCTGCCGAAGAGCCCGGCCGACGCGATCGAGCACGGCGTCGCGCTGGTGCCGGAAGACCGCCACGTGCAGGGCCTGGTGCTGGACCATTCGATCGAGCGCAACATCACCCTGCCGCGAATTCCGCATTTCTCGCGCTGGGGCTTCATGCAGCGCAGCGCTGCCGCCCGGCGTGCGGAGGCTGCGGTCGCCAGGCTGTCTGTGAAGGCGCAGGGCACATCCAGCCTGGTCAGGACATTGTCCGGCGGCAACCAGCAGAAGGTCGTGTTCGGAAAATGGAATGAGCCGCGGCCGCGCGTGCTGCTGCTGGACGAACCGACCGTCGGCGTCGACGTCGGCGCCCGCGAGGAAATCTACGGTGTGATCCGCAATGCCGCCCGCGACGGCACCGGCGTCCTCATCGTCTCGTCGGATCTCGTCGAGCTGATCGAGCTCTGCGACCGCATCTCGGTGGTCGTCGACGGATGCGTCGCCCAGACGCTGGTGCGCGGGGAAATCGACGATGCCGAAGAGCTTCATCATCTCCTTCAGATCTATCAGGCTTCCGGACAAGGCCAATTGCAAGAGCTACCCGCATGACCGAACTGACCGCGCCGAATATCGTTGCTTCGCCGACCCGATCCGATCGACGCCGCAAGCTCATGCAGAACCTGCTGCGCGGCGAGCGGCCTTACATGCTGTACATCGCCTTCGTGGTGCTGCTGGTCGTGTTCAGCCTGTCGTCGCCCTGGTTCCTCTCGGTCGACAATTTCCTGAATATCGGACGCCAGACCACGCTGGTGTCGATCATCGCGGTCGGCATGACGTTCGTCATCATCGCACGTCAGATCGATCTCTCGGTCGCATCGACGTTGGCGCTGTCTGGAATGGCTGCCGCGCTGGCGATGAGCCAGATCTACAACAGTTGGATCGTTGGCGCCGTCGCCGGGCTCGGCACCGGCGCGCTGGTCGGGCTGCTGAATGGCATCCTGACCACGCAGCTCTCGATCCCGTCTTTCCTGGTGACGCTTGGGTCGCTGAGCATGGCGCGCGGACTGGCGATGATGGTGACCAACACCAAGCCCGTCATCATCACCAACGAGACCTATTTCGCGATCTTCGGCGAAGGCACCTTCCTGGGCATTCCGGTCCCGATCGCCTGGACGCTGGCGGCGATGATCGTCGGCGTCCTGCTGCTGCACTACAATGTGTTCGGTCGCCGCATCTATGCGGTCGGCGGCAATCCGACCGCAGCGCTCTATTCCGGCATCAACACCAAATGGGTGACGACCGCGGCCTTCGTGCTGACCGGCGCGCTGGCCGGGCTCGCGGCGCTGGTACTGTCCGCGCGCTCCCATGCCGCACGGCCCGACGTCGTACAGGGCATGGAGCTCGACGTCATCGCGGCGGTGATCCTCGGTGGTTGCAGCCTGTTCGGTGGCCGCGGTTACATCCTGGGAACGCTGTTCGGCAGCCTCATCATCGGCACGCTCAACAATGGCCTCGTGCTGCTTGGTGTCAGCTCGCCGATGCAACTCGTCATCAAGGGGGCGATCATCGTGGCCGCGGTCGCCTTCACGAAACGCTAGAGCACGATCTGGAAAGTGTAGGGGCAAGGTCGCCGGCCTCCGGTCAATCGGCGACCAAACACGGGAGGAAACAATGAAGCCAATCTTGCGACAAACCCTGCCATTGACCGTGCTGATCGCGGCAGCGGCCATCTCGATCGCGCCCTCGGCCCGCGCCGAAGTGCCGGCAACCTGCGTCAAGGGCGTCGACCTCGCGACGCTTGGACCGAAGTCGATCGTCGGCCAGGGGCCGCATGGCGAGAAGGCCGCGTCGCCCGAGGTGCTGGCGCTGTCGGATGCCGAAGCCGCCAAGGTCAGGGAGAAGCATTTCAAGGTCGGCATCTCGATGCAGACCGTCAACCTCGACTGGGCGCAACTGCAGATCCAGGGCATCACCGACACGCTGAAGAAGTACGGCGTGACCGTGACGGGCGTAGCCTCCGCTGAATATCAGGTGGACAAGCAGATCGCCGACATCGAGAACACCATCCAGCAGCATCCGGACGGCATCATCTCGATCCCGGTCGATTTCACCGCGACCGCGCCGACCTACAAGAAGGTCGCCAAGGCCGGCATCAAGCTGGTGCTGATGGACAGCATTCCGACTGGCCTGAAGCATCCCGAGGAGTATGCCTCGATGATTTCGGCGGACAATCTCGGCAACGGGCAGATCGCGGCGCAGATCCTGGCGTCCTGCATGGCGCAGGGCGCAACCATCGGTCTCGTCAATTTCGGCGTCGACTATTTCAGCACCAACGAGCGCACCAAGGGCGTTCGCGAGTGGATGCAGAAGAACCGGCCCGACATCAAGATGAAGCAAGTCGACTTCACCGATCCACCGAAAGTGTCGCAGATCGCGGGCGACTTCCTCACCGGCAATCCCGACGTCAAGGGCGTGTTCGCGGTCTGGGACCAGCCGGCGCTCGATACGCTGAGCTCGATGCGCGCGCAGGGCATCGACATTCCGGTCACGACCGTCGATCTCGGCCTGCAATCGGCGATCGAGATCGCCAAGGGTGGCCCCTTGAAGGCGACCGGGTCGCAGCGTCCCTATGACCAGGGCGTAGCGGAGGCGATGGCCATGATGAACGCACTGCTTGGCAAGGAAACGCCGGCCTGGGTCGGCGTGCAGTCGCTGCCGGTGACGCAGTCGAACGTGCTGGAATCCTACAAGACGGTGTTCAAGAAGGAGCCGCCGTCCGAACTGACCGACGCCTGCAACAAGGCGAAGCCTGCCTGTAACTGATCTTTGGCCCGCGATGCGCGGTGTCGCAACGGCGTGCATCGTGGACGAAGCTGACCCGGGCGAGCCAGCCCCCGCCCGGGTCAGATGGCGCTGGTTACGTACTCGACCGGAAGGCTGCGGAAGTGCTTGCGCATGTCCGACGACGCCGCGCCGCCGACGATGATCCGCGAGAACGCGCCGATATCGGAGAAGAATGCCGACTTGAGACTGCCGAGCTTGCTCGCGTCGATCACCAGGGTGCTCTCCATCGCGGTCTCGATCACGGCCTGCTTGACGGCGACCTCGTGAAAATTCGAGCAGCTCGCGCCGCGGGTCCAGTGCACGCCGCCGGCGGAAATGAACGCCTTGTTGATCCCAAGCCGGCGCAGGTAGGACAGCCCGTCGTCCGACGCAAAGGATTGCGACGAGGGATGATAGAGCCCGCCCATCAGCATCACCTGCGTGCCGGGCCGGTGCGTCACGATCGACGCGACGTTCATCGAATAGCAGATCACCGAGAGCGGCAGGTCCTCGGGCAGGCAATCCGCCAGCGACTGCATCGTGGTGCCGCAGTCGATGAAGATCGTGTCGCCTGCCTTGATCGAGGCGGCCGCAGCGCGACAGGCGAGACGCTTGTCCTGGGTGTGCTGGTCGATCTCCTGCTCGAACGTGTACTTGATGCCGGTCGGCGACGCCGCATTGACGACGTAGCCGCCGAGCAGGGCGAGGGTCGCCTCCGGGCCGGCAAGGTCGCGGCGCACCGTCATTTCGGACACCTTGAGGAGCTCGGCGGCGTCCTTCAGGTGCAGCGTACCGCTCGATTCGACGGCCCGGCGCAGCCTTTGCAGGCGCTGGACGCGTGTTTCGTTTGGTCGTGCGTTCGAGATGTCAGCCATTTTGTCGCCGAGCTTGCTTATCCGATTGACAATGATCTTACAATGTTGTGAGTTTATCAACGTCGTTTTGTTACAATAATAACATCAGGTCGACCGGGCTGGTCTGGTGCCGGGACGGTATCGTCCTCGGCAACCGGTGAACCCAGCAGCGAGTTCAGGGGAGGATCACATGTTGCGATCAGCACATTCAGTCTATCTGGCGATCTCGTCGATTCGCTAGGACCCCAAGAGGACCCCAAGTCGCTAGGAGCCGAGGCGCCGCCATGACGCAGAGCGTCTTCATGCAGAATCCGTCCGCATTCGCCGCGCAGTCGCACGCCCCTGGCGGAGAGCATCAGCTCCCGCGCAACAGCGGCCGCGCGCTCGAGATGGATTGGGTCGACGACATCAGGATCAATCTGTCGGCCGCCGAACGGCGGGTCGCGAGCCTGCCGGGCCGGCGCACGGTCAAGAAGGACGCGCAGGCGGCGTGGCTGCTCAAGGCGATCACCTGCATCGACCTGACGACGCTCAACGGCGACGATACGGCCGAACGGGTGAAGCGCCTCTGCGCCAAGGCCAAGGCGCCGCTGCGCGCCGATATTGTCGAGAAGCTCGGCTTTGCCGGACGTGAACTGCATACCGGTGCGGTCTGCGTCTACCATCGGTTCGTCGGCGCGGCTGTCGAAGCGCTCGATGGATCCGGCATTCCGGTTGCTGCGGTCTCGACCGGATTCCCGGCGGGACTCGTCCCTCATGAACTGAAGCTGAAGGAGATCGAGGCGTCGGTGCGCGACGGCGCGCAGGAGATCGACATCGTCATCACGCGCGAGCACGTGCTGACTGGCGATTGGCGGGCGCTTTACGCCGAAGTCCGGGATTTCCGCGCCGTTTGCGACAACGCGCATCTGAAGACGATCCTGGCCACCGGTGACCTCAAGACGCTGCGCAATGTCGCCAAGGCATCGATGGTCTGCATGATGGCCGGCGCCGACTTCATCAAGACCTCGACCGGCAAGGAAGGCGTGAACGCGACGCTGCCGGTGACGCTGGCGATGCTGCGGATGATCCGCGTCTATCAGGAGCGCACCGGCTACAAGATCGGCTTCAAGCCGGCTGGTGGAATCTCGACGGCCAAGGACGTGCTCAATTACCAGTTCCTGATGAAAGAGGAATTGGGACGCGACTGGCTCGAGCCCGACCTGTTCCGGATCGGCGCCTCCAGCCTGCTTGCCGATATCGAGCGGCAGCTCGAGCATCACGTGACCGGCCACTACTCGGCCTTCAACCGCCACCCCGTGGGATGAGATGAGCGTCGCAAATTATTTCGAGACCATGGAGTATGGCCCCGCGCCCGAGGCGGACGGCGAGGCGCGCGCCTGGCTGGCGCGGCACGGCGCCACGTTCGGCCATTTCATTGCCGGCAAGTTTATCGCGCCGCATGCGGGCAAGTATCTCACGACGAGCGAGCCCGCGACCGGCAAGGTGCTGGCGCGGATCGCACAGGGTGCTGCTGCCGACGTCGAGGCTGCGGTCAGTGCCGCGCGCACCGCGCAGGCTGCATGGGCCAAGCTCGGCGGTCACGGCCGCGCGCGTCATCTCTATGCGCTGGCGCGCATGCTCCAGCGTCACGCCCGCCTGTTCGCCGTGCTGGAGGCGATCGACAACGGCAAGCCGATCCGGGAGACCCGCGATCTCGACGTGCCGCTCGCCGCGCGCCATTTCTACTATCACGCCGGCTGGGCGCAGTTGCAGGAGCGGGAATTCGCCGACCAGGTGCCGATCGGGGTGATCGGGCAGATCATCCCGTGGAATTTCCCGCTGCTGATGCTGGCCTGGAAGATCGCGCCGGCGCTGGCCGCGGGCAATACGGTGGTGCTGAAGCCGGCGGAATTCACCTCGCTTACCGCATTGTTGTTCGCCGAACTATCTGCCGAAGCCGGCCTGCCGCGGGGCGTGCTGAACGTCGTGACCGGCGATGGCGCCACCGGCGCGCTGCTGGTCGAAAGTCCCGTCGACAAGATCGCCTTCACCGGCTCGACCGAGGTCGGGCGACTGATCCGTCAGTCCACCGCGGGCACCGGCAAATCGCTGACGCTCGAGCTCGGCGGCAAGTCGCCGTTCATCGTGTTCGACGATGCCGATATCGACGGCGCGGTGGAAGGCGTGGTCGATGCGATCTGGTTCAACCAGGGCCAGGTCTGCTGTGCCGGCTCGCGGCTGCTCTTGCAGGAGGGCATTGCCGAAACCTTCCGCAGGCGCCTGATCCGCCGCATGGAGACGCTGCGCGTCGGCATGCCGCTCGACAAGGCGATCGACATGGGCGCGGTGGTCGCCCCGGTGCAACTCGAGCGGATCAAGTCGCTGGTCGAGACAGGGGTGAAGGAGGGCGCCGAGAAATACCAGGCGTCCGGCGCGATCCCTGCGGAAGGATGCTTCTATCCGCCGACGTTACTTTGGAATGTGCATCCGTCCGCCACGGTTGCAACCGAGGAGATCTTCGGCCCGGTGCTGGTGGCGATGACGTTCCGCACGCCGGACGAGGCCGTGATGCTCGCCAACAACACGCGCTACGGCCTTGCCGCTAGCGTGTGGAGCGAGACGATCGGGCTCGCGCTCGACATCGCGCCGAAACTCATGGCCGGCGTGGTCTGGGTCAACGCCACCAATCTGTTCGACGCCAGCGTCGGCTTCGGCGGCTATCGCGAGTCCGGCTTTGGCCGCGAGGGCGGCCGTGAGGGGATGTATGAGTATCTGAAGCCGAAGGCCTGGAGCGGGCGCAAGGCGCGGGCCAAGGCACCGCCGCTTCCGGCGGCGTCCGGTGTCAGCGCCGGGTTCGACGTGCCGCCGATCGATCGAACCGCAAAGCTGTTCGTCGGCGGCAAGCAGGTGCGTCCGGACGGCAACTACTCGCGCGCGGTGCTCTCGCCGAAGGGCCGGCGGCTCGGCGAGGCCGGCGAGGGCAATCGCAAGGACATCCGCAATGCGGTGGCGGCGGCGCGCGCTGCCGAGTCGTGGGCGCGGGCGACGGCGCATAACCGTGCCCAGATCCTCTATTATCTTGCCGAGAATCTGTCCGCACGCGGCGGCGAGTTCGCCCGGCGTCTCGCCGACATGACCGGCGCATCGGCCGCCAAGGCACGCATCGAGGTCGATGCGAGCATCGAGCGGCTGTTCAGCTATGGCGCCTGGGCCGACAAGTTTGAAGGATCCATCCACGCGCCGCCGCTGCGCGGCGTGGCGCTCGCGATGCACGAGCCGATCGGCGTGGTCGGTGTCGCCTGTCCTGACGAGGCGCCGCTGCTCGCCTTCATCAGCCTGGTCGCGCCATTGATCGCGATGGGCAACCGGGTCGTCGCGGTGCCGAGCGAGCGGCATCCGCTCGCAGCGACCGACTTCTACCAGGTGCTCGAGACGTCTGATGTGCCTGGTGGCGTGCTCAACATCGTCACCGGCGACCGCGCCGAGCTGGTCAAGGTGCTTGCCGAGCATGACGATGTCGACGCGCTCTGGGTGTTCGGATCGCAGGCCGCGTCGGCTGCGGCGGAACGGCTGTCGATCGGCAATCTCAAGCGCACGCTGGTCGATCACGGCCTCGCGCTCGACTGGTATGACAGGGCTGCGAGCGAAGGACCGATCCTGCTCCGCCATGCGGTGCAAGTAAAAAACATCTGGATTCCGTATGGTGACTAGTGACGTCACCTTGCGGTGATATCGATTGGGGCCCGAACCCACAAGAGTTCGGCGATTTGGAAGACAAAGGAGGGGACGCAACATGCTCAAGGGCATCAATCCACTGCTCAATGCCGACGTGCTCTATGCCCTGCGGGCGATGGGGCATGGTGATCGCCTCGTGGTGTGCGACACCAATTTTCCGGCCGACTCGATCGCGCGCCAGAGCGCGCTCGGCAGACTGCTCCGCATCGACAACGTGACCGCCGCCAAGGCGGTCGAGGCCATTCTCTCGGTGATGCCGCTCGATACTTTCGTCGACGATGCCGCGATCCGCATGGAGATTGTGGGGCAGCCGCAGGAGGTGCCTCCCGTGCAGAACGAGGTGCAGGCCGCGATCGATCGCGCCGAGGGACGCTCCTGGCCGCTGGTCGGCGTCGAGCGCCATGCCTTCTACGAGAAGGCCAAGGCGGCCTATTGCGTGATCGCGACGGGCGAGCGGCGCTTCTACGGTTGCTTCCTGCTCAGCAAGGGCGTCATCGCGCCGGACGGGGAGTGATGAGATGGGCAAGCATGGCGTCGCTGTCCTCGGGGTGTTCGTCGTCGACCTGGCGTTCCGTGCCGGCAACATGCCGGCGATCGGTGAGACCATCGCCGGATCGGGATTCGCCATGGGGCCTGGCGGCAAGGGATCCAACCAGGCCGTCGCGGCGGCGCGGGCCGGCGCCAGCGTGAGCTTCATCTCCCGGATCGGCAGCGATGCCTTCGGCGAGCTTGCGATCAAGACCTGGGAGGCCGAGGGAATCCGGCCGCGCGTGGCGAGAACGGCGGAGGCGCCGACCGGCGCGGCGTTCATCTATGTTCACGAGACGCGCGGCGACAACGCGATCATCGTGGTGCCGGGCGCGGCGGGCGGCATCAGTCCGGCTGACGTCGATGCGGTGGCGGATGCCATCCGCGACTCCAGGGTATTCGTGACTCAGCTCGAGCAGCCGGTCGATGCCGCATTGAGGGGGCTCGAGATCGCGCGCGCGGCCGGCAGCATCACGGTGTTCAATCCCGCGCCGGCGCTCAAGTTCGATAGCAGCCTGTTTGCGCTCTGCGAATATGTCGTCCCCAACGAGACCGAAGCCGAGGCGTTGACCGGCATCGCCGTCAGCGATCTCGCCGGCGCGCGCCGGGCCGGCGATGCCTTGTTGGCCAAGGGGGCCGGCACCGCGCTGATCACGCTCGGCGAGCGCGGCGCGCTGTTTCATGCGCGGGATCGTTCGCTGCACGTGCCGCCGTTTGCCGCCGGCAAGGTGGTCGAGACCACCGGTGCGGGCGATGCGTTCGTCGGCGGCTTTGCGGCAGCGCTCGCGGACGGCGCCGATCCGCTTCAAGCCGCGCGCTTCGGTTCGGCCACCGCCGGAATCTCGGTGACCCGGCCGGGCACGGCACCCGCGATGCCGCAGCGCGCGGAGATCGACGCGCTGCTGAGGGGGTGATCGCGCGATGATGCGGAATGATCCGATCAAGCATGTCTTCATCTGGCCGGCGGTGCTCGTCGTGCTGGCGATCTCGATCTTTCCGTTGATCTATTCGCTGACCACGAGCTTCCTGAGCTATCGGCTGATTCCGCCGATCCCGCCGCGCGTGGTCTGGCTCGGCAATTATACGACGCTGTTACAGGAGCCGCGGTTCTGGAACGCGATCTTCACCACGACGCTGATCGCCTTCGTCGCGGTCGGGCTGCAATACGCGATCGGCTTCGGCGTCGCGCTGGCGCTGAATGCACGCGTGCCCGGCGAGCGGCTGTTTCGCGTCGCCCTGCTGCTGCCGATGCTGCTGGCGCCTGTCGCGGTCGCGCTGGTGGCGCGCATGATCTTCAACCCGACGATGGGGCCGCTGAATCAACTGCTGTCGAAATTCGGCCTGGCCAATTTGCCGTTTCTCACCAACGGACATTGGGCACTCGCCTGCATCATCGCGGTCGAGGTCTGGCAGTGGACCCCGTTCGTCATCCTGATGATGCTGGCCGGCCTGCAAACGCTTCCCGAAGATGTCTATGAGGCCGCCGAGCTCGAGAATGCCAGCGCCTGGCAGCAGTTCTGGGGCATCACCTTTCCGATGCTGTTGCCGATCTCGGCCGCGGTCGTCTTCATTCGCCTGATCGAGAGCTACAAGATCATGGACACGGTGTTCGTGATGACGGGCGGCGGACCGGGCGTGGACACCGAGACGCTGACGCTGTTTGCCTATCAGGAGGGCTTCAAGAAGTTCAATCTCGGCTACACGTCGGCGCTGAGTTTCCTGTTCCTGATCGCGATCACGATCATTGGCGTGACTTATCTGGCGCTGCTGCGGCCGCATCTGGAGAAACGCCGATGAGCGGGCAGGGCCTAACCGGACTGTCGCCATGGAGCCGCCGCCTGGTCGCGCTCGGCGTGCTCGCCTGGTGCCTGATCACGGTGTTTCCGCTTTATTGGGTGGTGGTGACCGCATTCAAGACGCCGCCGGGCGTCGTCGGCGGGCCGACTTACATTCCGTTCGTCGACTTCACGCCGACCTTGCAGCCCTTCATCGATCTCTATCAGGGCATCCGCGGCGAGTTCTTCCGGACCTTCCTGAACTCGACCATCGTGGGCCTGTCGGCGGCGGCGATCGCCACCGCGATCGGCGCGATGGCGGCCTATGCGCTGGTGCGGTTTGAATTCAAGGTTCGGCTTGGCTCTGGGCTGGCGTTCTTTCTGCTCGCGCTCGGCGGTTACCTCGTGTTCAACAACCAGTTCGGCTTCACCCGGCCGCAGGCGCTGCTGCTCGCGTTTCCGATCGCGCTCTGCATTGCCGTCGCGATCAACCGGCTGCCATTGCCCGGGCCGATCCTCGGCAACGAGGACATCCTGTTCTGGTTTGTCAGCCAGCGCATGTTCCCGCCGATCGTCACGGCGTTCGCGCTGTATCTGCTTTACAGCGAGATCGGCCGGCTCGGTTTCCAGCTGATCGACAGCTATGTCGGCCTCACGCTGTGCTACGTCGCCTTCTCGTTGCCGATCGTGGTCTGGCTGATGCGCGACTTCTTCGAAGCGATCCCGATCGAGGTTGAGGAGGCCGCGATGGTCGACAATGTGCCGAGCTGGCGCATCTTCGTCGGCATCGTGGTGCCGATGTCGATGAACGGGCTGCTGGCGACGTTCATGATCACGCTGGCCTTCGTCTGGAACGAGTTTCTGTTCGCGCTGTTCCTGACCAATTCCAGATGGCAGACGCTGCCGATCCTGGTGGCGGGACAGAACAGCCAGCGTGGCGACGAATGGTGGGCGATCTCGGCGGCGGCACTCGTCGCCATCGTTCCGATGATGATCATGGCGGGCCTGCTCAGCCGGATGATGCGGTCGGGCCTGCTGCTCGGGGCCATCAAATAGCAAAAACTCTATAGGGAGGACTAGACGATGTTGCGACGGACGTTCTTGATGTTGACCACCTCGCTCGCGATGGCCTGCGCCGCGAGCCAGACGCACGCTGCCTGTAGCCCGGATTACACCGGCGTCACCCTGACTGTGGCGTCGCAGACCGGTCCGTATATTGCCTCTGCGCTCAAGCTCGGCGCCGACGAATGGGCCAAGAAGACCTGCGGCAAGGTCAATGTCGTTGAGTTTCCCTGGTCCGAGCTCTACCCGAAGATTGCGACGTCGCTGACGGCGTCGGATGCGACGTTCGACCTCGTCAGCTTCGCGCCGGCCTGGCTACCCGACTTCGTGCCGTATCTGAGCGAGATGCCGAAGGAGATGCAGTCCGGCAAGGATTGGGACGATATCGAGCCGGCCTATCGCGAACGCCTGATGGTGTGGGAAGGCAAGATCTACTCGCAGTCGATGGACGGCGACGTGCATACCTATACCTACCGCACCGACCTGTTCAGCGATCCCAAGGAAAAGGACGCCTTCAAGGCCAAGTACGGCTACGACCTCGCGCCGCCGAAGACCTGGAAGCAGTATCTCGACATCGCGGAGTTTTTCCAGCGGCCCGACAAGGGGCTGTGGGGAACGGCGGAAGCGTTCCGCCGCGGCGGCCAGCAATTCTGGTTCTTCTTCAGCCATGCGGCGGCCTACACCAACAATCCGAACTATCCCGGCGCGATGTTCTTCGACCCCGAGACGATGGACGCGCAGATCAACAATCCGGGCTGGGTGAAGGGGCTCGAGGAGTATATCAGGGCATCGAAGCTCGGGCCGCCGAACGCGCTGAACTTCTCGTTCGGCGAGGTGAATGCAGCGGTCGCCGGCGGCCAGGTCGCGGAATCGATCGGCTGGGGCGACACGGGCGTCATCGCGGCCGATCCGAAACAGTCGAAGATCTCGGGCAAGGTCGGCTCGGCGATGCTGCCCGGCTCGGACGAGATCTGGAACGCCAAGACCAAGAAGTGGGACAAATTCCCCAGCGTGCTTCCGGCCCCGTTCATGGCGTTCGGCGGCTGGCAGATCGCCGTGCCGAAGGCCGGCAAGAACCAGCAGGCGGCGTGGGACTTCGTCAAGACGCTGACCAGTCCTGATGTGTCGGGGCAGGCGGCGATCACCGGCGGCAGCGGCGTCAACCCCTATCGCAAATCGCACACCGCCAATCTGCAACTGTGGAGCAAGATCTTCACGCCCGAGGAGGCCAAGGAGTATCTTGGCGCGCAATCGGATTCCATCAATGCCAAGAACGTCGCGCTCGACATGCGTCTGCCCGGCTATTTCTCCTACACCGAGGTGGTGGAGATCGAGCTCGGCAAGGCGCTGGCCGGTCAGACCACGCCGCAGGCGGCGCTCGACGCGATGGCCAAGGAGTGGAATCGGCTGACGGACGAGTTCGGTCGCGCCAAGCAGCTCGCGGCCTATCGCGCAGCGATGGGGCTGCCGCCCAAGAACTAGCTCTCCCGTGAGACGTCCCGGATGATGCACGCATGTCATCCGGGACTTTACTTGCCGTCGATGAAGGGGCGGAAACAGGATTCCATGGCGCACGTCGAGATCGAGAACGTCAGCAAGGCATACGGGCCCTACAAGATCATCGAGGGGCTCGACCTCAACGTGGCCGACGAGGAATTTGTCGTGCTGGTCGGCCCGTCCGGCTGCGGCAAGACCACGACATTGCGCATGATCGCGGGGCTGGAGGCCGTCACCAGCGGAACCATCCGCATCGGCAATCGCGACGTGACGCAGTTGCGCCCCGGCCTGCGCAATTGCGCGATGGTGTTCCAGAACTACGCGCTCTATCCACACATGACCGTCGGGGAGAACATCGGCTACGGCATGAAGGTGCGTGGTGAGACGCGCGCCAGCATCGCAAAGGCCGTGAGCGACGTCGCGCGCGTCCTCGACCTCGAGCAATATCTCGACCGTCGGCCCAAGCAGCTCTCCGGCGGGCAGCGCCAGCGCGTGGCGATCGGCCGTGCCATCGTGCGCAGTCCGGACGTCTTCCTGTTCGATGAGCCATTGTCCAATCTCGACGCCAAGCTTCGCATCGAGATGCGGACCGAGATCAAGGCGCTGCACCGCCGCCTTGCCAAGACGATCGTCTACGTCACGCACGACCAGGTCGAAGCCATGACCATGGCCGACCGCGTCGTGGTGATGAACAAGGGCCGGATCGAGCAGGCGGCGGATCCGATCACGATTTACGAGAGACCCAACAACCTCTTCGTCGCGGGCTTCATGGGGGCACCCAGTATGAACTTCATCGATGGCGAGATCGTCGGTCGCGATGGCGCGTTCACCTTCACCGAGCCGTCAGGCACGGTGTTGAGAGTGCCGAAGTCGCGTGAGGCGGCCTATGCGGGCCATATCGGCAAGCCCGTCGTGCTCGGCGTCCGCCCCGATCACGTGTTGCGGCAAGACGCCCCTGAGGGCTCGTTCGTGCGCATGATGGTCAAGGATGTCGAGCCGTTGGGACCGCATACGCTCGTGATCGGGACCGTCGGTGCCCATCCGTTCACCGCGCAGATGCAGGTCGGCGTAGCCGCCGAGCCGGATCATTTCATCGACGTGGCTCTCGATCTCCAGCGAACCCATCTGTTCGAGAAAGCGTCGGGCAGGGCGATCCTCTGACTCGCGGCGCTCGAGATCGCTGCCCTGCCATGCCGCAAGCATTGCGGACGTCGCACTCATGACCGGGCTCGCGAGCCAGATGTATCCTTGAACCTCACGCGGTGCACCAGATCGAGGAATCGTCGCCGCATGAAATGCTCCTGACGACGAAATCGCCATTGTAGCGATCGATCCGTGATCAAGGACCGCCTGAAGTGAGCCATCCGGATGGCTTGCGTATCGACGTCCTGCTTGACCGGATCGTCGTAAAACCTCGCGATCTTCTCCTTCGCCATTCCGGGCGTTGTGAGCCATCGGGGGATATGCACATTACAAAGTCGATCAACGTCGTTTAGCAACCGCGTCACGCCCATGCCTGTGGCGGGGCAGGACGTTTGGTAGGCGTCTCCGATCAACACAATGCCGTCCTGGCTCACACTTGCGGCCGTCATCAGATTCATCGTCCAGTTTTGAACCCCGTCGACCGGATCATACGGCCTGAGATAGGCGGCGAGGCCCGGCATCGAGTCGCCCAGGCTCGTCGACGGGTTTCGCCGCAGTTCGCGGATCCACGGATCGCGTTGGTCGAGATAAGTGAAGAGGTTGGCCCGGAGCGTGTCGCCGATCGGGAAAAGACTGAGGTAGTCGATCCGATTGGTCGCGCCGCTACCGTAGCAAGTGAGCGCATTGAATGTCAGCCCAGGTTCGGCTGGGATGGTGAAGCCGAAGGATATCGAATGGCCTTCCGCCACCATGTGTTGACCGATACCCAGCCTGTGGGCAAGCGCGCCATTCATTCCGGTCGCAAGAAGAACGAGATCCACCGAGAGCGCCTGGCCGCTCGACAGCACGACCTCCTGCTTCTGCGGCCCGGTCTTGAGGGCCGTCACGTCGTCGATGATGAAAGCAACGGAAGATGGCAGTTGCGCGCGCACGACCCGCACGATCTCCTCGTACAGGATTCCGTAATGCTGATTGGGCGTGCGGTCGACGATGCGACCTGCGCGGACGTTGGCGATGTCCTTGAACGGGGTCGAAGCTTCGGCGATTGCTTTGAAGATGCCCAGTTTGCGCATCAGCTCAATCTGTCCACCTGCGAATTTTTCGACACGAAATTGCTTTGGATAGACGGAATGACGATCAATGAGTGTGACCCGATGGCCTGCCCGCGCCAGGACGACCGCCGCCAGCGCGCCGCAAAAGCCGGCACCGACAATCGCGATGTGGGCGCTGTTTGGCGTCGTGGAACTAGACATCGGGGTGAAGGGGCGCCTTGGGGCTGAAATCACCGTTGGATCTGGTCGTCGCTGCGGCTTGCGCAGTTCGGAAGCTGCACGAAGAATCCGCGTGCGGCCCGGTGACTGGCGAGCTACTGGAAATGGCGCGCGGAGATCTACGCGCTGACAGCTTGTGGCGACGCGGCTTTCGGTGGCCGGGATTCGAGCCCCAGGCAGTCGAGGTAACGCTCGCCGATCGTCTCGATCGTGAAGCGCTTGAGATGCTCATCCAGATCCTCCGGCATCGGTTGCTTGGAGCTGCTGATTGTTTCGATGATGGCTTGCGCCATCTGAGCGTCGTCGCCAACGCGAACGAGTGTACCGTATCGTCCTCCGGCAAGAATCTCGCTGGGGCCATGCGGACAGTCGGTGCTGATCACCGGTGTGCCGGAGGCGAGGGCCTCGACGATCACGTTGCCGAAGCCTTCCGCGATCGACGACAGGACAAACACGTCAGCGCCTCGCATGTAGGCGAGTGGATTGGGAGAGTATCCGAGGAAATGGACGCGGTCGGAAATGCCGAGTGAGTTCGCCAGGTCTTGCAGTTTGTCGCGGTCACCGCCTTCGCCCAGGATGACCAGATGCGCAGGCTTGCGTCGAACGACGAGCGCAAACGCGCGCAGCAGGGAAGCATATCCCTTTTGCCTGTGTAAGCGGCCGACTGCGAGGATAAATGGCTCTCCAGGGCCGATCGCCGAGGGAAGCGCGGGCTTGGCAGCAAGCTTGGCGTCAAATCCCTTGTGAATGATCGGATTGTAGATCAGGTGGATTGGCTTGTTTCTCAGGCCGGGCAGACGACTGAGCTGTCGCTTCAGGCCACTCGATACCGCTACGAACGCGTCTGCCGCGTGAAAGGTCGACGCGATCGCAGCCAGCATTGACGTGCGATGCAGCTGAATCGGCAGCGAACCTTGCTCGAGGAGCGAATTGTCGAGACGCACGACCAATTGATGGCGACTGGAACTCAGCAGCTTCCCGACACACGAAACGATATTCGCGTTCTCAACCGAACTGAGTACGGTTGGCGGACGCGCGGTCCGCAAGTAGCGCAGATAGGCTGGTACACTGAACATGACCTTTCGGGATTCCAGGCTGATGAGCCGGACGCCTCCCGGGACCTGATCCTTCAGCGAGCCGAAATATTTGCAAACGACGAGATCGACCCGCAATCCGCGGCCGACAAAATAATCCGCGAGGTTGAGCTGCACGCGCTCGGCCCCACCGCTGTAGAGCGTCGGGAGAAACAGCGCGATGTCGGGCGGCCGGGCGTCGGCACTGAGTTCCGATATCGGGATGTAGGATTGACCGGTCATCGGAAGTATTTCGCGATCACGAGAGAACGAACTATCGCGCCCACAAGATACGAGACGACGATCGCAATCGCGGCACCGTACAGCCCGAAAAGCGGGATCAAGACAATGTTGGTGCCGAGCGAGAGGCCAATCACGAACAGTCCGCTGAACAAGGTCAATTGATCCTTGTGACGGCTGTAGAAGACGCTTCCCTGCACCTCGTAGAACATGCGCAGCACAAACGCCAACAGGATCAGCCACAACACGGGAAGCCAATCGGCCAGCTGCGGGCGCTGCAAGTAAGGAATGGCAAAATGGACCAGCAGCCCCGCAGCGACGGCAATCGCGACCGAGATAGTCACGGTCTCGACGAGGAGGCCTCGATACACGTTCCAGAACGTTCCGTCGCGGCGTGCATGTGCGCCAATGAGCTTCGGACCGGATAGCTGGATGACGCCGGTGTCGACGAGATTGCTCAGCGCATTGCCGATCGACCAGAAGACCACGTAGATGCCGGTGAATTCGAGTCCGATGAACAGGCCGACCAGATAGCGATCGGTGTATTGCGCAACCGTGTTGGCAATGTCGTTGACGTACAGAATGCGCGAAGCCTTGAAATCGCGGGATAGCCAATCCTTGTGTTGCGGCGCTGCGCCAGGCCGGAACCAGGACCAGTGTCGAGTGGCTATCGCAAAGCCGATGATCGCGAGAATGCCGCCCCCGATCCAGAATCCGAGCAGGGTGTCGAGATCGCGCAGCGTTGGAAACAGGAAGGCGAGGGCGATGAAGGCGGAGATCCATCCGGCCGTTCGCACGAACATGAGCACATTGGCGAGGCCCGGCTGCAAAAGGTGGTTCAACAGAACGAAAAGGTCGCCATTGACGTGCTCAAGGAAAACGATGGCGACCACGATCATCGTCAGCGCAACCTGGTCGAGGTAGATCCCGACGCCCAATGCAATGACGCAGATTATTCCATAGATGGCTGCCTGGATTCGCCAATATCGGCGCAGCGTGGATACGACCTCATCGAGATGTTGGGAAACCGCGTTGCGGCTCAAGGTGCGGATCAGTCCCAGGCTGGCAACAACCGGAAACACAACGGCCATACCAGCGATCAGCCCGTACACACCAACCGTCGGCAGGCCGATAAACCGCGCGATGAACAGCGTGAGCGCGAATTTCGCCACGAGCGAAATCCCGCGCAGGCACATGATCGAGAGCGATATCAATGTGCGGCTGCTGACAACCGTGTGGAATCGGATGTTGGTAAGCAAAAATCTCGCCTTCGTAACGGTTCGCGAGCGGAGATATTGGACTGCGGAAGCGGCCACAGCTAGGTCTTATCCGGCAGGCCGCTCCAAGGTGTCTAGTTGGCCGCTGCCGTGGCGGTCCCGGCCCATGGCCGTGGAATGAACGACTCGCTCTGGCACCGGCAGTCGATCGCGTGGCGTCGCCGTCGCCTCTGATTGAAGCCGAGGCCGCTTGACGAGGCTTTCATACAACTCGATCAGGCCCTGGTTCATCCGGTCCGGTGCGAACATTGCGAGGTAGGTCGTCCGCGCCGCCGCGCTCATCGCCGCAAGATCGGAATGCTCAAGGACTTTCAAGGCCTTGCCCAGCCAACCTGTCGTGGCAATGTCGATCAGGATGCCATTGACGCCGTCTTGGATGAAATGCGGAAACGCGCCGTGATTGCTGCAGATCAGGATGCGTCCGGAGCGAAGCGCCTCTATCGCCAGCAGCGGCATCCCCTCCCACCGCGACGGCATTATGATGGCATCATATTCTTCGAACAAGGCGGGTAATGTTTCGCGAGGTACCCAACCTGAAACATGCACCTCCGGTGGAACGACGAGTCGGGAGCTGTTCACGATCTTTGACCCGACCAGGCTCAAGCTTGCGCGCTTCTGCTTGAGCAATTCGTATTCGCGCAGCAGCAAGTCGACGCCTTTTTGCCGATCCAGTCGTCCCACAAACAGCAGACGCCACGGACCGACCCGCTTGGCCGCACCGCGTTGAGCGGTCTGGCCATGAACCAGGTCCTGCATCCCGCTGACGATGAGCCTCGTCTTTGCGAGCGGAAAGCGGGCTCTGCGCAGGACCTCCTCTTCGTGAGGCGAGATCGAGACGATCGCGTCGGCGCGCCGGGTGAGCATGCGTTCGAGCGCCATCCAGAAGCGGGTCGCGAAGGTCTGCTCGGGACGATCGAACGCCCAGCAATGCGCGCAATAGACGACATGAGGCTTCCGACGCATCCCGGCGATCACCAGGCGGCCCATGCCGCCGGCGATGCTGCTGTGCAGGTGTACGACGTCCGGATCGTGACGCTGAATGCTTTGTCGGATAGCTGAACCGAGCGCCAGCATGGAACTGAGATTGCGGCCGGTTCGATGGTAGGTCTCGATGGCGCATCCGTTCAAAGATGCGATGTGTTCGCGCTGGGCCGCGGGTACCAGCAAGACAACGTTGTCTGCGCCGAACTGAGCTGTCTGATGGGGAATGATCTCTTCGAGATATGAAGCCAGGCCGCCGATCAAACTCTCAGAGACATGCAGTATCTTCATCACGAACCCGCGCTACCAATCTACATACGCGGATCTGTTTCTTGCGCCCCCGCGAAGTTCCCTTTCCGGAAACCTAGTAATGCATAATTTATACCGCATTTAAACTCTATATTTACCATATTCAATCAGGCACGCCTAAAATGCATAATGGCTATTAAATAGGTATCGGCGCGGCCTCGAGGATCACCGCGAGCTGGCAACCGGGAGATATTGAACGAAGGCTTTCGGTTCGATCGTCAAGACGCCGCTGCCGTCCGGTTGAAGCGCAGATTGTTGCCCGAGGTAATTGATCGCAGGGCCGATTTTCCGCCAGCCTGGCACGGTCACTCGTCTCGGGACTGCACTCCCTTCCGTTGCCCAGTACACGAGCTTGCACCCTTTGGTTGCGTCGTCGCCGCAGAAGCGCAGGATCGTGATGCCCTCGGCCATGGTCGCATCGAACCGCCCGATTGTTTCGTGCAGCGAGAATCCGCCGAGCTCATGGGCCAATGTCCGGAATGCCTGATACGCCGGACGTGGTCTGCCGTCGTAGCTCACCAGGCCGAACCGGTCTTCCATCTCATCGTCATTCGGCCCGACATCGATCAGGCAGTACCAGTTGGTAAGCCGCACCTGTTCCATCAGATTGATCAGGAACATTCGAGGTAGCCAGAGCGCCTGGGTGTCTTCCGAGATTCCGGCCCGGTAGACCGAGTCTCCCCACTCGGTGTCGATGATGGGCTTGCGCTTGATTCCTGCGGGCCAGAGGTCGAGATAGTTGGCGCGCAGAACCGCGTAGTCACGCGAGACGGTCTCAGGCGTTTGCTTGAAGCGATGCGTGTGCAGGCTCACGGCATCGAGGCAGCTCAGCAAGGCGTGGTCATCCAGCAGCGCCTGCATCAGGGGTTTCTTGGTGCGCCAGACGGTTGGCATCTGGGCCATGCCGGGGCCGGTCACGATGGCATCTGGCACGCGTTGCTTGATCGAGGCGCACGCTTCACGCGCGAGGGCCACATAGGCTGCCGGGTCCGGCTTGGGGGGCCAGAAGCCGGCCTGGTCGGGTTCGTTCCAGAGTTCCCAGATCGGGTTCAGCTGTCGGTAGCGGTCTGCCGCGGCCGTTGCCCATCGCGCATAAGCCGCGATTTCGGATCTGGTATATGGTGGCATGATACCGCTTTGGCGCTTGCCGTCGACCGCCGCGTCGAACGGTTTGCCGTAAAGCGGGTTCGGCCGGTTTAAAATGAACAGCGGCCGCAGCCCGCGCTTCTTTAATTCCGCGACGAAGTCGTCGTAGAGCGTCCAATCGTAACGACCGGGCTGCTTCTCGATCCACGGCCAGTTGAGATCAATTCGGACGATGCTTGCGCCAAGTCCGGTCAGAAAGTCGAGGCGCTGACGCCAATCCGGGCGCTTGAGAAAATGATCGGTGAACTGCACGGAGAGCCCGCTCGATACGGTTCTGCCGGGAAGGTCATCCGCCGGATAGGCCGAGCGGCAGAGTGCCAGCAGCGCCAGGGCGAGCGAGGCGACCCGCAAGAGCATTCGACGCGCAAACCCGGAGGAAAACAGGATGTCGATGCAAAACATCTCATTTCACCAGGATCAGCTTTCTTCGGGCGGGAAGCAGAGAAATCTGACATATAGTTTCCCGCGATGTCGAGGGCGGGTGCCGCTATGGAAGGGGACCGGAAAGTTATGGCACGACGAACCGTGTTTCTGATGCCAGTTTACAATCCGGCACGCGACGTCCTGCTCCGCACCGTGGACTCTCTGCTGGGGCAAACGGAGGCCGCCGACATCGTGATTGTCGATGACGGTTCGTTGCAGCCGGTCAGCGAGGTGCTGGGATCGCGTGAAGGCATCATCGTGCTACGGCTCGCGCGCAACGGCGGGATCACTGCCGCGCTGAACTATGGCCTCGAACACATTGTCAGCCTGGGATACGAATACGTGGCCAGGATGGATTGCGGGGACATCTCCGCTCCAGAGCGCGTGGCCAAGCAGCAAGCTTACATGGACAGCCATCCTGCCACGGATCTGGTCGGGGCGTTTGCAGACATCGTGGACGAGCGGGGTAACCATCTGTTTTTCGAGGGGACGCCCGGTGGCCGCGCCGCGATCGGACGCAAGCTCTACGACAACGCTGCGTTCAAGCATCCGACATTCTTTTTCCGTACCGCTTGCGTAAGGAAGTTTGGTGTCTACTCCGCGGACTATCCCCATGCCGAAGACTATGAATTCATGCGGCGCCTGTTCGAGCGGGGCGAGATCGACTGCCTGCATGACGTGCTGCTGGTCTATGAGAAGAACGCGGATGGCATCAGCAGCAGGAATCGTCGTACTCAATTGCGGTCGCGCTTGCGCGTGCAGCTAGGCTATTTTCAGCCTGCCAAGCCTGCTGCCTATGCGGGCGTCGTTCGGTCACTTGTCACGCTGCTCGTGCCGGCCCGGATATGGACCCGACTATCGCGGCTGTATTGGGATCGGCAGGACAAGCGCGTGGCCGTCAACTCGCTGCCAATGTGATGACGGCCTTGGCCGATTCAGCCACCGATCCGCGGAAGGGCTCGCCGGGCGTTCTCCTTGCCGGCCTCATGTGGCTCGCGGTCGCGCTGTTGCCGATCACGGGCCTGGCAGGAATTGGCGCGTTCGGAGAGCTGAAGGGATCCGCTTCCGTCTACGTCTTTGTGCTCCTGATCG
This sequence comes from Bradyrhizobium sp. SK17, assembly GCF_002831585.1. GTDB lineage: Bacteria > Pseudomonadota > Alphaproteobacteria > Rhizobiales > Xanthobacteraceae > Bradyrhizobium. Next base: position 6,298,062 of record NZ_CP025113.1, on the reverse strand, counting down.
TGACCTCGCTCGCGACAGCATCGAGCAGAATCCTGATACCGCGACCATTGTTCGTGTTCCTGAATTGCCTGCTCGTCTGGCTCGCCGTGACGACTGCGGTCAATTTCCCGGAAATTGCGACGTCCATGTTTCACGGGCGGAGCGGATTGAACAAGCTCGCCACGTCGTCGGCCGTCGTCATCTTCGGGATGGCGATCACCATCAGCTGCCTTGGCCTGCTGCGGCGGGTGAGCGATGTCGAGAACCTGTTCGTGCACCCGCTTGTGGTTGCGGTGGTCGCATGTGCGATCTTCGCGCTGCCGGAAGTCTGGTCGTGGTTTTCTCCCGCAGGCGAACTGATCTATCGGTTCTCGACCGGCCTTTTCCATACGGCAGACGATGAGCAAGGACGCGTGGCTGGCCGCCTGATCAGCCTGGCCTTCGAGGCGCCGGATCTATCCTACTTCTGCGGCTTCGCCTGCCCGTGGATGCTGTTTGCCTACCGTCTGCACACGATCGATCAACCGTCATTGGCAAGGCGCCTTGCGGCCGGCATACCCTTGGCTTTCGGCATCATCGCTCTGCTGTTGAGCAATTCGCGCACCGGCCTGTTGATGCTGGGCGGACTGATCTTCGCTGAATTGATATACTGGATCGGGCTGCGCGCCCTTCATCTCGGCATGGTGGCGTTGCTGGCCATCGTCCCTGCGGTCGCCGCGACCGGCCTCGTGCCGGTGCTCGCCCTCGGCAATGTCGCCAAGGCTGTCAACGACGGTGACGTCTCGACGATTTCGCGTCTGGCCCTGTTCAGCGCGCAACTATCGATCTTCAAGGCCAATCCGGTATTCGGTGTTGGATTCGGGCAATTCGGCTTCCATGCCGGGTCCGTTTTGCCGTCATGGGCCTGGGACAGCTATGAAGTCGTCAGATGGTTTGAAACGGTTGGCGATCTCCCGCCGACCTTCAATGTGCCGGGACGGCTTGCGGCCGAACTCGGGCTGCCCGGCTTGATGATCTGGTTTGGCTTCTGGCTGTGGGCGATCGTCCGGATCACGCGGTCGGCGGGTCAATTGCCGCGGAGGTCGACGGTCAACTATCTGAATGCCGCCTTGTTCGGCAGCATCATCAGCCTGTTGGCCGGCGGCACGAGCAACGACGCGTTCCGCCGTCCCGAGACCTGGATTCTCATTGCCATCGTTTCACTTCATGCGGGACGGACAGAGAAAGTACCTTGATCGGTCAGATCCGTCGGCCAGCAGCGGTCGTATTCGACGACACGCGGGAGTACCGTCGCAGCATCACCAGCGCTGCGCCACACGCCAGCCCAGCCAGGAGCGCGGCGATCATCAGACTGGTGCGCGGCGTCGTCGGCTTGTCCGGCGCGAGAGCCGGTGCGATGATGCGGGTGTTGGCGGTGTCGACGTTCTCCTGCTCGGCAAGCTCCTTGGCCCGCACCAGGAAGGCCTCGTAGATCGCCCGATTGGCCTCGACCACGCGGTCCAGCTCGCGCATGCGCACCATGGCTTCGGCTGCCGTGGACGCTTTCGCCTTGAGCGCGTCGAGATTGGTGGAAAGCACCTTTTCGTTTTCGACCGCGCGCTCGTAGTCGTTACGCGCAGCGGCGGAAATGCGGCTCAGCTCCTCGGCGATCAATTTCTTGTGCTGTTGCAGGCGTTGCCGGATGACGGCGACTTCCGGATTGCGATCCCCGAGCAGGGCGGTTGCGGATCCTTCCTGACGCACAATCTCGGCGTACTGCGCACGCAGCTGAGCGATCACCGGCGATTGAACGGCCTCAGAGATGGTGCCGACATCGCCGCCAGCCTTGATCGCGTTCTGTATCTGGTCGAGCCGGGCCCGCTGTGCGACGGTAACGGCGCGGGCCTGTGTCAACTGGGTGGACAATTCTTCCAGCTGCTGTCCGCCCAGAAACCCGCGGTTGGTGCCGATCAGGTTGTTTTCCCTTTTGAAGCGTTCGGCGTTGTTCTCTGCCTCCTGCACCCGGCTAGCCAGCTCGTGGAGCCGCGACGTCATCGAGGCGCTGACCCGTTTCGCAGCGTCGGCCCGTGCACGAATGTCTTCTTCGATGTACGCATTGGCGACGCCGTCCGTGATACGAGGCGCCTTGTTCGGGTCGCGGCTCACCGCGCTGATCGCAACGACGTAGCTGCGACTGGCGCGATCAACCCGAACGATCCGCTGGAGTGAACGCAGCGCCCTGATGTCCGCCGGCTCACTCTTGGTATTGGGCCTGAACAGTCCAGTCAGCGAAGCGAACAGCCCGCGACCGCCGACAAACTCCGGGTCATGTTCAAGGTCGAGCCGCTCCACGACCGCGCGCAGAACTGTCTCCGACCTGATGACCCGCATCTGGCTCTCCAGCAGGGCGATCGACGAGTCGTTGTTCTCGGAGCGGGATACGAGCTCATTCTGGACCGCCTTCAACCCTCGCGGATCGAAAAGGATCTCCGTGGTCGCTTCGTACTTCGCGGGAACGGCCACAAGGTAGAAGGCTGCGAGGAGGACCGCGGCGATCCCGCAAAGCAAGATGGTGGCGGCACCGTCAAGAAGCGTTCTTCCTGCGGACGCCAGGCTGATCATCGCGTCGTCAGATGACCGCGGATCGATCGGGGTAACCATCTTAGACCTTTCGCAGACGGCCGGTGGAGGAGGCCACCACCGCCTGCATACCAACTGAGACCCATTCTGGAACAGGACAATGTTCCAAACTGAAACGGCTCCGACCAAAGGGCCGGCGTGTCCGAAGGGGTCAGCAAGCCCCGTGCCGATCGGGAAAGCCTCGATGGATCATGGGTCTCCATGCCGGTCGGCTGCGGCGTGGCGGGTCTTTCTATTCGGCGGTTGAAGTCTTAGGTTGCGCAGGGTCCGTGACGTCGACGACCCTGCCGGGTGCATCAGCCCAGACAAGGTCCTTGATTTTGACTGCCGAGCTCGCTCGGTCGCTCATGGATCGGCTCGGTCGGCTTTCGTGGGGAATGGCCGCCGGCAGTCGGTTAGGGAATCCGTCTTGAAGTGGGTATTTAGCGACCTTCCAACCATGGGCTGGCCGCAATGAGCTCGGCATGCATCGATGCGACACCGTCGCTTGATCAGGGCTCCCGCGTTGCTTTGATTCTTCCCAGGCATCGGTTGCGCGAATGGCATCGCGAGCTGCTTGGGCATATCGGCAAGGTCCGCGAGGTCAGCGTATTTCTCGATGATCGCGCGCCGCCATATCCGTTGGCGTATCGAATGTGGTTGAGGCTCGAGCAGCTGATTTTCAAAAGCTGCGGCGTCGCCAGACCAATCGCTCCTGAAAAGGAATGGCGTCCGGTCTCGGCGCTCGGCGATACGTCGGGCCGGGCGGTCATCAACCTGTCGGAATGCCTTGGTCCCCATTCGAATGCTCTGGAGATCCGATACGACGGCGCTTTGGACAGCCGCGCACTGCTGGATCGGTTGCTGTCACTGACGTCGCCGTATCTGAGCGTGCAGCGCGCGGGCGACGAAACTCCTCTCGTCACATCCAGACTGGCTATCGAGGACAAATTCAGCCTCTTACGGGGGCTCCGGACCGCTTTTGCGCGATGCATTTCGCTTGTTCTGCGGGGGATGGAGCTGACGGAGGAGGGGGACGCCGGCACCGCAACGGAGGCAACAGCGTTGCCGAATGGTTCTCTACCGGCATTCGCTTCGCGGATGTTCGCCCATAAGGTATCGAACGCCTTGATGAAGCCGTTCTGGCACCAGGACCATTGGCACGTAGCGCTTCGGCGGGGTGCGCGGACGTTCAAGGTCATTGAAGACGATGGCGGGCGCTTCTACGCGGACCCATTCCTACAGACCTGGCAAGGGCGGACGTTTCTGTTCGTTGAAGAATATCCCTATGCCACCCGACGCGGACTAATTTCGGCCGCCGAGATCGTGGGCGATGAGCTCTTGGCTTCGCCGATGCCTGTATTAATTCGTCCCTATCATCTGTCATATCCGTTCGTGTTCGAGCACGACGGGGACCTCTACATGCTGCCGGAGACGGGCGAGAATCATTCCCTGGAATTATACCGGGCCGCTGAATTTCCCTGGAAGTGGGAGCTGAAAAAGGTCCTGATGGAGGGAGCCGTGTTCTCGGACGCCACGCCGCTGTTTCACGACGGCCTCTGGTGGATTTTCGTGACAGCGGACTCGATCGGTACATCGACACAGGACCAACTGTCGATCTTCTACAGTGACTCGCTCGGAGGGGCGTGGACCGCTCATCCGGCGAATCCTGTGAAATCCGACAGCCGTTGGTCGCGGCCGGCCGGCCGGCTGGTACAGCAGAATGGTCGTCTGTTCCGCCCGGCGCAGGATTGCGACGGCAGCTACGGCGCCGGCATCGTGTGGTTCGAGATCACCGAGTTGAGTCCGGAGCGGTTCACCGAGCGGCTAATCGTTACATGGGACGCGCGCGTGGAGTTGGATGCGACGGGATTGCACAGTTTCGACCAGCTTGGCGAACTTCACGCGATAGACTTCAGCCGTTCGATTGGCCGTGGGTGGTTGCGCAGGCGTGTTCGCACGATTGCGCCACGCAGCGGCGGCAATATAGACGCTTACTTTTCTCCGACCTCCAACCGCTTGCGGCTGGATCGGCAAGATAGCTCACTGTGATGGTCTTGCCGCCCGCGGGCCGATCGCACCGTCAGACTTAATCGGCTGGGAGGTGATCAGCGCGGCGGATCAAGCGCGATCTCCGGGATCGGCGCCAATTCGTCAAGCGGTCGCAGCACCTTTCACCGTGGTTTATGTGCGGGAACGTCGGGTCCGGATTTCCTCGTTCAGGAAGGACTGTAGACGCGGGACGATGAAATCGAGGAACACGCGCACGCGCTGCGGAAGGCGGGCACCGCCAACATACACGGCGTGAATCTCTTCCTCATCACTGATGACGTCCGAGAGCACTTCCACGAGCCGTCCCGCAGCAAGATCGGCACGCGCATGATAGTCGCCGAGGCGCGCGAGCCCGACGCCCGCGACCGCCATCCGCCTGACCGTCTCGCCATTGTTGGCGAGCAAGGAGCCATTGACGGCACGATCGACGATCCGGCCACTCTCCTTGAGCGGCCAGACTGGAGCGGCGCGACGGAAATTGAACCCGAGACAATTGTGCTGCGCGAGATCGTCGGCGGTCCGCGGTGTCCCGTTGCGCTTCAGATAGGCCGGGGATGCTACGATCTTTCGACGCGCGGCACCGACCCGGCGGGCCATCAAGCCGGAGTCGGCAAGCCGTCCAACGCGAAACGCGACGTCGGTGCGATCGAGATAGAGATCGACGATCTCGTCGGAGAGCGAGAGGTCGACGACGATGTTGGGATAGGCCTGCCAGAACGCGGGCAATTGTGGCTCCACCGCGAGAACGCCGAAAGCGACGGAGGCATTCACTCTGACGGTGCCACCTGTGCTCGCGGCCCCCTGGGATAGCTCGCGCTCCACCTCATCCAGTTCGCCGAGCAGTCCCTGGCTACGCTCATGGTAGATTTGTCCTTCGGCTGTGAGCGACAGGCGCCGGGTGGAGCGCTTCAGCAAGCGTACCCCGAGCCGCTCCTCGATGCGCGCGATGAGCTTGCTCACGGTGGAGGGGTTCATGCGCAGGAGCCGTGCAGCGTCCGAGAAATTGCCCGACTCGACCACGCGCAGGAACACCTGCATCTCGCCAACACGGTTATCCACGCACCACCTGTCCCGTCTGTGATTTCGCTTCACAGATACTGTGGAACCGCGACGGATTATCAAGCCCCCAGGCGTGACCTATTTCGCTGCCATGTCGAAGAATTCAGCACTTGATCTGATCCGGAAGCCCAATCGCCTGACGCTCGGCCTTGAATTGCCGCTGGACAATGACTGGTCGCCTGCGGGCGAGGCCCGGCGCGTGGTCGCGGGCCGTCCGCGCGGCGTTCCCGACCTGACGGCGCAGGCCGATCTCATCCGTGCCGCCGACGAACGCGGATTTGCAGCGATTTGGATCCGCGACGTGCCGGTGTTCGACGCAGTCAACATGGGCGACGCCGGTTCGGTCTACGATGTCTTCTCCCATCTTGGCTATCTTGCCGGAGTGACGAGGAACGTCGCGCTCGGTACCGCCGCGGTGGTGCTGCCGATCCGCCATCCGCTGATGACGGCGAAGGCGGCTGCCTCGGTGGACGTGCTCTCGGACGGCCGACTGATCCTCGGCGTCGCCTCGGGAGACCGGCCGGTGGAATATCCGTTGCTCGGTCTCGACTATGAGACGCGCGGCGAAGCCTTTCGTGACGCGGTGACCTATCTGCGAGCGGCGTGGCAGCCGGGCGGCCTGCCGGTGAACGACAAGCGCGTGCCGAGCCTCGACCTGCTGCCGCGCCCGGCGCAGCCGGCCATTCCGATCGTGGTGGCCGGGCAGGCAGGCCAGGATGACCGCTGGCTTGCCGCCAATATGGACGGGCGCTTCGTCTATCCCGGCGCTGTCGAGCGGATCGCGACCCAAGTCCAACACTGGTGTGAAGCGACCTCCGGCCGTGGCGCCTTCATCAGCGCCTTCCATCTCGACCTGCTGGATGATGCCGATGCGCCGGCCGAGCCGATCCGGTTCGGCGCACGGGTCGGGCGAAACGGCCTGATCGCGCATCTCAATGCCCTCGCTGGCGTCGGCGTCGATCACCTCGCGATCAACCTGCGGCGGTCGGGGCGCCCGCCGGGCGAGATCATCGAAGAACTGGCGTCGGACGTCTTGCCGGCGCTCGCGACCAACCCCGAGACCACCTCCGAGGCGCACGCCGCCTGAACATCAAGGATTGAAACCATGGACATCGTAAGGGCGCATGAGGCGTCGATCCCGGCACTCGGCTTCGGCCTGTTCCGCATGTCGGATGCAGAGATCGAGGCCGTGGTACCGGCGGCGCTGGAGGCGGGCTTCCGTCATTTCGACACCGCGCAGATCTACCAGAATGAAGCGGCGCTCGGTCGCGCGCTCGCCGCGGCCGGCGTACGCCGCGAGGAGCTCTTCCTCACCACCAAGGTTTGGGTCGACAACTACAGCGAAGGCAGGTTCGCCGCGTCGGTCGACGAGAGCCTCGACCGCCTGAAGGTCGACCAGGTCGATCTGCTTCTGCTGCACTGGCCAGCGGACAAGGTATCGATCGCCGACCAGGTGGCGATGCTGAATGCAGTTCAGGCTGCGGGCAGGACGCGTTTCATCGGCGTCAGCAATCAGAACATTGCGCAGATGAAGCAAGCGATCGCGCTCAGCAGGGCGCCGATCGTCACCAATCAAATCGAGGTCCACCCGTATCTCGACCAGGCCGCCGTAGCGGCTGCCGCGAGGGCGGCAGGCGTCGCCATCGCAGCCTATTTCGGGATGGCCGATGGCGCGGTCCCGCGCGATCCGGTTCTTCAGAAGATCGGCGCACAGTACGGCAAGAGTGCCGCACAGGTGGCGCTGCGCTGGCTGATCCAGCAGGGCTACATCGCGCTGTCGAAGACCGCCAGGCCGGAGCGCGTCGCCGAGAACTTCGCGATCTTCGATTTTGCGCTGAGCGACCATGACATGGCCGCGATCGCCAAGCTCGCTCGCCCTGACGGACGCCTGGTGAGCCCGCCCGGCCTTGCGCCGGCCTGGGATTGAGGAGGATCGTGCAATGAACGGGTCTATCTCGCAAACTTCCCCAGTGGCCGACGCGAAGCGGTTCAACTGGCCGCTGCTTGCCCTTGCCATCGGCGCCTTCGGCATCGGCACCACCGAATTCACGCCGATGGGGCTGCTTCCGGTGATCGCGGAGGGGGTGCACGTCTCCATCCCGTCCGCGGGCCTCCTCATCAGCGCCTACGCCATCGGCGTCATGGTCGGTGCGCCCGTCATGACGCTCGCCTTCAGCCGGTTCGGAAAGCGCAGCGCGCTGATGATGCTGATGGCGATCTTCACCGTCGGCAACCTGCTCTCGGCGGTGGCGCCTGGCTACACGACGCTGCTGTTGGCGCGTCTCGTCACCAGCCTCAATCACGGCGCATTCTTCGGCCTCGGCTCCATCGTCGCGGCCAGCGTGGTGCCCAGGGAGAAGCAGGCGAGCGCTGTCGCGACCATGTTCATGGGGCTTACCATCGCCAATATCGGCGGCGTTCCCGCCGCCACATGGATCGGTCAGCAGATCGGCTGGCGCATGGCGTTTGCCGGAACCGCGGTTCTCGGCGTCATCGCGATCGCGTCGCTGTGGCTGGCTTTGCCGAGAGGCGAAGCAGGCAAGCTTCCCGACGTGCGTCGCGAACTCCGCGTCCTGATGCATCCCACCGTCCTGCTGGCTCTGGCCACGACGGTGATGGGGGCGGGCGCCATGTTCACGCTCTACACCTACGTCGCTCCGGTGCTTGCGGAGCTGACAGGCGCCTCCGGCACGTTCGTGACCCTTGGTCTGGTGCTGATTGGTGTCGGCTTCACGATTGGTAACGGTCTCGGCGGTCGGCTTGCCGACTGGTCCCTCGATGGCGCAACGAAGATCTTCCTGGCCGCGCTCGCCGTCATCATGGTGGCACTGCCGCTGGTGCTGACAAGCCATGTCGGTGCCGCTATCGGCTTGCTGGTCTGGGGGGCAGCGACCTTCGCCATCGTCCCGCCGATCCAGATGCGGGTGATGCAGGCCGCGGCGGAAGCGCCCGGGCTGGCGTCGTCGATCAATGTCGGCGCGTTCAATCTTGGCAATGCGCTGGGTGCGGCGGTAGGCGGCGCCGTCATCAGCCTCGGTCTTGGTTACGCGGCGGTCCCCGTGGCTGGCGGCGTCCTTGCCGCGGCCGGGTTGCTGCTCGCCTTGCTCGGTCAGAAGCGCGTCGCCTTGCAGTCATGTGAAGCCTGAAACTCAAGTCAAGCGCACATCAGCTACACAACGTTCCCCATGAGTGAAATTTAGGAGACAAACGCATGGACCTGCAACTGAATGGCAAGATCGCACTCGTGACCGGCTCGACCGCCGGGATCGGCCTTGCGATCGCCAAACGGCTGGTTGCGGAGGGAGCTACGGTCGTGATCTGCGGCCGCAACCAGCAAAAACTCGACGCTGCAATCGGCGAGACCGGGGCGCGCGGTGTGCTTGCCGATCCGGCGACCGCAGACGGGGCGGCGGCGCTGGTCGCGGCGGTGCCGGACGTTGACATATTGATCAACAATCTCGGCATCTATGAATCGAAGCCCTTCGAAGAGATCTCCGACGAGGACTGGCGGCGCTTCTTCGAGGTCAACGTGCTCTCCGGCGCCCGTCTCGCCCGCAGCTATTTCCCCGGCATGATCGCCCGCGACTGGGGGCGTGTCATTTTCGTCGCCAGCGAAAGTGGTCTGCTCGTGCCGCCCGACATGGTTCATTACGGCATGACCAAGACGGCGCAGCTTGCGATTGCGCGCGGCCTTGCCGCCAACACCAGGGGGACGCGGGTGACAGTCAACTCGGTGCTGCCGGGAACCACCCGTTCCGAAGGTATCGTCGATTTCCTGAGGAGCGTTGCGGACGATCCGAACGCGCCCGAGGACCAGGGCTCGCGTATCGATCAGCTCAAGATTGTAGATGCCGTTCTTCGCCAGCATGAACTGATTGATCGGAAACTCCTGACCGTCCTTGGCCGGATAGATCTCGGATGCCCAGGTGTCGCCGCCGAAGGCCACGATTTGCTGTTCGGCAAGCCATTTGGCCGCTTCCATGCCGATCCCGGGCTCGACTTCGAGGAACGTCTTGTTGTCCTTGCCGATCAGCTCGAGCCATCCGGTATTGAAGAGCACCACGTCACCCTTGCGCAGCGTGATGCCTTCCTTCTGCAACACCGCCTTGATGTCGGCGACGGTGAACTCGGTGCCGGCCGGAACGATCGGTTGACCGTAATATCCGACCATGTCGAGCACGACACCTCGCGTCACCATGGGCGGCACCTTCTCAAGTCCCAGTTTGGTGACGCCCTCGACGGTGACGAAATCAGCGGCTTTGTTGCCGTTGTAGTAGGTGTAGTCGATGCCGATGTGGCCGATACCATTGAGCTGCGTGCCGACTCCCGTCCATCCGTTGACCAACTCGTCGTTGAATGTGAATTTGTTCGGTCCCTTGGTCGTGCCGCCGGCTTCGCCGGGCTGAACATTGTAGAGATGAAAGCTGCGGTGACGAAACGCCGGGAGGTTCTTGTCGATCGGAACGCCCAACGGGTAGGTCTTTCCGGTCTTGACCAGCCTGATGGCTTCAAGCGTCACGTCTGACGTCAGGAGGTTTGCGGCACCGATCTCGTCGGACGCTCCGTACTTTGAGGGATACCAGTCCGCACTTTTTTCCTGTGCCGCGGCTGATGCGGCCAGCGCGATGCCGGCGATCGATCCCATGATTGTCAGGCGCTTCATCGAAGAGTTCTCCTTCCAGGTCTCAGCGGCCGCACCCAGCGAACGCCTGCCATCGGTGTAACCGCACGGACCGGCGCGCATCAGACCCGCCGTCTTCTCAGCATTTGGGAAGCTGCTTCACAAATGAATCGGATCGAGGCCGGCGTATCGGCCCGGCGCGCAGGAAGGTGGTGGAAGCAGCCGGACCAGCCGCCGTAGGCGACGCCGCCCAATGCGGCGCCGGAGACGACGATCCCGGCCGGGGTACTGCTTTGCATGGGGTTGTTTTCGATATTTGAGTTGGGGCAGGTGGGCAGGCGATCAAAAGCATCGGGTTGCATTGCATCGATGTTGCGGGTAAGCAGCTGAGATGACATGGAAATTTTCCGTTGCGCCGATGATGGATTGGAGCGAGAGTTTAGGTTTTTCAGTAGGTTAGAAGACGTCGTGTGCGCAGCACGTGCACCGGGAGATCAAGGAAAATCGACCGAAAGCAAGCGTGAGCGGCCGCTTCGCCGGGGAACGTCGTGCAGCTCGCGCCAGTAGTCCTTGCGCGCGCGTGGCGTTCGTTCAGCAACCTTATGAGTCCGCTACCTCTGCAAGCGCCGCGTTTCGCGCGCGTCCAGTGCGACGCTGCGACGAACTACTGATAGTAAGTTGCATAGGTGCGCCTCAGCTTGGCTTTTTCGATCTTGCCAGTGGCCGTCTTGGGCAGCTCCGAAACATGGATAACGGCCTTCGGACATTTGAAGGGGCTTAACCGCTCGCGGATGGCCGAGAGGAGCACGTTCGCGTCAACCAATTGGCCGTCCTGCGTGACGACGACGGCTGTGATCGCTTCGCCCCAGCGATCGTGCGGCAAGCCGATCGCGGCGACCTCGAGCACGTCTGGATGTGCGGCCCGGATCGCTAACTCGACCTCGATCGACGAGACATTCTCGCCGCCTGTTTTGATGACATCCTTGAAGCGGTCCTCGAACCAGAGAATCCCATCATTGTCGAAATGGCCGGCATCGCCCGAGTGGAACCAGCCGTGGCGGAAGGCGTCTGCGGTTGCCTCTGGATTATGCAGATAGCCCGCCATGGTCTGGGGGCTGCGATAGACGATTTCGCCGGTTGATCCGGTCGGAAGCAGGTCGCCGCTCGGTGCCATAATAGCGACCTGCACGTTAACGGCGGGCGTGCCGACGGCACCGGGATGGCTCAGCTGGTGCTCCGGCTTGAAGAATGTCGAGACCGGGCTCATCTCCGTTTGCCCGAACATGAGGCTGAAGTCGCAGCCGAAAGTCTCGATTGCTTTGTGGAGCTCCGCCTCCGGCATCGGCGCCATGGCGTAGACCGTTAGGCGCAGGCTGGAGACGTCGCGCCGGTGCGCGAGCTGACGTTCGACGAGCTGCTGGATCATCATCGGTAGCGCAAAGAGCACGCTGATGCGCTCGCTTTCGATGACTTCGTGAAGAGCAGTGGCATCGAAACCGCGCTGGATCACCATCGAAGCGCCTGCCGCAATTGCCGGTGTGCAAAGCGCGTTGAGTTGGGCCGTGTGGAACAGCGGCAGCACCACGCTCAAGCGATCGTTCTCGGTCATTCGTGTATCGATCGCGGTTCCAAGTGATTCCAGGTAGATTGCGAGATGGGTTCCGATCACGCCCTTTGGCGCCGAGGTCGTACCGCTGGTGTAGAGATAGGAGAGGGGCGCGCGATCCTCGATCGGGACATCTGGCACGTCGGACGACTGACCGGCCGCGAGCGCGTTGAAATCGAGCAGCGGCACGTCGCCGATGCTATCGGGAGTCGTCGCGCCTAGAGCCTGTCCGTCGATCACGACGACGCCAAGCAGCTGTCGCGGATCTTCCACACCAGCGTAGAACTGTTTCAGCAGGCCCGCCTCGACGACGGCGGCGCGAGCGCGCGAGTCCTTCAGGACATGGCTAAGTTCGCCTTGTCGCCAGAGCAGGTTGACGGGGACGCAGACCAGGCCAAGCCGTGCGCAGGCGAAATAGACGGCCAGGAATTCGGCGCGGTTGCCCGACATCAGGGCGAGAGCGTCGCCCTTCTCGAGGCCCAGCGCGGAAAGACCATGGGCGACCCGGTTGGTCCAGGCGTCAAAGTCGCGATAGGACCAACGCCTCTCGCCATCGCAGATCATCTCTCGCCCCGGAAACCGCGCCGCACTACGGGTGACAAGGTCGCCAACATTGACACGGTGTATCAGATGATTGGTCACGGCCGATTGATCCTTGTTGTAAGAATGAATGCTGGCGAGGAAGTTCCCGATGCGGATATTGAAGGTGAGCTCTTTGGAGTCGTGTCGCCGCGACAGGCGACCGACCTATGAGTCCTTGCTCGTGAAATAGGCCGGTTTTCCGGTCGTCCATGTCTCGCCCCAGAGCTGGCCCCCTCCATCCACGGTCAAGGTCTCGCCAGTCACGAATCCTCCGGACGGACCTCCGAGATAGGCGCAAGCTTCGGCAACGTCCCACGGCGAACCCGCCCGCATCATCGGATTCGATCGTGGGTAAGCCGCGCGCGCCTCAGGCGTATAGACGTTCCAGCCTTCGGTCTCGATCGCCCCGGGGGCGATACAATTCACCCGAATGTTGAAGGGGGCCCATTCGACGGCAACGCTGCGGGAAAGGCCGATAACCCCGGATCTCGCGGCGATCGAATGCGCAATGCCATAAAGGCCGTGCGTCGTAACGACGACAATGTTGATGATGCTGCCCGGATATTTGTTGTCGCGCCAGTGTCGTGCGGCGGCCTGCATCATGTACCAGGTGCCGTTCAGATTGGTATCGATGACGGCATTCCAGCCCTTCACGGAGAAATCGATGGCTGGTTGTGGAAATTGGCCACCCGCGCTGTTGATCAGGCCGTCGACGCGGCCATGCTCCTGCCAGACCGCATCGAACAGCGCCTTGACGGCGTCAGGCTCCCTGACATCGACGGCGTGTGCGGATGCCTTCAGTCCTTTCGCCGCCAAATTGGATGTCAGGGCGGACAACATGTCACGATTGCGGCCGACCACGACGACATGCGCACCGAGCCGCGCGTACAACCACGCGATTGCCCGCCCGATGCCTCCCGCGCCTCCGGACAGCACGATGACCATGTCCTTGAGGGCGCCAGAAGCGAACACGGTCCGATGCGCCGCGAGCTCATCGTCCGTCAATCCCAGTCTGTCCGACTGCTCAGGCGCGTGATCGTCAGCCATGGGAAGCCACGCCCTTGAGGAGTTCGCCGGCGATAATCATCTTCCGGACTTCCGTCGTTCCGGCGCCGATCTCCAGCAGCTTGATCGAACGAAATAACCGGTTGATCTCCGACTCCCAGATGTAGCCGCTGCCGCCGTGGATCTGGACTGCCCTGTCGAGGACGGCGTGGCATGCCTCGGCGGCGTACATCACGGAGGCTGCCGTCAGCATGTGGATATCGCCGCGTCCGCCACCGCCGATCTCGAGCGGTGCCGCTTCCGCCAGCGTGCGATAAGTGAAGGTCCGCATGGTTTCGACCTGAACGTACATCTCCGCCAGCATGGACTGGACCATCTGGAATGATCCAATCGGCTTGCCGAACTGTTGGCGCGTCTGTGCGTATTCGATGGAGAGCTGCAAAGCGCGCTCCGAAACGCCAAGACACAGCGGTGAGACCATCGCGCGCTCGAGATCGAGCCCGCTCATCACGATCGATACACCGTGATTTTCGCCGCCAACGAGGTTTTCCGCGGGCACCAGGCAGTCTTCGAACACGAGCTCGGCGGTCTGGCTGCCGCGATAACCCATCTTGGTCAGCTTCTGTGCGACCTTGAACCCCGGAAAGCCTTTTTCGACGATGAAGGCGGAGATGCCGTGGGCGCCTTTTGAGCGATCAGTCTTGGCGTAGACCAGGACAACGTCGGCAACGGGTCCGTTCGTGATGTAGATCTTGCCTCCGTTGAGGACGTAGTGATCTCCGTCGCGCCGCGCGGTCGTGCGCATCGAACCGAGAGCGTCGGAGCCGGCCCCCGGTTCGGTGAGGCCCAGCGCACCAATTTTTCGGCCCGCGCAGAGGTCCGGCAGGTATTTGCGGCGCTGCTGCTCGTTGCCGTTGCGATAGATGTTGTTGGCGCACAGATTGTCGTGCGCGACCCAGGACAGCGCCATCGCATGGTTCCAGCGCGCGAAGCCCTGCAGCACGAGGCCAGCCGCCACTAGGTCGAGGCCAGCGCCGCCATATTCCTCGGGGATGGTCGCACCGAAAAAGCCGTTCTCCCCGATCATGCGGAACGCGTCGTCCGGCCACCATTCCTCGCGATCCATTCGTTCGGAGAGCGGATAGAGCTCCCTCTGCGCAAAGCGATCCGCCTGATCGAGAATGGTTTGCTGCTGTTCGTCGAGCGCGAATATCGACATGCGATTGTCGCCGCTCAAACTGGCCTGGATGTGGTCATCCGTCGGTTTTCCTTCCCAGTCATTATGGACGTCGCGATCTTGGTGATCACGTGCTTTATAATGAATGTAATTCAGTTTAAGTTGATGTCAACATCCGGGCCGTCCGACGAGAGTCAAAATGAATGATCTTCAGTTTCATGCGACGTCTCGCTGCGTGCGACAGGCGCCGTGCAGGCACTCGAACCCTGGGGTGGTTGCGCTGCGATTTGCCATCCAGGATCTGAAAAATTCCGGAGTTACGATATGCCGGCGATAAGCCCCGAACGAATGCAGGACCGTTACGACGCAATCCTCGACGCGGCCAAGCGTGCCTTCGCCGAGAGAGGCTATGAGGGGGCGTCGATCGCCGAGATCGCGCGCATCGCTCAAATTTCCGATGGGCTTGCCTATCGCTATTTTCGCAACAAGCGGAACCTGCTGTTCGCCGTGCTGCAGAAGTTCTATGAACGGATCTTGATCGACCTCGAGACGCAGGTGTTCAGGAAGGCTCGCTTTCATGATCGCCTCGAAGCGCTGATCAAGCGACATATCGAGGTCTTCGTGTCCGATACCGACCTTTGCCGCTTGTTTATCGCGGAGGTGCGGGGCGCGAGTGACTACGAGGGCTCGGCAATCCAGGAGATGAACCGGCGCTACACCTCGGTGTTGATTCGAATCGTCAAGGAAGCCGTAAAGGCCGGAGAGGTGAGGCCGGATGTAAATCCAAAACTGCTGCGCGACGTTCTGTTCGGCGCGATAGAGCATCTTGCCTGGAGGTACGTCAACGGCAGGGGGCACCTCAGGGTTGCTCAGACGGCACGTGAGCTGACCGCCATGCTCACCATCGGCATTTGCGTGGGCGGATAGATATCCCGGTCGCAGAGCCTTTCCGTGCGATACCGGGTCCGATTCCCGAAGGTGTCCGCCCACTTGCTTCAGGCTCGGCAGCCGCGAGGTGGATCGCTGCGGGCATGCGAACGAGCCGATTGCATCGGCGCGTCGCATTTGTCGACGTTACCCCGGGTTGTTGAGCCCGTTTGCCCGAGTTGAACAGCTCACTTCTTCAGGAGTGGGCATTTCGACTCGGAGACCGGCCGGTATGCGTCTTCGCCCCTGACGGTCTTGACGATTTCAAGGTAATCCCACGGTTCCTTCGACTCGGACGGCTTCTTAACCCGGGCGAGATACATGTCGCGGATAACTCGGCCATCCTCGCGCAGCTTGCCGCCGTGCACGAAAGCGTCTTCGATCGGCAGTTCGCGCATCTTGGCCATCACCTTCGCCGGATCGTCGGTGCCGGCGGCCTGGATCGCCTTGAGATAGTGCAACACCGAGCCGTAGACGCCGGTGTGGATCATCGTCGGCATCACCTTGGTTCTGGCGAAGAACTTCTTCGACCATGCGCGGGTCTTTTCATCCATGTTCCAGTAGGAGGCCGTCGTCATGTAGGTGCCTTGTGCGGCCTGCAGTCCGATGGCGTGCACGTCGGTATCGAACATCAGCAGGCCAACGAGTTTCTGGCCACCCTGCACCAAGCCGAATTCGCCGGATTGCTTGATCGCATTGTCGGTGTCCTGGCCGGCGTTGGCGAATGCCACCACATCCGCCTTGGAGTTCTGCGCTTGCAAGACAAACGAGGAGAAATCGGCCGTATTGGTGGGGTGCCGCACGCTGCCGAGCACCTTACCGTTCAGTTCCTTGATGAAGCGCGTGGCGTCCTTCTCCAGTTGCTGGCCGAACGCATAGTCGGCCGTAACAAAGAACCAGGATTTGCCGCCTTCGTTGATGACCGCCGAGGCCGTCACTTTGGACAGCGCATAGGTATCGTACGCGAAATGAACGGTGTTGGGGCTGCACAGTTCGTCTGTCAGCGAGCTTGCGCCCGGCCCCGAGAGCAGGGCGATCTTGTTGCGCTCCCTGACCATGTTGTGAACGGCGATCGCGATCCCCGAGTTTGGAATATCGGCGATGGCGTCGACCTTGCCATTGTCGAACCAGTCGCGTGCGATCTGGAGGCCGACGTCGGTCTTCATCTGATGATCGGCACTGACGATCTCGATCGGCTTGCCGAGCACGGTCGGCCCGAATTCCTCGACGGCCATTTTTGCCGCTTCAACCGATCCGGGCCCGCTGTTATCGCGACCCCAGCTCGAAAGGTCGGTCAGCACGCCGATGCGGACGACATCGTCCGAAATCTGCGCTGAGGCTGTCGACGCCGTCGCCGCTACGATGACCAAGGCCAGTAAATAGGTCTTCACGTGTTCTCCCCCATTATTTTTGTGTTGGATGGTGGCGTAGTGCACCTCGCAGGCATGTCATCTGCGGGGCGATGATGGTTGCGATGAAGGTGGGTGCGAATTACCCCTTGCCGAATTGCGGCTCGCGCTTTTCCCGAAACGCACCGATGCCTTCACGCGCGTCAGCATGCGTCAGCAGGAATGGAAAGCCGTCGATCGCATGGCGCATCTCGTCGCCGCCGAGGCCGCGGTTGTAGAAGGATTTTGCCATTCGCACCGCAAGCTGCGGCTGTGATGCGATGCGTTCCGCGAACGCCATCGCGTCGGCAAGCAATCTGTCATTGGGAACAACGTGGGAAACGATCCCGAGCCGAGCTGCCTCCGCTGCAGTGAGCGGGTCGCCGAGCATGCTCATCTCCTTGGCTTTCGCACGCCCGACAATATCATTGAGCCGCACAATGGCGAAGCCGGGCAATAGCCCCAGCTTGATCTCTGGTACCGCAAAGCGGGCGCTCTCGGCGGCGAAGATGAAGTCGGAAGCGATCGCAAGCTCGAAGCCGCCGCCATAGGCAATTCCGTTGACGGCTGATATCACCGGCTTCAGCGCCCGCTCCGGGGCCGACAACACGCCCATGGCTTCGATAAAGAAGGCGCGGGCCTTGTCCGGATCGAAATCGAAGTTGCCGATATCGGCGCCAGCGCAGAACGCCTTGCCGCCGGCGCCGGTGATGATGCTGACGCGCACCTGGTCGTCGTTGTCGGCCCGCTTCAGGCCTTCGAGGATGCCTGCGCGAATGCCGGTCGTCAGGGCGTTCAGCTTGTTCGGCTCGTCAAGGGTCAAGATCGCGATCTTGCCCCGGACCTCATAGTTCACGCTTTCCAATCGTAACATGTGCTTTCCTGGAAATCTCGAGAGGCGGGCTATTGCAGGGCGAGGTCCGGCTCGACGACGGCGACGACGGCATTTCTCTCGACCGTATCGCCGGGCTTGAAATGGACCGCGGTCACGACGCCATCGACTTCGCTGGCGATGCGCAGTTCCATCTTCATGGACTCCATGATGAGGGCGGCATCGCCGGCCTTGACGCGGGTGCCGACCGCAACATTGACCTTGAGCACCACGCCGGTCATCGGAGCGCGTAGCTCGCCGCTGATGTCGGGACTTGTGCTGATGTACCGCAGATAGGGAATCGCGGTCATGGTGTGGGCGGCGCGCGCGTCGTGGACGAAGATCGCCTGATCCTTCTGGGAGATGCGTACGGTCTCGCGGCGCGTGTTCACCACAGTGGCGAAGTCTCCGTCAGGGAGCTGCGAAAGCTTCACCGAAATCCTGGCATCGTTGACGCCGATCAGCATCGTGCTGTCCGCCTGCAACGGCGCAAAGCGGATCTCCGCGCTGGCGCCGGCGCTCTCGAGGTGGAGAACCGGAATCGGCGACATGCCGTCGTCGCCTGTCGCCATCTGCCAGCCGGTCAGCCCGCTGGATTGCCAAGGGTTGTCGGAGCTGACGGCGCGCTGGCGCATCATCCAGAAATAGGCCCCGAGCGCCAACGCGTCGGCGTCGAAGCCGTCGGCGCGAGGCGTGAGCGCGTCGATCTGTTCGTCGATGAGGCGGGTATGGAATGTCGCGGCCCGGGTCGCGGGCAGGGCGATCAGTCGTTGGAGGAACTCCCTGTTGGTGATGACGCCGAAGATCGACGTCTCGTCGAGCGCGCTGTGGAGTCGATCGAGCGCCTGATCGCGGGAGGTCGCGTGGGCGATCAGCTTGGCCAGCATCGAGTCGTAATAGGGCGTCACGGTCGAACCGCTCTCGATGCCGGTCTCGACGCGGATGCCGTCGGGCGGAAACCTGACATAGGCGAGCTCGCCGGTTGACGGCATGAAGCCGTCGTTCGGATCCTCGGCGCAGATGCGCGCCTCGACCGCGTGGCCCCGGCACGTCACGTCGTTCTGCGCAACCGGCAGGCCTTCGCGGGCGGCGATGCGCAGCATGGTCTCGACGATGTCGATGCCGGTAACCAGTTCGGTCACCGGATGCTCGACTTGAAGCCGCGGATTGACCTCCAGGAAGTAATAGTCGGTGCCGCTGACAATGAATTCGACCGTGCCGACACCACGATATCGGAGCCTGCGGCCGAGCCGGACGGCGTCGTCGAGGATGCGCTGGCGAAGGTGGGGCGGTAGATTGGCGGCGGGCGCTTCCTCGATCAGCTTCTGGTGGCGGCGTTGCAGCGTGCATTCGCGTTCGAACAGGTGAATCACGTTGCCGTCGCCGTCTCCCGCGATCTGCACTTCGAGGTGCCGGCCGTGCTGGATCAGTTTCTCGACGATCAGCCCCGCGTCGCCGAAGGCATTCTTCGCCTCGCGCATCGCGGACTCAATTTCGTCGCGGAGCCCATCGAGGGTCGTGATCGCCCGCATGCCCTTGCCGCCGCCCCCGGCCGCAGCCTTCAGCATGACCGGCAGTTCGAGCCGGCGAACGCTGCGTTCGATTTCGACAGGATTCTGGCTCGGAACCTCGCTGCCCGGCACCGTCGGGACGCCGGCCGCGGCGGCCTCGCGCTTCGCCGATGCCTTGTCGCCGAGTCGTTCGATGGTTTCGGGCGCAGGTCCGATGAACACCAGCCCTGCGGCTTCGACCGCGCGGGCGAAGGCCGCGTTCTCGGCAAGGAAGCCGAAGCCGGGATGAATGGCCTCGGCGCCGGTGGTCTTTGCGGCAGCGATCACCGCATCGATCCGCAGGTAGCTTTCCGAGGCCGGCGCGCCACCGATCTCGATCGATTCACCGATGGTCCTGACATGCAACGCGTCTGCATCGGCGATGGAATGCACGCCGGCCACCGCGACGCCGAGACGGCGGCAGGTGCGGGCGATACGGCAGGCGATTTCGCCGCGATTGGCGATGAGAATCTTCTTGAACATGGCGGGTCTCCTGCCGATTACATCCGCAACACGCCGAAATCGGTGTGCTGATGCGGGATCCGGCCGGCCAGATCGAGCAGCAGCGCCATCACGCTGCGGGTTTCGAGCGGATCGATCACCATGTCGCACCAGGTGTTGCGGGCGAAATTGTAGGCATTGGCGAAGTCTTCGAAGGTTCGCCGGGTCGGCGCCATGTAGGCTTCACGTTCTCCGTCCGCCCACGTCGTGCCTTCGCGCTTGTGAACCTCGTCGCGGACCATCGCGAGCGTGGTCGCGGCCTGGTCGGGCCCCATGATCGCGGAGCGGGCATTCGGCCACATCATCATGGCGTTCGGCCGGAACGCGCGACCGCACATCGCGAGATATCCCGCACCATAGGCATTGCCCATGATCAGCGTGTATTTCGGCACGTTGGCGCTAGCCATCGCCGTGATCATCTTGGCGCCGTTCTTGGTGATGCCGCCTTCCTCCGCCTCGCGGCCGACCATGAAGCCGGTCACGTCGGCCATGAACAGCAGCGGAATGTCGCGCTTGCAGCAGAGGTCGATGAAGTGGGTCGCCTTCAGCGCGCTTTCGGAGAACAGCACGCCGTTGTTGCAGAGGATGCCGATCTCGAAGCCCATGATCCGCGCGAAGCCGGTAATCAGGGTGTCGCCGTAGAGCGGCTTGAATTCATGGAATTCGCTGCCGTCGACGAGGCGGGCGAGGACGTCGCGATTGTTGGTGGGAACGCGAGGATCCGAGGAGATCAGGCCGTAGATTTCGGCTGGATCAAACAGGGGCTGACGGACCTGGGCGACCGTCCAGCTCTGCCGTGGGATTTCGCCGAGATTGGCAACGATCTCGCGGGTGATGGCGATCGCGTGTGCGTCGTTCTCGGCGAGATGATCGGTCACGCCGCTGACGCGGCTGTGCATCTCGGCGCCGCCGAGTGCTTCGACGCCGACCTCCTCGCGAGTTGCCGCATAGACGAGCTGCGGCCCGCCGAGGAACATGGCGCCCTGGTTTCGGACGATCACGGTTTCGTCGCACAAGGCGGGGATGTAGGCGCCGCCTGCGGTGGAGGGGCCGTGAACCACTGCGATTTGCGGGATGCCTTCGGCAGACATCCTGACCTGATTGTAGAAGATCGAGCCGAATTGCCCGTCGTCGGGGAAGATATTGGGTTGATCGGGCAGGTTGGCGCCGCCCGACTGAACCAGGGTCACGCAGGGCAGGCGGTGCTGCCAGGCGAAGCGTTGGGCCCGGACGTGCTTCTTGCAGGTGATGCCGTAGTACGTCCCGCCCTTTACGGTCGGCTCGTTGGCGATGATCATGCAGGGGCGGCCGGAGATCATGCCGACGCCGGTGATGATGCTGCCGCCGGGCGGCACGCCCTCGTAGAGGCCTTCGCCGGCCAACTGGCAGAATTCGAGGAACGGCGATCCGGGATCGATCAGCGCCGCAATTCGTTCGCGCGGCAGCAACTGGTCGCGCTCCTTGTGAAGCTTGCGCGCCCGTTCGGGGCCGCCGATCGCCGCAGCGGCGCGGCGCCGCTGAAGATCGGCGACGCGTTCGGCATAGGCGCTGCGGTTTCGCTTGGATTCCTCGCTCGAGGTGACAACGTCCGATTTCATGATTGCCATTGCGAGATGTCCTGGCGGCTGCGCGGCAAGCTCATCGATCGCTTGCCACCTGTTTGAATCGTTCCAAGGGCTGGCGGCGCAATCTTCGTAAACCGGATGCGTCGCCAAAATCTAACATTTGTTAGAATTACTCGCGCGACGATGCAAGCAGAACTCATAGGTGCCTCTCAAACTTTCCTGAAGCGCGGCAGGGTCACGTCGTCGGAGATTTTGTCGAAGGCTAGCTCGACATCCATGTCGAAGTTGACGTCCTCCGGGTCGCTGCCCAAGAGGGTGCTGATCATGCGCGGCCCTTCCGCGAGCTCGACGAGCAACACGGCATAGGGCACGTCTGCCTTGAATGCTGGGCCCGGAGCCCGGTGGACCACGCTGAAGGAGTGAACCTTGCCGCGGCCGGTTGCCGCCCTGTGCTCGAGCTCGTCGCCCCCGCACGCGCGGCATATGGCCTGCTGGTAGTACTGCACGTGGCGGCATTGACGGCAGTGCTGCAGCAGAAGCTTGCCGTGTTGCAGGCCGCGCCAGAACGCGGCGGTGTCGGCGTCCGGTGCGGGCAGGGGCTTTCGGGTGGGCTCTTCCGACGCCATCACAGCGCGCTCCGTGTGCCCAGAATGGTCGTGGCGTTGGTGGCGAATCCCGCACCGAGGCTGTGCACCAGCCCAAGCTGAGCACCCTGGACCTGCCTTTCGTCGCATTGGCCGCGCAACTGCGCGATCACTTCATGGAAGTGGAACAGGGAGCCCGGCATTCCCGAGTGCGCGAACGACAGCAAGCCGCCATGGGTGTTGGAGGGAATTTGACCGCCATAGCTCATCTGTCCGTCGGCTACGAACGGTCCGCCTTCTCCCTTCCGGCAGAAGCCGAGGTCTTCGAGCATCATGATCACCGTGCCGGTGAAGCAATCATAGATGCCGGCGACGTCCATGTCGGTCGGCCCGTAGCCGGCCGTCGCATAGGCCCGCTGGCTGGATTCGACGGCGCCGGTCATGGTGAGGGACGGCATCAGGAAGATGTGCTCATGGGTGTAGCACTCGCCGCAGCCAAGGATGTAAATCGGCTTCTCGATCCCGAGCGCCTGCGCATGCTCGGCCGAGGTGAGGACAAACGCCGCGCCGCCATCCGATATCAACGAGCAGTCGAGCTTGTGATAGGGCGTGGTGACCATCGGTGAATTCAGAACGTCCGCGACGGTGATCGGTGTCGTCTGCTGTGCGCCGGGGGTGCGCGCGGCGTGGCGCCTGTGCACGACCGCGACCTCCGCCAGTTGCTCGGGGCTGGTGCCGAACTCCTTCATGTGCCGGTGGGCGGTCATGGCGAAGGTGTTGGCGACGGGGATGCCGAATGGCATTTCATACTGCTGATCCCGGCTTTCGGTAAGAGAGCGCAGCGCCATGTCCGGCGTCAGCCCCGTCATGAGACTGTCGGCCGCGACCAGCAACACAGTCTTGGCGAGGCCGCCATGAATGGCGGCCGCGCCGATGCTGAACATCGTCGCCGCCGTGGCGCCGGACACCTGCAGCGTGTTGGAGAAGGTTGGGCGGATGCCGAAATATTCGCTGAAGGCGACGCTGAAGCGGTGGAACGGGGAAGCGAAAGCGTGGCTGGACAGCACGCCATCCACCTCGTTCTTGGCGATCCCGGCATCGGCGAGGGCATTCCTGGCCGCCTCGGCGGCAAGCGAGAGCGGGCTGCGGCCAGGCACCTTGCCGACTGCAGACAGTCCAATGCCGATGACGGCGACCTTTCCTCGAAGGCTGGTATCGCTCATGTGGAGGCCTTCAGCCGGCGTTCGAGTTCGTGGCGCTGGACCTTGCCGCTCGTCGAGCGTGGGAACTCTGCAAACGCGATGAGACGGAATTCGCGTGGTCGCTTGTAACCGGCGAGCTCGCGGCGGCACAATTCGGCGAGTTCGGCCTCCGTCATGGCGGCATCGTCGCGGCAGGCGACAAAGGCGACCGGCGCCTCGCCCCATCTGGCGTCAGCGGCGCGCACGACGGCGACCTCCGTGATCCGATCGTCGCTCAGCAGTACGCGTTCGATCTCGGCGGGGTAGATGTTCTCGCCGCCCGACTTGATCATGTATTTGGCGCGATCGATGAAATCGAGCGATCCGTCCGGGTTGCGCCTGAACACGTCGCCCATGTGAAACCAGCCGCCGCGGAAGTCGCGTGCGTTGGTCTCGTCTGCCTGCCAATAACCGGAAAACAGCGTCGGGCTGCGGATGGCCAATTCGCCGGGCTCGCCGGGCGCGACTTCGTTGTCGGACGTATCCACAAGCTTGATCTCGCAGAACGCATTCTGTCGCTTGGATAGGCTGGTGGGTACTTTGCCTGGCGGGATCAACGCGCGTGTTGCCGGCGGCAGGCCGGTTTCGGTTGAGCCGAAGCTGTTGAGATACGGGGCGCGCAGCAGCTCGGTCACCTCAGCAATGGTGTGCGGGGGCACAAGATCGGCCATGGCCCCGCACACCCGCACGCCCTTCACCTTGCTGTGCTGCGTCTTCAGACCGTCGACAAAGGCCTCCACCATGCCTGGGATCAGGACTAGCCAGCCAATGTCGTGTTGGGACACGGTTGTCAGTAGCGGCTCCAGCTGGAATCCGTCGATCACAATGACAGTCCCACCACGCAGCAAGGTGGCAAGCGCGTGATCGGTCGATGCCATGTGGAACAGCGGGGTCCATGCGACGAACGTGTCGTGCGGCGCGATGCCGAGTTCGGAGGAAAACACCAGCGCGCGCATCACCATGGCGCGGTGCGAAATCACGGCGCCTTTCGGCAGGCCGGTCGTTCCGCTGGTGTAGAGAATGACGAGCCCATCTTCCAGCTGAGCGATACGCGGTGATGCCCGCCCATCTTGCAGCGCGAGCTCGCTTTCGTACTGAGGTCCGATCTCCAGGATCGGATACGCCTTGGCGGCGGAGGGAAGGTTTGCGGCGAGATCGGCCTCGACCAAGATCAGCTTGGGTGACACCAGTTCGATGCAGTAGGTGAGCTCGCGCTCCGACAATCGCCAGTTCAGGCAAGCCGTGATGATCCCGAGATTGGCCGCCGCCAACTCGATCTCGAGGTATTCCGGTCGGTTCCGCGACAGCAGGCCGAGCCGGTCGCCCCGTTGCATGCCTCGGGCGATGAGTACGGAAGTCAGGCGACGAACCCGGTCGAGCAACTCGCCATAGGTCACCCGCCGGCCGCGGTGTTCGATCGCAGGTCTGCTGGCATGAAGTTCGGCGCAGGCCTCGAACAGCGCGCCGACGGTTCCGATGCCGGATCCGGCTGCGATCTGGGTACTGAACTCGGTTGCCATCGACGTTTCCTCAAGCGCTGTCTTTCGACATTCTTGTCCCAAACCGGTGCTTGCGCCGGCGGATTACAAATTCTAACATCTGTTAGAAATAATTGGTAGCGCTTCTTATGCGCCAACAGCGGGAAGATCAACATGTCCAATCGGTACGCCGCCTACACCAGGCTGAAGCTCGACTATCCGGCCGAGCGGATCCTTCGGGTTACCTTCGATCGCCCCGAAACCTACAATTCCGTCGACGCCGAGACCCATACGCAGCTCACGCACATCTGGCGCGACATCGACAACGATCCGGATATCAACGCCGTGATCGTCACGGGGGCCGGAAAGGCATTCTCGGCTGGCGGCGATTTCGAGCTGATCAAGGGGCTGCTCGACAATCCGGCGGCGCGGATGGCCACCTGGAAGGAGGCAAAGGACCTCGTCTACAACGTAATCAACTGCAACAAGCCGATCATCTCGGCGATCAATGGCGTTGCGGTGGGAGCTGGTCTCGTCGTTGGTATCCTCGCCGACGTGTCGATTTGCGGCAAATCCGCGCGGATCGTGGACGGGCACACGCGTCTCGGCGTCGCAGCCGGCGACGTCGCCTGCATCATTTGGCCGCTGCTCTGCGGACTGGCGAAGGCAAAGTACTATCTGCTCACATGCAAGCCGCTGTCCGGTGAGGAAGCCGAGCGGATCGGCCTGGTGTCGCTGTGTGTCGACGATGCCGAACTGCAGAAGATCGCACTGGAAACGGCGCTGGATCTCGCGACCGGCGCACAGAGCGCGATCCGTTGGACCAAATATGCCTTGAACAACTGGCTTCGCGTCAACGGACCGCTGTTCGACACGTCGACTGCGCTCGAGATCCTCGGCTTTGCCGGCAATGAGGCGCGCGAAGGATTAGCCTCGCATCTCGAGAAGCGCAAGCCCGCGTTCCCGAAGGATTGCCCGATCTAGCAGCGATCGGTTCTCGCCAAAGCAACTGACGTGCTCGGTTGCTTTGGCGCCCAGATGAATCGGGGCAGGCCGCCTACGCCTTGAGCTTGCGCCGGATGTGCTCGATGGCCTCGGGGTTGGCGAGCGCCGAGAGATCGCCGGGGTCCTTGTCCTCGAAGACGGCACGCAGCACGCGGCGCATAATCTTCATGTTGCGTGTCCTCGGCAGGTCGTCGACCAGCAGCACCCGTTCCGGGCGGTACGAGGTGCCCATTCCGTGTACCAGGGCTTGAGCCAGCTCTTCGGACAGCACGCGGGAATCCTGCGTGGTGGCACTGGGCACGCAGGCGCACACGATGGCGGACCCCTTCACCGGATGGGGGACGCTGAAGACTGCAGCTTCCGCGACCTTGCCGGTTGCGGTCAGTATGCCCTCGAGCTCCGCCGGGCCGACGCGCTTGCCCGAGATCTTGATGGTGTCGTCGGAGCGGCCGAGAATGTAGTAGAGGCCGTCCTTGCCGCGCATGGCAAAGTCACCATGCACCCAGATCCCCGGGATCGTCCTCCAGTAGCTATCGAGATAACGTTGGTCGGCCTTCCACAGGCTCTTGGTGAGCCCGATCGATGCGTGACGCAGGACCAACTCGCCGACCTCGCCGTCGGGGACACGATTACCCGCCATATCGACGATGTCTGCGCCGACGCCGAGCGCCGGCCGGGAGAACGAGCATGGGTTCATCGGATGGTTCGGCGTGCCGGTGAAGATGCAGCCGCCGACTTCCGTGCCGCCGGAAATATTGATGATCGGGATCTTCGACTTGCAGACATGCTCGAAGAACCATCGCCACGGCGTCTCTGTCCAGGCCTCGCCGCCCGACGCAGTTATTCGCAAGCTCGAGAGGTCGTATTGCTCGACCTCCTCGCCATACCGCATCATGCTGCGCACGATGGTCGGTGAGACACCGAGATAGGTGACCTTGTGCTCGGCGATCAGGCGCCAGAATCGTCCTGTGTCGGGATAGTCCGGAGTGCCCTCGGCGACCAGCAGCCTGCCGCCCGCGAAGCTCGGGATGCAGGCGCACATCGCGCCCACCATCCATCCCATGTCGCTAAAGAAGAAAAACAGATCCGTTGGCTTGAAGTCGCCGCAGATGATCATGTCTCGCGTGACCATCGAGGCAATGAAGCTGATATGCGTCCACACGCAGCCCTTCGGTTCGCCCGTCGTGCCCGACGTGTACAGAAGGATGGCCGGGTCTTCCGCGTCCATCTCGGCGGTCGGAAGCTCTGGCCCGTCCAGGGCGATCTCGTTCCACCAGTGGTCGCGCCCCGCCTGCATGGGGGTATCGATTCCGAGGCCGCCACGGTCGGCCACGATCACATGCCGGACGCTTGGCGTAGTTTCGAGCGCCTCGTCGAGAACCGATTTCAGAGGGGCCGGTGCGCCGCGACGCCAGGTGCCGTTCGCCGTGATGACCGCTTTCGCTTCACCGTGGTTGAGCCGCGACCGGATCGGATCGGGACCAAAGCCCGAGAACAGTGGCATCACGATCGCGCCGATCTTCAGGATCGCGAAGAAGGCGGCGAAGGTTTCGGGCAGGTTCGGCATGTAGATCGCGACGACATCGCCCTTGCCGATTCCGAGCTTACGCAAGCCACAGGCTAGCCGTTCGACCGCGGATGAGAACTCCGCGTAGCTCAGCCGTCGCTGCTCGCGTCTGTCTTCGCCTTCCCAGATCAGAAACGGCCTGTCCCAGATGTCGGTTCCGCGATGCTTGTCGATGCAATTGAGGACGATATTCGTGGTCCCGCCAACGCACCAGCGCGCCCAGGGCTCGCCTCGTGCAAGATCAAGGATCTTCTCGGGCTTGCGATAGAAGCGAACGTCGCAGAACTTGAACACTTCCTGCACGAGCCAGGCCGGATCGCTGTCGGCCTTGACGGCGAGCGTGTCGTAATCCGGCTGCCCCGTAGCGCGAAGAAACGCGCTCAGATTGCTCGCCTCCGTCAGTTCCGCGGGGGGCGTCCAGAGATACTCCAAGGTCGCCATGTTGCCTCCTCCTGCTTCAAGAGCTGCCGCCATCTTCTTGCATTTGGCGTGCGGCGATGTATTCTAACAAATGTTAGAATTCAAGGAAGAAGATATCGTGACCGGAAAACCTCAGGTTCGCTATTCGGTCGAGGACGGGATCGCGACCGTGATTATCGACCGTCCCGAACGGAAGAACGCACTCTCGGTCGAGGCGATGAACGGCCTGACCGACGCATGGAGCACGGCCGAAGCCGATCCTTCCGTCCGGGTGATCATCCTGACTTCGGCGGACTGTGGAGTATTCTGCGCCGGGCTGGATCTGAAGCAGGCCGCGGAGATCCGGGCGAGGGACGGTGTGGATATCCTCACACGAATGCGCGATCCCATGCAGCACACGATGCGGAAGGTTTCGAAGCCGATCATTGCCGCAATGACCGGGTCCTTGATGGCCGGCGGGATGATGCTTGCGCTGAAGTGTGACATACGGGTCGGATTGCGCGGTACACGTGCCGGGATCACCGAGGTGAAGATGGGGCGCGGATCACCATGGGCGGTCCCGATGCTGTGGATGGTGCCGCAGCCGCTGCTGATGGAGATGGTGCTCACCGGCGAGACCGTGCCGATCGAGCGGCTTGCGGAGCACGGTTTCACGAACTCGCTTGAGGACACGCCGAACGCTGTGCGTGAACGTGCGCTTGAATTGGCGCGAAAGATCGTCGAAGGCGCGCCGTTGTCGGTCAAGGCGGCCAAGGCAAGTGTGCTTGCCGCAATGGACCTGGGACTCACACAGGGCGTGATTGAAGCAGAGCGGCTGCACGAGGAGGTCTACGCCAGCCTCGATGCGATAGAAGGACCGAAGGCGTTCGCAGAGAAGCGAAAGCCGATCTGGCAGGGCCGATAGAGCGGGATCAGGGCTTGTTGACGCCTTCGAAGATCAGCGTCTCCGTGCGGCGGGCCAGTTCGAGCACGGCATCCCGGTTTTCCAGCCTGAACCATTCAATGGTCCAATTGAGGGCACCGATCACGAACATCCGGAGCGGCACCACCTCCATGTCGGCGCGGATTTCGCCAGCGCGCCTGGCATCGATGAAGAGCTGATCCCAATACTCGGCGTAGGCGCGGCGCAACGGTCGGTGCGGCTTCTTCAGGTGCTCCGGCAATTGCCCATAGATGCGGATGTTGGCCGAGGTGAAGTCGCTGGTCTCAAGCAGCGCGACGAGGTGGGCCTCGATGGCGAGGCCGATCCTGCGCCGGTGGGATACTTTTCCGGCACTTTCGACCGAATTCTTCACCGTCTCGAACACGTGGCGGAGGCCGCGATCCAGCACCTCGTCGAGAATCTCCTCCTTGGAGTCGAAGTGGTAATAGATGCTGCCGGCCTTGATCTTCGCCCTCGCTGCGATCTGACGCAGCGTCGTGGCCGAAAATCCCTGCCGGTGAAACAGCTGCGCCGCGGAATGCAGGATGAGGTCTCGCGACCGCTCGGACTTGGGCGTTGACACAGCTGAGCCCTTGTCGGAATCGTCCTTGCGCCCTCGGCTTGCGGCTGGGGCTTTCGGCCGGCGTGACGCCGACCTTGGACCGGACCGGTCACCGGAACGCAGGGATGACCGCACCGTTCTCATGCTTGTCGCAAGCTCCATTTCGAAATATTGGCTCGCCGACCGTGCAACCAATGATCACTGTCGAAGCAGATTCCGCAGTTTATGGCAATATCCGGCAGGGGACATCTCGATTGTGCCTAGGTGTCAACGTGGAGCTGAAGGTGGAGACATCGTGGGTCTCGATCCCAAATTGACCATGTCGCCGCGATAAGTCGAATTTGCGCATGAAGCTAGGAAAATTCTGCCAAGGTCAGTCCTGGGGCCCCCCCCCTTGCGCTCGATCAGTGGCGTGCGCCACCCGACTTTCTTGCGGAGCGATATGTTCTTTGTGCCAGTATCTGGCTGAGTTCGGAAGGTCGCGCTTCCAGTTTGAATCGGCAGGGGAAGAGCGTTTATCCTGCTGTCGTCTTCTCGCGATGCACGCAGCCTACCATAGAGAGCTGCCATAACGGCCTCAAGGCTGTCGAGCCGCATTCGACTGAAGAGACGATCTGACACGCGTAGCTTCTTTCTGTCCTTTGTCAGCGGAAGTGCAGCGGTCGGGAGAAGGAAATAGTCGCGAATGCGGTTGTTGCCGCTGTCCATCCGAACCAAGAGCGTAAGTTCGGCCTTTTGGTACTTGAGCTTTCGTACCTCCCATCGGCGAGACTTGGCGTCCCCGTCCGAGACGGCGCGCGCCACCGCTACCGATACGGTCAATCCTCCGGAAATTGTAACAAGGTACAGTTCGTGCAAGAACGAGGCGTTCACGCCGCGCCCCCGAAGATTGATGATAATGTCATCAACCACCGAGCAGATCGTGCGATCAATTTCGACGGCGATCTCTAAAAAGCGGTACCGATTGCTGGGCCTGTAGCCGACAAGCTCATAGGCTCTCATGAGCGAGCCAAATCGCTTTGTGTATACGGCAGGGTGACGCACGCCCTTTGCGGCCTGGATGATGTGCACTGACAACCGGCCCCTTCGTCGCAGGAGAGCCGCTAAACTATCAAGCAACTGCTGATCGGTTTCCTTCTTGTTATTTGCGACTTCAGCGAGCCGCTTTCGTGTCCGAGCAAAAAGACGCGGATCGACGATACCTTCGAAAGCGTTGTCGTGGCGTATCCACATTTCAGGTGGGTTATCGACACGTCGCCCGGCGAGCTTCATCGAGCTGCGATTGAAGACGATATGACCCAAATAAATCTCATTCGCGAGGAGATTGCTGACAGTGAGCGCGGTCCATCGTTTCCCGCCGGGACTCAATATGCCTTTAGCGTTCAGCTCTTCCGCGATTTGCGTTCTATTTTTCTTGTGTACCACGAACGACGAGAAGATGTGGCGGACGATCTTGACTTCCGAGCTGGGCCCCCGGACGAGAACGACCCGTTCAGATTTCAAGTTCTTCTGTTGACCTCGCTCGAGCACCGCCTTACGCCTGCCGCTTGCGTCAACGAGCATCCGACGCAACCCGTAGGGTGCCGCTCCGCCTCGCCAGTATCCCCGGTCGACGATATTCGACTGACCCATGAACACATTTCGCGAGAGGTCCCGGCTGAAGCCAGCAGCTCCAGCGCGCTTCAAGTTCTTGAGGATCACCGACGACAGGCTGCCATCGTTCTCAAATTCTTCAGAGCAATAGTGAACCGATATTCCCGCCCGTCTGCAGATGAACTCGTAGCAGGCGCTTTCGTCGGTGTCCTGAAAACGTCCCCAACGGCTAATGTCGAAGACAAGCACACAATTGAAGTCCGACCGCCCACTGTCGACGTCATCAATAAGTTGCTGTAAACCTTTGCGGCGGGCAATCGTTAGACCGCTGCGCCCTGGATCAGCATAGGTGCGGACGATTTCCATGCCGTGGCGTGCTGCATAGACAGCGATGGCAGCGATTTGTATTTCGATCGAGTATTTCTGAGGATCGGACGACATCCGCACATATTGTGCCGCACGAAGGGTAGGACCCGATTGCTGATGCTCTCGCGCGGCGATGGTACCTACAGGCCTTTGCCCGCGCGGCATCCTTGCACGTTCTTCGACTTTGGGAGAAATTGATCGTGGCTTACGCACCATCGTAGACCTACGATATCAGTGCAATCGTGCAGCCGCCGCAGGTAGGTAATGTCGAGTATACCCAAATGGTTCCTTTGAGAGCCGGGACGAGCAGGGCTTATCCCTGCGACCTCATCCCGAGCCGCTGGCCACAGATGCTGCCATGCATGTCCACTACTCCGCCGAGGCCATATCAGACGTTTGGTCTCGCCGCTTACTCATTAACCGTGACGCCCAACGAATTAGCAGGTCGTCTGCACCATTCCGCCGACGCGCCTTGATTGGCACGTGATCTGTGGCGAAAGACCGGGAGAGGGATTAGGTGCCGTGTTGACGACTACCGAAGGTGTATCGACGAATTGCTGCCCTCGAAAAGCAAACGTCGGCATTTTCCCATCGGACGGGCCGCATTGATAAGTGAGCGTGTACCAAGTAACCGGTCCAGGCATGAGGTCCGCGACAAGACCACCGGAATGGCTTTCGCTATCGAGAACCTGATAGGGACCGGCACACGCTTGTGAAGCTTGCTGTAAGCAGCCAGCAGACGAAGCGTAACATTTCGCTGTGCTCACCGGCTTGCCCGACGGTCCGTTAAAAGAAGGGCCAGCAGTCTCCATACATCCCGACAGGCCCGCGGTCGTTGCAAGCAGCAAACACGCGGCAGCGATATTCCATAGTCGCATTTCCAAGTACTCCCCCAGCCGGTCCGATAATAGCTGCACTGAGGTTGTTGGATCAATCGAGCTAAGACTAAAGTTGTGCCCGCAGAGATTATGGTTCTCCAGGGCACCAAGTCGACGGAGATTCGTGGCTGAGATCTTGTTCGTTCACAAATCCACCAGGTGGCTGTGCTTGAAAGAGTGATCAGTTCGGCGCAAGCGATGCCTTGCATCGCATGTCGCGCTCGAACTCGTGGATTGGCCCCCACTTCGGACGCCTTACGATATCTAATGCCAGCGTCTGATCATCTTGCAGCCGAAGCACTTCCTCGAGGTAACGGTAGACGGCGTGCAGAGCATCGCCGAGGGCTGAGGACGGTTGGCCGTGCCTTGAAAGGCGAGCGTGCGCGCGTTCCAGGCCTGATAAGCAGGCGCCGGCTTCGGGCCGGGCTTGTGTTGCCGGTTCGGATAGATGCCCGACGGTGGTGCCGACATGCACTCCCGAGATTTCGAGCCCATACCGATCCAGCAAGCGGGAATCGGAAAGCGCGGAAGATTGTCAAGCTGTTGCGGCGCGGAATACGACTAGGCCACTGCGGTCCGTGGCACATGCCTCTGATGTCAACGAACCGGCCTGCCGGGAACGACCACCAGCGGCGGCCGTTGATCACATGGAGGATGACCATGCAGGACAATTCTGAAATGTTCCCCAACGCCGAGCTTTGGTTGGCAGCTGTGGTGAGCTGCACGCCCGCACTTCTGATTGCCGTCTTGATGATCGTATCGCTGATCCAACCGCAGTTTCCCGGCTGACGCTACCCGCACCTGAAGGCTAGATCGATATCGTGCCAGCGAAAGGTAGATAGGCCATCAGCACTCGCGCCAGGAGAACGTCAAACAACAAGCGGCTGGTCAAGGATGCAACTCAGCGCCGGGCCTCTTGCTCCGACTTCACCGAGTTGCAGCCATAGCAACGAAACACATTGACCGCTTCGTACTTGCCAACGGAGGAGAGCTCGGCCAACAGCGCCATATGACGACCGCAAGCGTCGCATTTGCATGAGAGCGCTTCTGTCTCTTGCCTGGACGTCGTTAGCATAGCGAACATCCCTGCGCTATTCCGAGGGGACGATCATGGGCCTTAAATCACGTGCGTTGTATCCGCGCGAATGGGGGCTCCTCGTTTTTTAGCAATACGCTTGGCGATCTTGATAGGCCAGATGGGTCATTCACATGCTCCGTATGGGCTAAGCGTCTGGCGTGGTCGCAGCATGGTAGAATGTTTCACTTCAGAATCTTATAGCGAGCGGTATGCCGATCAAGACGCCTCATTTCCAGCCCGAGAAGACAAAGGACGGTCGCTGGTTTGTAGCGGTCAAGACCGGCAATGGGCCGGATTCTCACATCGGAGATTTCGAAACGGAAGCCGACGCCGAGCACTGGATCGGAACCAAAGCGAAGTATTGGCCCGGTAGGGAGAGTTGAAGTGCCGGCTGGCAGGGGCTGTCCGCGGTTCCAAGTCGCGGGCGGCCCCAACTTCGGCGTTGAGCCGGTTGCAGCGGCATCCTCCAGATCCGAATACGTGGTCAGGAGGCTCGCGTCTTCGTCGACGCGCGGTGTGGGGCAAAGGTGGTACCGCGCTGCGGCACAAGCGGCTCCTGGCTCCTGGTGGATGGAGTCTGGGGCGGAGCCGAAACGAGGAGAATGAAGGTTGGCCGCTGGCTATTGCAACCCCAGGGCGCTTAGGAACAGCCAGCGTTCGGTGGACGTTGATGCTCAGGCAATAAGTCTGTTGGTGCGTCGATAACGTACGAGCGTCACGCGCAGGCGCGAGGAAGATCACATGGTTGACGAATTTTCCATGGCGCCGACCGCTACGCCAGAACAGCGAATAGATCAGGCATCCGAAGCGATCCGTCGTATGGCTGAAGACACCATGTTCGAACCCCGGCCGCAGCAGGATCGGTGGCTGCATCATTTGAGCGTAGCGACGAGGGCGGCTCCGCTTCAATCCATTGCAGTCGCATTTCTGTTAGGAGTTTTCCTGGCTCGTCGCTAGTCGCAACGTTGGTTGAACGCAAGCATCGCGCCGCGCCGGCATTCACTCGCAAGTTAGCCTCTTACTGAAAAGCGGTCGAACGCAGTCAGTGTCTGGATCTGGATATCAATGCCCGCCTGATAGATCGTGTCCTGCAGGTATTCGATTTCGATATTCTGATTGCTCTCGTCGACGTCGACGTACCAGGATCGCGGCCGGCCGTCGGCGCCGTCGCTCCAGCGATAGCCGCGGCGCTTGAGAGCGTCCTTCAGCTCGAAGGGCGACTGCTCGGCCCAGATCCGAATTGTCTTGCGGCGGGCCCGCTCGAGCAGCACGGAGAGCACGGTGCGATCGAACCCTGCCAGGGTGATCGCGAGAATCTCGAGCAGCGCAAGGCAATCGTCGACCGCCCGGTGCGCCTCATGAAACAGCCCGGCTTTCATCAAGAGGTAGGACAGGCGCGAACCCTCGAAGCCGAGGCTACGCCATTCGACCTCGCTGACCGAACAGGCCCAGGCCTTGTGGATGAAGAGGGCGGCGTAGCGCTCCATGAATTTGCGGTCGAAGCCCGCATTGTGGGCAATGATCACGACCGCGTCCGAGACGAACTCGCTGATGCGTTCGGTATCCAGGCTGTGGCCTTCGACCATCTCGTCGGTAATGCCCGTCAGCGCCGTGATCTCGGTGGGAATCGGGATTGATGGCTGGTTGAAGCAGCTGAAGGTGTCGATGACCCGGCCGATCCTTCCATCTGGAAGATAGGTGAACTTGACCATCCCGAGCTCAATGATCTCGTCGCGGGCAGTATCGAGGCCGGTGGTCTCGACATCGAGCAGGATTGCGGTCTTGGTCGATTGCCCGTCGCTGGGCGTAAAGTCGGAGCGGGGAACCAGCCGGCGCAGCACCCGGTAGTCGGGTGACTGCTCCAGCATGCCGGCGATCTCGGCAAGGGGCGGTTGAACGGTCATATCGAGCGACGGACGATTATTTGGTTGAGCGTCCGGCAGTCTAGCCGATCGGACCGGCGACGGTGCAGCAATGCTTGTGGATAGATCCTTGGCGCAAGGATGGCTCCCGAAGGACAGCTCCCGGCGGTACCGACCACCTTCTCCCGCGGAACGAACTCGGCATCCAGAGGAGGCGGCTTGTGCGCCGCAGGATGCGGACGGGCTCTCGTGGGCCGTGCCGCGTCGCGGCCTTGCGGCATCGATCCTCGCGTCAGAGCACGGAATGCCTCGATCACATTATTCGGAAAATACGAAATATGGCTGGACGAAATACCCAACTCACCCGTATCATTGTGGCTCGATCCCAGGTGAGGTCATCGTGATGTCGGATCAGCAGGCGAGGTCTTCGGACCTCGTTGAGATCGCCCGCAGAAGCGGGGAGTTTCGCAAGCACTATGGTGTAATGCTTGGCGCATTCCTTTACCTCAGTTCGATCAGCGCCGCGCGCCCGAGGTCAATCTGGTGGAGCGGAGTGCTGACGGCTGCGATCGGTGCGGCCGTCGTCTGGCTCAAGAACCGTGGCAGTGGCGGTTAGCAAGCGACACTCTTCGATGCGTTCTTCAGCGAGCGCGCCCGGTTACTATTGTGATGCGACCATACGCCGCATCGTCCCCTTGTCATTGTTGGAAAAGGGCTGTCGCCCGAAGAGGCGATGATGGCCGTTGGGTTTCAAAAGATCATCAGGCAGAAGATCTTCCACGCAACAAGTCGCATGTGGCTCCGGCGCGAGAGCCGCGATGACGGTCTGTGTGTTGGCAATGGATAGATGCAGAAAAAGTTCTTCTTGTTTGATTTCTCTGCGTTCTCCGCGCCGCGAGTTCCTCGCTCGACGGAAAGTATCTAACTGTTTCCATTTTACTGATGAGAAATGAAAGTGTAGGACTCCAAGCGCACGACTTTGGGTGGCATGGGGACCATGGAAGCGTTAAGTCCGGATTCGGGTCTGCAGTGTCTCGCGCTTCTTCTCCGGTTCCATCAGGTCTCGGTTGACCCCGCACAGATTGCGCATCAGTTCGCTGGTCGCGCGATCGGCGTTGCCGAGATGTTGCGTTGTGCGAAGGAGTTGAAGCTCAAGGCTCGTGCCGTCAAGGAAACCTGGACAGGCCTGGCACGCTTGCCGCTGCCCGCCATCGTTCAGCGGCGAGACGAGAGCTTCGTCATCATCGGCAAGGTGACCGAGAACGATATTCTCATCCAGGATCCGCTGGAGCAGCGGCCGCAGGCCATCAAGCGCGCTGACTTCGAGGCAAATTGGAACGGGGCCGTCGTTCTGATGACCCGGCGCGCTTCGCTGGCTGATCTGGTGCGCCGTTTTGATATCACCTGGTTCCTGCAGGCGATGCACAAGTACCGGCGGCTATTGGCTGAGGTGCTTGTCGCGTCATTCTTTCTGCAGCTGTTCGCGCTGGTCACGCCGCTGTTCTTCCAGGTCGTCACCGACAAGGTGCTGACCCATCGAGGATTCACTACGCTTGACGTCCTGGTCATTGGCCTCATTACCGTTTCGATCTTCGAGACGGTTCTCGGTGCGCTTCGCACCTACGTGTTCTCCCACACCACCAACCGGATCGATGTCGAGCTTGGTGCGCGCCTGTTTCGCCATCTGATCGCATTGCCGATCGGATATTTTGAAGCCCGCAGGGCGGGCGACTCGGTGGCGAGGGTGCGGGAGCTCGAAAACATCCGGAACTTCCTCACCAGTTCGGCGCTCACCTTGGTGATCGATCTTGCCTTCACCTTCGTGTTCCTCGCGGTGATGTTCTACTATTCGCCGCTGTTGGCCTGGATCGTGGTCGGCTCGTTTCCGTTCTACATCGCGCTGTCGGCCGGCGTTACCCCGATATTCCGGCAACGGCTGGAGCGGAAATTCGACCGCGGCGCCGAAAACCAGGCGTTCCTGGTCGAGAGCGTGAGCGGTATCCAGACCCTGAAGGCGATGGCGATCGAGCCGCAGATGCAGCGGCGTTGGGAAGAGCAGCTTGCCGGCTATGTCGGTTCGAGCTTCGACGTCCTGTCACTTGGCAACTGGACCAGCCAAGCCGTCCAGTTCATCAGCAAGATCGTCACGGCATTGACGCTCTATTTCGGGGCCCATCTGGTCATCGAAGGTCAACTGACGGTCGGCGAATTGATTGCCTTCAACATGCTTGCCGGGCGGGTCGCCCAACCGGTGCTGCGGTTGGCACAACTGTGGCAGGACTTCCATCAAGCGCGAGTCTCGATCGCGCGACTCGGTGACATCCTCAATACGACGCCGGAGCCGACCTTCGATGCGTCCCGCGCCGCACTTCCGCCGATCCAGGGCAATGTCACGTTCGAACACATCGACTTCCGCTATCGTCTTGACGCACCTCTTGCCCTGCACGACGTCTCGCTCAAGGTCGCGGCCGGCCAGGTGATTGGTATCGTAGGGCCCTCCGGTTCGGGCAAGTCGACCCTCACGAAGCTGTTGCAGCGGCTTTATGTGCCGGAAGCCGGCCGTGTCTTGATCGACGGCATCGACCTGACGGTCGCCGACGTCGCCTGGCTGCGCCGACAAGTCGGTTCCGTCTTGCAGGAGAACGTGCTGTTCAACCGCTCGATCCGCGACAACATCGCACTGGCCGATCCCGGCATGCCGATGGAGCGGATCATCGCCGCGGCCGAGCTGGCAGGCGCCCACGAGTTCATTCTCGGGCTGCCCGATGGATACAACACGGTGGTCGGCGAGCGCGGTGCGAGCCTGTCCGGCGGTCAGCGCCAGCGGATCGCGATTGCACGGGCGCTTGTGACCAATCCAAGAATCCTGATTTTCGACGAAGCGACCAGCGCGCTCGACTATGAGAGTGAAAGCATCATCCAGCGCAACATGCGGCGGATTTCCGCGGGACGCACTGTCTTCATCATCGCGCATCGGCTATCGGCGGTGCGGCACGCCGACCGGATCATCACCATCGAAGGTGGGCGGCTGGTGGAGGATGGCACCCACGATGAGTTGATCAAGCAGGCCGGCCGCTACGCAACACTTCACCAGATCCAGGCTGGGCTTCATGTCGTCGCCTGATCCATCACCCAAGGGCGCGGCGACCGCGGACGTCATTACATTTCGGAAGTCGCGAGCCGACACGGCACGTCAGTTCCTACCGGCGGCGCTCGAGATCATTGAGACGCCGGCCTCACCGGTAGGGCGGGCGATCGGTGGCACGATCATCCTGTTCTTCGCCATCGCCGTCGCCTGGGCGACCTTCGGGCATGTCGACATCATTGCCACGGCTCAAGGCAAGATCGTGCCGACGGGGCGGTCAAAGACGATCCAGCCGCTCGAGACGGGGACCGTGTCAGCCATTCATGTCCGAGATGGCGATCAGGTTGCGGCCGGGCAAGTCCTGATCGAGCTCGATCGTACCGTGACGCAGGCCGAGCAGCGGCGGGTAACGCAGGACCTGATCCTGGCGCAACTTGACGTCGCCCGTCTCGGTGCGCTCCGGGACAATTTCGATCGATTGGACGGCGCGCGAGACATTGCTGCACCAGCCGGGGTCTCGGAGCGCGACTTGGCGCGGACCCGCGCGGCGATGCAAGCGCAGGCGGCCGAACAGCTCGCCAAGATGGCGTCGATCGTGCGGCAGGTGGAGCAGAAGCGCGCCGAGGCAGAGTCCATTGCCGCGACCGTTGCCAAGATCGATGCCTCGCTGCCGCTGGTCGAGCAGACTGCAAAGATCCGTCGAGACGCGATGCAAATCCAGTACGGCAACCAGATCGCCTACCTCGATGCACAAGCCCGGATGCTTGACCAGCAGAACGAGCGGGTCGTTCAGAGCCGCAAGCTGGTGGAAATCGAAGCCGCCCGACAGGCTCTGGAGCAGCAACTCGGACAGACCAAATCCGGGTTCGAGCGGCAGGTGCTAAGTGATCTCTCCGACGCCCAGAAGAAGGTCGAAGAGTTGAGTCAGGATCTGGTCAAGGCCGAGCGCAAGATGAATGAGCAGGTTCTGCGCTCGCCGATCGATGGCACGGTCCAGCAGCTCGCGCTGCACACGATTGGCGGTGTGGTGACGGCCGCGCAGCAGCTGATGATCGTCGTGCCCGCCAACAGCCGGATTGAGGCCGAGGCGATGATCCCGAACCGGGATATCGGGTTTGTCAGCGCGGGTCAGAGCGCGGAAGTCAAAATCGATACGTTCAATTTCACCCGGTACGGCCTGCTGCAGGGCAAGGTTGTAAGTGTATCTCAGGACGCCATCGTGATGGAGAAGCCGAAAGATGGCGCCGTGGCAAAGAAGGGCGGAGCGCTGTCGGAGTCGAGCGAGCCAGAGGGACAGCAGCTGGTTTATTCGGCGCGAATTGCGCTCGACGGGACTAGGATGCAGATCGATGATCGGCTCGTCAGCCTAGCACCGGGCATGGCGGTCACTGTTGAGGTCAAAACCGGCACGCGACGGATTATCGAATATCTGATGTCACCGGTGATGCGCTACAGGCAGGAAAGCCTAAGAGAGAGGTGATGGCTCTTGCTCCACTCAATACGCGTGAGTACGCGACAGGCCGCTTCGGCTTGAAGCGAACGTCTGTACTCACATCATCACGGTTCACCAGCCGGCTATGCCACCGGCGTGCCGGCCGACGACAAGAGCGGAGCGGGGAAATGTCTGAGTTTGGGCGAAGGCAATACGATCCAACGAGCATTCGCACCCGCAGCGATACGTCCAATGTGATGAAGTGGCTTGTCGGTGGCGCCGTTGCGGTTGCGCCGATCGCAGGCTCCTTCCTGAGCTACAACATGTTTTGTCAACCTGCCGACCTGCTGCTCGAGCACAAGTCCTTAGCGGACAGGTTGCAAAGGCATGCCTCTGTTGAGGAGCTGTGGCAAAATCATCCGTCGCTCGAGACGAGGACGATCCCGATCGCTTTCGGCGACAAAATCTACAAGATTCCACGTAGCTATTTGGTGGATCTGAACGGATCAAGCGCTGATCCCAGAGAGACTATGTTCGAGATCTACGTTCTGCTTCCCAATCTGGAGCCCAGGACGGCAAATAATGCTGACAGGTTCGTAAAGGGCCCGATTTACGAGGGATACGGAGATCAGGTTAATGCGAGAATCCGCGGTGGGCAGAAGGAGTTGGATTGGTCCGAACGGAGGCTTCTATGGAAGCTTCGATGTGAGGAGAAAGGCTCGGGCGCTTTTCGCTCGGTCGAATTCGGGTACCAATTATGTGAGGCTGACTCCGATCTGTTTTTAAAGGATACGCCTGAAGGCCCTTTGATTTTCGCGTGCAACAAGGTTGCGGACAAGCGACCTGATTGCATAATTGTGGATCCAACCGGAGCCGGGTGGGGCGTTCTTACATTAGATTTCAGCCGCAAATACGTCTACCAGGCCGACGAGATAAGGAAGCGGCTTCGTTCGCTCCTCGATTCGTTCGCCGAAAAATAGGTCGAGTCTGCGCAAACTGCATCTGATGCCGGGAATAGTCGTGACTTTTGCCTCAGCGCGGCGGCGCGGAGAGTTCGAGAGTCGATATGGGGAATAGCGATGGGTACGTTCCATGGCGACGAGCAGGTCAAAGGGGCACCTAGTGCCTGAGACGTCTCGCCCAGCTGGGTTCTGGTTGGCAATGTACTACGTCTACTTTCACAGACGCGGTTTGCCGTTGTTTCAGCGAGTAGCGAGCCTCATGTTCCTGCTTCAATGCGCAGTGAGCTTGATCGCCATTGTTGTGTTCTGCATTGCTCAGTCCGCCGGTGGCGACGTTCGTCTCTTTCAACTGTCTTCGATCGCGCAAGCCTTTGCGGATGTCTATCCGATTGATCCCAATGACGCTTTTGCGAAGACGAGGTTTGACAATCTGTTTCTGCCGCTCGTGTTGATTTATGCGGCTTCCTTGCCGTGCCTCGGGGTATCGATCCTACGCAATCTGCCGTCTATCCTTGGCGATTTGCGTCGCAACTGGCAGGTTCTAGCGCCCCTGGCATTCTTCCTGTTCGGCCTTTGGCTCGAGCTCTTTGTTCCCGGCCATACGGTGCACAAGGATCTGCAACAAACGATTCTCGATGGAAGGGTGGTCGGATACGTCGTTCTGTTCGTGATCCTTCCTCTGGCCTTCGCAATTTGTGCCGCCGCGCTGCCTCTACCGAGGCGTCCAGTCGCGCCAAGTGTTGTACGTAAAATGGAGAATAGCGATGCCGACCACAGCTAGCGATGTCAAAGATCTCGCCGACGTCATCTCGGCCATCGGAGCGACGCTCAATTCGGCGTCGACTAGCCCACAGGCGAAAGCTGTTGGAAACTTACTTGGATTGTTTGCCAATTATCTAGGCTCGGTGGAGAGCGCCTATATCGAAGGGCACAATCTGGAAAAGTCAGCACCTGAGGTCGTTGGTCAGATATTCGCGGAATGGCTAGGCGCAAATGTTGGAGCCGATCTTGGCCTCTTACTCGCGGCAGCGCTTCCGACAATCTTGGAAGCAGTTCTCGGCGCGGCTTTGGTTGCCGAGGCCCCCTTACTCATCCCCCCTCTTGCGCTCGGGTTGATCGCGGTCGGTTTGGCGTGGGGTGGGGCTTGGCTGGGCACGAAAGCCGCCGATTTTCTCTGGGACAAACTGACTCCATTCCTGCGACATGAAAATCACGACCCGCTTGTGTTGGATCTCAACAACAACGGCATTGAGCTCTCATCATTGGACGAATCTGGCACACATTTCGACTTCGCGGGCGACGGTTCTTCGGAGCGTACCGCGTGGATCAACCCGAATGACGGAATCCTCGCGATAGATAGCAATGGGAACGGGACTATTGACAACGGATTGGAGCTATTCGGATCTGATACTGAGGACGGCTTTGCGGTTCTGGAGATCCTCGATTCTAATCAGGATGGAGTAATAGATTCGAAGGATGCGGATTTCAGCAAGCTGCGAGTTTGGAGAGATCTCAATCAGAACGGCGTCTCGGACCAGGGGGAGCTTGAGACGCTCGCAGAAGCGGGTGTTACTTCGATATCCCTAATGCGCATTGCCGTTGGAGGAACCAACGCCGGCAACCTAGTTGCATATCAAGGCGCATTTACGAACAGCAATGGTACGGACGGAATTATACAGTCGATCGGTCTGCAAGTCGATAAGCGGCATGCTGCACCGGACGAGGGTGATTTCATCCCCGTCGAAGGTGTTAGCTTGCTACCGCAGTTTACTGGGTCGGGTCTCCTTCACAGCGTGGCCTACAAGGCAAGTACTGATGGCTCATTCCGCGCAGATTGGACGGCGCTTGCGGATACCGCTCTGAAGCTCCCGCCTGCCGAACTGCGCGTTCGGCTCGAAGCGCTACTATTGCGCTGGGCGGGCGTGCAAGATGTTGGCCCTGCTGGTCGTGGGCCATACGTTGACGGGCGTCATTTGGCCTTCGAGGAAGCGTTCTTCGGCCAGACTTACGTGGAGAGTCGGCGCGGCGATGGGCTTCGTACCTTTCCGAGCACAGCTGGCTTCGGTTCGCAAATTGAAGCCACATTTCAGCAAATATTGAGTATCTTCGAAGTTGCGTTTTTGGCGCAGGTAATTCCAAGTGGACTAGCTCGTGGGACGATTAGTATTGCTGACGCGTTTGCGAGTCCTTATCTATTTTTTGGGGCATTGGCGTTAGACGTTCGCGGTTCTGATAGTCCGTCTCTCGGTTCGCCCGGAAACATAGTGTCAGTGCTCGATGCAATTATTGCGAACGCTCCAATCGGGGCCGGCGATCAGGCGACCTATCTCATTAGGGCCCTCTGTGGCCTAGACGGCATTGTCAGCGCTGCTTTTGATGGGGATCGCGCGGCATACGCCCGAGCTGTGGTCCCGCGTCTAGTGAACATCGCCAGCGAGACTCTGCGAGTAGTTGCAATTCACATCGCTGATGGAACGGCCTTTCTCGGAACCACAGCGGCCGAAGGTATCAACGGCACCTCTGGTCAAGACGTCTTCATCGGCGGCGGTGGTGGTGACGCGCTCAGTGGCGGGGCCGGCAGCGACATCTACGTCTATGCCAAGCAGGATGGCGACCTGTGGATCCGGGACAGCGGACCAACGACGGATACTGACAGACTTGTACTCACCGACTTGAATTCAGCGGACCTCACGTTCGACCGGATCGGCGATGATCTGTTGATCCACGTCACGGGGA
The DNA here is from genome assembly GCF_002831585.1 of Bradyrhizobium sp. SK17. Classification (GTDB taxonomy): domain Bacteria; phylum Pseudomonadota; class Alphaproteobacteria; order Rhizobiales; family Xanthobacteraceae; genus Bradyrhizobium. The sequence goes on along the minus strand of NZ_CP025113.1, from coordinate 6,254,810 downwards.
CACAGAGAACGGTGGCGGTCGAGGGCTTCTTCGCCGGACAGGGCATCGATATTCTGCGCTTTGCCGATGGGACGGAATGGGATCGGACGCAGATCAAGAATGCGAGCTGGTATCGCGGCGATGGATACGGCAACGTGATCAACGGCTCCGCAGGTAATGATATCATCCATGGCGGCAAGGGAGACGATCTGATCCGGCCGGGCGATGGCAATGACACCATTTTCTACGGTCGAGGCGATGGATACGACACCATCGATGATTGGACTGAATCGACCGCCGACCGTCTCATTCTGACGGACATCAATCGCGCTGACGTCGAATTGTCGCGCTCCGGAAATCAGCTCCTTATCAAGATCCTCTCGACCGGAGAGGTCATCAACGACATCAACTTCTTCAATCATTCGTATTCCGCTGAGGATTGGCATGGTCATGCGCAGGGGATCGACAGCATCATTTTTGCCGACGGTGTGACGCTCAACCGGGATCAAATACAGCAGCAAGCCTGGATCCGTGGAGATGACACGGCTAACTCGCTCGTGGGCTCACGATTGGACGATGTCTTTATCGGCAAGAAGGGCGACGATGTCCTTGATGGCAGCGAGGGAGCCGACCTTTACTTATGGAAGAAGGGCGACGGCAACGATCGTATCGCTGAGAGTTTGCCGTCTGTTGGAGACGTACTGCGGCTGAGCGACGTGTCGGCGGATGACGTTCGTCTGTCCAATCAGGGAGACACCCTGCTCATCACCATCCTGTCGACGGGTGAGACGATCCAGGTCGACAACATGCTCAACAGCGTCGGCAACCTGCACAATGATTGGAACAAGACATCGTGGGGGATCGAGTCGATCGAATTTGCAGGCGGCGTCACCTGGGATCGGCAAGCGATCTTCGAGCGTCTGGGCAGGGATTATCTCGGGCGGGATATCAAGACGTATTCGTTCTACCGGGACGTCGATGGATCGCAGACCCTGATCTATAGCTATTTCTACGATGAGTTCGGACACTATGGAGACACCTACGGACAATATCATTTTGGATCGAACGACTCCTACCGCGGGTTCGTCGATCGCGATGGTCACGACTACTACAATGATATTCTCAATGGTGACTTCGACATCGGAGGTGACGGGACCCTGAATGGGATTGGTCACAACACGCTGTTCGGACTTGGGGGCAATGACCTCCTGATCGGCGGCCTCGGGGATGACATCTTGGATGGAGGCGATGGAGACGATATTCTCTGGGGCGATCGCAGTCTTCTCAGTGGAGCTGACGGCAACGACGTTCTATTTGGCCGCGACGGCAATGACGAGTTGCATGGCGGCGGCGGTCTCGATCAGCTCATGGGCGGAGATGGCAACGACTATCTGTATGGCGACGCAGGAGACGACTATCTCGACGGCGGAGCCGGAGACGATACGTTCGAGGGCGGCAAAGGCGACGATATCCTTACCAACTCAAACCACGGTTTCGAGAACGGTGCCGACACTTACATCTACAGCAAGGGCGACGGCAACGACACGATCGATGACGGGGCGTGGGCGTCAGGCGGAACGACGCTTTCGGATACCCTCGTTCTCAAGGACATCAATCCGGCCGATGCCGTGCTGAGCCGCGTGGGCAATGATCTCCTGGTCCTGATCAAGGAGACGGGAGAAACGATCCGGATCGCCGGCCAATTCAGTGACGACTTTCATGCCGCGGGACAGGGACTGGAGTTCATCCGTTTCGCTGACGGCACCAAGTTTGATCGGATACGTATCCAGCAGGAGGCCTGGTACCGCGGCACGGACGGACGGGACGTGCTGAGTGGCGGGGGATGGAGCGAGGGCTGGAATGATACATTCGAGGGCGGCAAGGGCGACGACCTCATCGTCAATTCCAACTACAGCTTTGAGAACGGCGCCGATACCTACATCTATAACAAGGGCGATGGCAACGATACGATCGATGAAGGAGCCTCCGCAGCAGGCGGGACCAAGCTCACCGATACGCTCGTCCTGACGGACATCGACCCTGCCGGAATAGAACTGAGCCGGGTGGGCCTCGACCTTCTGGTCAAGATCAAGGAGACCGGGGAGACGATCCGGATCATCCGTCAATTCGATGACGATTTCCGGGCTCCGGGGCAAGGAATGGAGATCATTCGCTTTGCCGACGGTACCCAATGGGATCGTGTGCGGATCCAGCAAGAGGCCTGGTTCCGCGGCACCGACGGGCGGGACGTGCTCAGTGGCAGTACCTGGAACGACACGTTCGAGGGCGGCAAGGGTGACGATCTGATCGTCACCTCAAATCATAGTCTGGAGGACGGTAGCGACACCTACATCTACAGCAAGGGCGATGGTAACGACACGATCGATGATCAGGCCGCGGGTGGAAACACCCTTCCCGATTCGCTTGTCCTCAAGGATATCAATCCTGCCGGCGTCGAGCTCAGCCGTGCGGGCAATGATCTCCTGATCACGATCAAGGACACAGGGGAGGCGATTCGGATCGTCGGCCAGTTCACCGACGACTTCCGTGCTCCGGGGCATGGAATCGAGATCATTCGCTTCGCCGACGGCACTGAATGGGACCGGGCAACGATCGCTGGTACGACGGCAGCCCCGTTCTTCGCCGGAACGCCCGGGGACGATGTGATCATTGGCTCGGCCATCTCCGAGAATCTCTATGGCGAGGCCGGCAATGACATCATCGACGGCAAGGCGGGAAGCGACCTCCAGTATGGCGGATTGGGCAATGATGTGCTGGTCGTCAGCGTAAGCGAAGCTGGCGACAAGGACGACCTGAATGGCGGCGAGGGAGTAGACACCGCGGATTTCAGCGGCTTTGGCGCCGCAGTCTTGGTCGATCTCGTGAACTTCCAGAAGGAAGCGCAGACGACCGATGCAATGTCAGTGACCACCGGCACCCTGCGTACGATTGCCCAGATCGAGAGCGTGGAGAATGTGATCGGCACTGCCTTCGACGACCAGATATTCGGCGATGCCGGAGCCAATCTGCTGATCGGAGGCTCCGGGTCCGACATTCTGGACGGACGTTCCGGTGATGACGTCATCGAAGGTGGTGACGGTGCGGACACGCTGTTTGGCGGAATGGGCGATGACCATCTGCTCGGTGGAGCAGGCGACGATATCCTGAACGGCAACCTTGGCCGGGATATCCTGGATGGAGGAACGGGCGACGACGTGTTGTCCGGCGGTGGCGACGCCGATACGTTCCTCTTCGGTCAGAATTTCGGTAACGACCGGATTACAGATTTCGTGGCCGGAGCCGGGGCAATAATCGAATTTGACCGTCAGGTCTTTGCCAATTTCGACGCGGTGGTGGCAGCCGCGAGCCAGGTAGGCTCCGATGTTGTGATCGCGGCTGGAGCGAACGGCACGTTGACCTTGACCGGTGTCAGCCTTGCGGCGCTGTCGGCGAGCGATTTCAGTTTCCGTTCGTTCGACAATCTTGCGCCAACCAGCATTGCTGTAGCGGGTGGCCAGGTCCAGGAAAATGCTCCCGCCGGCACCGTGGTGGGCACGCTGTCGACCAGCGACCCGAACGTGGGTGACACCCATACCTACGCAATTGTGGGCGGTGCGGCTGATCTCTTCGAGATCGTCGGCAATGAGATTCGCGTCAAGTCCGGAGCTGTGATCGACTTCGAGGCAACCCCGCAATTGGCCTTGACCATTCGGTCAACCGATGCGGATGGTCTATCGGTCACATCGACCGTTACTATCGGGGTCACGGATGGACCCGATATCTTCGTCGGAACCGCCGCGGACGATATTCTGACCGGCGGCGTCGGAGCCGATGTCTTGCAGGGGCTCGGCGGGAACGATCGCCTGGTTGGCAAGTCGGGCAGCGATCAGTACCTCTATGCGGCCGGCGACGGCGACGATCGCATTGTCGAGACCGAAGCGGCAAATGACGTCGACCGCCTTGTTCTTGCCGCTGGAATTGCTCCGGCGGACGTGCGCGTTGGTCGCAGTTCTCTCAGCACGAAAGATCTGGTGCTCCGCATCGGGCTGTCGGGCACGATCACATTGGAGGGTCAACTCGCTGAAGCACCGGGGTCGGGGATCGAGCGCGTCGAATTCGCTGACGGAACAGTTTGGGATCGAAGTGCAATAGTTGCCCATCTCGAAGGGGGACTTATCCTCGGTACATCGGCGGCCGAGCACCTGACTGGATCGAGCGCGTCGGAAACCTTCGAGAGTGGCGGCGGCGACGACACCATGGAGGGCTATGCCGGAAGCGACGTCTATCGCTTTGGCGTCGGTTCTGGAAACGACGTTGTTATCGAAGACAATGTCGACGGCATCGACCGTGTCGAGCTCGTTGGGTTGAATTCTGACGCCATCGAGACCTTAAGGACCGGCAAGGACCTCGTCATTCGCATCGTTGCCACCGGCGAGACACTCACGCTGCGGAATCAGTTCGCCTGGACTCAATCCGGTGTCGAGCAGTTCGTGTTTTCCGATGGAACTGTCTGGGGAAGGCGGATGTGGCTGCGCGGGCCGAGCAACGCGGCACGGACGGAAATGATCAAATTGACGGTACGAACGGAGACGACTTGCTGAATGGTGGTCGCGGTCAGGATGTGATCCGCGGATTCTCAGGTAGTGACACCTATTTGTACCGTGCTGGTGACGGAAACGACACAATAGATGATGGAGTGGACCAGGCTGCCGAAGTCGATACACTTCGCCTGCTGGACGTCGCGCCCGGTGGCGTGGCCTTGACCCGATCCGGCGAAAACCTGCTTGTTCAGATCTTGGCGACGGGTGAGATTGTCACCGTTGCCGGGCAGTTTAGATCAGGTTCATCCTATGTAGGAATCGAGCAAATTACCTTTGCCGACGGCACGGTATGGGATCGTGCGACCATCGCGGTCCACGCCTGGGTGCGCGGAACCAGCGGCAATGATTCAATTTCGCTGCCTGCCGATGGTGTCACGGTCGATGCTGGCCGGGGAGATGACACGATCAGCGTCTCTGGAGCCGGAAGCGACACGATCAAATTCGCTAAGGGCGATGGTCACGATACGCTTGATAATCCGGGATCAGGCTATCAAAGGGGCGACACGCTCGAGCTGACCGACATTCTCTCCTCCGAAGTCCAACTCAGCCGTTCCGGCGATCAAATGGTCGTCACCGTGACGTCGACGGGCGACAGCCTCACTGTCAAGTATCAGTTCTCGGGTGATGGCAATTCCAAGGGAGTCAGTCATCTCAAGTTTGCTGATGGAACGGTCTGGGATCGCGCAACGATTGCGGCGAATGCGGCGGTCCGCGGAACGAGCGGCAACGACACCATCAGTCCGCCTGGTGACGGGACTATCGTCATTCCGGGCCTGGGCGATGACAGGGTCGTGCTGACAGGGACAGGCGCGGATCGCATCTTGTTTGCGAAAGGCGATGGTCACGACACTCTCGACAACAGCGGTAGCGGCTACCAGCGCAACGATACGCTGGAATTGAACGATATCCTGCCATCGGAAGTTCAGTTGAGCCGATCCGGCGATCAGTTGATCGTCAAGGTGCCGGCGACAGGCGACAGCGTCACGGTTCTCTACCAGTTCTACAACGGTGGCAGCTCGGTCTACGGCATCAACTATATCAAGTTTTCCGACGGGACGATCTGGGATCGCGCGACGATTGCGGTCAATTCGCCGGTCCGCGGAACGAGCGGTAACGACACCATCAATCCGCCTGGCGACGGGACTATCGTCATTCCGGGCTTGGGCGATGACAGGGTCGTGCTGACAGGGACAGGGGCAGATCGCATCTTGTTTGCGAAAGGCGATGGGCACGATACCTTGGACAACAGCGGTAGCGGCTATCAGCGCAACGATACGCTAGAATTGACTGATATCTTACCGTCGGAAGTCCAACTGAGCCGATCCGGCGACCAGATGATCGTCAAGGTGCCGGCGACTGGCGACAGCGTGACCGTACTCTATCAGTTCTACAACGGTGGCAGCTCGGTCTATGGCATCAACTATATCAAGTTTGCCGATGGGACGATCTGGAATCGTACGACAATCGACGCGACGGCTGTTGAGTCGACTCCCGGATATGAAATCGTGCTGGGGACCGGCAATCAGCTGGTCAACGGCGACGGCAAGCAGCATCGGTACGTCTATTCGACGATCGGTGGTGATGATGTCATCAATGATGCAAACAGCCAATCGACTCTGCTGATGCAGGACATCGCTTCGACTGGCGTGACGCTGTCACGTGATCGCGACAGTTGGGATCTGGTGCTGACGGTGACCTCGACCGGCAAGACCGTGACGATCAAGAGTGAGTTCTCGCCTTATATCGGCGGTCTCGGCGTCAATTTCTCCGACGGTGTGAGCTGGACCAGGGATCAGGTCGAGCAGAAGCTCTTGGATCAGGCGAGCGCCGCCAATGGCGGATCGATCTACGGCTTTGACGGCCGTAATGACACGCTGGTGGCTGGGCTTGGTGACAAGTACCTCAACGGCAAGGACGGTATTGACACTTACATCTACACCTCGGCAGGCGGCAATGATGTGATCGACGACATCAGCGGCACGCTGGTGATGCAGGACATCGCCTCAACCGGCGTGACGCTGTCACGTGATCACGATAGCTGGGACCTGGTGCTGACGGTGGCCTCAACCGGCAAAACCGTGACGATCAAGAGCGAGTTCTCGCCTTACAACAGCGGTCTCGGCATCAACTTCTCCGATGGCGTGAGCTGGAGCAGGGACCTGATCGAGCAGAAGCTGCTCGATCAGGCGAGCGCCGCCAATGGCGGATCGATCTACGGCTTTGACGGCCGCAACGATACGCTGGTGGCGGGGCTGGGCGACAAATATCTGAACGGCAAGGATGGAACTGACACCTACATCTACACCTCGGCCGGCGGCAATGATGTGGTTGACGACACCGGCGGCACGTTGGTGATGCAGGATATCGCCTCGACCGGCGTGACGCTGTCGCGCGATCGCGACGGTTGGGATCTGGTGCTGACGGTGACATCGACCGGCAAGACCGTGACGATCAAGAGCGAGTTCTCGCCTTACAACAGCGGTCTCGGCATCAACTTCTCTGACGGCGTGAGCTGGAGCAGGGACCAGATCGAGCAGAAGCTGCTCGATCAGGCGAGCGCTGCCAATGGCGGGGCGATCTATGGCTTTGACGGCCGCAACGACACGCTGGTGGCTGGGCTCGGTGACAAGTACCTCAACGGCAAGGATGGCACTGACACTTACATCTACGCCTCGGTCGGCGGCAATGATGTGATCGACGACACCGGCGGCACGTTGGTGCTGCAGGACATCGCCTCGACCGGCGTGACGATGTCGCGCGATCGCGACGGTTGGGACCTGGTGCTGACGGTGACCTCGACCGGCAAGACCGTGACGATCAAGAGCGAGTTCTCGCCTTACAACAGCGGCCTCGGCATCAATTTCTCCGACGGCGTGAGCTGGAGCAGGGATCAGGTCGAGCAGAATTTGCTGGATCAGGCAAGCGCGGCCAATGGCGGATCGATCTATGGCTTTGACGGCCGCAACGACACGCTGGTGGCTGGGCTCGGCGACAAGTACCTCAACGGCAAGGACGGTTTTGACACCTACATCTACACCTCGGCCGGCGGCAACGATATCGTCGACGACAATGGTGGCGCGCTGGTGCTGCAGGATATCGCCTCGACCGGCGTGACGCTGTCACGCAACGCCGGCAATGACGACGTCATGCTGGCGGTCACTTCGACCGGCAAGACCGTCACGCTGATGAACGAACTGTCGCCATACAACACTGGTCTTGGCGTCAGCTTCTCCGATGGCGTGAGCTGGAGCAGGGATCAGGTCAGGGATGCTGCGACCACTTATACCTGGGTTGGATCGACGTCCAATGCGTCGCTGAGCGGAAACGCTTATGGCACCAACGTCTTCCAGTTCGGCGGTGGCACAGAGGTCGCCAACGGCGGCGCAAGGAGCAATTTCTACCAGGTGTCCTCCGGAACCGGGCAGGCGACAATCAATCTGCCTACCGCCTCGGGCTCGAAGAACGAGCTCGATTTCGTCGGGATCAGCAATGATCAACTCTGGTTCGGACGATCCGGCGACAATTTGTTCGTCGATCTACTTGGCACAAACACCAGCGTCACCGTCAACGGCTGGTTCTCCGGTGCCGGTTCGCAGCTGCAGGAGATCACGGCCGGCGGCCTGAAGATCGACGGGCAGGTCTCGCAACTCGTGCAGGCCATGGCAACCTATTCCGCGAACAATCCCGGCTTCGACCCGACCAGCTCGAGCCTCCACACCGTGCCGAACGATACGAGCCTGCAAAGCACGATGTCTGCGGCGTGGCATGCCTAAGATGGTGGATTGCCCGGATGAGCGCGGTATCGCGCTCATCCGCCGGCTGCGTTTCGGAGCGGCGCGCTGACTGCCAGGCGTTGTATCGCGCAGAGCCGGGGCCTTGCCCCGGCAGGCAGACTCACCATAACTCGGTCGCTATATCGTGACTGGGGACTTGCCGATGAATCGGTCGAAAGGGCTGCCTGACGACGGCTATGCTTTGATTGTCGATGGCCAGGTGAAGACGGAGTTCATGACTAGAGAGGGCGCCGAGGCCGGCGCCCGGGACTTGAAGCGGCGGTTTCCGATACTGCAAATCCGCCTGTATGACGCCGAGGCGAAGCGGGCCGAGCAAATCGCCTGAACGGTTGATGTCGTGAGCTGTGACCCGCCGCAGCGCCGGTTGCCAGCCTCGTTCATCGTGATCGGGCGAATTGGCTCAGCTGGCTGTTCTGCTATTTGTGGTGTCCAGCGCTCGGAGTGGCTGGCGCATCCGGGCTCCAGAGCCTGTAGCTCAAATTGGCAAAGAGGCTGATTCCTTTGCTGATCGATGCCGGATCGGAGCCCGAGATCGGAGTGCCTCCTGACGCGCTCGCGGAGATTTCGCTCGTAGCCCATACGGTCAGCGTGGCAGGACCAAAGTCATAGCCGACCAGCGCGCCCGCCGCCCAGACGTTGTAGCGGTTGGTATTGATCGCGCCGCCGTAGAACGAGCTCGATTTGTCGTTGCTGATCTGACCGACGTAGTAGGCGACCGGACCGACGGTCCATTTGCCGACGGTCCTTGTTGCGGTGAATTCCGCGTGCAGGATGTCGCCGCTCCTGTAGCCAGTCAGCGGATTGCGGGTGTTGATCTCGTCGAACAGGTTGGCTGTGAGATTCCAGCCATCTCTGAGATAGGATAGCTGGACGTTCGGCTGAATAACCCACCAGGGCGTGCCGACATTGCCGAGGCCGTTGGCGCCGCTGGTCGCACCGGTGGGAGCATAGAGGCCGAGACCGGCTCTCGCGTAGAAACCGCTCTCTCCAAGTTTCCAACTCAGTTCGATCGGCGCGATGAAGGTGTTGTGCAAACCCGCCGGGTTGATGTTGATGGGATCGCCTAGGTCGGCCATGAGCCAGGGCTGCGCGATGACCGCGTCGTACGAGGCCCCGAATATTGTCCATCCGGGTACCCAGAACAGGCCGGCGGTTGCCGCGGCCGCGTGAACCGATGTCGCGTTGCCATCGATGATTGGCGCTCCGGGTCCAGCGAGTTTTGCCTGATAGGTGAATACCTGATCGAACGCATAGAGGCCCGGAGGAGGATTGGATGCTCCATTCCCCACGACAAGTCCCGGCTTCTGCGCATAGCCGGCGTAGCCGAATTCAAACGACTGTGCGGATCGAGGCAGCAGCCCGCAAGCTGCAACGGAGCCGATCAGCAAGAGCTTCAGCTTCATATCGTTTCCCCCATGCCGGCGCTTGTGCACCGTGATTGATTTGCATCCCGGAACCCGTGGCCGCGAAATGCACGGTCGCTGAACTGATCCGGACGTGTGACAATCTTTGCGGGACGCCGCAGCGCGTCTTGACTGTTCGCGCCAATCTGCGCGGAAGCGCGCGGAGGATGAGCTGTCTGCTTGCCTTGCCGGCGTGGCCAGACCCGGCCGTGCTACCCGCGCCGCGGAGATCCATCAGGCGTGAAGTGTCAAGTCAGGGCATTTCGCATGGCCTAGATTGGGTGGCTGGACTGTCGGTCGGAATCACCCGGTCGTGCCGAGAAGGCGGGCAAAGCCGAAACGGCAGTCTCGACGTCAGACGATTGGCGATCGGAAGGGTAGGGAATGGCGGCGTGTTGCGCTCGCGCACTCGCATGGCCGTACAACAGGGCAAGGTCGACGATGAGTAACGAGAGGCGCCAAAGGACAAAGGCGGTCGCGCAGCATCCACTGGATCCGCTGACTGTCGAAGAGATCAGGACTGCGTGCAATCTGGTGGCGATCACGTCGCGGTCGAGGGAGCATTGCAGGTTTCCGCTCGTGCGTCTCGAAGAGCCCGGTAAGGAGGATCTTCGCCGCCAACCGGACGGAGAAACAATGCCGCGGCAGGCGTTCGTGCTGACACTCGACAGCGAGACGGGGGAGGCGGCCGAGCATATCGTCGATCTGACGCGGGGCGCCATCGTTCAACGGCGGCCTCTGCGGAATTCCACGGCGCCGTATGGTCAACCTCCGATCACGCTGGAAGATGTCTTGCGATGCGAGGAAATCGTCAAGGCGGATGCCGGTTGGCGAGCCGCCATGCGCCGCCGCGGCGTGACGGAGCAACAGATCAAGCTTGTTCAGGTCGACCCGTTTTCCGCCGGCTTTTTTGATCGAAGCTTCGAGCAAGGGAGCCGCATCGTCCGCGCCGTGAGCTATTTCCGTGAAGATATTCAGGACAATGGTTATGCGCGGCCGATCGAGGGGGTGGTTGCGGTTGTTGATCTCGTCCTCGGAAAGGTGGTGGACCTCAGCGATGACGAGCCGGTCATTCCAATTCCTGCAAAGAAGCGAAACTATGCAGCAGCCTTGAACCGGTCGCCACGCGCGGACATCAAGCCGCTCAACATCGAACAGCCTGACGGTCCGAGTTTCCGCGTGAATGGCTGGCAGGTCGATTGGCAGAAGTGGAGCTTTCGGGTCGGCTTCACGCCGCGAGAGGGGCTTGTCCTGCACCAGCTTGCCTATCAGGACGGGGACCGGAAGCGGTCGCTCATTCATCGGGCCAGTGTCACCGAAATGGTCGTGCCGTACGCCGATCCGACCACCAATCATTATTGGAAATCGGCGTTTGACGCAGGCGAGTATGGCCTAGGTGTGCTCGCGAATGCCCTCGAGCTCGGATGCGATTGCCTCGGCAATATTCACTATTTCGACGTTCCGGCGGCAAGCTGCTTCGGCGAGCCCCAGGTGATGAAGAACGCGATCTGCATGCACGAGGAGGATTACGGAATCCTTTGGAAGCACTACGAGTTCCGTAACGGTCTCTTTGAAGTACGCCGCTCGCGGCGATTGGTCATCAGCTTCTTTGCGACGGTCGGCAATTACGACTACGGCTTCTACTGGTACCTATACCAGGATGGGACGATCCAGCTGGAGGCCAAGCTCACTGGAATCATTCAAACCGCCGCGGTGCGCAGCGGAGAGCCATATCCATGGGGCGGGATGGTTGATGACAATCTCGCTGGTCCAACCCATCAGCACTTTTTCAATGTCCGCATGCACATGGATCTCGATGGTGGCGGCAACACGGTGACCGAGCACGAATTTGCGCCCCGCCCATGGGGCTCAGACAATCCGTACGGCAACGCGTTCGATTTGAGGTCACGCACGCTGTCCCGGGAACTGGACGCCAGCGCGATCGCCGACGGCCGAGTAGGGCGCTACTGGAAGATCACCAATCCGAATACGACGAACTCGGTTGGTAATCCGTCCGGTTACAAGCTGATCGTGACGCCGAGCCCGCTGATGCTGGCGCAGGAGGGAAGCTCGGTTCACCGGCGAGCGGGATTCGCGACCCGGCACGTCTGGGTGACCGCATATGATCCGGTGCAAAAATATGCCAGTGGCGACTATCCGAATATCCACTCCGGTGGAGATGGCTTGCCCGCCTATGTCAAGGAGAACCGCAACATTGCGAACACGGATATCGTCGTCTGGCATACGTTCGGTCACACCCATGTGTGCAAGCCGGAAGACTTTCCGGTCATGCCGGTCGAATACGCCGGCTTCATGCTGAAGCCGAACGGGTTCTTTGCCGCCAATCCCGCAGACGATATTCCGCCGGACCGCAATTCTCGCAGCGTTCAGGCCAGGGGAGACCACGACACGCGCAACAGCCAGCTGAGTGAGACCGCCAATACCTGTTGCCGAACCAACGCAGAGTGAAATCCCTTGCTCAAAATGCGGTGTCCTCAAGACGGTCCCCCGTCATGGTCGCAGGCGCGGCGGAGTGCCCCGGCTTGTCGAAGATCCCGCTCCATGAGACGCTACATGTCTGACGCTTTGCAGTTGCAGGCGGGGAGTTTCATGGCCGTGCGAGAGCAGAGCATCATTTGTGCCGCTGCGGCGTATGCGACGCTCGCCGCGGTCGCGGGGAAGGCAAACGATCTCCAGATACTGAAAGCGAAGCTTGGAATCGGTCAGAGCGGCCAAATGCCGGCGGACACTGCATCCTTTCCACTCGCAACATTTACCGCGGCCCTCGAAGTCACGGCTGCCGATCGCGGGGACGGCTTGCTGGGTCTGAATCTCGGCAAGTCGATTCAGTTCGAAAGCTTTGGCGAACTCGCAACACTTGCGCTCGCAGCGGCGACGCTTGGTGACGCGTTGCAGAAATTCGTTCGCCATTCTTGCGTTCTGCAGAGCAACTCACGGTTCGATCTCTCGGTCAGTGGCGATTTTGCCCGGCTGAGCTATGCGATCGTCGATCCCGCGGTGAAGCTGCGGCGACAGGACGCCTGCTTTACGGTCGCGGTCCAGCACGCATTTGTTTCAAGGAAGCTTGGATACGAGGTTCGGCCGAGCCTGGTGGAGTTTCAGCATACGCCTGGAATGGACGCATCGGACTATCATGCCCATTTTGGATGCCCCGTGCAGTTCGGCAAACGAGTGAATGCGATCTGCTTTCCCGCGAAATTGCTGGATGAGCCGGCCGTGCGCGCCGATCCTGGCCGCGGCTCGCGGCTCGAAGCGGTACTCGTTGATCGAACGAAATCGATGGTAAGGGGCTTCGACCTTTCAGCGGCCATTGACGCCTGGGTGGTCTCGGCCCTTTGCATCGGCGCGAGTGTCGAGATCGAACGAGCCGCCGGCGATTTCGGAATGAGCCTTCGTTCCTTCCAGCGCGAGTTGATGGAATGCAGGCTCAACTACCTGGAAATCCGCAATCGCGTTCGCTGTCGGATAGCGCGGCAGCTGCTCAGCGAAACCTCAACCGCGATCACCTCGATCGCGCACTATCTCGGTTACAGCGAGACCAGCGCGTTCTCTCGCATATTCAAACGTTTGACCGGTGTCAGCCCGTCCGGATACCGGGTGCGGGCTGTCCTAGGGGCACATCAACCGATCGAGACCGATACAGCCGATGGCGCAGCCTGACGGTGGGCGACGGTCCTGGAGCCACTACGCGCGAGCGGCTCGTGTCGCCCCTGTGGCAATGCCGGCAGTGGTCCGAGCCGCGGGAAGGTGTTTGGTCAATGCTATTTTGGCTGAAAAGTCGTCCTGCCAAGATGATTGTTGGCCTCGACCAGCTTGAGCAGCGTCGCCATGAAGGCCTTACGCTCCTCGATGGGAAGCGGCGCCAGCAGTCGTGTCTGCGCCCGCTGCATGGCGCTGAACATGTCCCGCGCAACCTTGTCCCCCGCAGGCGTCAGGCGTGCAATAGTCGCCCGGCCGTCATGATCGGCTTTGCGCCGCTTGACCAGGCCGCGCTGTTCGAGGCGGCGCAGCACGTCCGCAACATTGGTCCTGTCGATACCGATCTCGCGTCCGAGCGTGACCTGATCGGTGTCGGGGTTCATGCTGAGTGTCGTCAGCAGCGCGTATTGGACCGGCGTGATGTCGTAAGCGTCGCATTCCTCGAAAAAAATCGCATAGTTGATCTGGTGCAGACGGCGGATCAGAAATCCCGGCCGCGCCCAGAGTGGCATGCTCGCGTAGAACGGTTCGGTGTTCGACGTCTTCGCACGCTTGTCCATTCCCGTCATCCTTCGTTCCGACGGCCGCATCCGGGAGCGACCGTGTCCTTTCTGCCTTGAGGGCAGCGACAGCTGTGGATCACTGGCACAGCTCTGCCATGGGCCGCAACTGCAACGTCGTCTCGAAATAAGAGCTATACTGATCAATGGGTTACGGTTTCCAGAAAGCAGAGAATCAAAGTCCGTGCGCGGCGCCGCGAGAACGCTCGGTCAGAAAAGGTCCTTGCAAAGAAAAAATAGGGGGTATACCTCTCATTCTCGGAGCGCAGCGAAAATGCGACGTGAACGTTCGCAGCTTGCAGGGGGAGAAGGCGTTGACCCAGATTTCGATCGAGCATTCAGCGACAGTGGCGGCCAGGGGAGACTGGCGGCTCATCATTGCATCCACGCTCGGTGGACTGTTCGAGTGGTACGACTTTTACGTCTACGCTGCTCTTGCGGTTCTGCTGTCGGAGAAGTTCTTCCCGCAAGGAAACGCGACCGTCGCTTTCATGGGAACTTTGGCCGCCTTTGGTGCAGGATTTCTGGTGCGGCCGCTCGGCGCCCTCGTGTTCGGCCGCCTGGGCGATGTGATCGGCCGGAAGGTCACCTTCCTCGTGACAATGTCGATGATGGGCATAGCGACGATCGGAATCGGATTGCTGCCGACCTATGCAACCGCGGGGATCTGGGCAACGATCTCGCTTGTGGTGTTGCGCTTGGTGCAAGGATTTGCTCATGGCGGCGAGACGGGCGGCGCGGTCACCTATCTCGCGGAGTACGCCCCGGCGGGCCGGCGAGGTCTGCAGACGAGCTTCCTGCAAACCACTGCGGCCTTCGGGCTCACGGTGGCGGTTCTGATCACGCTCGGGCTTCGATCTGCACTCACGCACGATCAATTCCTGGATTGGGGCTGGCGTATTCCCTTCCTGATCTCGGTGTTCCTGCTGGCGATGTCGATGTACATTCGCAGTAAGCTCGACGAGACGCCTGTCTTTCGTCGCATGAAAGCGGCAGGCCAGATTTCGCGCAACCCGATCGTGGAGAGCTTCGGGGCGGCCGACAATCTCCGCAAGGTAGGACTGCTGTTCGTCGTCTGCGCGGGCCTCGGAGCGATCTTCGGGACCTGTCTGTTCCACTCGATGTTCTTCCTGAGCAAGACCCTCGGGCTTCCGATCCAGACGGTGCAGGGGATCGTTTGTGCCGCGGTCATCGCAACTGCTCCGCTTTATTTGTTATTCGGCTGGTTATCCGATCGGATCGGGCGCAAGCCGGTTCTGCTGGCCGCCTGTCTGCTTTCTGCCGTCACGACCTTTCCGATCTTCAAGGCGATGACGCATTACGGTAATCCGGCGCTGGAAAGCTTTCTCGAGCGGACGCCGGTCGCTGTGCTGGCAACGGACTGCCGGTTCCGGCTGTTTTCGCTGCCGGCAAGCGATTGCGATCGTATCGCCGCGCAATTGTCCGACATGGGCATTGCATTCGAGGTCGTGCGGACAGGCGACAACGGTGATGCGGAGGTTCGTGTGGCAGGCCGGATGCTTTCAAATCCGGACCGCACCGCGCTGCGCGCTGCGCTGGTGGCGGCCGGCTGGCCCGAGCAGGCGGATCCCCGGCAGGCGAATGTCGCGATGCTTGCCGTGCTGGTTTTTTTCCTCGATCTCTATCTCGCGATGATCTTTGCTCCGATCGCTGCATTCATGGCCGAGCTATTTCCGGCGCGTCTGCGCTACACGTCGATGTCCCTGCCGTTTCATCTGGGGGCCGGATGGATCGGCGGCTTCCTGCCATTCTCGGTTGCCGCCATGAACATGTATTTCGGATCGTTCTACGCCGGTCTTTGGTATCCCGTCGTGATCTCGGCGGTCGTGTTCGTGATCGGTCTCCTTTTTGTGCCTGAGACCTACAAGCGTGGCATGTGACGGATGGACTTGAGCATGGTGGATGCAACTACTGCGGATACAGCTTTCGCGAACGAAGGCATCGGCGCGCGGGTGCTCAGGAAGGAAGATGCGCGGCATCTTCGCGGCCGCGGACAGTTCGCCGGCGACATCAAGATTGCCGGCATGCGGGAGGTCGCATTCGTTCGCAGTCCGGTTGCACATGCGCTGATCACGCATCGCCGCAAGCCGGCGGGCCGGGAAGCCGACGTGCTGATTGCGGATGATCTTGCCGGCGTCCTTCCGATCACGACCCGCTCGTCGATCCCGGGCTACAAGGTATCGGACTATCCGGCCCTGGCGACAGACCGGGTGCGCTTTGTCGGCGAGATCGTCGCAATGTGCGTGGCGGCAACGCGCGCTCAGGCCGAGGATCTGAGCGAGCTCGCCGAGATCGAATACGACGAGCTCGAGCCGATCGTCAGCTGTGCCGCTGGTCGCCGGGCAGAGGCTCCGCTCATTCATGAGCGGTGGGGCGATAATCTGTTCCTTACGACCTCGTTCGATCAGAGGATGGAGGAAGTCGTCGCATCCGCGCCGGTCAGGGTGGATCTTGAACTTTCTACCGCCCGGCAAGTCATGCATCCGATGGAGGGCAAGGGGCTGGTGGCTTATTGGGACCACCGGGCAGGGCAGCTTGTGGTGCAAACCTCGACGCAGGTCCCGCACATGATCAGGATCGGCCTTGCTGAATGTCTCGGCATACCGCAGGCCATGATCAGGGTGATCGCGCCGGATGTCGGCGGCGGGTTCGGCTACAAATGCATGCTGATGCCTGAGGAAGTGGCGGTGTCATGGCTGGCGCTGACACGGAAGGAAGCTTTCCGCTGGCTCGAAGACCGGCGCGAGCATCTCACTGCCGGCGCCAATGCCAGGCAGCACGAGTACAAAATTACCGCATATGCCGACAGGAGCGGCCGTCTTCTCGGTCTCGATGCTGAGGTCGCGATCGATTGTGGCGCGTATTCGGTGTGGCCGTTCTCCGCCTGTCTCGAGGCAGCGCAGGCCGGAGGCAACCTGCCCGGTCCATACGATCTGCAAGCCTATCGATGCCGAACCTATTCGGTGGCAACCAACAAGCCGCCATTCGCTCCCTATCGCGGAGTGGCGCGACCCGGGGTGTGCTTCGCCATCGAGGCCACGATCGACGCGATCGCGCGCGCGGTCGGCCGTGAGCCATGGCAAGTCCGGCTTGAGAACCTCGTTGCCGGAGCTGCCATGCCCTACACCAACATTACCGGCAAGCATTATGACAGCGGCGACTATCCGGCCTCGCTCAGGGCCGTCAAGGAGATGATCGGCTTCGATGAGCTCCGCACGCGGGGAGGCCGGGATGATCGGGGCCGCTATCTTGGCGTCGGCTTTGCCACCTACACCGAACAGTCCGCACATGGCACCAAGGTTTTTGCGGCATGGGGCTTGCCGCTGGTGCCCGGCTTCGACCAGGCCCAGGTGAAGCTGACTCCCGACGGTGCGCTGGAAGTGCGTGCCGGCATTCACACCATCGGGCAGGGGCTGGAGACGACTCTCGCGCAAATAGCGCATGAGCGGACCGGGGTGCCGATCCAGCACATCCGGGTGACGCTCGGAGACACGGCGTTGACGCCGTTCTCGACCGGAGCCTATGCCTCGCGCGGCATTGTCATGAGCGGCGGCGCGGTTTCGGTGGCGGCCGGCATTGTTGCGGACCGGATCCGGGCAATCGCCGCGCATCTGCTTCAGGCAAAATCCGAAGATGTCATCTTTCGGGCGGGGCGGATCGTCGCCGGGGAGGCCAGTGTCGGCTACGAGGATGTCGGCCGTGCATGGTACATGCGGCCAGATCAACTGCCCGACGACGTCGATCGGGGTGGGTTGGAAGCGGTCGGAGCCTACAAGCCCGCAGTCGATGGCGGCGTGTTTTCCTATGCGAGCCATGCCGCGTCGATCGCCGTCGATCCGGAAACCGGCGAAGTTGAGATCCTCGACTACGCGATCGTCGAGGACTGCGGGCGAATGGTCAATCCGATGATTGTGGACGGTCAAACCTTCGGCGGCGCCGCGCAGGGAATCGGGACGGCGCTGTTCGAGGAGAGCCCTTATGACGACAATGGCCAGCCGCTGGCCTCGACACTGATCGATTATCTGCTGCCGGGGCCGACCGAGCTGCCGCGCTTCCGCATCCAGCATATGGAGACGCCGTCGCCATATTCCGCCCACGGCCTGAAGGGTGTCGGCGAGGGCGGGGCGATCGCGCCTTCGGCCGCGATCGTCAATGCCATCAATGATGCGCTCAAGCCGCTCGGCGCGGTCCTTGGCCAGATTCCGGCGACGCCGGAGCGGATCCTGACCGCTATCGCGGCCGCCGAAGCCGGAGCTGGCGTATGAAGCCTGCTGCTTTCACTTATTCAAGGGCGCGCTCCGTGGCCGACGCGGTCGATCAGCTTGCAGCCGCAAACGGCGAAGCCAAATTGTTCGCGGGCGGCCAATCGCTCGGGCCAATGTTGAATCTGAGATTGGCACGTCCTGGTACACTTATCGATATCAGGCACATTGCCGAACTGCGGCGCGTCGAGACGAGCAGTCAGCACATCGCGATCGGGGCGACGGTGACACATGCGGACATCGAGGACGGCAGCTTCGAGGATGTGAGCTGCGGCATGCTTCCTTTCATCGCGCATGGGATTGCCTATCGCGCGGTCCGCAACCGCGGCACGGTCGGAGGGAGCCTCGCTCATTCCGATCCCGCGGCGGACTGGATTTCGACCATGGTCGCGCTCGATGCGACGATCATCGTGCGGTCGGCGACAGAGCAAACACGGTGCATTGCTGCGGCGGATTTCATCGCTGGCGCCTTCACGTCTGCACTCGGCGCTTCGGAGCTCATCACCGGAATAGAGCTCAGGCGATTCTCTCCTGGCGCACGCTGGGGTTACTACAAGGTCTGCCGCAAGACCGGCGAGTTTGCGAAAGCGATCGGCATATGCGTGATGGATGAAAGTGCCGGCGCCTTCAAGGTCGTCGCGGGAGCGACCGAAGGACGTCCCATTGTCCTTGTCGAGGCCACGCGCCTGTTGCGCGAGGGCGGTCCTGACCGGGCGGTCACAGTTGTACCCGATGAGATCGGCCAGAGGCTTGCTCATCTGACGGCGAGCCACCGGCAGCAGATGAACGCGGCGGTATGCCGGAGCCTTGCCCAGCTGAACAAGGGACGCGGGAAGACATGAATACACTGGTTGCAGAACTCACGGTCAACGGCGCGCCGGTCAAGGCGATCGCCGAGCCCCGCACCCAGCTGTGCGAAATCCTGAGGGAGACGCTGAACCTGACTGGAACGCATGTCGGCTGCGAGCAGGGGGTCTGCGGTGCCTGCACGGTGCTGGTCGACGGCAAGCCGCAACGTTCTTGCGTGAGCTATGCAGGTGACTGCTCCGGAAGTTCGGTCATCACGATCGAGGGTTAGACGAGGATCCGTTGATGGCGGCGCTTCGCGACGCGTTCTCCCGTCATCACGCCCTGCAGTGCGGTTATTGCACGCCAGGCATGCTGGTGACGGCTCGCGACATCGTGCTGAGGCTCGGCGAAGTCTTGCCTGGTACGATCAGAGAGGAGCTGTCCGGCAATCTATGCCGGTGCACCGGCTATGTCGGGCTGGTGGAGGCGATCGAGGAAGTCTCGAAGGGACGAACGCCGCAGCCTGCGACAACCATTCTTGCTGTCAAGGTCGCGGCGGATGCGCGAGTTGCGCGGCCAGTTTCGTTGCCCGTTCATGCGAGCCCCGCCGGCCTTCCGCAGCGCTCTGCCGCACAGGGCGGTATCGTCCAGCCGGAGCAGCGCAAGGGCTGGTCGCGGATCGAGCAGCATCTCGAAATCGGGGTACCACCCGATCAGGTCTGGCAGAAACTCAAGGACATTCGGGACGTTTCGAAGTGTCTGCCTGGAGCCGAGATCACCGAAGTCGATGGCAGCGCCATTTCTGGCCGGATGAACGTCGCGCTCGGCCCCATGAAAGTGGCGTTCAGCGGCGACGGGAGTGTCCTGTTCGACGAGACGGCGCGATCCGGCCGCATGACAGGCCGCGGCGGTGATTCCGGCTCAGGCTCGTCCGCGGAGGGCGAGGTCGAATGGCGTGTCGCGCCCGCGGAAAACAACGGAGACGCGGCGAGCCAGATTCTTGTCGTGCTGTCGTGGCGATTGAGCGGGCGCCTTGCGCAATTCAACCGCGGCGGCCTGGTGCAGGACGTCATCCAGCGCCTCGCCGCGATGTTCGCGGCCAACCTGGAGACGTCAATCAAGGGGGGCCCTGTGACGGCCGAGATCAAGTCGCTTGGCGTTTTCGATCTCTTATGCGCTGTCATCTCCGCGCGCTGGAGGCGTTGGCGCGGCAAGTAGCGTTCCGAGCAAATCCCGAAACAGGACAAGATGCAGCTTAATACTCAGTATACATCCTAAATTGCGATCAGCGGATGCCGCCTCGCGCCCAATATCTCACTGGCACAATCAACTGGAAGATCAATGCAATCCCGTATCCGAAAGATCGCTCTGGAAGAGCACTTCATGACGCCCGGCTTCGAAGGCTACTCGGAGACATTCACGCAGCATTTCGCGGGGCAGGCGGAGCGCGACCTGCAGCGCCGGCTCGCCAGCCTGTCCGACGAGCGGATCGGCGAGATGGATGCCGCCGGAATCCAGCTGATGGTGCTTTCGCAGACCGGGCCAGGCGTGCAGGTCGAGAAGGATCCGCATGTCGCGGCGCGAGCCGCCGCACGAAGTAACGATTATCTTGCCGAGGCAGTCGGCCGCCACCCGGACCGGTTGGCGGGATTTGCGAGCCTCGCAATGCATTGTCCGGAGACCGCAAGCCGTGAGTTGCGGCGGGCAACGAAAGAGCTCGGTTTTCTCGGCGCGATGGTGCACGGCCATACCCTTGGCGCCTACTACGACAGTCCGGCCTACGACGCGTTCTGGGAGACTTTGCAGGATCTCGACGTTCCGCTCTATCTGCATCCGGCGGATGCCGCCGTGCCCCCCGCAAGCTTTGCGGACCATCCGGTGCTATCGGGCGCAGTGTGGGGTTGGGGTGTCGAAACCGGAACGCACGCGCTGCGTCTGCTGTTCAGCGGGGTGTTCGATCGTTTTCCGAAGGTGCGGGTCCTGCTCGGCCATATGGGCGAAGGTTTGCCGTTCTATCGCTGGCGGTTCGACAGCCGTTTCGCGGTCTATTCCCAGGGCGTGGAGCTGGCCGGGCCCCCATCCTCGTATTTCGGCCGCAACATCTTCGTCACCACGACGGGCGTGTGCTCGCCCGCGGTCCTGACCTGCGTGATCGACGAAATGGGGGCGGACGCTGTGCTGTGGTCGGTCGATTATCCCTACGAGTCTGCGTTGATCGCAGCCGACTTCATCGAGAAGGCGCCGTTGTCGCCCGAGCTCAGGCAGCGGATCTGCGCGGGCAATGCCGAGCGGATCCTGCGGTTGGCTGATCGCAGGAAGCAGCTCCCTCACACCGATCTGGCGCCGGCCAGCGATGCCCTTTGAAATTGAGAAGATGAGAGGTCTTTGATGTCAGCAGCTCCATATCGCATCGGGCAGATTGTTCCGAGCTCCAACCTGACCATGGAGACGGAAATTCCCGCCATGTTGACGGCGCGGACGCTGATCCGTCCAGAGCGTTTCACCTTCCATTCGAGCCGTATGCGCATGAAAACGGTTCGGAAGGACGAACTCGCCGCAATGGACGCCGAATCCGATCGGTGTGCACTCGAGCTGAGCGACGCGCGCGTCGACGTCCTCGGCTATGCGTGCCTCGTTGCGATCATGTCGATGGGCCATGGCTATCATCGCGCCTCGCAGGCCCGCCTGCACGGCGTGACCGAGAGCAACGGTGCGGCAGCTCCCGTGGTAACCAGCGCCGGCGCGCTCGTCGATGCACTCGCGGCCTTGCGCGCGCGAAAGATCGCGCTCGTTGCGCCCTATATGCGACCGCTGACCGAGATGGTCGTCGCCTATCTCGAGAACGAAGGAATTGCGGTGCAGGATTGGCGCGCCCTCGAGATAGCAGACAATATCGAGGTTGCGCGGCACGATCCGTCCCGGTTGCCGGGAATCGTTGCGGGTCTGCATATCGACGATGTGGACGCGATCGTGCTTTCGGCGTGCGTACAGATGCCGTCCCTGCCTGTTGTGGCGGAAGTCGAAGCCCAGGTGCGCCGGCCGGTCCTGACAGCGTCGATTGCAACGACCTACGCCATTCTGAAGGCTCTCGATCTCGAGCCGATCGTCCCGGGGGCCGGCGCGCTGCTTTCCGGCGCCTATTAAAGATGGCGCCGAACATGAGAGAATCAGAATGACCACGTTCCTTTACGGCGCCAACGCTTACGCCAATGGAATCCGCCAGCACTATTTGCGCTATGGCGGACGGCGCGAGGGTTCTAACAAGGCTTGTGATCCCGTCATCTTGCTGCCCGGAATCACAAGCCCTGCCGCGACCTGGGGGTTTGTCGGCGAGGTGCTTGGGCGCACGTTCGACACATACATCGTCGATGTCAGAGGACGGGGTCTGTCCGAAGCGTCACCCGCGCTCGACTACAGTCTCGACGCCGAGGCGGACGACGTGATCGCACTGGCGTGTGCGCTCGGGCTGCAGCGATTCTCCCTGGTCGGTCACTCCATGGGCGCCCGCATCGCCATTCGCGCTGCGCGGCAAGGACCGAGGGAGCTTTCGCGCGTCGTGCTGATCGACCCTCCGGTTTCCGGACCAGGGCGTCGGGCATATCCGGCGGATATCAACTGGTACGTCCAGTCGATTGCGCTGTGCCGCAGCGGCGCAGGGGTGGAGGCTATGCGAGCGTTCTGTCCTACCTGGACAGAGGCGCAGCTCAGGCTGCGCGCGGAGTGGCTGCATACTTGCGATGAGCGCGCCGTCCGCAGCAGCTTCGAGGGATTCCATCTCGACGACGTCCACGCCGATCTGCCGAGTCTCGCCGTTCCAGTCCTGTTGATTGCCGCAGGGCGGGGCGACGTCATCCGGCAGGCGGATATCGAGGAGATGTCCATGCTCGTGCCCGCACTGCAGGTCGCCCGCGTACCGGCCGCAGGCCACATGATCCCCTGGGACGATGAGGCCGGCTTCTACGGCGCGTTCGGCGAGTTTCTGGGGGCAGAGATTCAATCTTCAATTCCATCGCAAAGGAGAGACCAAGATGCCGGTTAGCGACCATGAACTGATCGAGGCCTGGAAGAAAGTCCTGACGCTCTCGAAGCTCGAGCGAGGCCAGAGTGTTACCGTGCTCACCAGTGCATCGACCCACCCGCAGACGATGTCGACGGCGATCCTCGCGGCACGCATGATGGGGGCCATTGTCAATCGCCTCGATCTGCCGCCGGTTAACGGCGAGAAATCGCTCAGCCGTGACTCCCTTGCCTATCTCGGCACCACGCCGTTGACGGGCAATCGCTCGGCCATCGCCGCGCTCAAGGAAAGCGACCTCGTCCTTGACCTTATGACATTGCTGTTCTCGCCCGAGCAGCACGAGATCCTTAGTTCGGGGACCAAAATCTTGCTGGCGGTCGAGCCGCCCGAGGTCCTCGCCCGCATGGTCCCATCGAAAGCCGATCGATCACGTGTGAAGGTGGCTGCAGCGCGGCTTGGCGCTGCGAAGGAAATGCACGTGACGTCGGAGGCTGGCACCGATGTCAGATTCAAGCTTGGACAATATCCGGCGATCAGCGAGTACGGATTCGTCGACGAGCCTGGCCGCTGGGACCATTGGCCAAGCGGCTTCGTGCTGACCTTTGCCGACGAGGGAGGTTCGTCCGGAACGATCGTGCTCGACCGCGGCGACATCCTGCTCCCGATGAAGTCCTATGTGCGGGAGCGGATCACTTTCACGATTGCCGACGGTTATGTCAGGGAGATCGCGGGTGGCCTCGATGCCGATATCCTGCGTGATTACATGGCATCCTACAACGATCCCGAGGCCTATGCGATGTCGCATATCGGGTGGGGCCTGCAGCCTCGGGCGCGCTGGTCGACACTTGGCATGTACGATCGCGAGGCCACGATCGGCATGGACGCGCGGGCGTTCGAAGGCAATTTCCTGTTCTCCTTCGGGCCGAACAACGAGGCCGGAGGAAGCCGGACCACGGCCTGTCACATCGACATCCCCATGCGCAACTGTAGCGTGGCGCTCGATGGCAGCGAGGTCGTGAGGCGAGGGCAGGTGCTCGACACAAAGCAGGAGCGCAAGGCAGATGCGTGAGGCCGAGGCGACCTATGCGCGACAAGGCTTCGGTCAGGCGCTGCCATTGGACGGCCCATTCGGCCTTCTGATCGTGGACTTCGTCTGCGGCTTCGCCGATCCTGCGGTGTTCGGCGGCGGCAACATCCCGCAAGCGATCGACAACACCACCAAATTGCTCGCAGGCGCGCGGGCGCGGCGGTGGCCGATCGCGCATTCGCGGATCGTGTTTGCGGACGATGGCGCCGACCGGAATGTGTTCTCGCGGAAGGTCCCCGGCCTGTTGTCGTTGACCGAGACGGACATCCGGAGCGCGATCGTCCCGCAACTGGCGCCAGGGGACGGCGAGCTCGTTGTCCGCAAGACGGTGCCCTCCGCGTTCTTCGGCACTTCGCTCGCCGCCTGGTTCACTCAGCATTCGGTGCGGACGCTGCTCGTGGCCGGATGTGTGACCAGCGGATGTGTCCGGGCGAGCGTCGTCGATGCCATGTCGCACGGATTTCTGCCGGTCGTGGTCGAGGATTGCGTAGGCGACCGGGCGATCGAACCGCACCAGGCGAGCCTGTTCGACATGCGTCAGAAGTATGCGTCGGTCCGCCCGCTCAACGAATTGTCGATGCTCTGACGATTGGCATCGTCGGACGTCGCTGAGTTAGTGACATCGCGTAGCCGGACAGTCTCGCAAGCGAGCTCAGCGCAAAACGGCAAATTCCGCAACTCTATCGAAATCGTCAGTATACCGCGTAAAACCAGGGAGATTTGCAATGCAAACGAGACTTTTGACGACGATTCAGGACGTCGCGGATCCAGCTCACTCCGCGCTCATCATCGTGGATCCGCAGCACGATTTCTGTTCGGAGAAGGGCGCGATGGCACAGCGGTTCGGCTTCGACATGAAGGAGATCAGGGAAGCCGTCCCGAAGCTGAACGCACTGATCGAGGCGTGCCGGGCGGCTGGCGTGATGGTCGTTTGGGTACGCGAGGTGTTCAGCGACGACAAGATGCACCCGAACCAGAAGGCGCTCTGGGGCAGCGGGGACGACATCTGGTTGATCCGCGAGGATGGTGACGGAATTGCTTGGTACGACGGCATGATCGCGCCGGCGCCGGGCGAGCGCGTCATCACCAAATGGCAGTACGACGCGTTTGCGGACACCGAGCTGCATCTGCTGCTGCAAAGCCGCGGCATCAGGACGCTGCTGATGGCCGGGTTCACGACCAATGTGTGCGTCGAGACCACGGCACGCCACGGATATATCAAGGGCTACCATATCGTTCTCGCTTCCGACTGCGCGGGCGCACCCACACGCGCGGAACACGAGGCCGGTGTCTTCAACATCAAGATGTATTTCGGGCACGTCGCGACAGGCGCGGATCTCGCAGCGCTCTGGGACCGCAGTTCGTCTCCTGATCGCGCGAGTCCCTGACGGAGTTTCGGGCTGAATTCGCGGCCGTTCCGGCGGTCGCGCGGAGATCGACGCATGCCGCCTTCGCGGCGGCGGAATGACAATCACATCACAAGGGAGGTTTCCATGAGCGATACGGACTGGGTAAAGGGCATACCCTCGACCATGACGGCGATTTCCGCGGCGCATTTCGCCTTGCTCGAGGCCAACATGGCTTTGCCCCTGCGCGGAATCGAGGAGGCGGGCTACTACAATCGGATCAGGTTGATCGACGCGGCGGTCCTCGAGCTTTCGGCCGGAAAGTGGCTGTACAATCGGGCGACCGGTGAATGCGCCGACTACGCCGCCAGGACGTCGTCTGCGGACGATCTGACGGCTGCGCGCAGACATCTGGCGGAGGCCGAGCGACTGGCGGATGCGAGCCATCGGCCGGCGCCTGCCGGGATCGCTGAAGCCGCCGCGCAAGCGGGCCGTCTGTCGAGCGAAGGCAGGGAAATTCTGCACTATTGCGGCGTGCCGATCGCTCCGTCGATCTGTCCCATCGTCATCCTCCGTGGCAGCTCACGGCAGATGGGAGCGCAATATATCGAGCAGTGCGTGCAGATCTTCGGGCCGTTCGTATTTGAACATCTGCGCCGCCGTTCAATCGTCGGCGAAACCGGGCGGGTTATCCGCTCCTGGGAGGAGCAGATGCGGCGCCATACCCCGGAATTGCTGGAGATGGCCAAGGGAATGTCGGAGGCCGCGCAACGACTGGGCATCGTGCTGAGCTATGAGCACGCGCTGTCGATGTGGACCGATCTCCTTCCGCCCGCCACCGAGCCGATGGCGATGGGTGTTCTCGACGCCGAGGGTGGCGACCGGTTCGCCGGCTATCTTGCCCGCCGGTTCGTGCCGGCAGGCGACATCTTCGAAGCTGGTACCTGCTCGGGCGCCGCCGCCTGGGGTGCGGCAACGCAGTCCGGGCGCTCCTGCTTCGCTTCGTCGACGGACCACGACTATACATTCCAGGTTACGATCGTAGCCTATCCGGATGACGGACATCCATTTGTCTACACGCCGTTCTCGGTGAACGGCTCGATTCCTGGTCTCGGACGGTTCGGTCTCTCGGGCCATCCGGGCATGAATGCCGTGGGCGTCGCCTATGTTCATCATGGCGGCTATGAGAGCTGCGCCGAGCCGAGGGAGACCTGGGGCTACGGCGTACCGCGGGGTGCGACGACAATGCACATCCTGCGATACGCGAGCAGCGCGCGCGAAGCCAGAGAGATGGAGCTCAGCTATCCGGTCGGCGATACCGGGCGGATCCTGGGGACCGCAAGCGGATTCTATATGGACGACGGCTATGGCTATGTCCTCGAGGATCGCACGCCGGGGCGTCCAATCGTCCGCGAGCAGACAGAGGGCAGAAGCGGCGAGCGCTACGATTTTCTCTACGCAACCAACAATCTGCTCAGTCCCGAGCTTGGCGCCGCCTTCTGCCCGCCGGCTGGCGGTTATAGTTACGAACTCGAGGCTGGCTGGTTCACGCTCAGCCCCGAGGGACGGGGCCAGGCCACTCCGGGCGTCATCACCCGCCAGATGTGCACGGCGTCGAGCTTCGGACGCAATCGTTATCTTCACCGCGAGCTCGTTGCCCGAAACGGCGCCATCACGCCCGAGCGCCTGCTCAGCCTGTTTCGCCACGGACCGCAATTTCCGGTTACCGGCTGGGACCGGACGGGAAGCCGGATGCCGCAAGGACAGCTGTTGGACGCGTCGGTTGGTGGGCGGCACAATGCTTTCATTGCCTATGGCGAGGCTTCGTCTGGCCGCTACGGCGGGGCAGTCGGCATGGTGGCGCCGCGCAACGTCTCGACCAACGGGCCAGCGCACGGCTTCTGCTATCATGACGAAACCGGAGCGCTGTGGGACATCCGGCTGGCAGCGAGCCACGAGGAAATGGTCGACGAGGCTCACCGCGTGGCCGAGCAGGACATCGCGCATGCCTCGGATCTGCTCGCATCCTATCGAGGGGCAGAGGATGCCGCCTTTCTCGAAGGCCTGCTCGATCGGGCGAACTCCGAGCTCGAAGCCGGGCTCCAGGCCGGGTCGGCCGAGCGCGGCTCGTCCTCCGAGCCGGAACTCGCGCGTGAGGCGCTCAAGTGCAGATCTTTCACACGCGCCCAGGTGCGCGCAAGGCAGGTGATCAACGCATTGAAGCCGGCATAGTTGACCGAGGAGGGGCGCGGGATATGCCCGCGCCTCGATCCTGTCGCTGCCTCATCGATCGATCACGCGGAGGACATGTTATCGAGAAGCTCGCTGCGCAGCTGTGTCAGGATGCGGCAGAAGACAAGGGCGGGGAGCGACGTTGCCGGAGATTCCACCCCAGCAGCTGGGGCGTGGACCAGCGTCGTGCCTGCCGTGGATTCAAGAGCCGCACGCAACCCCTCGCATTGCAGGATACGCGCGCGGATGGCTCGCTCGATCAGGCGGTGATGGTCGTCGGAGCCGTAGGGGATACGACGGCCCTGCCAGTAGGCACCGCTTCGATCCGCGGTGTCACCTAGGTATTTCGCGGGCCAGCCGCTCAAGGCGAATGCGGTTCTCCGATTGATGTCATCCTCGCGGAACTTGATGCCCTGGATGAAGCCCTCGACGGACGCGTAGAGAGCGCCGTCCAGGACGAACGGCGACAGGACAAAGTTTGACAGTGCCAATCCCCGCCAGTCGGACGATGCACTCGAGATATTCAGGGTCTTCTGGGTCATACGGTTCGCCTTGATGGAAGGAGCAAGTCCTGAAATGGTCGGGAGCGAGCCCTGCAATTCCGCAGCCGTGAGGCCGCTGGAGTACCTTCATTCGGCCGGTTCGGATCCGACCGAAACGATCTGCCGCGAGCGGCCAGCAAGCGCTCCAAAGCCGGCCATGGCGGCAGCCAGAACGAGGCAGGCAACAAGAGGGATGGTCCAGCTGCCGAAGAAATCGTGCGTCTCGCCGGCCAGTGGAGGTCCGAACGCAGCAAGGAAATACCCGACGCTTTGCGACATTCCCGAAAGCGCCGCCGCGCGAGCTGCGCTATCGGTGCGCAGGCTCATGAACATGAGCGCGAGCACGAGGCCGGCTCCAGATCCCGCGCCGAAGCTCATGGCCCATGCGGCGGACCAGGTCGGTGCGAGCAGGAATCCTGCGATGCCGAGGGCCATGAGCGCTGCTGTTGCGATCGCGATTCCAGACTGGTCTTTCGTGCGGCCAACCAGCGGTGCCAGCAGAAAGCCGGGGAGCACAGCGGCGATCTGCATCAGGCCCTGCAAGGTGCCGGCCTGTGCCGCGGAAAAGCCAAACGCGGTCAGCATCGACGATAGCCAGCTGACCGTGATGTAGTACATCAAGGAGTTCGTGCCCATGTACATCGTCACCTGCCACGCAAGCGTTGATGACCATATCGAACGGCCCGGCAAGGCCGCGCGCGTGTCTTTAGACGGCGAGGTATGGTGCGCCAGTTGGGGCAGCCAGAGCAGCATCGCAGCGAGCGGGAAGACGATCGACGAAGCAAGGGCCAGCGGCCATCCCCATCCCGGCAGGTTGGCAAGCGGCACGATCGTCGCCGACGTCAGCGCGGCGGCACTGGCGGTCGCAACTGCACAGGCGCCCGTCACCGCCGGCGCCTTGTCGGCGAAGTCTCGCTTGGCGAGGCTTGGCAGCAGCACATTGCCGATTGCGACGCCGGAGCCGATGATCCAGGTGCCGAGATACAGGCACCAAACCGGCCCGAGAGACCGGGCGACGACACCGCAGGCGACAAGCAACAGCGCCGCGAGCAAGGCTCGTTCGAGGCCGCAAGCACGGGCGAGCAGGGGAGAGGTCGGCGAGATCGCGGCGAAGGCGAGCAGTGGCAGTGTCGTCAGGATGCCTGCCGCTGCCGAGGTCAGCCCGAGGGTGTCCTGGATCATCATCAGAACGGGTGCCGCGCCGACAATCGGTGCCCGGAGGTTGGCGCCGATCGCAAGCAAGCCAAGGAAAAGGAGCGCAGACTTGCCGCGTTGCGCGCGATTTGATTCACGAATGCTCATGTGTGGGCCTCTGCTGTTCGAGCGCCCTGACTACACAGTCGCAACCGCGGTGAATTCGCCGACTATGACAACCGACCGTCAAAAGTGGACAAAGTGACGATGGCAGCCAAGCTTTCGCTGCGAAAATTCAATGCGGCAAAACTCAGAACTCCCGCGATCGCCATGCGGGTCGACGTGTCAGATCACAAGAGCGAAGGGCCGGCGCACCGGCACAGCGAGGGACAGCTCGTTCTGGCGCTGAAAGGCGGCGTTACCTGCGAGGTTGCGAACTCCATCTGGATGGTCCCGCCGACCTGTGCGGTGTGGGTACCCGGCGGCATGACGCACAGCATTCGCGCGACCGCCAACGCGAGGATCTGCTTTCTGTTCGTCAAGGCTGGCACTACGCAACTGCCGACCGAGTGCTGCACGCTGTCAATCACGCCGTTGATCCGCGAGCTGATCCAGCATCTGGCCGATCTGGCGCAGGAGTTCGAGATCGACAGCCCGGCCGGCCGTCTGGTCGGCGTGCTGCTCGAGCAGCTCGTACAGATGCCTGTCGAAAAGCTGCATTTGCCGATGCCGGACGACAAGCGGATCCGGCGCATCGCCGAAATGCTCTCCGACGACCCTGCCGACCGAAGCACGTTCCCGACCTGGGCGAGCCGGGTTGCGATGAACGAGCGATCGCTGTCCCGGCTCATGCTCAAGGAGACCGGGCTGAGCTTCGGCCGCTGGCGGCGACAGTTGCACCTGCTCGTCGCACTGCGCGAGCTGTCTGCCGGCGCGACGGTTCAGGAAGTTTCGGGCGCGCTTGGCTATGAATCAGTTACCGCGTTCATCACGATGTTCAAGAAGGCGCTTGGCAAGCCGCCCGCGAGGTATTTCGCTGACATGCAGCAATCACGCGCTTGAGGATGGCCGTTAGTCTCGCCCAGGGAAGCCGGTTGATGGCAACGATCGAAAGCGCGTTTGAGGAATTTGCGGACGCGATCCATGTCGCCGAAGACAGGCGCGGTTTTGAGCGCGTGGCGCGGCGGGTAGCGGAACGCCTTGGGTTTCGCTGGTTTGCCTATCTCTGCCAGGCAGGCGAGGTCACAACCGTCATATCGTCCTATCCGAAATCCTGGACGCGACGGTACGTCGAGCGCGAATATGCAAGGCTCGATCCGGTGATGCGCCGCGCGGCTGGTGCCCCCACGCTGTTCAGATGGGATGGCGCGTCGCCTCCGGGAGCGACCACGGCAGCGCAGCGCCGTTTCTTCGAGGAGGCGGCGGATTTCGGCGTCAAGTCCGGGATCACCGTGCCGGTCAGGGCAGGGTTCGGTCGAACGGTTGCCTTCACGCTGGCGACCGACTTGCTGGACCAATCGACCCGCGGCCTCGTCGAAGAAGAGCGGGACTTCGTTCAGTTGATAGGACTTTATTTCCATGCACATCTGGCCGCCAAGCTTCGCGCACCTGATCCCGATCGCCGGACGAGAAGCCTGCTGACGCAGCGTCAACTTCAGTGCCTGTCATGGGCAGCGCAGGGCAAGGGCGCGATGGATATCGCTGTTCTCGTCGATATCGCGCCTCGAACCGTCATCGATCATCTCGAGAAGGCGCGGCGCAAGCTCGGTGCGACGACGACGGCTCAGTGCGTTGCCGAAGCATTGCGGCGCGGCCTGTTGTCATGAGTCGGAGAGGCATGCCGGTCGCGGGACCTCGCGACCGGATCTTCTGCGTTGCCGCGCGCGCCGAATTGCCGGGCGGGTGGGGCTGATTGTTCGCCCACAGGCGATCAATGGCAATCCGTCTCAGTCCTGGATGCCGGGGAGCGGCGGCCAACGATCCCGCCACGGCTGCGCCTCCTCATAGGCGGCCGCCGCGCACAGGACTGCCGCATCATCACGCCAGGGGCCGACGATCTGAAGACCGACGGGTAGTCCGTCCTGGGTCCAGCCGGCGGGCACCGAGATCGCCGGGTGACCCGTGAGGTTGAAAAGCGACGTCAGTCCGAGATGCTCAAATACCGTATTGATCGCCACGCCCGCAATCTCGCGGGGATAGCTGATCTCGATCGGAAATGCCGGCGTCGGCGTCGTCGGCGTCACCAGCAGATCGTAGCGCTGAAACAGTCCCTGCACGCGCAGGTAAGCCGATGTCTGGACCAGTTCGGCCTTGGTGAGGTCGGTCGCCGTCTGGTTTCGTGAGAGCTCCGCCCGCCACACGACTTCCGGGTCGAAATCGTCCGCGTGATCGGGAAGATATGGATCGACATAGGCTGCCCGGCGGCTGGCGTTGATCAGGCCGTAAGCCTCGACGGTGTCACCGAAGTCGGTGGTGTCGAACTCGATCCTGCAGCCCAGCTCGGCGAATGCGGCGAGGGCTTCCTCGCAGACCCCGGTGACCGCCGGATCGACCGGTACGCAGCCGATATCGCGCAGGTAACCGATACGCCGGCCTTCGAGCGGCCGCCTCGCGGCTACAGCTGCGCCGAACCCGCGCGCGCCGTCGCAAAGCGCACGCGGATCACGATCGTCGGGGCCGGCCATGACGTCCAGCATCAGCGCCGCGTCGGCCACGGTTCGCGTGATCGGGCCGTGGCACCACATGACCGCGTGCCAGAGCAGATTGTCCGGGTAGATCGGAATGCGTCCGTTGGACGGCTTCAGGCCAACCACGCCACAAAGCGCAGCTGGGCAACGGATCGATCCGGCATGGTCGCTTCCCTCGGCCAGCGGGATCATGCCGGCCGCAACGGCCGCCGCGGCGCCGCCACTCGATCCGCCCGGTGTAAGCGCGGGCGACCAGGGATTGCGTGTCGCGCCGAAGACTTTGTTGTCGGTCGTACATTTGGCGCCGAATTCAGGCAGATTGGTCTTGCCGATCAGCACGCCGCCTGCGGCGCGGAGCCGCTCGGCGACGAGCGAATCCTCGGTCGGAACGTGCTGCGCAAACAGCTTCGATCCAAACGTCGTACGGATGCCTTTTGTCAGAGTGGCATCCTTCAGCGCATAGGGAACGCCGTGCAGGGCGCCCAGCTCTTGCCCACGCATGACCGCCTGCTCCGCCTGGCGGGCTTGCCGTCGGGCATCGTCCTCGATCAAGGTGACAAATGCATTGAGCCCGGGATTTAGCCGGTTGATCCGCGCCAGCACGGCATCGGTCACCTCGACCGGCGACACTTGTTTCGATCGAACGGCCGCCGCCAATTCAGTTGCAGGCATTGTGCACAATGTATCGCTGGCATCACCACCGGTTGCTGCTCGATCGTCCACTCTTGTCATCTGCTAACTCCGTTCTCAACTGTCGCGGCTGAGCATCGGCCCGAGCGCCTGCTCATCGCTTGAGCCTAGCGTTCTGCGCGCGCCGCGAATTCGTCGATGCCGACAATCCGTATGCAAGACCTGACAAAGTGCGGCGCCGGCATCCGGCGACCGCAAGGGCCGAGGAGTATCCGGTCATCGATCTGGAATGCTTCCAGGCCGAGACATGTTGGCCGACGCTTGATGATGTTGGATCAATTCATCTACAAGTTGAGTCCACCTGTAAGAATCGCCAGTCGCTCCCGTCGTATCAATTTGATTTCGTGACGGGCATTCGTTCGGGAGGTTCTCATGCGTGTTGTCGCCGTCTCAGGTCATCATGTCGCCCGCCATCTTGAGCTGCTTCGCCAAATGTACAGTTTGCGATATCGCGTCTTCAGGGATCGGCTCAATTGGGACGTCTCGGCTTCAGGCAAGCTTGAACTCGATCTCTTCGACACGCTCGGCCCGAACTACCTGATCGCCGTCGACGGGGACCAGGTCGTCGGGTGCGTGAGATTGCTGCCGACGACCGGGCCAACGATGCTCGCAGAGACATTCCCTGTCCTGCTGGGTGATCGCGAGGCGCCGCGAAGCGAGAAGATACTGGAGAGCTCGCGCTTCTGCGTCGACACCCGGAGCGGCGGTGCGCGTGGATCAAGTGGCGTCGGCCGCGCCACTTTCATGCTGTTCGCGGCCATGATCGAATATCTGGACGCCGCAGGCGCCGATGCCATCGTGACCGTAACCGATATTCGCATGGAACGCATTCTGCGCCGCGCCGGGTGGCCGCTCGACCGCATCTCACCGCCGCAACCGATCGGCGAAACCATGGCGCTGGCCGGCTTTCTCCACAAGGCGAATGGAGCGCTGCTCGCCATGTATGAGCGTGCCGGCGTTGAGGGGCCTGTTCTCTCCGAGCCGGCCTCGCCGCGTGATCTGGGGACCATCACGCTCTCGTTCCACGATCGGTCTCATGGGCTGTCATGATGCTGGCGAACCCACGTCGCAGCCGCGTCATTCTGATCAATCCCGGGCGGGCCGAGCTTGGCTCGGTGCCAGATCCCGTTGCGAGGAGATGGCGGGAAAGCCTCGGGTTGGTTCCGGCAATCGGCGAGATCTTCGGTGTCGAAATCCATGCCGTCGGCGATCCGCATTCCCGGTGGCTGACGGACAGGATCGCCGACGCGATGTCCTTCCTCGCGGTTGATCCGATCGCCTTGTGGCGCCAGGACTGGTGGGCGGCGGAAGCCGAAGCGGCGGCGATCGAGCTCGTGTTTCTGGGCGGGGCCTGGCTCGACGAGGACGTCCTGACCGCCGCTCTCACAGCAGCGGGGCAGGGGTATGACGTTCGGCTGATGGCGGACCTCGCGGTTGCGCGGAACGAGGAGGATCGTCAGCTGGTGATCACTCGCCTTGCCCTGCATGGGATCGAGACCACGACGCTCCGGCAAACGATGCTGGAATGGGCTTCGAATCTCGACGGTCCCGCCATGATCCAAAGGGTTCAAGAGCTGCTGTCCTGATCGCGCGTCGAGCACTGTCCGTCGTGGACCAGACGGCCGGGCGCTCGATCGCACGCGTAGATCGCGGCCCGCCGCTGTTTTCTGGTGTGGTCCCGCGCTCGAACAAGCTTGTGCTTCTCGCCATTCGCCGGGACGGCCGTGTCAACGCTGCGATGGCCGGCATCGTTGCGCATGCCGTCAACGCGACGCACTTCCGTTTGTGAGCCGGCCTTGATGGCCGGCCCTCGTTTCTGAGGCCCCCGGAGGCGGGTGGACGGCGCTCCCGTCTAGCCCCGAACCGGCAGGCCGCAACCGCGCCTCACGCATCTCCAGGCGCGCTCCCTGATCCTGGCGCGGTCCTCCGCCTTCGCTTCGGCCGTTCCGGTGCGCCCTGCCTCGAGCGTTCGGGGCTGTTCGGTCGCTCATCGCCGCCCACCCCACCACCGGGGACCTGTGCGGGGAAGTGAACAAAGGACAGCAACATGCCAAGCAGACAAGGCAGGAGTGCGGAGCAGCCGCGCGCAACGCTTTATGAAGAAGTCACGGCCCGGATCATCTGCGAGCTCGAGCACGGCATCGTGCCGTGGGTGCAGCCGTGGGGCAACGCCAAGGCACAATCTGGTGTCGGGCTGCCATGCAATGCGGCCACGCGCCGGTCCTATTCCGGGATCAATATCCTGATCCTGTGGGGCAGGCTGTTCGATGCGGGTTATCCGTCGCAGCAATGGCTTACCTTCCGGCAGGCCATCAGCCTCGGCGGGACGGTCCGAAGAGGCGAGCATGGCGTCGTCATTTGCTACGCTGACAAATTCGTCCCGAGGGAGCGGCGGACGCCATCGCCGGATGACCCGCCATCGCCGCCCAGCGAAGACGGCGGACCCCAGACGGTCGCTTTCCTGCGGCGCTATACCGTGTTCAACGTCGCACAGTGCGATGGCCTGCCTGACCATTGTCATGCCGCGCCCTCGCCCTTGCCGGAACGCGAGATCGTGCCGGAGGCCGAGGCGCTTGTCCGCGTGACGCTTGCCGACATCCGCCACGGCGGGGCCGAGGCCTATTATGAATGCGACCAGGATTGTATTCAGCTGCCGCCGCAGCCGGCGTTCTTCGACCAGATCAACTATTACCGCACCCTGTTCCACGAGCTCGGGCACTGGACGGGACATGACAGCCGGCTGCGCCGTGATCAGACCGGTAGGTTCGGCTCCAGGCCCTACGCGAGCGAGGAACTGGTTGCCGAGATGACGGCGGCGTTCGTCTGCGCGACGCTTTCGATCCTCCCGACGGTTCGGCACGCCGACTATATCGGCAACTGGATCGACGTCCTGCGCGCGGACAACCGCGCGATCTTCCGTGCCGCAAGCAGGGCCTCACGGGCCGCTGATTTCCTGCTGGCGTTTCGTGAGGCAGCTCGCGCCGGCTCACTTGCGTCCCTCGATTCGCCGGAGACGCACCACGGCTGAAGCTGGGCGAGCACCACGCAGCGGGGCGGCAACGCCTCTGCTCCTCCGCCCCGCGCGGATGGCGCCGCCAGGCGGTCTCAGGCGGCCAACCTCGCCGATTCGGTCGGCGTGGCCCGTGACCCGACCGCTTGTCTGGCGTCTCCGAGTCGTGAATCAAACCCTAACGGAGCCGAAAATAAGCTTGCGGCACGGGCACGGCGACTCAGCCTATGAATTCGGCTCGCGCCACGAAAGGAACTGGACGGAGCTGCCCGATGTCAAACGCATTCAGCTTCCTTGTTGACAGCGGTGCCAGGGTGAAGCGGTGCGTGGCACACTTCGTGGTCGGAGGGGCGACGCTGACCGCGACGCTCGTGATGCTGGCGCGCGTTGTTTCCTCGCTGACGGTCGGGGGGTGACCTGTCGCGGGAGCGGACATGTGTAGCCCGGCCGTATCGAGAAATCGCATGGGCGCTATGGCTGCAGCACGGTTGATCCGGATGTCGAAACCTGTGCGGGTTGCAAGCTTTACGTTCGTTTCGCTCGTGATCGCCGCGATGCCGGCCGATCGGGCGCGTGCCGGTGACGTTGCCGGGCAAGCGAGCGTGATCGATGGCGACACCCTCGAAATCCTTGGAACGCGTGTGCGCCTCTACGGGATCGACGCGCCGGAGCACGACCAGCTCTGCAGGGACCAGCACGGCGCCCATTATCGTTGCGGGCAGGTCGCCGCAAACGCGCTGGCAGCCTTCATCGGCAGGCAGACCGTGGCCTGTGTTGAGGTCGATCGCGACCGGTACGGACGCGTGGTCGCGGTCTGCAGCGCCGGCAAGGTCGATCTTGCTGATTGGCTGGTGCGCGGCGGGTTTGCGGTCGACTGGCCGCGCTACAGCAAGGGTGACTATGCTGCGGCCGAAGCCGAGGCGCGAGGCGCGCAAAGCGGCCTATGGAGCGGGCGATTTGTCGAGCCGTGGCGCTACCGTCAGTGTACTGGCGGCGGTGGCCGCCCCAATGTCTGTTCCGGCGAAGGCGCGAACGAGCAGCGATAGCAAGCAGCCGTCAGGGCCAGATCCGTTGGAGGCGACCCGCGGCCCCAGCGAGACGGATCGGGTCGCCGGCGCAAAAAAAACCGGACCCATGTGCATCAATCCAGTGGCTGCTTGAGCCGTGTGCACATGGGGCCGGTCTGATCGTCGCCGCGGTGCCGGACCAGCACCTTGCGATGAGTCCGACCTCGTCATCGCCTTGATCGGCGCGACTGCCGAAGCCGCGGCGGCCTGGGCGCGCGGGAGAACCGCGCGCTTATTTCTTCATCTTCTTGGTCTTCTTGGTGACCTTCTTGGTCGCTTTCGCGGTCTTCTTCGCCTTCTTCGCTTTCTTGGCCATGTTGCTCTCGTGGTTGGGTTGGCTCGACGAATATGCGAACGCCGCCGTCAATCTGCGCGCGCACCATCAAGCTAATTTAGAACTAGCAAGATTGATACCATGTTCGGTTAACGCGTTGCCATGAGCGGATTGTCAGGCATGCGTGCGTGCCATTGATGGTTTGCGGATTCGCGGTCGCCGCGCGCGCCGTCTGCGATGCGCATGCTGATTTGGCGATCAAGTGCCGATCCGTCGAGCCTGCGTGACGCTGGCGCAGCCGTCCTGTTGCCCCAATCCGGCGGAACGATCATAAGTGCAACCTCAAGGCGTAGTGGATCTTTTTGAACATGCCGCATCACGGACGGGAACGGCGCGACAGCGGCGAATGGACTTTTGAGGAGGCCCGCTTCGACGCGGCCGATTGGGCTTGGGAGTTTCTTCGGCGCAACGCCAACTATGCGGCCGACTGGCGACGCTCTGTCCCACGGCAACTTCCGTGCCTGACACTGACCGACGGCACACGCCTGTTGCGGCTGCCGCGGCGGTTCCCGCACGCCGAAAAATGGGGCCTGCTGGCTTTCGCGGACCCTGCGCTTGCCGCGCGCCAGGAGCCGGTGTTCTGGCATGCGTGCGCGTTGAGAAGAGTGGTGCGGTTGAGAGCATTACCGCCGCACCAAAGCGACAGGGAGGGCGTGCAGGCGCTGGCGGACTTCAAGGTCGAGCGTCACGCGGTGATCGGTGCGGACGGCGTGCCGCTTGTGTTGATGAAGGGCAGCGGTGTGCATGTTGCGGTCGAACTCCATGATCTTTCGGTTCTGACCCGTCGGTTCCGGCCGGTGTTCGAACTCGAACGGCTATCGGAGCTCGCGGCGCAGACCGAACTGCTGAAGCGCCTGCAGCGGTTCATGGCAAGCGGGAGCAGCCCGTCCGCAACCGCCTCGCTCGGCGGCGACGAGCGGCTCCGCCAGGCGCTGCTCGCGCTCGACGAAAGCCTGAGCGGCAAGACCTATCGGCAGATCGCGACCACGATTTTTGGTGCGAAGATGGTCGCCGACGAATGGCAGGGACCGAGCCAGTTCCTGAAGGACCGGACACGCCGGCTGGTCGCCAAGGGCATCGAGCTGATGAACGGTGGATATCGCGATCTTCTGGGCTGAGCGGGAGGCGCTGCCTCTCGCTGGACGAGACCTGCCTGCACGGGGTGGCAAACCACGCCGGTTCATCTTCGCCACTCGGATTTCCGTGCGATCTGACGACGCTGCTCCTCGCATCCCGTGTCTTGCGGGCTCTGTGAGAAGGAGTGCCGGACAACATGACGAAAATGGAAGACAAGCAGCCCGACAAGCCGTTCCTGAATACGGCTGAGGCGGCCGCCTGGCTCAGGCTCACCAAGAACACGCTGGAGAAAATGCGCGTGCAAGGACGTGGGCCCGCTTACCGAAAGCACGGCCGCTACGTCCGCTATCACATCGAGGACCTCATGGAATTCTCGCAGGCCAGCAAGCGGAGGTCGACGTCCGATGCGGATTGATCCACACCGTCCCTTCAGAAACGGCACAATCCTCGCAACCATATGCGGCGGTATCGTCACGCTGTTGGTCGCCTTTGCCGATCGGGCGCCTCTCCTGATCTACAATGCCTCCGGCAGCGCGCCGCTCGGCTTCTATTATCTTGAGCGGCGGCTGCCGTTGAGGGGAGAGCTTGCGGTGCTGCGGCCGCCGCCTTCGATCGAGCTCGTGATCGTCGCGCATGAGATCCTGCCGCCCAAAGTGCCGCTGCTCAAGCAGGTGGCCGCGCTCGCGGGCGAGGAGGTCTGCCGCTCAAGGCAACCGGCGGATGCGGTGTCGATCGGTGGCAAGGTCGTTGCCGGAGTGCAGGAGAAAGATCATGCAGGCCGGCCGCTGCCGTCCTGGGAGGGCTGCATGCGGCTCGTGGACGGGGAGTATTTTCTGCTTCAGCCGCATCCGCTCTCGTTCGATTCCAGGTATTTCGGGCCGGTTCTACGTTGTGACATTCTCGGCGTCGCTCGCCCGCTCTGGACGTGGACGTCGGATAGCTGAGTGGCGGGTGGTGGCTGGCGCGTGCCCGGGGAAAGAGGTGAATTCCTTTCCGGTTTCCCTTGGCTTGAGTACGATTGGTTGTCGGTCAATCCTGTTCATTGACACGTCATCGCCGGTTTCGCGGCATGGGGTAGCAAAGTCGCGTTTCCACGACAGGCTAGGCGCCAAGCCGGAGCATTGCCTGAACCGTGACCTGCACGCGCCGCGGCCAGTTTAACAATTGTTGCCGCGGCCGAGCAGGGCGCGGCCAACGCAAGTCCTTCTCCACTCAGGGAACTGACCCGTCAGGCTCACGCCGATCGCCGCAGCCAGCGCGGCTGCCTTGCGCATGCCTTTGCAAGTCGGTCGATCAGTGCCGGACGCTCCGATCGCGTCGTGATTGCGCGCATCGCGAGCGATGCGGGCGGATGACTTGGGCGGCGCGACGGTCTCGTCGTGCTGAACGCAACTGGCGATTCAGTGCCTGCCGGGAGCGCTCCCGGCTTGCGATTGAGGCGCAGGCATGGGCATTCTGCTCGGTCGATGCCGCCGTATCCTGTGCTGTGCCGGGGCTGGAAGCCACGATCATCGTCGTCAGTTCGCTCATGGGCTCGCGACCAACGCACCCTCGAATGGGCTGATCAGGCCCGAGGGACGGCAAGAGCCTCGATCGCTTTCCCGCAACGGCTCACGCCTGCTTTTTTCCCCTGCCGCCAAGCGCGGCATTCCTCGCGGGAAGACAAAAAAGCAGGCTTTCGCCGTCCTCCGCTGGCGCTTCGGGCCTTGCGGCTGCGGGCCGATCGCTCCCCGGGCCAAGGACAGCCATCGAGGCTGCGATGGGCGCGGCCCGAGCAACAGAGGAAGATTACCATGGCTACCATCGGCACCTTCACCACCTCCGACAACGGCTTAGGTCATGTGCTGAGAAGTGTCCTTTAGCGGCATTGCCTGAGAGCCTGGCACGCAGACGTCCGAGTCAAGCGTTCCCGCAGCGTAGCGAGGACAACGCTTGACGCGGCGGCGACACGACAAGCTATTTGAAGGGGTGCAGGCGAAGTCCTGCACCTCTGCCACGTGGCGAACGGGAGAGCGCGAGGGGAACCCCTCGCATCTCAAGGAAGACTCGCGCCGAAGGCGCTCCGTGTATCTTTTATTCGCGTGCTGTCATCTGTCAGTTTCATCGACACGGTAAGCACTTGGGCGATGTCGATGTCCTCTTGCACCTCCGGGTGCTTCGTCACCGGAGAGCAGGATGGTTTCGATTGTACGGGCAGTGCCCGGTGTTGAAGGGATTCCGGCAGGCTTCCCCATCTTGCTCGACGCGCAGATGTCGATTGTCGAACCTGCCTTCGGCTACCTGATCGAACTCGCCACCATTCCCGGCCGCTCGCATGCGATGGAGACGCTGAGGACGTATAGCGAGCACCTGCATGACTGGTTCGACAGCCTGGAGCAGAGCGAGCTGGACTGGCGCCTCGCCGATGAGGGAACGATCGCCGGCTACCGGAATCGGATGCTGGCAACGCCGAGCCCTCATACCGGGCGACCTTATGCCCGGTCCACCGTGAACGATCGTATCCGGACGGTCTGCCGCTTTTATACATGGGCGCATCGACGCGGTCTGATCGAAGCATTGCCCTTCGACTACGTTGAGGTGTCGCTCCGCTCAGTGCGTCGTCAGGGCATGCTGGCGCATTTGCATCATCGGCCTGCGACCGTGATGGCGAACACTCTGACGGTTTCGGAGGTTGAACGTCTGCCGCGACCGCTGCGCGTCGATCAACTCCAATCGCTTTTTCAGCATCTTTCGTCGCCCTATGACCTGATCGCCGAATGGGCTTTGGCCACGGGCATGCGCCGCAAGGAACTATGCGGCTTGCAGCTCCATCAGGTGCCGGATGTTGCTCACGTGGACATCGACGTGGACCCACTCGTCGGAATGCCGCTGACCGTGACCAAGGGCGACCGGCCGCGCACCGTCTATCCGCCGCTGCGGCTGATCGACCGAACCCACTGGTATGCAGGAGAACAGCGTGCGGCGCTGGTGAAGCTCCGACGCAGAACCCGCCCCGGTTATCGGCCGTCATCAGCGCTGTTCCTCAACAGCAACGGCGATCCCGTGTCGAGAGCGAGGTTCTCCGCTGCGTTCAGCACGGCCTTTCAGGCGGCAGGGCTGACAGGATCGGGCCATTGGTTGCGCCATACATTTGCGATGACCATGCTCGTGCGCCTGCAGAAGCAGGCGGCGACAACACCAGATCTCAATCCGCTGAAGATTGTGCAGGTCCTGCTCGGACACGCCTCGATTCAGTCAACGGCAATCTATCTGCGCTGCGTCGAACTTCATGCCGACACGCTCGCCGAGAGCCTGGCCTATCTTTACGGCGAGTTGGTGCCTCATGGCCGCGCGTAAAAGGAAGTCGATCAATCGGCGCATCACGGTTGCGGCGCCGGACAATGCGGCAACTGACCTCATCACCGATAAGGTCATATTCACCGATGCCGGAGGTCGGCCAATCCAACGGTTCGACCCCGAGCAGCTTTCCGGCCTGCCTGCCGACCTGCGCGGGCTCATGGTCCAGGCTTTCCGAGAGCATGGCGTCGGCCAAAGGCCCACGACCCGCCGAACGACCTGGGCAGCGATCCTCCGCTTTGCCCGCTACGTTGTCGACGATGAGACGATTAAGACGGCGGCTGATGTCGATACCGCCGCGCTCGGCCGCTA
Organism: Bradyrhizobium sp. SK17; assembly: GCF_002831585.1. Taxonomy (GTDB): domain Bacteria; phylum Pseudomonadota; class Alphaproteobacteria; order Rhizobiales; family Xanthobacteraceae; genus Bradyrhizobium. Next base: position 6,212,809 of record NZ_CP025113.1, on the reverse strand, counting down.
CGTGCTCTGGCTCAAGGCGCAGTCGACCTCCCGCGCGCCGCGCGGTGCGCATGCCACGGCCTTCAATACATTTCGGCCGCTCCTCGCATGGTGCCAGCGCAATCGACCTGGAACGCTCGCACGCGATCTTGAGATTCCCTGGAATCCCTTTCCCGGCAGGCGAATGCATCAGCAACCGCGCCGGCGGCTGCCGTCCGATCAGATCAAGGCGATCCTCAGCGCCTGCTACGAGGAGATCGACGAGGTCTGGGCCCGGTTTCAACATGGGCAGGATGTCATCCGGCGCACCGAGCTTCCGCCCAAGATACTGCGCGGTCAGGGGCTCGATCGATGGATTTGGCGGATCAGCCGCATCGAGGACGGTCGCATGCCCGACAGGGCTGTTCTCGAAGAACACGGGATCAAGTCCGCCACGCTCGTCAAGTCTTGGGGCGGCTATCGCACCATCACGCAGTATTTTCACATCACTACCGATACGCTCGTTCCGTTCTTTCTGGCGATCGCCATCCAGACCGCCGCCAATCCCGATCCGCTGCGTCATATCCGTCGCGACTGTCTCATCCCGCATCCGCTCGACGAGCATCGCGTGATCATCGACTGGAACAAGGCCAAGACCAATGCGCGTCTCCAGAAGGCGCAGCGCCGCTCGTTCGATCGGCGTCGACGATACGCCGCGCCGAACCTGATCGCGATGATGCTGGCCCTGACTGAACCGCTTGTTGCAGATGCTTCGCCCATGCAGCAGGATCGGCTATTTCTGACGCGCAGCATCTATACCGAGTCCACCCGCCATTCGCTTCGTAGCCGCACGGAGGTGGTCGAGCATTCCGTCCTCAGGCGCGCTATCCTCCGATTCACGAAGCGCGCCAACCATCGCATCGATGAGTGGAACGCGGCACATCCCGACAGCACGCGTTCCCGGATCGCCGGCTTTGCGCCCGCTTTGTTTCGCGGCACTGTCGCAACCGAACACTATCGCGCCTCCGGCGGCGATATTCTCGTGGCCCAATCGATCCTCAATCACGCCAACGCCGCGACGACCGAGACGTATCTCAAGAGCGAGGAGACGACACGCTTACAGCGCCAGACGATCGCTCGCTTGCAAGACCTGATGATCGCATGGGTGCGCGGGGACAAGCCTATAGGCGCGCCGTTGCGGCTTGGCCAACGTCGTGGCACCGCTTCCTTCGCCCATGATTGTCTCGCGCCGGTCATTCCTGGTCGAGATGGCGCCGAGCGCCTGTGCCCGCATTTTGGCGGATGCCTTGCGTGTCCCGGTCTCGTGATCCCGATCGACCCTGAACATCTGGCGCGTATCCTCGCCGCCATCGATCGGTTCGAACAAGCCCGCAACCGGCTCGACCCCCAACGGTGGAATCTCCTCTACGCGCCGTCGTGGCGGATTCTCACCCAGGACATCCTTCCGGATTTCCCGGCTGCGATGCATGAGGCCGCGCGTGCGCTTGCCAACGACATGCCCGCCCTGCCGGAGCTGGAGTAATCATGCTGCTCCAAGCTGATCCCACGCATGACGTTGATCCGCCGCAGAAGGTTTCGGCAGAGTCGCTATGGTCGGACCCGCAATGGCATCTCGATGGCCTGCGATCCGACCTGCGGAGATCGCAGCTCCAGATCGATTGGGATTTCGAACTGCCAGACGGCAGCCGCTTCACAGACCCATGTTGGGGCCGCTGGCTGGAAGATGCGCGCATCTTTTTGTGGTCGCTTCGCCTCGATCCGCCGCCAGGCAGGCGGCACGCCCGCGCGAGAACCCTTGTTGCCGCGGCCGTCAAGCTCCGCATCCTGATCCGATGGATGGCTGGCCAAGCAATGCGCAGCTTCGGCGACCTCGATCGCGATGCCGCCGCCCGGTTCATGCACGACATTGCCGGGCGACGAAGACACAATGGCGCGCTGATCAGACCTGGGACCCGTCACGACTACGCCAACCTTTTGCTCGCCCTCTACCAGCAACGGCGCAAGCTCGCATGCCCACCACCAGAGCACCCGTTCGACGAAGACCGCGTAGGCGCTCATTCCGGATTCAGCCGCCATACCGTGCAGCGCCTGCCATTCACGCCCGATGCCATCGCCGTGCCGCTCGTCTCGGCCGCGATCCGACTCATCGGACAGCCGGCCGATGACGTGATCGCACTACGCGACCAGGCCGTGCCGTTTCGCATGGATGATCAAAGTCGCTCCTTCTTCGTTCACCGGCAGGCCGTCCGGGCACTCGTGTCTTCATTTCGGTTTTCCACGATCGAGGGCGAGAACGTGCCCTGGCATCCGCCGTTGACGCGAACGAGGCACCTGCGCGGGCTGATCAATCGCATCCAGGAAGCTTGCTTCGTCACCATTGCCTATCTGGTCGGCGCAAGAGCCTCGGAGATTCTGACGCTCAATGCTCACTGCGTCGAGGAGCATCCGTCCGCAGATAAGACGGAAGCCTTTGCTTATCTCCGCGGCCGGATATTCAAGACCGCCGGCAACGATGCCGGCGTGCCGCACCTCTGGCCAGCGCCGCCGCCCGTTCTGCGTGCCGTCGACGTCTTGCGCCGTCTCTCAGAACCCTTGCGCGCTCAGAGCGGCCGGTTGGACCTGTGGCTCTCCATCGCCGGGAACGGCATCATCGATCGCCGCGTGCCGGAGGTCCCAACGGGCAGTTCTCTCGTTATCCGTCTGAACGAGAGATTTGCGGCTTTCATCGACATGCCGCTCAACGACGATGGAACGCCTTGGCGTCTGACCACGCACCAAGGCCGTAAGACCTTTGCCCGCTTCGTCGGCAAGCGCGACCGCACCGGCCTTCATGCCTTGCAGCATCATTTCGGGCATGTGACCCGCATTATGACCGACAGCGCCTATGTCGGAACAGATTTTGATCTCGGCGAACTCGTCGATGCGCAAACACTCGACGAGACGCGATCTGCGCTCGAGGAGTTGCTCACCGCGTCGCGTCTTGGCGGCAAGGCGGGGCGCATGCTGTCGTCGCGGTCGCGCTTCCGCGGCCGGACCCGCGACGGCGAACTCGCCGGCTATGTCGATTTCCTCATCGAGGAGAGCGGCATGCGGCTCGGCGTCTGCGACTGGGGGTATTGTGTCTATCGCGTCGAGTCCGCCGCTTGCATGGGGGACGAACGCGGTCCGAACCCGCTGTGGCGCACCGAGAGCACCTGCATGAGCTGCGCTAACTTCGCAGTCACTGAGCGGCACCGCCCGGTCTGGCAAGCGCGCCTTGATCGCAACATCGCTTTGGTCGCCGACGATCGACTCGATGCATCGAGCATCGCTCTCGCCAGAACGCGCATTGCCGAGTGCGAGCGTGTCCTTTCCGATCTTTCCGCTACAGGAGGAGCCCATGCCGAAGATGACGGCCGCAAACCCACTTGATCGGCGCGTGCAAGCGACAGCCGAGAAGCTGCGCGCTGCCCTCGACCGCCTGGCCCGCAGCTCCGTGGGGTCTCCGATGATCGAACGGCAATTGACCGTCGCAGCTCTCGCGAGGGAGGCGCGCGTTGGACGTAATGCCATCTACGCCAATCACCGCGATATCCTCGACGAGCTGATCCGCGTCCGTCAGCAGCGGCGGGCTCCTGATCGGATCGCCGCCGTCGCCGAGAAGGCCGCCGAACAACGCATCGCCGTCGATATTATGCAGGGTCAGCTTCGCCAGCTCGCGACCGAGAATGCCGGACTCCTGCGGCGCGCGACCGAAGCGGAACGCCGTGCCGACAGGGCCGAGCACCGCATCGCGCAGTTAACGAAGGAGCTTGATCACCGTCGTCGCCCCCAGTTGCTACGATCGTCGGTCGGTGAGCACGGAGAGGGTCGATGATGATGTCGTTTCCCGCCCAGCCTTCTTGCCGCACGATGCACCGATAGCTCGTTGCCGGACGAAGCTGGATCATGTCGTCCTCGCAGCTTCTCGGATGACGAGGGTGGCCAATGCGCAGGAAGTGTCTCGATAGTCCGTCAGACCGTGGTCGTTGGTGTTTCTATGCCGTAAGCCAGAGTCTCTCCTTCGCAGGGCTGTCCAGAAGTGCGTCCATTGCGGCCTTTCTTGCTGGCGTATCTCACACCGCGTTCGGCTGCTGCGCAGCCCGCCCTCGTTCCCGCAACAGCGCGATGACGACCTTCTTCCCCGCCGTGCTCGGCTAACGCCTCCGCGCGGCTTCCTCGCGAGGCAAGAAGCTCGTCCCTGCGCCGCCTTCCACTGCGTTTCAGCCCTTCGGGTGCGGGCCGGTCGCCCGGTGTTTTCCGATCGCCATCAAGGCCGCGATGGTCGCGACCTGATACAGCAAAGGAGAAGACCTATGGCTCAGATCGGTACGTTCACCCGCAACGAAGACGGTTCGTTCGCCGGAGTCATCAAGACCCTCAACCTCAGCGTCAAGGCTCGCCTGGTCGTCGCCGAGAAGGACAGCGAGAAGTCGCCCGACCTCCGCGCGCTCGTCGGCAACATCGAGATCGGGGCTGCCTGGAAGAAGGTCGCCAAGGAGACGGGCCGGGAGTATCACTCCCTCAAGCTCGACGATCCGAGCTTCCCCGCTCCGATCTACGCAAGCCTCGTGGAGAACGAAGACGGCTTCGCTCTCATCTGGTCGCGCTGAAGCGCTCAACCATCGACGCGGCGCTCCATCACGGGGCGCCGCGATCGCGCTAAAGGACATCTCGGAAGTGTCCTCCAGCAAATAACGAAGCAAACACCGATGCTTCGTTTCAGAAGGACAGTTGACGGCTGACCTAAAACGGCTACACCGGCTCGATCAAGACCCTGACCCTGAACATCAAGGCCAAGTTCACGGCCTCCGAAAAGGACAACGACAAGGCTCCCGACTACCGCATCTTCGCAGGCTCAACCGAGTTCGGCGCCGCATGGAAGAAGACCGTCCGCGACAGCGACCGCGAATATCTCTCGGTCAAGCTCGACGATCCGAGCTTCCCGGCTCCGATCTACGCCTCGCTGGTCAAGGTCGAGGGCGAGGAGGGTTTCACCCTGATCTGGTCGCGCCGCAACGGCGACTGATCCCGACAGATTATCAGCCCCGCCTCCTCGGAGGCGGGGCCTCCTGTGTTTACGGCGCCGCTCTGGAGGAGCCTGGAGGTTTGCTTTTCCTTGAGGACACAGGCTTGCCACGGGCCAAAGGCGGCCAGCCGCAGCTTGCTCTTGTGAGGCGTTCTGCATTGATCCGAGGAGATTCTAGCGTGGCGTCAGGCGCCGATCGTCGGGCCGCTGAACGGGTCGTATCGGCCGTTGTCCCGACCGGCCGCACGTGAGAAGCGTTGGTTTTGGGCCAGCGTGATGGCTTCTCTGCTTGATGAAATCCAATTCGTCGTGCGATCTGCTTCTGAGACGCTGCCGCAATTTGAGCAAGGCAGAAACCGCCAGAGCCAATGACGAAGCAGAGTGGGTTGTAGGGCGGGGCGGTTTTGCCCCAGCGGTGCGTGACGCGGTGGCCCAAGACGCACTGGTCAGCGAGCTGATCGACGCCATGCTCAATGCACCGGCGGCGCTGTGGAAAGAGTATTGCCGGCTGCACAATCTGGTGGTGAAGCTGGTCGCCGGCCACGCGCTGTGCCGGCGCTTCACGCAGAGTCCCGGCGTCGGTCCGATCGCGGCGCTGAGCTTCATGACCGCGATTGACGATCCTTCCCGGTTTAGGCGCTCGCGCGACGTCGCGGCGTATTTTAGCTTGACCTCGCGGCGCTGGCAGTCCGGCGCCTCGATCGACATCCAGGGCCGGATCAGCAAGGCCGGCGATGGCGATGTGCGCCGCGCGCTGTACGAGGCGGCGAGCGCGCTTCTGACCCGCTACAAGAAGAAGGACAAGGTCAAAAGCTGGGGCCTGGCGCTCGCCAAACGCTCTTCGCGCCGCAAGGCAACCGTGGCGGTGGCGCGCAAGCTCGCCGTGATCATGCACGCGATGTGGGTCGATGGCACGTTCTATTGCGGCGATCCCGATGCTGCAAAAGCGGACGTCAGCGCCCGCGCCGCCGTCAAGCAACGCAGGCTGCTCGCGCCGCTGGCGTGAGGCGGCGAGCGCCGAGTTTGGAGATCGATTGAGGGGATGAACGCGATGGTTTGAAGACGGAGCTCCGCGATCAGCGGATGAGACCTGGTGCAGATCCACGACGACGGAACGCACGTTATCTTGCTTGTGGCCACGCCCTTTGCGAGGCGCCTGGACCACGCTGAAGTGCCTGTGATGTGGCTCCGTCACACCGATGGAAAGATGCGCCGCGACGGCGTCCGCGCTGCCTTGCTGCAGCGAAACCTGGCCGTCGCTGAGCGCGCAAGAGTGCACGGCGCACCCGGACTCTCGCTCGTTGTGACGCTGCGGCGTGTCGATGCAAAGGTCTTGTCACAGCAGAGGGAGGAAGCGACAATGGGTGAGACAGAGCAGATGAGACGACCGATTAAGAGTGCAAGATAAAAGCACTGTCGTCATGGGATGGCTAAGCGGTTGTCTGCACATCCAAGATTTAGCGCCGCCTGGCCCTCGCTGTCGCCACGCTCGATCCAACGCAATGGCCTTTCTGCGCAGTTGGGTCTGCGTCTTGGCGGACACTCCTCGGCTTCACATATCGTGGGCTCATTCGAACGCCGGATGCAGGCCATGCGCGAAATCGACGACGAATTCGATGTGAAGCTCGGACGGATCGGCAATCGCAAAGCCGGGAGGGTGACCGGCTATCTTCGGCGCATTCGGCAAGAAGCGGCCAAGGCCGGCGCCAGCGTGCGGGCAGGTTCGCCGTTTACCGGCAGCCGCATCGGCCGCGGCCGGGCGCAAGGTGCGGTGTTGGCCGCGCGCGGACGAAGCCGGGGGAACGCCGCGTCGTAATCAAGGCCCGGATCGTGCGGATCAAGTCAGGTGACCTAGGTGCCGTGCGAGCTCACTTGCGATACGTCCAGCGCGATGGCGTTACACGCGAGGGCGAGTCAGGGGAGCTTTATGACGCCAGCAATGATCGCGCCGATGGCAAGAGCTTTACCGAACTCAGCACCGGCGATCGCCATCAGTTCCGGTTTATCGTTGCGCCGGAGGACAGCGCGGAACTGGCGGACCTGAAGCCGTTCGTCCGCGATCTCATGCGGCAGATGGAGCAGGATCTCGGCACCAGGCTCGACTGGGTTGCTGCCGATCATTTCAACACTGGCCATCCCCACACCCACATCGTCTTGCGCGGCAGGGATGGCGAAGGAAACGACCTCGTCATCGCGCGTGAATATATCGCTCATGGCTTTCGGTCCCGGGCATCAGAGCTCATCACGCGGGAGCTCGGCCCTGAAACGGAGATCGAGCTCGCGCGCAAGCTTTCGCTGGAGATTACGGCCGAGCGGCTGACGCGGCTCGACCGGAGCATTCTGCGAGATGCTCCGGGCGGTGTTCTGGAATTGGGCGCGTTGTCTGGACGGGAGCCCGCCTGGCAAACGGCGCGGATCGGGCGGCTGCGAACCTTGGAGCGCATGGGCTTGGCCGAGGAGAGCGAGCTTGGCCGGTGGCAGATCAACCTCGAGCTGGAGCCCAGGCTCAGACGGATGGGCGAACGAGGCGACATCATCAAGACCATGCACCGTGAGATGGCGGCGGCAGGAATTTCTCGGGCGGCAGGCGACTACATGATCTTCGATCCAGAACGAGGTGATCGTCGCCTGGTCGGGCGGGTCGTTGGCGAGGGGTTTGCGGACGAACTAACGGAGCGTCGCTATGTCGTGATCGACGGGGTGGACGGACGGACGCACTATGCCGAGATTGGTGCCGTCGGTCCCAATGAAGAGCCGCCTGTCCGGAGCACGATTTTGGAGCTCAGGTCGCGCGCTGCTGAACCGCGCGCGATCGATTGGACGATCGCTGGGATCGCCGCCAGCCATGACGGCACATATGGCGAGCGTCTGCATCGGGAATTCGACCCGCAAGCGTCGGACGAATTTGTCGGAACCCACGTTCGCCGTCTGGAGGCGATGCGGCGCGAAGGGATGGTAAGCCGTCTTGCCGATGGCAGTTGGAGCGTGGGGCGCGATTATCTGGACCGGGCGCTTCGATACGAGAAACTCCAGCAATCGCGCAATCCGGTGCGGACCGCGGTGCTTTCATGGCAAAGGCTTGAAGATTTGCCGCAGGCACTAGGCGCAACCTGGCTTGATCGCAAGCTCGTTGGGAAGGAGCGCGACGTGCTCGCGTCAACCGGCTTTGGCGCCGAAGTCGACACCGCGTTGCGAGCAAGGCGGCAGTGGCTGATCGAGCAGGGGCTGGCGCGAGAGGAAGGTGGTCAGATGCGCTTTGCGCGAAACATGCTCGAGACGCTCAAGGCGCGCGAGCTGGTGCGGACCGCCGCTGACATATCCGCGCGCTTCGGCCTTGCACATGTCGATGCCAAGGCCGGCGACAAGATCGATGGCGTCTACCGGCGCATGCTGACGCTGAACAGCGGACGGTTCGCCATGATCGAGCGATCCCACGAGTTCGTACTGGTGCCTTGGCGGCCGGTGCTGGAGCGCGCGCGCGGGCAATTGGTCGCCGGTCAGTTCGGTGGGGAGGGCATATCCTGGTCGGTTAGCATCAAGCGCGGGATTGGCCGGTAAAGGCGAGAAAGATTGCGGAAACTGGCCAGTTCCCGACTTAGTCATTTGTGAAACCGCTTAATCATTGAAATTATTAATAGTTATACTATTTTTGTGAGAATAGTATAACTCGCTTGCTTCTGGGTTGGAGGTTATACTACTTTCGCGAAAATAGTATAACGGAGTTCCCGTATGCCCGCCAGCCAAGGCCTCGATATCACCTACCAGACCCTTTACTCGGAACTCGTCCAGCGAAGCCTAGACGATAGCTTTAGCTCGGACTTTTCCTCGAACGGTCGGTTCGTGGCGGTCGAAGTGAAGGGCAAAAAATACTGGTACTTTGACACGCCAAAGCCTGAGGGAAGTGGCCAGAACCGCCGCTATGTCGGGCCAGTGGAAGACCCCGAAATCACCAAGAGGGTCGAAGCATTCAAGGATCTGAAAGCCGATCTCAAAGGCCGCCGCCGCCTCGTTTCGACACTGACCCGCGAGGCCTATCTGCCTCGTCCTCTGCCGATGGCCGGCCAAGTGGTGGACGGGCTGTCGAAGGCGGGCTTCTTCCGCATGAGAGGCGTGCTCGTCGGCACCGTTGCCTATCAGTGCTACTCCGCCGTCCTCGGACGACGCCTTAACGCGGTCGCCATGCAGACTGGTGACGCCGACTTCGCTCAATTTCACGAAATCTCGGTAGCGATCAACGACTCCATGCCGCCCATCCTGGAGGTGCTGCGACAAGTCGATACGACCTTTCGCGAAATCCCGAGCCAGGCCGATGGCAGGGCTTCCACCCAATTCGTATCGAGGGGCAATTTCAAGGTGGAGTTCCTGACGCCGAATGTGTGGTCCGACGACCAGGCCGGCAAGCCAGTTCCGATGCCAGCGCTTGGCGGCGCCTCGGCGTTTCCACTCCGCTTCCTCGACTATCTGATCTACGAACCTATCCGCGCGGTACTGCTGCACGGTGCCGGCGTGCCTGTGCTCATTCCATCTCCCGAGCGGTATGCCATTCACAAGCTCATCGTTGGATCACGACGGCAACAAGACCGAGATGGGACGGCCAAGAGCACAAAGGATCGGCTTCAGGCAAGATCCATCATTGAAGCACTCGTCGAGAACCGGCAGCACGCCGACCTGGCTTCTGCGTTTATGGAAGCTTGGGATCGTGGCGATCAGTGGAAAGCCGCAATTCGGACAAGCGTCGCGACCTACGATGATGAATTCCTGAAGCTGCTAAAAAAAGCACTCGCAAAGGGTGTCAGCGAACTCGGCTCCGACCCCGGCAAGTACGATCTTGAAGAGAAGTCCTCGATCGAGGGCAACCAAACGTGATTTGCTGGGGGCAAGCCAGCCGGTTTTACGCTTCCGGCGTCGGTACCGTTTGACCAGCACCAGCAGCAGCACGATGCTCCCGGAGCCGTTCAGCGTGATGCCGCTCTTGCCGTCGACGTATCAGTTTTGCGGACAAAGACATCATCATCAAACGCGAGCGGTTCCGTCTCTCGGATGAAGATCTGCGTCCTCGAATTGTTCGGCAATCTCGCGACCAATTAGAGAAAGCGTCGTCCTACGGAATCGGTCGAGCCTCACAGTCTACGGTTTTGCGCAAAGAACATGTTGGTGTCGAAGTCCGATTGCCGCGTGAGCGAGTGGCAGCAAGACGAAATTTGCGCCAGGCCTTCACACTCTGTTGAGCTGTTCGACAACGCTACTCTGAGCTTGACCTTCGAACCTCGCGACAGACCGAGCTGGATCACACTCGCGCTTCCTGAAAGTACGCATTTTTATTTCGATTGAAGGCGCGCGGCTTTCATCGTTTTCATCTCGCCGCCGGCGTAACGCGGGCGACGGGGCGGTGAATGTTTCCAGCAAGAATCTATGTGGGTCAGGTCGCCGTCGTGTTCGGCATCGTCGTCGTGTCGACGTGGGGCGCAACACAATGGACCGCTGCAGCTCTCGGGTATCAGCAGCGTCTCGGCGAACCCTGGTTCTTGATTGTCGGCTACCGCGTGTATCTGCCTTGGCGACTGTTCGAATGGTGGTTTGCCTACGAGGCATACGCGCCCGAGATATTCGAGGAGGGCGGAGCCATCGCCGCCGCCGGCGGCATTGCGGGCGCGCTATTTGCTATCGTCAATTCGGTGTGGCGCGCGCGTCAAAGCCAGTTGGTGACGACTTATGGTTCGGCACGGTGGGCTACGGCGAAGGAAATCAAGACGGCCGGCCTGTTCGCGTCCAAGGGCGTTTTTCTCGGGCGTCTCGATAACAACTATCTGCGCCACGATGGACCCGAGCACGTCATGTGCTTTGCGCCGACCCGGTCGGGCAAGGGCGTGGGATTGGTGCTCCCGACCTTGCTGTCGTGGACGTCGTCGGCGGTGGTGCACGACATCAAGGGCGAAAACTGGCAATTGACCTCCGGTTGGCGTTCGACGTTCTCGCATTGCCTCTTGTTCAATCCGACGGACTCGCGAAGCGCCCGCTACAATCCATTGCTTGAGGTGCGCAAAGGAGCGGCCGAAGTCCGCGACGTCCAGAACATCGCCGACATCCTGGTCGACCCCGAAGGGGCACTCGAACGCCGGACCCATTGGGAGAAGACCAGCCATTCGCTGCTGGTCGGCGTCATTCTCCACGTCCTTTATGCGGAAGAGAAGAAGACGCTTACCCGCGTCACCGAGATCTTGGCCGACCCCGCGCAGTCCTTTGAGAAGACGCTCAGGATCATGCTGGCGACCAATCACCTTGGCACCGAAGCGGAGCCGAAGGTGCACCCCGTCGTCGCCGCGACCGCACGAGAGCTACTCAACAAGTCCGAAAACGAACGCTCAGGTGTCCTTTCGACCGCTGTGAGCTTTCTGGGACTTTATCGCGATCCCATCGTCAGCCGAAACACGGAAAGCTGCGATTGGCGCATCGCGGACCTCGTGAGTGCCGACAAGCCGGTCACGCTCTATCTCGTTGTTCCGCCGTCGGACATCAGCCGGACCAAGCCGCTGATCAGGCTGATCCTCAACCAGATCGGCCGCCGTCTGACCGAGACGCTGAACACCACGGCAGGCGACCGCACCCACCGCCAGCTCCTGATGATGCTGGATGAGTTTCCCGCACTTGGCCGGCTCGACTTCTTCGAAAGCGCGCTCGCGTTCATGGCCGGTTATGGCATCCGCGCCTATCTGATCGCGCAATCGCTCAACCAGATCGCCAAGGCCTACGGCGAGAACAACGCGATCCTGGACAATTGTCACGTCCGCATTGCCTTCGCCGCCAATGACGAGCGCACTGCCAAGCGGATCTCGGACGCCCTCGGTACTGCAACCGAACTACGCGCACAGCGCAACTATGCCGGTCATCGGCTGGCTCCCTGGCTTGGCCATGTCATGGTCAGCCGTCAGGAGACCGCTCGTCCTTTGCTGACGCCAGGCGAAGTGATGCAGTTACCGCCCTACCAAGCCATCGTGCTGGTGTCGGGCCTTGCACCGGTCCGGGCGATCAAGCTGCGGCACTATGAGGACGCAAACTTCGTCAATCGTCTGCGCAAGCCACCAGTCTTGGCGGATGACGCGTATGCTGACCGGCCGCCGGTCCGCACTGACGATTGGCGCGGCCAACTGCGCACCACCGACCTCCGCCTCGCAACCTTGCCATATCGCGAGCTCATGCAGAGCGTCGGCGAGGAAGGCGGCCTCAAGCAGCAATTGGCGTTGTTCGACGAAGCCGTACCGGCTGTGAGCGAGCCCAGCCCCTTCGAGGAGCGATTGCTCGACGACGAGACCGACGTCACAGCCGACCGCAGCCAGATGCACCAGGCAGCAGGCGCATCCAGCTCCGTACGCCGAGCCCACGCCGTCACCCGCGACGACGACGACCTTCTTCCCTCGTTCTGAAGGGCATTCCCGATGAAACCGAAACTATCCGCCTATGTCACGGACAGCGTGGCCCAGCGTCTTGAGCTCGCGGCGAAACGTCCGGGATCCAGCAAATCAGCCATCGTCGATGCCGCGCTCGATCGCTTTCTCAACCCTGAGCGGGACACGAGCGGCGATGCGGCATTGCTCCGGAGGCTCGACCGGATAAGCAGACAACTGGAACGAACCGACCGTGATCTTGGTGTCCTGGCGGAATCGATTGCGCTCTTCATCCGCTACTACCTGACGATCACCCCGCCGCTGCCCTCGTCAGACCAGGACGCGGCGCGTGCGCTCGGACGCGAGCGGTTTGAGATGTTTGTCGCGCAGGTCGGCAAACGGGTGGCATCGGGCGGCCGGCTGGTTGCCGACGTCATGGACCGCGTCAGCGCCGCGAAGCCGGATCTCTTCATGCGCAACCTCGAGGAGGGCGCCCCTCTCGGCGATGTTCAGCCCAGCGATGCTGGATCCCGCGCGCAGAGCGCGACGGGTGAGCCGCCGGGGCATTCTCCGGCAGGGCGAGAGGAGGTCGGCAATGTCTGATCTCCTCTCGCCAGAAACTCGGGAGCGCCGTCGGGGCATGCTGCGGACCGCGATGGGTCCCGCGATCGCGATAGCCCTGGAGGAGCCGGATGTCGTCGAGGTCATGGTCAATCCCGATGGGAAGCTGTGGCTGGACCGGCATGGAACGGGACGCACCGATACCGGCGTCATTCTGACCCCACAGGAATCGGAACGGATCATTCGATTGGTTGCGAGCCATGTTCGGGCGGAGGCGAGTGGTTCATCTCCGATCATCTCAGCGGAAGTTCCAGAAACCGGCGAACGCTTTGAGGGGATCTTGCCGCCGGTCACGCTGGCGCCATGCTTCTCTATCCGCAAGCCGGCCACCACCACGTTTCGCCTGTCCGATTACGTCAGGGCGCAGATTGCTTCGCCCCTGATGGCGAAGGTGCTGACCACCGCGATCACCGAGGCTCGCAGCATTCTGATCGCCGGTGGCACCGGCTCGGGCAAAACGACTCTCGCCAATGCGCTGCTCGCGGAGATCGCTGGCCTCGAGGAGAGGATCGTTATCATCGAGGACACCCGCGAGCTGCGCTGCGACGCCAAGGATGCCGTGACGCTGCGAACCAAGCCGGGGGTCGCAAGCCTCGCCGATCTGGTGCGTTCAACATTGCGCTTGCGCCCGGATCGCATCATCGTCGGCGAAGTCAGGGGTGCCGAAGCTCTCGATATGCTCAAGGCCTGGAATACAGGCCACCCCGGGGGAATTGCCACGGTCCATGCCAACTCGGCACGAGCCGCGCTGTACCGGATCGAGCAACTCATTCAGGAAGCGGTCGCAACCGTGCCGCGCCGGCTCATCGCTGAGGCTATCGACCTGATCGTCTTCATCAAGGGGCGGGGGCCGGCACGGCGCATCGAAGCCGTCGCCGAGCTCAAGGGCCTCGATCCGTCAGGCGACTACCTGCTTGAGACCCCGGCCGGACTTCCAATCACCTCCCATCGCCCCTGACTTGACGGAGACTGCAACATGTTCATTGGACTGCGTCTAAACGTGCGTTCGCGCCATCGCGGCTTCTGTTTGGTCAGCGGGTTGTCTCTGGTCAAGCTCGGCGCGGCGTCGACCTGCATCCTCCTTAGCGCCACGGCGGTGCACGCCGCCGGTTCGGGCATGCCATGGGAAGCGCCGCTCGAGCGTATCCTGGAATCAGTGCAGGGGCCCGTCGCCAAGATCGTCGCCGTCATCATCATCACGGTGACTGGCATTTCACTGGCCTTTGGCGACACTTCTGGAGGATTCCGCAAGATGGTTCAGGTCGTGTTCGGCCTTTCGATCGCCTTTGCTGCGAGCTCCTTCTTTCTCTCGTTCTTCTCGTTCGGTGGCGGAGCCCTGATCTGATGCGCGCCCAAGGCTTCGAACTGGTACTGCACCGCTCATTGACCGAACCGATCCTGATTGGAGGGGCCCCGCGTGCCGCAGCGATCCTGATCGGCACCCTGTCGGCCGTGCTGGCGCTCGGCCTGCGGCTTTGGCTCGCAGGCATCGTGCTCTGGCTTATCGGACACGGCATGGCCGTCTGGCTCGCCAGGCGCGATCCGGCCTTCGTTGAAGTCGCCATCCGTCACACCAAGCACAAGGGTCGGCTCGCATGCTGAACTTGAGGGAGTTTCGCGGTAACGCATATCGGCTGGCGGATTGGCTGCCATGGGTGTGCCTGGTCTCGCCGGGCGTCATCCTGAACAAGGACGGCAGCTTCCAGAGGACGGTCCGTTACCGCGGACCCGACCTCGACAGCGCGACCGAGGCCGAACTGATGAGCGTCGCCTCACGCGTCAACAATGTCCTGAAGCGCTTTGGCTCAGGCTGGGCGCTCTTCTTTGATGCGACGCGCATCCCGGCTGACGAATATCCGCGCTCCGAGTTTCCGGATGCAGTATCCTGGCTGGTCGATGAGGAGCGCCGCGCTGCCTTTGCAGGCGCCGCAGGCGCGACATGGGACGACCCGGCACGCCCCGACGGGCAGCATTTCGAAAGCGTGCTACATCTGACCTTGATGTACCTGCCGCCGGCCGAGCGGGTCTCGCGGCTGGAACGTGTATTCGTGGAGCGCCCCAGCGAGCGGAGCGGCGCGGCGGGAATCAACCCGCGCGTTCGTCGTGGTCGATCGCGCGCAAATGCTGGCAAGGTCGGGACCGCAGCGACCGGCGAGATCCCCGACGCCGATAGCGCGGGCAATCAGCTTGGGCGAAGCGGGCAGGGCGACCCCGATCATCTCCAGAGGTTCATTCAGGAAACCGACCGGGCGATCGATCTGCTCGCATCGGTCCTGCCTGAGATATGGTCCCTCAACGATGCGGAGACGCTGACCTATCTTCATGGTTGCGTCTCGACCAAGCGTCATCCGGTCGGCGTTCCCGAAATTCCGGTCTATCTCGATTGCTTTCTGAGCGATGAACCGCTGACCGGCGGCTTGTCACCGGCGATCGGGCGCAGCCATCTTCGCGCGCTGACCGTGCTCGGGTTTCCGCCCGTCACCTTTCCAGGCCTCCTCGATGAACTGAACCGCCTTGGAGTTGCCTACCGTTGGGCGACCCGGTTCATTCCGCTGGACCGCACCCAGGCCAATGCGACGCTGGCGCGCTACCGCCGCCAATGGTTTGCCAAGAGGAAGTCGCTTGCGGCGATCCTGAAGGAAGTCATGTTCAACGAGCAAGCGGTGCTGCTCGACACCGACGCCAGCAACAAGGCGCTCGATGCGGATGCAGCGCTGTCCGAACTCGGCGACGATCTGGTTGCCTTTGGCTACATCACGACGACCGTCACCGTCAGTGACGACGATGCCCATCAAGCGGACGAAAAGATCCGCGCCGTCGAGCGCGTAATCAATAGCCGCGGGTTCACAGTGATCCGCGAGAGCGTCAATGCGGTCGAGGCCTGGCTCGGCGGTCTGCCAGGGCAGGCCTATGCCAACATCCGCCAGCCCATCATCCACACGCTGAACCTCGCCCATATGTGCCCCTTGTCAGCGGTATGGGCCGGACCCGCGTGGTGCGAGCACCTCGGTGGACCGCCGCTTCTCGTCGCGAAGACCAAGGGTGCAACGCCGTTCCGCTTATCGCTCCACGCCGGGGACGTCGGGCATACCGTCATTGTTGGTCCGACCGGCGCGGGCAAGTCGGTCCTGCTTTCGATGTTGGCCCTTCAGTTCCGGCGCTATCCGAACGCTCAACTGATCACGTTTGACAAGGGTCGGTCGGCGCGCGCCACAACGCTCGCGCTATCGGGCGCGTGGTACGAACTCGGGGCCAAGGGTGGCATCGCGTTCCAGCCGCTCAACGACGTCGCGGAGGAGGGGGCGAGACTCTGGGCGCTCGACTGGCTATGCGGGGTTCTCTCCCATGAGAGCGTGACGGTGACGCCGGACGTCAAGGAAACGCTCTGGTCGACGCTGAAAAGTCTCGGCTCTGCACCCGTCTCGCAGCGGACGATGACCGGGCTCGTGGCGCTGCTTGCCCGCGACACATTGCGGCAGGCGCTTGAGCCTTACACGCTCGAAGGGCCTTATGGCCGATTTCTCGATGCAGACGCCGACCGCCTATCCGGCGCGGACGTGCTGACGTTTGAGATGGAGGAGCTGATGGCGTTGCCGGGCCTGGTGGCGCCGGTTCTGACGTATCTGTTCCACACCCTCGAAGCCCGCTTCGACGGCCGGCCCACCTTGCTTGTGCTCGACGAAGCTTGGGTGTTTCTCGACGACCCGCTGTTCGCGAATCGCATTCGTGAATGGCTGAAGACGCTGCGCAAGAAGAACGTGGCGGTGATCTTCGCCACTCAGTCACTTGCCGATATCGCCGACAGCGAGATCGCGCCCGCGATCATCGAGTCTTGTCCAAGCAGGATTTTCCTGCCCAATCCGCGTGCCCTCGAGCCGACCCAGACCGAGACCTATCGACGCTTCGGTCTGAACGACGCCCAGGTGCGACTGATTGCCGAAGCCTTTCCGAAACGCGACTACTATTTGCAGTCGCGCGCCGGTAACCGCCTGTTCGAGCTTGGCCTCGGACCGGTCGCGCTGGCACTCGTCGGGGCGTCTTCGCCGGAAGATCAGCGCGCCATAGACATCGTCCTGGGCCGCACCGGACCGCACCATTTCGCCGAGCGCTATCTCGCCGAGCGCGGGTTGCACTGGGCTGCCAATTTGATCAGCACCTTCGAACAGGCCCGCAAGGCCTGACCTCAACCTCAGTCTCTGGAGATTACCATGCTCGAGATGATCGGCCGCATGTTCACTGGTACAACCTCAAGAATTGTCGTAACGACAATACTATCTTTCGTTATCGCCTTGAACGGATCGCGACGGCTCGGGGCATTCGACATCGTCTTTGATCCGTCGAACTACAGCCAGAATCTCCTGACCGCCGCGCGCGCGCTCGAGCAGATCAACAATCAGATCAGAAGCCTCGAGAACCAGGCGCAGTCGCTGCTCAATCAGGCAAGGCATCTCGCAAGTCTCCCCTCAAGCGTCGTCGGTCAGCTCACATCGACGATCAGTCAGATGAACGGCCTGATCAGCCAGGCCAAGAACATCTCGTTCGATGTTCAGACGACGCAGCGAGACTTCCAGCAGCTCTATCCGCGCCAGTACGCGGCGGCGGTTTCGTCCGACAAAATGGTGCAGGACGCAACGGCACGTTGGGACAACAGCTACGACGGATTAAAGCAGTCGCTCACCGTTCAATCGGCCATCGTCAGCGGTCTGGATCAGGATGGCCAGATGCTGCGGACACTGATGGCCAGATCATCCGCCGCGGTCGGCTTGTTGCAGGCCCAGCAGTCGGGCAACGAACTGCTCGCCCTGCAGATCAAGCAGTCGCTGCAGGCTCAGGCGTTGATGGCGACACAAGCGCGCGCCGACACCTTGCGGGCCGCCGAGCATCAGGCGTCCGAGGCTGCCGCAAAAGAGCGATTCATTCGCTTCATTGGCGGCGGCGGTGCTTACGCCGGCGGCAAGTAGGCGAGGGCGCCATGGCTGATCTTTCTGTCATTGACCGCTTCACCGAGACGTTCTCGCACTATATCGATTCCGGCTTTGGAATCCTGTCCGGCGAGGTCTCGTTTCTGAGCTCGACTCTGATTGGCATCGATCTGACGCTGGCGGGGCTCGCATGGGCCATGCGCGGCGATGACCACATCCTGGTCACGCTTGCCAAGAAGGTGCTTTATGTTGGTGCCTTCGCATTCATCATCGGCAATTTCAAGAGCCTCGCGGACATCGTCTTTGCGTCGTTCTCGGGCATTGGTTTGAAGGCCTCGGGCGGAAATTTGAGCGCTGCCGACCTGGCGCGGCCGGGCTTTGTGGCCGCTGCCGGATTCTTGGCGGCGCATCCGTTGCTGGAGGAGACCAGCCAGTTCTCCGGCTTCGACGTCCTGACCAACTTGCCGACGATCCTGATCCTGCTGTTCTGCTGGATCCTGATCGTGCTCGCGTTCTTCGTGCTCTCGGTGCAGCTCTTTGTCACGCTGATCGAGTTCAAGCTGACGGCGCTCGCAAGCTTCATACTGGTGCCATTCGCGCTGTGGGGGAAGACCGCGTTCTTGGCCGAGAAGACCCTCGGCAACGTCGTCGCTTCGGGCGTGAAGGTGATGGTGCTCGCGATCATCATCGGTATAGGCTCGACCATCTTTGGTCAGCTCGCGGGAACGTTGACGCGGCCGATTGACGTTGCGTCCGCCATGAGCCTGCTGCTTGCGGCGCTCTCACTGTTTGGCCTCGGCATCTTCGGACCCGGGATCGCCGCGGGACTGGTTTCGGGCGCACCCCAGCTCGGCGCGGGCGCGGCCGCTGGAACGGTGGCGGGAGCTGCGGCCGTGGCGATTGGAGGCGGAGCGGCAGCGCTCGGTGGCCTGCGCGTTGCGGCGGGCGGCTCGATGGCTGCCGTCCGCTCTGCGGCATCACTGACGGGGGTGTCGTCGGCCGGCACCTCTGCTCGCGCCTTGTCGGCGGAGCAGCTTTCGCGTGCAAGCACGGGCGGCGCGACGAGCAGCACATCCACCACAGGCTCGGGGCGAGCGGCCCCTTCGCCGGGACGGGCACATGCGCGGGAGGCCGCACGGATCGCCGTTCATACCCTGAAGGAGGGCGACAAGGGCGGCCATTCTTCAGGTCCGAAGCTTGGTGAGGAGTAGCAAATGGCATCTCACCCCTTTCAGCGTGCGTCAGTGCGTTACGGCGAGACGCCGGAGCCGGTCACACCCTATCAGAAAGCAGCTCAGGTCTGGGACGAGCGGTTGGGCTCCGCTCGCGTCCAGGCTAGCAACTGGCGATTGGCTGCGCTGGCAGCCATCGGACTGTCCGGCGTGCTCGGATTGACGGTCCTTACCCAGATCGCGCGATCAGGTGTCGTTCCATACGTGGTCGAGGTCGACCGGCTCGGTGAAGTCCGGGCCGTCGGACCGGCGTTCGAGGCGTACCAGCCGTCGGATGCGCAGATTGCGCACTTCCTCGCACGGTTCATCGAGAACGTGCGCTCGCTGTCGATCGATCCGGTCATTGTCCGGGCCAATTGGTTGCATGCATACGACTTCGTCACCGACCGCGGCGCGCAAGCGTTAAACGATTACGCGCGCGAGTCCGATCCATTCACGAAAATCGGTTCCAGGACGGTGACCGCCGAGGTGACCTCGGTGGTGCGTGCCTCGAGCGACAGCTTCGAGATCCGCTGGAAGGAGAGCACTTTCGAGAACGGCGCGATTGCGAGGACCGAGCGCTTCACCGGACTTGTCACCACGGTTCTCAAGCCACCCACGGATGCCGAAACGCTGCGGAAGAATCCGCTCGGCCTCTACGTCCATTCCCTCAACTGGTCGCGCGACCTCATTGGAGACGCCAAATGAACTCTGCTGTCCTCACGAAGCTCATGTCGCTCAGTGTCCTTGCGTTGTCGCTTGGGCTTGCAGGATGCGCCACCAAGCTCAACCTTGAAGCGCCCTATGACGAGATGACGTTCGAAAGGGCCATTCCAGAGACCGATCCGCCGGCGCCGGTACAGGTGGTCGAGACGCCGAAGATCCTCCCTTTGCCGGGTCAGTTGAAGCCGCTTCCGGCAAAAGGCGCCAAGGAGGAAAGACTGCCGCCCGAGCAAGCGATCGCCAAGGCCAACAAGGCGGCGAGGATGGAGCCGACGCGCGCCGGATACATCAACGCTATCCAGGTCTACCCCTGGACGGAGGGTGCACTCTACAGGCTTTATGCAAGCCCGGAGAAGGTCTCGACTATCGCGTTGCAACCAGGCGAGGAGCTGATCGACGTGTCCACCGGCGATACGGTTCGCTGGGTGGTTGGGGATACTTCCAGCGGGCAGGGAGCTGCGCGGCGCGTGCATATCCTCGTCAAGCCGACGCTCCCTGACATCCAGACCAACCTCGTGATCTTGACCGACCGGCGGGCCTATCATCTCGAGCTCGTCTCGACCAAGCAGACCTACATGGCGTCGATCTCCTGGACGTATCCGACGGATACGCTCGTTGCCCTCCGCAAGCAGAACGTCGCAGCCCAGGAAAGCGAGGAACGGATCGCGGATCGTGGCGTGCGGCTCGACAGTCTGAATTTTCGCTATCGTATTGAAGGCGACGATCCACCCTGGCGTCCGGTGCGCGCGTTCGATGATGGCCGCAAAGTCTACATCCAGATGCCATCTGGCATCTCGCAGGGCGAGGCACCGCCTTTGTTCGTCGGCGGGGCTGATGGCCGCCCGAACCTCGTCAACTACCGGGTTCGCGGTTCTTACTACATTGTCGATCGAATGTTCGGCGCCGCCGAGCTTCGTCTCGGCGAAGATCCGCAGCGCATTGTGCGGATCATCCGCGTCGATGCCCGACCGGTGTCGCAGAGCAGCAGCACCGGGGGCGCCTCGTGACAAGTCTTGGCCAGGATCCGGAGCCGTTAGAGCTACGTGCTCGGCCGCGTCCGGTACGGCGTCTCAACCGGCGCGCGCTCATGCTTGGCTGCGCCGTCACCGCACTGTTCATTGCCGGCGCTGCGCTCATTGCGCTCTGGCCGTATTCCTTCAAGCCGTCCGAGCGAACGGAGCTCTACAACACCGACCGCAAGCAGACGGCAGAAGGGCTCAGCAAATTGCCAAAATCCTATGAAGATCTGCCGCCATCGACGCCACGGCTTGGACCGCCGTCGCCTGGAGACATCGGCCGCGCTTTTGCCGAGAACGAGAGGAAGGCCGGGGTGGCGTCGGACACTGGCTTTCGCAGCAATCCGGAGGAAGACGCCGAAAGGGCCGAACGAATCCGCCAGACGCGGATCGCTCAGCAGGCCAAGGAGTCTGGACTGTTCTTTCGCCTGTCGGAGAAGCAGGACAAGCGCAAGCAGGCGAGCACGACCGAAGTGCCTGCTGCCGTCGCATCCGCATTCCGGCCCTCAACTGCCGATACAGGGCCGTCCGCCGCGGAACTCGCGAAGACGGCACAGGCGATGGTCGACCGATCCGGCGAGATCGTCCCGTCGTCGCAAGCGCGCAAACTTGCCTTTGTTGGGGCAAAAGCCGACACCGAGACCACCAATCCCCATACGCTCAAACCCGCGCCGTCTACCTACGCGGTTATGGCCGGTTCGATGATCCCGGCTAGCCTGGTCACAGGGCTGAATTCCGATCTGCCTGGGGCGACGATCGGACAGGTCACCGAGAACGTCTACGACACGGTAACGGGTGAGCATCTTCTCATCCCGCAGGGGACGAGGATCGTGGGCAAGTACGATAGTGTGGTGGCCTTTGGCCAGAAGCGAGCCCTCGTCGTTTGGACGCGGCTGATCCTGCCCAACGGAAACTCGATCGTGATCGAGAATCTTCCGGCGACGGACGTTGCCGGCTACTCCGGTCTCGAGGACGAGGTGGATTTCCATACTTGGCAGTTGCTCAAGGGCGTCGCACTGGCAACGTTGATTGGCGTGGGAACTCAGTTATCGATCGGCAATGACGAGAGCGATCTCGTCAAGGCGTTGCGTGAAAGCACGCAACAAACGACCAATCGTGCGGGGCAGCGGCTGATAGAGCGTGAACTCGACGTACAGCCGACGATCACGGTGCGGCCGGGTTGGCCGCTACGGGTGATTGTTTCGAAGGACCTGATGCTGAAGCCATACCAGGACGTTCAGACCGTGGTGAAGGGCAGGTGAGGAATGAGGCTTGCGAAGCTGCCTGATCGGACACCTGTGAGGATGAACATCGTGCTTGCACCAGGCCTCGCACAGCGGTTGCGCGAGTATGCTATTTTCTATGCGGAGACCTACGGCAACAAGGAAGAGGTATCTGAGTTGATACCGTTCATGCTCGACGCATTTCTCGATAGCGATGCGGATTACAAAGCGAAGCTGAAGAATTTCAAACGAAAAAACACCCGCTCGGGTAGCGAGCCGTAGCTCGACATTGGGAAAGACTGGCTCTACCTGTAGCAACCGGCCGTTTTCCTCCATCTTCTCGCGCGGATAACAGGCGTTACCTGTTCGAGGCTGGCGAAATGATCGCCCCGAGCGTTCGGGCCTTACAGATCCCTGAACACGGTGCTGGCGAATGAATGTGCGGGTGCCAATGGTGCCATTCCGAATCCCCGACCGATCACCAAAGTCCCCCGACCTTCTTCCGTACCGTTGGAGGGGCGTTCTAGTGCCTCCAGCTGACGATCATATCCAGAGCAGACAACTGCACCTTACGAATACGGCTCACCAGAAGGGAAGACTAGGTCTTTCGTTTCGATAACACGCAAATATTGAACGTGGAATCCTCGTGGATTGGCGAGCGAAAGGGTAGCAACGGTTGCCAAAGCGCGTGGCGTGGTTCGAGGTGCCAGCGAATAAGACCGGGACAGATACCACGCGCTGAATCCGTTAGACTATCGAGGCTCGCGAAGATTCAAAAGAAAACGTCGCTTATAGTATACGCACCGACGTTTGTTCCGCCGTAATCAGCCTTAGCCTCCAAGTGCCCAAATCGCAGCGTCAGCCAACAGCAAAATCCACCCCACGGTAGCGACGACGATGGCCGTCAGATAGGTCGTTCGACGAAGATGAGGTGGCATAATGGAGCAGATACATCAGCCCTAAATCACTGGAATAGTGACTTTAGTCTACTGAGGCCGTGCTCAGCCGGCGACCTGCATCGGAGGCGCATAGTTGGGCGGAGGGCGTATCCGATGGTAATGCCGCCCGCAAATAGCGCTCTGGTGACGAGACCAACAAGATAACCAGAACTGGCAATGATATCGAAGCAACTAGTAACTTTTTACCTTTGACCGACATCGAGGCAAGGATAATCAACAGCACACGGATTATTTGATCGAACAGGCCGCGGCTTCGATGGCAGCAAAAAGCGAACTGGTCCATTGCCAGTAAGCGCTTGGAGCTAAGTGAATACCGTCAACGGTGTGTGCCCTGCCAAGCGATGGAGCCGGTGAAAATGTGCCTCCCATGATCTTCGCGTAGACCGCATTCTGTTTCGCGATGATACCGTTGAGTGCAGCACTGTCATTGACGAGCGGGCCGGTCTCCACGTCGGAAACACCGAACGCCATGACGTTGCGAGAAAACTGCCTTAGCTGTCTGAGCAGCTGGATTAAGTCTGTCTCGAACGTTTGACTTTGGCTCAGCGCATCATTGACGCCAAGTGCAAGGACGATCAGAGCCGGGTGGTTGCCATCGAGAAGACGAAATCCCGTTCCTCCGAAGTCTTGTAACCTGGCACCTCCGATGCCAGCGTTGACCACGGCGTGACCGCATATCTCGGACGGAAACATCGTCGCCTCAATGAGGCTGTCGCCGAGCACTACAATCGGCGCCTCAACTCTCGCCAATTGTTGGGCAATGACCGTCTGGCGGACCTCACTATGCCGGTGATAGCGAACCGGCCTCGTCACTTCGCCGAAGCGTTTCCGCACGCGCTGGAGTTCGGAGAACGATGCGCCAAAGGCAACAAGTAGGACGGCAGATATCAACCAGGGCAGGGCACGCTTCATTACCGCGCCTGACTACTAGAAGTAGTGCCGGGCCATTCAGTAACTCGTTACCCTGCGACAAAATGACCGCAGCTGCGGCCCGGCGGGCATGATTGCAGGAAAGCCGCTTCAGAACGTCGTTCCGCCGGCCGGCATCGCTCAGTGAGCGTAAGAGCAGAGGGCGCCAACGATTGGGTAGCAAGCGAAACGCGTCCAAAGGTCCGCTGCCGGCAAGAAGGCGAAGGTCTCTACTCCTGCGCGATAGCTAGCATCCGGAGATATTCTTCCAGGGTTGGCTGTGGCTCAGTTTGCAACTGGTGAAGCTCTTCCGGCTTCAATTTCGTGTAGCGCCGCAACGTGCGCCAATCTTTGTGGCCGGTGACCAGCGCGACCTTTTCGATAGGAAGCCCGGCCTCGAAAAGACGGCTGGTGCCTTCGTGGCGCAAATCGTGAAAATGCAGATCCTCGATCTTCAGTTCATCGCAGGCGCGCGTGAATGCCGCGCTGACTGAGCGGTGATTGTAAGGAAATACTCGACCGAGCCCCCGGGTGATGATGCGTTGCTGTAGCAATATCTCCCAACCATCGTAACCCGTCAGATTTAGAAGAGGCACTTTCTGGTCATTGCCGTCTTTTTCCCTTGGGTCCTTGCGGTCACGGATCACGAGGATCCTGGTCTTCATATCGACGTCTCGCCAGTCCGGCCGGCAAATCTCTTCCTGCCGCATGGTGGTCGCTACGGCGTACCGAACGATCCGGCCCATAGGAATGACCTGACGGTAGTTGGATTCGAAGTATTCGATAAGCTCGTCGAGCTCATCCTGAGTTGGTCGTCGATCTCGCTCATCGGACTTTCCGACGAGCCCCAGATATTTCAGCGCAACGCGCGCTAGGCGAACCTCTTCGGCAGAAATCTCAATTCCATGGACTGCTGCGGCGTGTGTTGCGAGGGTTCGGATGAACGCCATGTCGATCGCGAGGGTCGCGGGCCCGGCGCCTTCCTTCGCCCGCTTTCTGCCGTACTCAATCAAGCGCTCTCGGTCTAGCCGAGGTATCCTGGTGGATCCCAACTCGTCCTTCAGCGCATTCAGCACTGCTGCTTTGGATCGGCGGGGAGGGCGGCCGACCTCGCGCATGTCCTGGATGTGTAGGTCGATAACGTCACCAAAGGTCTTGGCTTTGACGGCGGCGCGCGGTCTGGGTGATCCGCTGCGATCGATATTGCGCTCCATCTCGAGCGCCCATTCTTCACCGTCCTTGCGGCGGAGAAAGGTCTCTGCCACATAGCGCTTCTTGCGGCGGACTTGGACGCGCCAGTTCCCTGACGGCAACTGAGTAAAGCTGGCCATGGTCGTGTGCAGTCCCCAAATGGTGTGCGGTACGTGTGCGCTGAGAGGTCAAAACGGGTACAAACGTGTGCAATTTCGGCCGGTTTGAAGGGGCGGCGTTCTTGTTACATCCTATTGAGAGTTTAGGGTAAACGATTGAAATCGCAAGACTATCGCTTTTCCGTGGCACCCATGATGGACTGGACCGACCGGCATTGCCGCGTGTTCCATCGCCTGATGTCGCGCAGGGCGCGGCTCTACACCGAGATGCTGACCACCGGTGCCGTGATCCATGGCGACCGGGCGCGGCTGCTCGGCTTCGATGCCAGCGAGCATCCGGTGGCGCTGCAACTCGGCGGTTCCGATCCGCGCGATCTGGCCACCGCCGCGCAGATCGGCGAGCAGTTCGGTTACGACGAGATCAACCTCAATGTTGGCTGTCCCTCAGATCGGGTGAAGGATGGCCGCTTCGGCGCCTGCCTGATGGCCGAGCCGGCGCTGGTCGCCGAAGGTGTTGCGGCGATGAAGCGCGCGGTGAGGGTGCCTGTCACGGTGAAGTGTCGGATCGGGATCGACGACCAGGATCTGGAAGTCGCGCTCGACGCGCTGGCCCGTAGCGTGATTGCAGCCGGCGCCGATGCGCTGGTCGTGCACGCGCGCAAGGCCTGGCTCAACGGCCTGTCGCCGAAGGAGAACCGCGATATCCCGCCGCTCGACTATGATCGGGTCTATCGCCTCAAGGCGGCGCTGCCGGATGTGCCCGTCATCATCAATGGCGGCATCACGAGCATTGCCGAGGCCAAGCAGCATCTCGTCCATGTCGAAGGCGTGATGCTGGGGCGGGCGGCGTATCAGGAGCCGTGGCGGCTGCTGTCAGTCGATTCCGAGCTGTTCGGTGAAACGCCGCCGCTTGCGACGATGAAGGACGTGTTCGCGGCGATGCTGCCCTATATCGAGCGGCAGCTTGCCGAAGGCACGCGGCTGCATTCGATCACGCGCCATTTCGTCGGCGCCTTCCACGGCGTCCCCGGCGCGCGTGCGTTCCGCAGGCACCTCGCCGAGAACGGCGTGCGGACTGGTGCCGGGATCGACGTGCTGCGCGATGCGATCGCGCTGGTCGACGATCGGGCACACGCGGCGGTGGCGGCCTGACGGCGCGGGCTATTGCTTGCGTTGACGCCGCATGACGTCCTGCGCGACCTTCAGGAAATTGAAGAGGTGCGGCATCCGGTTGTCGCGCCGGTAGTTCAGCGACAGCGCGGTACCCGGATTGTGCCCCTCATAGGCGCGGTAGGCGACGCCGGGGCGTTCCGACTGCGAGACCGATTTCGGCACCAGCGCGATCCCGACGCCGACCGACACCAGGCTGATCGCGGTCTGATAGTCCTGCGCCAGCACCTGGGATTTCGGAATGAAGCCCTCTTCGAGGCAGATGTTGAGAATGTGGTCCGCGAAGCTCGGGCGCGGCTTGCGCGGGTAGAGCACGAAAGTCTCGGCCTTCAGCGCCGCAAGCCGCGGCACCTGCTGCTCGAGCAGGGGCGAGGTATCGGACAGCGCGAGGATCAATGGTTCTTGCAGCAGCGGCTCCGACTTCAGTTCCTCGTCGTCGAGCGAGGGACGCGCAACGGCGATATCGATCTCGCGCTGGATCACCGCGCGTTTCTGCTCGGCATTGTTCATCGCCGAGAGCGCGAGCTCGACATCCGGATAGGCCGAGCGGAACGCCTTGATCACGTTGGGCAGCACGCCATAGGTCGCCGATCCGACAAAGGCGACGCGCAGATGGCCCGAAAAGCCTTCTCCGATCCGCTTGATCTCGCGATGGGTCCGGTCGAGCCGCTCCAGCACGTCGCGCGCACGCTCCAGCAGCACGTTGCCGGCCTGGGTCAGCCGGATCTGGCTGCGGCTGCGGTCGATCAGCATGACGCCGAGATCGCTCTCCAGCTGCGCGATCTGCCGGCTGAGCGGCGGCTGGGCGATCGCGAGCCGCGATGCGGCGCGGCCGAAGTGCAATTCCTCGGCGACCGCGACGAAATAGACCAGTCGCCTGAGATCCATGACGTCGTCGCGATCGGTCACGGGCTAACCGGACGTTGGTTCGCGCGCTTCCGAAGAAGCCGCCGGGAAGGCTGGCCGGGATTGGTGCCGCGTGCTCATCAGCGCAGGATCGAGACGATGGTTTCGGCGCGAAGACTGGGCGTGGGGTTGTGGTTTGTCAATTGTCCGCCGGCATGATGCCATTTGCCTAGTCCTTCCGGGCGAAGGCGCGGATCTTGTCCTCGTCGACCTGGACGCCGAGACCGGGACCGTCAGGAACGCAGATCTCGAACTCGTCGAATTTGATCGGGTTGACGACGAGGTCCTCCACGAGGATGCGCGGCCCGAAATGCTCGGTGCCCCATTCGAGCTTGGGCAGGGTGGCGAATGCGGCGAGATGCGCGGCCGCGCCGATGCTGCTCTCCAGCAGGCAACCGCCATAGAGCTCGAGGCCGTGAGCGTTCGCGACCGCGGCGGCGCGCTTCATCTCGAACAGGCCACCGCTCTTCACGAGCTTCAGCGAATAGACGCTGCCGCAGCCCATCGCAGCGGCGCGAGCGATGTCCTCCTTGGTGAAGGCCGCTTCGTCGACCAGCAACGGGATCGAGCTGCGCGCCGCAACCCGCGCCATGGCTTCCAGTTGCAGTGCCGAGACCGGTTGCTCCACCAGCGCAACATCCAGCTCTTCGAGCGCCGGCATGAAGCGGATGCATTCGGCCTCGGTCCAGCCCTGGTTGACGTCAACGATCAGGCGCACCTCGTCGCCGAGACCAGTACGCAGCGCCTCGAGCCGCTTCAGATCGGCCTGTGGCCGGTTGAAGCCGAACTTGATCTTGAACTGGCGATGCTCGCGGCGCCGCAGCTTCTCTTTGGCTTCCTCCAGTTCCTGGCCGCTGTCGCCCGAAGCCAGCGCCCAGATCACCTCCATGCGCTCGCGCACCGCGCCGCCGAGCAGTGCGCTGGCCGAAAGGCCGAGCGTCTTGCCGGCGGCATCGAGCAGCGCGGATTCGATCGCGGCTTTGGCGGCGAAATTGCGGGTGGCGGCCTTGCTCATGCGCAAGCCGTTGGCTTCGAAGGCGAGGGCAGGCTGGCCCAGCAGCGCCGGTGCCAGATAGTTGGTGACCGCGGCCTGGATCGATTCCACACTCTCCTCGGCCCAGCGTGGTCCGCCGAGCGTCGAGGCCTCGCCGATGCCCGTCACGCCGTTGTCGAGCAGCACGCGCACCAGCACGTAGCCCTGATGCGTGACTTCCGTGTTCGACAGCTTGTGCCGCCGGCGGGTCGGCGCCTCCACGATGGTGGCGCGGATACTGCGGATCGCAGTGTCCCCAGCGGGCGCCCGCACGTGCTCCACGGGCTCGGCGATTTCAATCACGGCACGGCTCATAGGTCCTCGCAGGTCGGATCAAAATGAACCCTGCCAGGCGGTTCAAAGCCTGGCAGGGGCGTAAGGCGTATCACTCGGCCGCGACGAGCCGCTCGACGGCCGCCTTCTTGAGCTTGAAGTCGAAGTTGAGCACGAGATCGGTATCGGCGTCGGCCGGGGCCTTGTCGAATTTGCCGATCAGGCTCTGCTTCACGGCGAACACCGAGTCGTTGTCGAGATATTTGGTCTCGGAATCGTAGATCTGCGAGATCAGCGACTGATAGCCGTCCTTGGACAGCATGAAGTGGATGTGGCCCGGACGCCAGGGATGATGGCCCATGTACTTCAGAAGCTCGCCGCCGGCGCCATCATAAGGGATCGGGTAGGGTTCGGGGCGAAGCGCCACGAAGGCATATTCGCCGTTGGTATCGGTCGTGAAGCGTCCGCGCAGATTGTAGGCCGGCTGCTCCGGGTCTTGCAGGTCGTAGAGCCCATTCGGCGCGTCTTCCCAGACGTCGATGGTGACGCCATCGATCGGCCGTCCCGCGGTGTCGACGATGCGCCCCGAGACCCTGACGGTCTGCGCGTTGTCGAACGTCTTCTTGATGATCGAGGCACCTTTCGGCAGCACCGGCGGGTTCTCGCGGTAGAACGGCCCGAGCACGGTGGATTCGCTCTCGCCGTCGGTGATCCGGTGGTCGAGCATGTCGACCAGCACCTCGACGCCGAGAATGTCTGATATCAAGATGAACTCGTTGCGCTTCTCGTCCGAGATGTCGCCGGCGCGGCGCAGGAATTCGCAGGCTGCGAACCATTCGGGGAAGGTCAGGTCGACCTCCTTGCAGAAGGCGTGCATGTGCCGGATCAGGCTGGTCATGATCTGGCGATTGCGATCCGGGATGTCCGGCGAGAGTGCCGCGATCACGTGGTCGGTGATGGTGTCCTTGTTGACGTTCAGCATGGTCGTTTCCTCCTTTTCTTGCAGTTTGATCAAAATTGCATTCCCGTTTTCGGGAATTTCCGCTGGTCGTTTCACCAGACGAATTCGTACGCGGCATTCTCCAACATCGCGGGGGCGGGGTGCGGGTCGGCAAGGCTGCCGAAGCGGCCGCGGAAGAACAGCAGCGGCCGCGTGCTCGGTTGCAGCGACATCTCGCGGACATGGCCGAGGAAGATGGTGTGATCCCCGGCGATGATCTCGTCGGCGAGATCGGTCACGAAATACGCTGCCGCGTTGGCGATGACCGGCAGGTCGTTGTGCCGCTCGAACACGTCGCGAAGGTCGAGCTTCGGCTTGCCGGCGAAATGCCAGGCGAGATCCTCCATGCCCTCGGCAAGCACGCTGACCGCGAAGCGGCCGCTGCTCTGGATGTTGCGAAGCATCCTCGCGCTCTTGGCGATCGAGATCGCGACCAGCGGCGGTTCGAGCGAAACCGACATGAAGGCGTTCGCCGTCATGCCGTGATCGCGCCCCTCGCAATGCGTGGTGATGATGGTGACGCCGGTGCCGAACTGGCCGCAGGCATTGCGCAGCTCGCGCGGGTCGATGGCGGTCATTGGTTTGCGACCTCGAATTGGGTCAATCGGGATCGGTTGGCGGGTGGCGCGGTCACGATATCCTTCCAGTTTTCCAGCGCCGCGGCGGCGGCCGCAAGGCCGGATCGTCGCAGGCTCCGGATCCGGCTGCTCGAGACGATCTCGCCGTTGCCGCAGCGCACCGGCGGCAGGATGCTGGTGTTGAAATGTTGGCGCAGCAGCAGCGCGGTGCCACCCTTGCACGACCCGAAGCGGAAATCCTCGCCGACGATCACTTCGCACGGTTGCAGGAGCTGCAATTCGGCGAGGAAATCGGCCGCGCTGCGCCGGAGGTAGAGCTGGTTGAAATCGGCGACGACGATGTGATCGGGCCCGAATGTTGCGATGCGCTCGAGTTTCTCGCGAAGCGATGTCAGCGGCTCGGCCTGGCCGAAATACACCTTTGGCGGCGGATCGAAGGTATAGACCACGGCGGGAACGCCGCGGCGCTGCGCTGCCGCAATGGTCTGCGTGAGCAGTTCCTGATGGCCGCGGTGGACACCGTCAAACGCGCCGATGGTGACGACGCTGGCGTCGAGGGCCAATTCCCCATCGCGATGGAAAGAGACAGTGCTGCTGTCAAAACCCTTGCCCATGGTTCGCTCCCTTCCGTGCCGCGCTGTGTGCGTCGGCTGCGGCGTTGCGTCGGCCGGACGATCATCGCCGTCTGGTCCGCGTATCCAAGTCATAGCCCGGCCCGGTGCGGTTCGCGCGGTATGGTGTGATACCTTTCACCGGCTCCGGGTGAGCGCGTAGCGTTTCCTCCGATGTCACGCCGACCAAGAGCGTGACGAATTGGTCTCGGACCGGCTTGGCTGCATCCAGCCGTCCGACGACGCCAGCGAGGAGGAACGTCCATGACCACTGCAACTGCCCTGCGGGCCGACGCGCCTGCGTCGTCCACCAGCGTCTATACCGGCGCCGAATTCCTGGACAGCATCCAGGACGGCCGCGAAATCTACATCTACGGCGAGCGCGTCAAGAACGTCACCGAGCATCCCGCGTTCCGCAACTCGGCGCGGATGGTGGCGCGCTGGTACGATCGCTTCCACGAGAAGAAGGATCAGATCGGTGTTCTCACCGACACTGGCTCGGGACAGATCACCCATCCGTTCTTCCTCGGCTCGAAAACCGCCGACGACCTTGTGCGGGGCCGCGATGCGATCGCCGAATTGCAGAAGGTCGCGTATGGCTGGATGGGCCGTTCGCCGGACTACAAGGCCGCGTTCCTCGGCACCTTGGGCGCGAATTCGGGCTTCTATGGCGAATACGCCGGCAACGCAAGGAAGTGGTATGCCCGGACCCAGGAGCGGCTCGACTTCTGGAATCACGCCATCGTCAATCCGCCGATCGATCGTGATCGCGCCATCGAGGAGGTGCGCGACGTCTTCATGCATGTCGAGAAGGAGACCGACGCGGGCCTGATCGTCTCGGGCGCGAAGGTGGTTGCGACCGGCTCAGCGCTCACGCACTACAATTTCATCGCCCATTACGGCATCCCGATCAAGGACAAGTCGTTTGCGCTGATCTTCACGGCGCCGATGGATGCCAAGGGTGTCAAGCTGATTGCCCGCTCGTCCTACGAATTCACCGCGGCCGCGACCGGCTCGCCGTTCGACTATCCGCTGTCGAGCCGCTTCGACGAGAACGACTCCATCCTCGTGTTCGACAAGGTGCTGGTGCCGTGGGAGAACGTCTTCATCTATGGCGACGTCGACAAGATCAACCAGTTCTTCCCGGCATCGGGCTTCATTCCGCGCTTCACGCTGCATGGCGTGACGCGGCTTGCCGTCAAGCTCGACTTCATCGCCGGCCTGTTCTCGATGGCGGTGGAGGCGACTGGCTCGAAGGATTTCCGCGGCGTGCAGACGGCGGTCGGCGAGGTGATCGCCTGGCGCAATCTGTTCCACGGCATTGCCGATGCGATGGTGAAGTCGCCGATCGACTGGCAAGGCACCGAGGGCTACAATCTGCCCAACCTGAACTATGGGCTCGCTTATCGCGTGTTCGCGCCGATGGCCTATCCGCGGATCAAGGAATTGATCGAGCGCCACGTCGCGAGCGGCCTGATCTATCTGCCGTCGAGCTCGGCCGATCTGGAGAGCGAGGCGATCCGGCCCTATCTCGACCGCTTCGTTCGCGGCTCCAACGGCTATGCGGCGATCGACCGGATCAAGCTGCTCAAGCTGCTGTGGGACGCGGTCGGCTCGGAGTTCGGCGGCCGGCACGAGCTCTATGAGCGCAACTATGCCGGCAATTACGAGAACCTGCGCGTCGAGACGCTGATGGCCGCGACCGCGACCGGCGACCTCGGCGCCATGCAGGACTTCGTGCGCAATTGCATGAGCGACTATGACGTCTCCGGCTGGACGGCGAAGGACCTCGTCAATCCCGACGACATCAACCTCGTCAGCCGGGGTCTGGTGCAGGGCTGACGACAAGGCTGACGATCTGGTAGATACAATCACCGGGGCCGCCGCGATCGCACGGCGGCCCCTCAAGCCGTTCGCGCCGCCGCTTCATCCCCCGCAGAAAAGAGTTCATCGCCATGTTGTTTCACGTCGAAATGGATGTCCGGATCCCGCACGACATCCCGGCCGAGAAGGTCGATGCGCTGAAGCAGGCCGAACGGGTTCGCGCCATGGAGTTGCAGCGTGCGGGCACCTGGCGTCATCTTTGGCGGGTCGCCGGACGCTATGCCAATGTCAGCATCTTCGACGTGTCGGGCGCGCAGGAATTGCACGACATCCTGTCCAGCCTGCCGCTGTTTCCGTTCATGGAGATCCAGGTCACGCCGCTGTGCCGGCATCCGTCGTCGATCCACGACGACGACCGGTAACTGTTGGCCGGTGGCATAGCACCGCAGCATCCAATCAAAAAATATTATCGCCCTAACGCGGAAGCCGACCTAAAATGCGCGTCGGTTTCGGGGTCAAAAGCGGAAGTCTGATGACCCGGCGGAGTTGACCCATTGCGACCATCGCCGTGGGATCTCTCCGCTCATTGTTGGACGCGTCACTTGCCTGCAGGCACGACCAGTTCTTCAATGCGCGGCAGCACTAGTGCGAGATAGCCTTCATTATTTTTCTTCAACTCTATCAACAGCCGTTCAGTCTCCGCGTAGTCGCCGGTACCATCGTCGCGTATGGCTGCTCTTTCGAGCTCATTCCACGTCTGAACCCCACGTTGTCGTATTTCCAAGAACCGGTCTTGAACGGGAGCATCGAACAGTATCGGCGGATCGTCTTCCGGCCTAACGCCATGTGAGACGGCTTCCTGAACGATGGTATTGAGGGCCTCCACCAATCGTGACCCGATTCCGATTTTGCGACCTATCTCATCTTCGTCGCGCCTACTCTGCAGTTTCTGTTTTTGGATTTGTGATAATCGGCCGCTGAATGCGTCGACGATCTCCAGCCGCGTGCGAATAGCGAGACGCGCGCCGATGGATAAGCGCTGGAGCAATCCGGGCGAATCGGTGAGCGGAGTACCAAATGCTTGCGCAAAGACCACGCGCAATCTGCATACCGAGCCGGTCGCGCATCTGGTGAAACTCACGACCACAGGACGCAGGGTCTTTCCGTTCTCGTGACGGAAATATGCCTCCTCCTGGAAATTGGCTTTTCCGTCGACGGCGCTCTGCAGCGATTCAAAGAACTTCGTGATCCAGAACTCAATCTTATCCGGCTGCTCCGTCGTGTCGCAAGCGATGCGGCGTAGGAATGGTAGTAGCTCCAGATTCGGCGGATGGTTGAAGTTAAGGCCTTTTGCCGATATTTCGTCGATCTCAACCAAAGCGTTGGTGAAGTCGATCTTGCCCTTCCAATCGCTCGGCGCCTTTGGCTTGATCCAGATATATGGCTTAAGAAAACTCTCCTCAGTCGGCATGCCGCTTACGAGTTCTTCGATCGCCTTGACAGCCTCATCCAAGTCCTGCGAGCTCGGGTCGCGCGTTCGAATGCTGCGGAAGAAGTCGCCATCGAGCCACCGCCGAATATTGTCCTGTGTTGCGGCTATGCTCTGAAGGTGTGCAAGCGGACTGGGTGGCTTGACGTCTTTGGGATGCAGGCAGCCAACTGGACGAGGCTGACGTCCTTTGCGTGAGAACCGGCCCGCTTCATAGAAGCACCACGACCAATCTTGTTCAGGGCTTGTGTACAGCAGGACGAGGCGCTTCGCCTTGTCCAGTCTGTTATCGATTTCCTTCCTCCAGTCGCCACCCAAGTCAATATCCTCGGACCGGAAAACGGTAGCGCCCGGCGCACCCTTCTGCAATGCAGCGTCGAGCTGTTCCGCTTCGTTGGCAAACCGCTGCTTATGGCTCAAAAATACTTTGTAGTTGCGAGATGATCTTTTGCTCATGGTTTTGGGCCCAATCGCGCAAATTCCAAGACTATGCGGGCTAACCCATGAAGTTGCAACCTTTGATTGGGTTGCGTCCGATGGATCTCGCTGCTGCCGGATCAGTGGCCTCGTCCCAAGCTGTGCCTCTCGAAGTTCGCTTTCGAGCGCAGCCGTTCTCAGAATTTTGGCAGATATGGTCCAGATGTGCGCTTCGGGTTAAAAGCCGTAGATGACGGCGAAGCGTGCCGACTTCTACTCAGCCGTGAGCGGTGAACGTTCTAGGAGTGCCCCTAGTCGATCGCCGTGCGCGTGCGCCGATGGCGGCTCGGGGAGGCGATGCTGCCGGTGACGTCGGGATATCCGGTCAGCGAGAGCGTGTCGGAGCGGACGCCCCAGCTTTCGAGCCGGTCGAGGAAGCTCATGCCGAGCAGGTTGGTCTTCATCTGGCCGCGTTGCACGACGAGCGCCGGCACCGATTTCTCGACCAGCTTGCCGACCGCGAGACGATCGAGCGTCAGCCGCGCCGCCTTGGTGTGGCCGCCGGCCGTCTCCAGGTCGACATTGTAATCGAGCATTTCGGTCGGCAGCCCGATCGCCTTGGCGGTTTCCCAGGTCAGCACGACGGAAGTCGCGCCGGTGTCGATCACCATTGGCGCGCTGACGCCGTTGATCTTGGCGCGGAACGCGAACTCCCCGCCCTGGCCGCGCGCGATCTGAACCGCGGGCGCCGAACTCGGGCTCGCCGTGGTAGCGGCGATGGTGCGGCCGAAAATCTGGGTTAGGTTTTCCCTGGCACGGGCGATCTGATCGGGATCGCCATAGGCGACGACGGCGCCGGCGGTCGCCATCAGCAGCACGATGACGAGGAGAATGCGGGTCATCGAGCACCTCCAGCCGCCGCCGTGCTCAGGCGCGCTTCGGACGCGGCTCCATGGCCTCGAGGCCGGCCTCGGCCATGCGCGCCGGCAATGTCGACATCACGGCGAGCCGCTCTGCGCGGTCCATCTTGTGCCAGCGCGCGATCTCCGGAAGCGTGCGACCGCAGCCGAAGCAGAGCTTCGTCCGAGGGTCCATCATGCAGACTGCGATACACGGCGTTTCTGAGCTCATTCTTCAAGTGTTGGACCGTTTCAGCCGTCGATGCAAGCCGACCGATACGGGATGCTGCATCACGCCCGGGCTTTTTGTCGCGAGCGTGGTCTTCGCGCCAACATCTTGCGCGTATGGACAGCGAGAACCGCGTCACGTTGGTCCGCGACATGCTCTACAATCCGGTGCCGGCACTCATGATCGACTTGCGGCGCACGCGTTTGCGGTCGGCGCCCATCGATGGTTCGACGGGCTCCGGCTGCGTCGGCGGCGCTTCTTCCGCCATCGGCGCCAGCGCGCTCATGACCCGTTCCGGGGGCAGGGTCACGATCACCTCGGTGCCGATGCGCAGCTTCGATTTCAGCGTGAAGGTGCCGCCATGCATGTCGATCAGGCTTTTCGCGATCGGCAGGCCGAGGCCCGCACCCTGTTCCGCCGACTTGATCGAGTTGGAGCCCTGGCCGAACGAGGCCAGCACCACCGGGATCTCGTCCTCGGCGATGCCGCTTCCGGTATCCTTGACGCTGAGATATTGCCCGCCCGACGCAGTCCAGCCGACCTTCAGCCAGATCTCGCCGCCTTGCGGGGTGAACTTGATCGAGTTCGAGAGCAGATTGAGCACGACCTGGCGGATGGCGCGCTCATCGCCCCAGATCCGGGGCATGCCATGCTCGAACACTTCGTGGATGGTGATGCCGCGGCTCGTCGCGCGCAGCTTCAGGAGATGGTGGCAATCGGCGACGACATGCACCAGCGCCACGGCCTCTTCGTTCAGCTCGTAGCGGCCGGCCTCGATGCGCGACAAATCGAGGATCTCGTTGATGAGATTGAGCAGGTGCACGCCGGAATTATGGATGTCGGCGGAATATTCCTTGTACACGGGCACGGTATGCGCGCCGAATATCTCGCTCTTCATCACCTCGGAGAAGCCGAGGATGGCGTTGAGCGGCGTGCGCAGTTCGTGGCTCATCTGGGCGAGGAAGCGCGACTTGGCGACGTTGGCGGACTCGGCGCGATGCCGCGCCTCGTCGGAGATCGCCTTGGCCTGTTCCAGTTCGCCGATCAGCGCGTCCTTTTCGGCGCGGGCTTCCAGCGTCGCCAGCGTGGTCGAATGCAGGCGATGTGCCAGCAGCGCGAAATAGCCCTCGGCGGCAAGCGCGAGCAGCGCCATCACGTAATTGTCGAATGCGCCGTTGAGCACGAGGTCGAGCGCGATTCCGACCGTCACCGGGACGGTCGCCGCGAGCGCCGCGATCGGCAGGCTCGCAGCCAGCATGCTGGAGACCGCGATCACCAGCAGCATCAGGAACATCATCAGCGTATTGGAAGAGAGATCGCGCCCGGCGGGCTGGATCAGGATCGCAGTCCAGCACAGGCCGTAGAGCAGGTCGAGCAGCACGAAACGCGTGCGCCATTTGCGGGTCACCGCGACCGAGGTCGGTTCGGCGAGGAAGCGCGCACAACTGCGCACGATGGCGACGTGGACGGCGAGGATGCCGACCGTCCAGGCGCCGGCCACGATCGGCTTCATCCAGAGGCCAAACAGCACGCCGGTCGCGACCACGAGCAGCATCACGACGTAGGAGGCCGAGATCCGGGTCTGGGCGTATTGGCGGAGCAGTTCGGCGTCGAACGCCGGGCGGGTTCCACTGGTTGACGTTAACCGATCCCGCGCCTCGCGCACCCGCTGTGCAGCAGCACGCCGGCTGTTCACCGGCGCTGCCACCTGAGGTCCTGCCGGAAGCTGTACAACTTCAGGCTTTTCTGCGGGATTACTCATAAACAAACACAAATCCTGCCAGCGAACCGCGCGGGCCTTTTGCATTGTCTATCTGTGACGCCAAATCATTAAGCGATGACTTAAAGAGCTAAAGAAACTCGTTAACGGTGAGTTAAATTAACTTTTGCGCGCGGCGCGGAATCGCGGGCCGGCGTCTCACCATCTCACCAGCAGCAACGCCGCCGCGGCGGCCAGGATGGCGAGCGGAACCGCGCCCAGCGGCCAGCCGCGCGCATAGACGGTTCGTTCGAGCTCGGGCTTTCCGACCAGCGCGCAGCCGACCGCGACCCGCACTGGCGACAGCATGGTCAAGGCCGCGGCTGCGGTGTTCTGGATGGCGCCGAGCCAGGGCAGGCTGAGTGCGGCGTCGCGCGCGAGTGCGATCTGGGCAGGCATCAAGAGGCCGTTGGACGCGTTGCTGCTGCCGGTCAGAAATCCGAACACCCCGGCGAACAGAGGTGTTGCAAGGACGGCGAAGGGGCCAAGCGCCGACCTCAAGCCCTTCGCGAGGCCGTCGGCCAGACCGGATGTGGCCATCACCTGCGCCATCGCCAGGAAGCAGCCGATGGTCAGGATCGGCTTGCGGCCGCGCGTCCATGCCCGTCCGAGTGCCTCCGCTGCCGGCCGTCGCATCGCGACCGTGGTGGCGAGGCCGACCACAAGCAGCCAAGAGCCCGGATGCAGCAAGGGAAACCAGGTTGGGCCGTCGGCGAACGGCTTGACCGCGAGCGCTGCGCGAAGCCATTCGTTGACAGGGGTGATCGCACGTGTCGCCATCAGCACGGCGATCAGAGCGACGTAGGGCAGCCCGATGCGAAGCGCCGACCGCCACTGGTCGCGATCCGGCCTCCCGCTCAACAGGAAGCGTGCGACGATCAGCGGTCCCAGCGCTGCCAGTGCTGCGACCTCAGGGCCGAACAGGGCGTTGGCTGCGACCAGCAGCCCGCCGGCTGCGATCGTGCACAGCGCCTCGCCGGCAAAATCGAGCGGCGTCCCCGGGATCTTGGCGATCGCGGCGATGCGCCAGAACAGACCGAGCCAGGCGATCAGAAGCGGCACGGTGAGGAGGGCGCTATGCACGCCGAGGTCGGTCGGTGCAATCCCGGAGAGCTGCGAGCCGACGATGGTGCCGTTGGCCATCGCGCCCCACGACACCATCATCTGGCTGAACAGCCCGAACAGGATGGCGTGGAGAGGTGCCAAGCCGATGCCATTGAGCATCGGCGCAATCGTGACCTGACCGACACCGAAACCGGTCGCACCCTCGGCGAAGGGCCCGATCAGGAAGCAGGTGGTGTAGAGCTGCCTGCGGCGCCGCTCCGGAGCAACCGGCGTCGCGCGATCGGCTGTGCCATGCTCCGAGACCACCTCGCGGAAGAATAAACCTCCAAGAATGACCGCGCCGACGAGCAGCGCCAGCCATCCACCACGGCCGATCGCGCCAACCGCATCGCCGCTACCAAAAGGCTGCGGTGACGCCACCAGGGCGACAATCAGCGAAGTGATGAAGCCGACCAACCCCACCACGGTGGAGGATGCGCGTCCGGTCGCGATCAGCGCCGCGACGACGACGAACGGGAGCGACCATACCAGGTACTGCAAGGTCGTCTCGCTTTCCTCTCGGGCACGCGGCGTCGACGGCGGGCTTCAGTCCGCCGTTGTATGTAGTCGACGGCAGCCTTCGAGCGAGTGGAAGCAGACAGGCAGTACCGCATGGCAGATGACCCGCAGGCGCGGGTCACCTGGCTGCTTGTGAGGACTCAGCGCTGCAAGCGCGCCAGCAGGCTCGACGTGTCCCAGCGCTTGCCGCCCATCTTCTCGACCTCGGCATAGAACTGGTCGACCAGCGCGGTGGCGGGCAGGGTGGCGCCGTTACGGCGGGCCTCCGCCAGCGCGATCGAGAGGTCCTTGCGCATCCACTCGACCGCGAAGCCGAAATCGTACTTGCCCTCGTTCATGGTCTTGTAACGGTTTTCCATCTGCCACGACTGCGCCGCGCCCTTCGAGATGGTCTCGATCACGGCGGCGACGTCGAGGCCGGACTTCTTGGCGAAGTGGATGCCCTCCGACAGGCCCTGAACCAGGCCGGCGATGCAGATCTGATTGACCATCTTGGTCAGTTGGCCGGCGCCGGCGGGGCCGAGCAGCTTGCACATCCGGGCATAGGCGCCGGTGATGATCGGCTCGGCGCCGGCGTAGGCATCCTGAGCGCCGCCGCACATCACGGTCAGCACGCCGTTCTCGGCGCCGGCCTGGCCGCCGGACACCGGCGCGTCGACGAATTTGAAGCCGGCCTTGGTGGCGGCGGCATCGAGCTCGCGGGCGACCTCGGCCGAGGCAGTGGTGTGGTCGACGAAGGTCGCGCCCTTCTTCATGCCGGCGAAGGCGCCGTCCGGACCGATCGTGACCGAGCGCAGGTCGTTGTCATTGCCGACGCAGCACATCACGAAGTCCTGGCCTTCAGCGGCGGCCTTCGGGGTCGCGGCCGTCTTGCCGCCGAACTTGTCGGCCCATTCCTTCGCCTTCGCCGCGGTCCGGTTGTACACGGTGACCTCATGACCGCCCTTTTTCACGAGGTGTCCCGCCATCGGGAAACCCATTACGCCGAGACCGAGAAAAGCGACTTTAGCCATGTCTGATACCTTGTGATTTGCCGTGGTGATCGCCCCTTGGGACCGCCGGAAAACGTCGCGGCAGGCTGGGCATTCCGTCCATGGAAGGAGCCGCACCATACCCCCTGTGCAGCGGAGGGCAACGGCTTCGTTGGATCGCAGAACCCGGTTTTGTGCTACCATCACCCCACCAAAGAACTTCACAAAAAAGGGAGTGTCTCGCATGGGCATGAGCGTCGGTGTGCTCGATCATTTCAATATCCGGACCCGGAATCTCGCCGCCACGGTGCGGTTCTATGAAGACGTTCTGGGACTGGAAAAGGGCGCGCGGCCGAACTTCGCGTTCCCCGGAGCCTGGATGTACAGCGAGGGCAAGGCGGTGGTGCATCTGGTCGACATTTCGGCGACCGACGAGGCACAAAAGCCGGATTCGGGCGTCGTCCACCACGTCGCTTTTGCCAGCCAGGGCTTCGACGGCATGCGCAAGCGGTTACAGTCCAAGGGCATGGAATTCGACTCGCGCCAGGTTCCCGGCGGCGATCTCTGGCAGATCTTCGTCAACGACCCCAACGGGGTCATGATCGAGCTGAACTACGAGGCCGCCAAGGAAGGCGGCTCGGCGGCGCCGTCCGAGCGGCGGGACGACG
The DNA here is from genome assembly GCF_002831585.1 of Bradyrhizobium sp. SK17. Taxonomy (GTDB): domain Bacteria; phylum Pseudomonadota; class Alphaproteobacteria; order Rhizobiales; family Xanthobacteraceae; genus Bradyrhizobium. The sequence goes on along the minus strand of NZ_CP025113.1, from coordinate 6,172,057 downwards.
TCGGAGCGAGGTAGCCTTTTGCGCTGCAACGCTCTATGGGTCGTCCCTCAAACTTCCCGGGAGATACGCGGTGAGCGTGACGCAGCAACAGGTTCTCGATTGCCTTGCCAGGGTGATGTCGCCGCGCGGCACGGCCTTGACCAACGCCAATGTGCTGTCGGCGATCACGGTCGCTGACGGCAAGGTGTTCTGCTCGATCAACGTCGATGCCGCGGAGGCCCGCGCGTGGGAAAGCGTGCGTGCGCAGGCCGAGAATGCCGTGCGCGCCATCCCGGGCGTCAGCGTCGCGATGATCGCGCTGACGGCGGAGCGCAAGGCCGGCGGGGCGCCGCCTGCACCACGGCCGGCCGGCGGCGTTCAGCCAGCCGCGGCGCACCGGCATCCGCATCCGCCCGGCGCCCAATCGCCGATGGCCCGGCAGGCCGAGATTCCGGGCATCTCAGCCGTCATCGCCGTCGCCTCCGGCAAGGGCGGGGTCGGCAAATCGACCACGGCGCTCAACCTCGCACTCGGCCTGCGCGACCTCGGCCTGCGCGTCGGGCTGCTCGACGCCGACATCTACGGCCCGTCGGTGCCGCGGCTGACCGGCATCCGCGAGAAGCCGCAGCTCAACGACGACAAGAAGATGATCCCGCTGGTGCGCTTCGGCCTGGCGATCATGTCGATCGGCTTCCTGGTCGAGGAGGACACCGCGATGATCTGGCGCGGGCCGATGGTGATGTCGGCGATCACCCAGATGCTGCGCGACGTCGCCTGGGGCACGCTCGACGTGCTGGTCGTCGACATGCCGCCCGGCACCGGCGATGCCCAGCTCACGCTGGCGCAGAACGTCCCGCTCAAGGGCGCCGTCATCATCTCGACGCCGCAGGACCTCTCGCTGATCGACGCGCGGCGCGGGCTTGCGATGTTCAAGAAGGTCAACGTGCCGGTGCTCGGCATCGTCGAGAACATGAGCTATTTCCAGTGCCCGCACTGCGGCACGCGCTCGGACATCTTCGGCCATGGCGGCGCCCGCCACGAGGCCGAGAAGCTCGGGGTGCCGTTCCTCGGCGAAGTCCCCCTGCACATCGCGATCCGCTCCGCGTCTGACTCCGGCAATCCGGTGGTCGAGAGCGAGCCGGACGGCCCGCACGCGCAGATCTACCGCGCGATCGGCGCCAAGGTGCGCGAGCAGCTGCAAGGCGTCATCGCCGCGGCCTGAGCTGGTGCCGTCGTCATCGCCTGCCATGCTGCTCTGACAGGCCCGAGGTCCGGCCGTTTCTGCACAGGACCGTCGCCCTGGGCGATTGCTGAATCGATTTCGCCCTGTATGTTTGGGGGGGCCGGCCGAATCGTACCACCTCCGTCCATTTGCCAACGGCCGCGGGTGCAGCCGAAATTGCGGGAAGAGCCGTGAAGCGACCGTCAACAGCCATGACAGCGTCACGCATGGCAAAGAAGGAAGGCCGCAAACATCTGACGCGCGAGCAGCGCGCAGAGGCTTCGCGGATGGCATTCAACGTCGCGAAGAAATCCGACTCGATCGGCGAAGCTGCCGAGTCGGTCGCAAAGACGTTCGGTGTCAGCAAGACGACCGCGCAAAGCTGGATCAGGCGCGGGCGGCATTTGGCCGACCAGGCCAAGAAGGCGCGGGAGACGACCAAGCGCTGATCGCTCCCGCCGTCCGGCAAGCGTGCCGGCGGCCCGCACGCGGCGATTTACCGCGTGACCGGCGGCAAGGTCCGCGAGCAGCGGCAAGCCATCCGTGCCGCGGCCAAGCCCCCTATTTTCCGGCAGATTCCGGCGTCATCAGACTTTCGTTTAATTGGCGCGGTCATGCCATTGTCGCGTTTCCGTGACGCCACCTTCCGTGGTAAAGGGCCGACCGAGAGCGCCTCGGCGGGCCTTCGCAAGCGTGCAGCTTGCAAGCGCCCGCCGGAGAACTGCTTACGGTCACTGGGAAACGCCCCTCAAGGAGAAGCCTTACGATGAAGCGTCGTGATTTTTTGAAAGTTTCTGCGGCCGGTGCTGCCGCGACGGCGGTTGCTGCGCCGGCGATCGCGCAGTCCTCGCCTGAGATCAAGTGGCGCCTGACCTCGAGCTTCCCGAAGTCGCTTGACACCATCTATGGCGGTGCCGACCAACTGGCGAGGTATGTCGCCGAGATGACCGACAACAAGTTCCAGATCCAGGTGTTCGCGGCGGGCGAAATCGTCCCCGGCCTACAGGCGCTGGACGCGACCTCCAACGGCACGGTCGAGATGTGCCACACCGTGTCCTACTACTACGTCGGCAAGGATCCGACGTTCGCGATCTACGCGTCGGTGCCGTTCGGTCTCAACGCGCGCATGCAGAACTCCTGGTGGTACCAGGGCGGCGGTGAGGCGCTCGGCAACGAGTTCTTCAAGAAGTTCGGCGTGATCGGCTTCCCCTGCGGCAACACCGGCACCCAGATGGGCGGCTGGTTCCGCAAGGAGATCAAGACGGTCGCCGACATGTCCGGCCTCAAGATGCGCATCGGCGGCATCGCCGGCCAGGTGTTGCAGAAGGTCGGCGTGGTGCCGCAGCAGCTCGCCGGCGGCGACATCTATCCGGCGCTCGAGAAGGGCACCATCGACGCCGCCGAATGGGTCGGTCCGTATGACGACGAGAAGCTCGGCTTCCAGAAGGTCGCGAAGTACTACTACTATCCGGGTTTCTGGGAGGGCGGTCCCACCGTGCACTCCTTCATCAACCTGGAGAAGTGGAACGCGCTGCCGAAGAACTATCAGGCGATCCTCGCCAACGGCATGGCCAACGCGAACAGCTGGATGGCTGCGCGCTACGACATGCAGAACCCCTCGGCGCTGAAGCGGCTGGTGGCCGGCGGCACCCAGCTGCGTCCGTTCACCAACGAGGTGCTCGAGGCCTGTCTCAAGGCGACCAACGAGCTCTGGAGCGAGATCTCGGCCAAGAATGCCGACTTCAAGAAGTCGATCGACGCCATGCAGGCCTATCGCTCCGATCAGTATCTGTGGTGGCAGGTTGCCGAATACACGTTCGACAGCTTCATGATCCGCTCGCGTACCCGCGGCTGAACATGATGCTTGCGAGCGCGATCGACGCGCATTGGCGCGGAGAAAACGCCTCGAAATAGGCATTGGGGTTACGGCCATCGAGCCGAAACCCGCTCAAAGCTTCGACTTAAGTAGCCCGGCCCTCGCAAGACGGCCGGGCTTTTTGCGTCTGGCGTTCACCGGGGGATGCTCCATGCTCCCGCCCAAGCCTCGGCACGAAGGCGGCGCGATCTCTCGACGATCGCGGCGGCAAGAAAAGCAAGCGCGACGATCGGCAATCCAGTCAGCGCTTCGATGACATGAGGAAAACACAACCAGGGCAGGATTCAAAATGAAGCGCAGAGATTTCATCAAGGTCACGGGTTTAGGCGTCGCCGGTGCCGCGACCATCGCAGCGCCGGCGATCGCGCAGTCGATGCCCGAACTGAAATGGCGCATGACGACGAGCTGGCCGAAATCGCTCGACACCATTCACGGTGGCGCCGAGATCATGGCGAAGGCTGTCGGCGAGGCCACCGACGGCAAATTCCAGATCCAGACCTTCGCCGCGGGCGAAATCGTCCCCGGTCTGCAAGTGCTCGACGCCGTGCAGAACGGCACCGTCGAGATGGGGCATACCGCGTCCTACTATTATTTCGGCAAGGACCCCACCTTCACCCTGGGAACGTCGGTGCCGTTCGGACCCAACTCGCGCCTCAACCAGGCCTGGTTCATCCAGGGCGGCGGCAAGGACCTGCTCAACGAATTCTACAAGGGCTACAACTTCACCTCATTGCTCGCCGGCAACACCACCTGCCAGATGGGCGGTTGGTTCCGCAAGGAGATCAACACCGTCGATGATCTCAAGGGATTGAAATTCCGCATCGGCGGTTTTCCCGGGCGCGTGATGCAGAAGCTCGGCTGCGTGCCGCAGCAACTCGCCGGCGGCGACATCTATCCGGCGCTCGAAAAGGGCACGATCGATGCGGCGGAATGGGTCGGGCCTTATGACGACGAGAAGCTCGGCCTGTATAAGGTCGCGCCGCATTACTACTATCCCGGCTGGTGGGAAGGCGGCACGATGCTGCTGGCGATCGTCAATCTCGACAAGTGGAATGCGCTGCCCAAGTACTATCAGAACGTTCTCGAGCAGGCTGGTCATCTCGCCAACAACTGGATGATGGCGAAATACGATACGGTGAACCCGACGGGGTTGAAGAAACTGCTCGCCGGCGGCGCCAAGCTTCACGCCTTCTCGCAGCCGATCATGGAGGCAAGCTACAAGGCGGCGAAGGAGCTGCACGCGGAGGTCTCGGCCAGCAATCCCAACTTCAAGAAGATTCTGGATTCGCTGATGGCCTATTCCAACTCGGGCTACCAGTGGTTCCAGGTCGCCGAGATCGGCTACGACAACTTCATGGCGCGCCACTTGCAGGGCTGATCCTGACCGTCCAGGGCGCGATGAGGTCGGGCCGAACCCTCATCGCGGTCTGGTGCACAGGGCAATACGGTTCGTCGCGTTCGATCAGGTCTTCGACGCGACGCTGGTCTCGAACACGCAGCCGCGCCAATCGCTGGTCGGGCAGTTGGTCGGCCAGCCGCCGCCGAGCGCCAGGAACAGCGCCGCGGTGTCGGACAGCCGCGTCGCCACCGCCTGCACGCGGGTGATCGCGGCATTGAGATAGACCTGCTGCGCGTTCAGCACATTGACCTGGTTGACCTGTCCGAGCACGAGCTGCTTCTGCACGATGTCGAGGCTGGCCTTGGCGGCGTTCTCCGCCTTGATCGCGGCTTGCACGGCGCGGGCGTCGGCCTGCAAGCTGCGCAGGGCGTCGGCGACGTTCTGGAACGCGGTGATGACGGCCTGGCGGTACTGCGCGTTGGCCTGGTCGAGCGCGGCCTCGGCGGCCTTCTGCTTGTGATACAGCGTGAAGCCGTCGAACAAGGTCTGCGTCGCGCTGCCGGCGACCGTGTAGAACAGCG